>JBEKQD010000035.1:0-37205 GCA_049520075.1 Occallatibacter sp. | reverse complement strand
ACACCTGGCTCCTGTGCCCCTCTGCCACCCACAGCATGGCCGCCAGGCCTATCAGCGCCACCACCGGCAGCGCAGCAATGTGCGCAGACGCCGCCAGGCCAAAGGCCACCGTCAGCAGCACAATGCGCGGACGCCATTTGCGCCTGGGTCCTTGCATGGCATGGGCCACGCCGATGCATGTGTAGACGCCGCCATACACCCCCAGTGCGGCAAGCACCTCAGCGTTGGGTGCGACACAGGCCCTGAGCACCGCGGGAGAAAAGCAGTAGAGCGCGAGCGCCGTGTAGCCGCCCAGGTTGCCGTAAAGCCGGCGTGTCACCCACCACAAGCAGCCTCCCAACAAGCATCCTGCCCCGAGAAACGGCAGTCGCAACAGAAGAAGAATGTGTGTGAGCTGATGGCGTAATTCCCAACTGCTCAAAGCGCCGCCGGTTTGTACCACCCGGTCCTCGGGTTTGCGGAAGTGGTCCAGTCCCCGCTCGGCCAGCAGATCCACGGTCAGCGGCAACCCGGCGACCCGGTAGACCAAAACGCCATCGTGAATGTTGCCGCAACTGGTAAAGTAGCCGGCCAGCGACGATGGCCGCTCCCACATCTCGCGGCCGCAGCGCGCATATTGGTAATCGCGATCGGTGAGCGTCTGACGGCTGGTGAGCCACAACCCCTGCGCGAGAAACACTGCCAGCAGCCCCGCCGCAATGCGCTGCGGCAGATTGAAGCGGAAACGGCGAAGAATTCCAAACCGGTGGGTCATCTTGCTCCAGACAACCTTACCAGTCTAAACGCTGAATCGCCGAGTGCGTCCTCGATCACTGCTTCCCTTCCTGCGCAACCTGCCAATTCACAGCTCATACACGCTGTGCGCCGATGATACCCTTTCCCCATGATCGAACGCCTTGAAACCGAAAGGCTTCTTCTGCGCCAGTGGCGAGATTCGGATCGGCAGCCTTTCCGCGAACTGAACGCCGATCCGCGCGTGATGGAATTCATGCCCGCACCGCTCGCCTCCGAAGCCTCCGACGAAATGATGGACCGCATTGAACAGGGCTTTCTGCTTCATGGCTTTGGCCTCTTTGCAGCGGAGCTTCGCATGGATCAATCCTTCCTGGGCTTTATCGGCCTGTCCGTCCCGAGTTTTGATGCTCCCTTCATGCCTGCCGTCGAAATCGGCTGGAGAATTGGAGCCCGGCATTGGGGCAGTGGATTGGCCACCGAAGGCGCGCGCGAGGTGCTTCGATTCGCATTTGAGTCCGCCGGAGTTGAAAGCGTGGTTTCGTTTACGGTTCCGGGAAACATTCGCTCTCTCCGGGTCATGGAGAAACTTGGCATGAAGCACGACCCGGCAGACGATTTCGACCACCCGCACCTGCCTGCGGATCACGCCTTGCAGCGTCATGTGCTTTACCGTCTTCATTGCAGAGAGTGGGACAGGCTCCGTCATCAAAGTGATTGACTCGTCCCCGGCGATCTTCCGTCTTCGCCCCCAAACGCAAGAAAGCCGCCCCGAAGAGCGGCCTTCCAGTCGATAAGGAAATTCATTACTCAACCGTAACGGTTGCGCCTCCACTTGCTTTGCTCCCGTCGGGATTCGTGTAAGTGGCAGTAATTGTAGTGGTACCAGCGGCGACCGCCGTGCCAACCCCGGTATTTAGGCCGATCGTGACGAAATTTATGTTGCCCGATGTCCAAGCCATCCCAGACACCGATGTCAGATTCTCAAAAACTCCCGACTGTGTTGTTCCGATTGCAGTGAAAGCATACGTTGCGGTGGGCGCCGCGAAGGTATACGGGTTGGGAGTAACGGTGACCGATACCACGTCATCGGTTGCGGTTGCGTCCGTAACAGTGAGGACCACTGAGTTGCTGACAATAACGCCGTTGAACCCGGGCGCGGTGGCAGTGATGTTAGTCGTCCCCGTCCAAGCCTCCGTACTATTATTGTTGCCAGTCACCCAGCCGGTAACCGTGGCTAGGCCGTCCGTCGCAGGAGTGCAGGACGCAGGAGAGCCATTCGTGCAAATCCCAGCCACCTGTGTGTCGCTCGAGGTCCAGGCGACTTCATTGGTAATATCCCTGGTCTCGGCCGGATGGCCAGGGTGGGTGTAGTATCCAATGGCCGTGAATTGAGTGTACCCCTGCGCATAGCCAGCCGGCGCCAACTGAATTGTAGCGCTGCTGGGGCTGATTACGATGGAAGTCAGTGACGGGTCGCTGCTGTTGCAACTGACGAGCGGAAGTAGAATACCGGCACACAAAAGCATGCTAAGAAAAAAACGGCCACGCATAGGGGACTCCTTGCTTTTGCAACGATTCTACGCCCGGATGCCCTCGCTGAATACACAAAATTATCAAAAATTCTTCGGGGGATAAAGACGGTAAACGGAGAGAACCCGCACGCGCCTCAAGTTCCATTATTTCGATGACTTTGCGACAGTGGTCTGTATTGCACAGGTTCAGCACACTTTCGTAACTAAGCCGCCGCTCGGCTCGAAAGTGCTATCCACCACTGCGAGGGCCCGTACATGAGCAATTTCTTCACCATCGCCCACTCCAACCACGCCATCCAAGCGTGGTTCGCCAACTCTAATTAACGCATCCGTTGCCCGTTTTTGTCGTATCGTGGTACGTATTTCCCAGCAGAGGTTCCAGATTGCTCAATATTCCCGACATTATCGAAATATTCAAACGGGTTAAGTGGAACTCCTTTCATACCTGGATACCCTTCCACAATATTCTCGTGCCCCTTATTGCCGCCCTCACTGAGGTGACACGACGGTGGGTCAAGCGCCGCCAGGCCAGGCTTGCGCAGAACTGGCCCGTTGCGGACGGGCAGGTCCAATCGATCGACGTTGCTACCGGAACTAAGTTCTTTAATAGTCCGCGACAATTCGACGCATCGTTCAAATACTCCTATTCCGTCCAGGAAGGAGGCGAGGTCAATTATTTTTCCGGCGACTTTTCCCGCTCCTTTCCAGACAAAGAGCGGGCGTGGGAGTGGCTGGAATTGCTCAAGAACAAGCGAATTCGGGCGCACTATAAGCCCATGCACCCGGAAGTCTCTTCCGTCCTGGCCGCCGATCTTGACGCCCACTTTTCCGTGCCTGCGCGAAATCCAGACGACTTCGTCCTGTCCCCCTTGGGAACCCGACCGGAGTAGCGCGACGAATCGCATTTTGCCTCAGCCGCCAGCACCCGCTACACTGCTTGCAGCATGGCCATCGCTCGCGATAACACTCCAGAACGGCTGGTCAGCGCCGCGCGCGCTGATGAAGAACAGGGTTTTGAACTCAAACTGCGCCCCCGCTGGCTCGGCGAATTCATCGGCCAATCCAAAGCCAAAGAACAGCTCGCCATCGCCCTGGAAGCCGCCAAATCCCGCGGCGAAGCCCTCGATCATGTGCTCCTCTTTGGGCCGCCGGGCCTGGGCAAAACCACCCTCGCCACCATCATCGCCAACGAACTCGATGTCGGCTTTCAGCAGACGTCAGGCCCGGCTCTGCAAATTCAGGGCGACCTGACCGCCATCCTCACCAATCTGCGCGAGCGCCAGGTGCTCTTCCTCGACGAAATTCACCGCATGCAGCCGGTGCTGGAAGAAAAACTATACACCGCACTCGAAGACTACAAACTTGACATCATCATCGGTCAGGGCCCTGCGGCGCGCACTCACGTGATGGAAATTCGCCCGTTCACTTTTATTGGCGCCACGACGCGGCCCGGACTGCTGTCTTCACCGCTTCGTTCGCGCTTCGGCATTCTGTTGCGCCTCGAGTTTTATACAGAAGAAGAGTTGCGCGTGATTGTCTCCCGCTCCGCCGATGTGATGCAGATTCCCATCGACCAGGACGGCGCGGCGGAAATCGCTCTCCGCTCACGAGGAACGCCTCGCATCGCCAACCGCCTTCTGCGCCGCGTTCGCGACTACGCCCAAGTGCGCGGAAACGGCGAGATCGATCGCGCCACCGCCAACGCCGCGCTCACCATGCTTGAGGTGGACGCCCACGGCTTCGACGAAATTGACCGCCGGCTGCTGCTGGCCATTATTCAAAAATACGACGGCGGACCGGTGGGCCTGAGCACGTTGGCTGCAACTCTGGCCGAGGAGCAAGACGCGCTGGAGGAGGTCTATGAACCATTCCTCATCCAGATCGGATTCCTCGACCGCACCCCACGCGGACGCGTGGCCACGCGCATGGCCTATGAACACTTCGGCCTGACCATGCCAGGAAGGCAGGCCGGGTTATTTTAGGGAAACAAATGATTTTGGCAGGGGATATCGAAATGATTCTTAGCAGAAAACAAATTGCCACAACGTTCATGCTGATTATCCTGTGTCAAACAAGAATTGTCAGTCAGTCGATACATTGTTCACATGCTGATGCTGAAAAAGCAGATTATGAGGCGAGCAGACTGCATGCTTGGGATAAGTTGTATCACTCATATCTTCGTTATTCCGGCTGCGATGATGGATCTATTTGGGAGGGTTATAGCGACTCTGTCGTGCGGCTATTAGCGCATCACTGGGATGCACTTCCGCAGGCATTTCCATTATTTGCAAGCGACGCTGGATTTCATAAATTTGTATTGAAACATATCGATCCAACGACAGCAAGTGATGATCTGAAAATGATCCGCGCAGATGCGATTCATTCCTGTCCAGCGGGGAGTAACGAATATTGCGTACAGATACGGAAAGCAGCTGAGAACGCTCTGCGTGAAAATGGAATTGTGTTTTCCCAAAAAAGCGGGAAGTAACCGTCTTGGAAAGAGTCAGCGGAGAGCAAAGCTCGCGAAGTTAGTATGATTGGCCAAATGAAACAGGAGGAAACGCAATGGCGCTTACCGAATCCACCATGCTCGATCTGGGCGCGGCTGCCCCTGACTTTGCGCTCTCAGACGTTGTCACTGGCAAGACCGTCCGCCGCGACGATTATCGCGAACAGAAGGCGCTGCTTGCCATGTTCATCTGCACCCATTGCCCCTATGTAAAGCACATCGAGAAAGGCCTGGCCGCGTTGGGCAAAGACTACACCGGCAAACCCCTCGGCATCGTGGCCGTCAGCAGTAACGATGTGACCACCCACCCCGAAGACAGTCCCGCCGGAATGAAACAGCAAGCCAAGACATTCGGCTTCAGCTTTCCTTATCTCTACGACGAGACGCAAGCGGTGGCGCACGCCTACAAAGCCGCCTGCACGCCTGACTTCTTCCTCTTCGACGCCGGTTTCCGCCTGGTTTATCGCGGCCAGTTCGATTTGAGCCGCCCCGGCAACGGCATCGCAGTCACCGGAGAAAACCTGCGCACCGCCATCGATGCCGCGCTAGCCGGCAAGCCACCGCTCGCGGACCAGCGCCCATCCATCGGCTGCAATATCAAGTGGAAGACAAGAAAAGCGAGTTAGCAGGCTGGCCTTTTTACATGCCAACCTGCTAACTCGCTTACTTACTAACTTGCTTGTTACTTTGCTACAACGCCAGCCCCTTCAAATACGCACGGAACTGCGGCCCGAGATCGCCGCGCTTGAGCGCAAATTCTACTGTCGCCTGTAACATGCCTAACTTATCGCCTGCATCGAACCGCTTGCCCTCGAAAGTATAGCCGAAGACCTTCTCTTCTTTGAGCAGCGCACGGATGCCATCGGTAAGTTGAATCTCGCCGCCCGCTCCAGGAGTGGTCTGCTCCAGCAGGGTAAAGATCCGCGGAGTAAGTACATATCGTCCGATAATGGCTTGTTTCGACGGCGCGTCGGCAAACTTCGGCTTCTCTACCATGCCGGTGCAGTTATAAATCCGCAGGTTATCAGGATCGCGTGAGCCGGCCAATACACCATACGCGCTGATCGCCTCGCCTTCCACCGTCTGCGTCGCCAGCACAGAGCCACCCCGCTCATTGAATACTTCCAGCATTTGTTTCAGGCAGGGAACCTTCGCGTCAATTACATCGTCGGGAAGAATAACCGCAAACGGCTCGTCGCCGACCAACTCTCTGGCGCACAAAACTGCGTGCCCCAGCCCCAGCGGCTCCTTCTGCCGCACATAGCTGATCCGAGCCAGCGCCGAGACGCCACGCGAAACCGCCAGCAATTCATGCTTGCCCTTCCGCGCCAACTCCGCATCGAGTTCGAAGCTGTTGTCGAAGTGATCCTCTATCGTGCCCTTGCCGCGGCCGGTGATGATGATAATGTGCTCGATCCCCGAGGCAATGGCCTCTTCCACGCCGTACTGGATGATGGGCTTGTCCACCAGCGCCAGCATCTCTTTGGGAATTACCTTGGTGGCCGGCAAAAAACGTGTGCCCAATCCGCCCGCCGGGAATACTGCTTTCCGTACTTGCTTGCCCATCTCATCAGCCTCGTCTCAAAAAGAGTTTATGCTCTTGCGCGTTACAGATTTCTATATTGAGAACCGATAATCCACAACTCACAGCGTCGGCGAATCATCTCCGAGCAAGGCCTCCCTCACAATCTTTACCGGCGGAAATCCCTGCCGCAGAAAATCATCGTGAAACTTTTCGAGTGAAAACGCCGCGCCCTGCTTCTTCTTCATATCCTCGCGCAGCTTCATGATCTGCAGCTTGCCCAGCGTGTAATAAAGATAAGTCGGGTCGCTGGCGCCACGCTTGGTCTCGATTGTAGCGGACTCTTTTGACTGATAGCCTTCCTTCTGGAAAAACGCAACCGCCTCATCAAAGCTCATCTTACCGGTGTGCATCTCGATGCCCACGACGAAACGCGCGTTCCTCAGTAGTGCATCCTGCAACTGGCCGAGGCGAAGAAATTTTGATTCGCGCTCGTCCTTTGCTCCCGCGCCGGGCTGTCCATAACCCTCGTCCAGCATCATCTGCTCGGTGTAGTGCGCCCAGCCTTCGATGTCGGTGTTCGCGCCTAGCAGTTTGCGCACACGACTCGGCGCTTGCGGCAACCACAGGAATTGAATGTAATGTCCGGGATAAGCCTCATGCACCGCCGTCGATATCACTGTACCGATGTTGAAGGAATGCATGTAACCCTCAACCTGCGCGGGAGTCATCGACGGATCGGGCAACGTTACATTGAAGTAAGCTTCTGTCGCGTGCGTCTCGAATGGTCCTGGCGTATCCATGCTCGCAGTGGTCGTGGCGCGCATGAACGGCGGAGTCTCTTCCAGTATGGGCCGCACATCCGATGGGATGGTCACAATGTGGCGCGCACGAATGAAACCGATTAGGCCATCGAACGTGTCGCGGAAACTGCTCAGCAACTGATCGGGTGCGGGATGCATCTCGCCTAACTCATCGAGCACAGCCTGCGGATCCTTGTTCGGTTCCAACTCCTTCGCGACCTGATTGAAGTGCGCCTGATTCTTGCGCAGATCGGCCCAACCAATCTCGAGCAGCTTATCGAGAGGTAAATCGACCATCTCGTCATATTCAAGCTTCTTTGAGAAGGTCTCCGCGCCAATGCGGAAGTCGCCATTTGATTGTGGAAGCAAATCCGTCTTCAGCCAGTCCAGGTAACTTGTCAACGAGGCGATCACCGCCGCATTCGTCTGCGCAAATTCAGCTTTCAGCGCCGGGTCTTTGGCATCGGAAAACGCCAGCGGCACATCGTGCTCAAAAAAACTCACGATGTCAGGCAGCTGTTCAATAGCTATCTCGGTAAAAACTCGCGGCGGGTTCTTCAGGTTCAGACGCGCGTTGTTGAGAAGCTCAGGCATTTGCTTTTCGCGCGCGATGAGTGAGCGCAGCCGCTCGTCGGGCGAAGCAAATTTGCGTTCCATCAGCGTGAACGCGCCGTTCGCGCAAATACCCGAATAGTTGTCCGCATTCTTCTCCCACGGACGAATCGTTTCCAGCGTCAGCAATTGTGAACGAATATTTGACGCTACTATCTCCAAGTCCGCGGCGACGGGTTCAAACGACCCAAGATACACTTTAACCGTTGTCGGCGTCTGTACCGCAATACCTCCGCTTTTGTAGGGGTGGTACTTGAATTCATAGATACTC
This sequence comes from Occallatibacter sp., assembly GCA_049520075.1. GTDB lineage: Bacteria > Acidobacteriota > Terriglobia > Terriglobales > Acidobacteriaceae > Telmatobacter. Next base: position 29,221 of record JBEKQD010000035.1, on the reverse strand, counting down.
TTCTCCAGGCGCGCGACCTGCTCTGGAGTGAGTGCAGGGTCCTTACGCACGACACCGAGTACGCGAATCTTTCCTTCCGGGGACAGGGAGGCCTTGAACTCCACACCTTTTGACCCAGGCTCGCCTGCCTGTGGACCCTTCGCCTGGGCTTCCGTATCTTCATGCCCCTTCATGGCGCCAATCTTCGCAAGCTGTGAAAGTGTCCGATTCAGGTCCGCAGTCTCCGCATCAATATTCTTGCGCGAATAATCTTCCAGCTGCGCGTCGTATTGGTGATAGCCTGCGAGTGTTCCGTTCGTCGGTGCGTAATGAAAATAAACGTGGTCGAAGTACTCTTCCGAAACCTTCTCGAACTGCTGCTTCCAATCATTCTTTGCCGCGTGGGCACTGATCGCGGAGGCCATACAAACTCCAATCACAAATCGCGCAATGAATCTCTTCATCTTTTCCTCTTCTTCGACTGTATTTCCTATGCGGTCATCGCCACGGGTGGCGCCAGGTTCGCGAGCAATTCATGAATTTCCAGAAGAACCTCATCACTCCGCGTAGCAGCCAAAGGATACTTCAACAGACCCTGCGGCGTGAACTGAGCGCCTCGTTTGGCATTCCGCGCCACCAGGCGCATCAAAGTCTGAGGGTCAACCGCCGCGTTCTCCGTGAAGCGAATATGCAACTCTGCGCGCTTTCGATCAACCTGCGCAATGCCAATCCGCTCGCATTCCAGTCGGATAAGCGAAGCCTCCAGCAGATACACCGTCGCATCCGGCGGCGCGCCATATCGGTCTTCCATCTCAGCTCGCACTTCGGCAACGGCCGCTTCGCTCACCGAGCCTGCTATCTTTTTATAGAGCCGCAGACGCTGGTTTTCTTCCGGCACATAACTCTCGTCGATGCGCAGCGCAATTCCCAAATTAAGCTGCGTAGCCGGGCGCTCCTCGCTGGATTCGCCCTTCATTTCCTTCACAGCGGCCTCCAGCATCGATGTGTATAACTCGAATCCCACCGCTTCGATGTGCCCGCTCTGCTCGCCGCCCAGCATATTGCCCGCGCCGCGAAGTTCCAGATCCAGTGCGGCAATTTTGAAACCTGCGCCCAAATCGCTGAACTCCTTCAGCGCCGCGAGCCGCCTGCGCGCAATCTCCGTCAGCTCCTGCTCCGGCGGAATCAGCAGGTACGCATAGGCCCTGCGATTTGACCGCCCTACGCGCCCGCGCAACTGATATAACTCGCTCAGCCCATGTCGATCCGCGCGGTTGATGAGCATGGTATTGGCCAGCGGAATATCCAGCCCGTTCTCGATGATCGTTGTGGCCACCAGCACGTCGTATTCGTGCCGCATGAAAGCCAGCATCACCCGCTCCAACTCCGTCTCGCTCATCTGCCCGTGGCCCACACAAACGCGCGCCGCTGGTACAAGTTCCTGAATCCGCGAGGCGATTTCGTAAATCGAGTCCACGCGATTATGCACGAAATAAACCTGCCCACCGCGTTCCAACTCGACCTCAACGGCGGAGCGCACAATCTTCTCGTCGAATTTCGCGACCACAGTTTGAATCGCCATGCGATCCTTGGGCGGCGTCTCAATCACGCTCATGTCTCGCAGGCCCACCAGCGACATGTGCAGCGTGCGCGGAATCGGCGTGGCGCTCATCGCCAGCACGTCGATTTCGCGGCGCATCTGTTTGAGCCGCTCCTTGTGGCGAACGCCGAAGCGCTGCTCTTCATCTACCACCAGCAAACCGAGGTCTTGAAATTTAATGTCTTTGGAAAGCAGCCGGTGCGTGCCAATAAGGATGTCCACTTTTCCCGTCGCTACCTGCTCGACAATGGCCTCTTGTTCCTTACGCGTTCTGAAGCGCGAGATCATCTCGACGTTGATGGGAAATTGAGCAAACCGCTTCTTGAATGTCTCGAAATGCTGGAAGCTCAAAATCGTCGTCGGCGTCAGCACCGCAACCTGTTTGCCATCTTGCACGGCCTTGAAAGCGGCGCGCATGGCGACTTCTGTTTTGCCATAACCCACATCGCCGCAGAGAAGCCGATCCATCGGCGTGGTTGATTCCATATCGTACTTGATGGCGCGTATCGCCGATAACTGATCGTCCGTTTCACTGTAATCGAATGAGTCTTCAAACTGCCGTTGAAACTCATTGTCCTTTGAAAACGCGGTTCCCTGCGCAGTGGTTCGCTCTGCGTATAACTTCAATAACTCCCCGGCCATGTCTTGCATGGCCTTGCGGACTCTTGCTTTTGTCTTGGTCCATTGCTGCGAACCGAGCCGGTTCAGAACGGGCGCAGGTCCCGCATCTGTCGAACGATACTTTTGAATCAGGTCCAGCCGAGTCAGCGGCACATATAACTTGGCCTGTTCGGCAAACTCCAGAATCATGAACTCGACGGATAGCCCGTCCTGCACAATCTCTTTCAGTCCTTGGTATTGCGCAATCCCGTGGTCTACATGAACCACGTAATCGCCGATGCCCAGATCGCGGAAATCGGAGACAAACGCCGCCGTCTTCGATCGCTTCGGCTCCGGCCGCGCGGCAACATCAGCGTCGTCGGAGAGATCGTTGGCGCCGAACAAAATTAAATTTGAATCGCCGAAGCTGACTCCCGAAGCCAGCTGAGTCCTCACAATCACAGGCACGCGCAGGTCGCCGGCCAAGTAACTTGTCTCATCCAGTATCGTTTCGCCGGGATGAGGATTCCGGCTGCCCAACCTGTAAGGAATCTGATATTCGCGCAGCACCGTCGCCAGCCGTTCGACATCGCCCTGGTGCGGCGCGGCCAGCACAATCCGCGTCTCCGACGTCATCAGCGTCCGCAACTGCTCTGTCAGCGCAGGAATTGAACCATGAAATCTGAGCGTGGGTCGCGTGTTCAGCTCAATCTCGCCCAGCGTATTGTCCTCATCCAGCACGTCCACCACGCCCAATTGGTCCAGGTCTAAACCCATGTGCGCGTCCAGCGCCGCCTGCAACACCTCGGGCCGCAAGTAGATGTCTTCCGGCGTAATGAGCGATCCCATGGCCGATCTTTCATGCCTCTGCTCGACCTTGTTCCACCAGCGATCAATCTGGTTGCGCACCATCGCCGGCTCATCAATGAACAGCGCGCACTTAGGCAACAGAGTCAGCAGCGACTTATCCGCTCCTGCGACCGCAGAAAAAAATTCCCACCCCGGAAAGACGCTGACTCCACCGGCAGCCGCAAACTCGGCGGCCATCTCGTCATCTTCTCCGGCTAACTCCACACGCTGCCGGTTCAGCCGTCCATGCACCGCGGCCAGCAAACGCTCGGTCACCGGTGTCTCGGTCAGCGGGAGAAACTGCGCTTCGTCCAGCCCCGATTGCGAGCGCTGCGTTTCCGGATCAAATTTTCGTATGGTTTCAATCTCATCGCCGAAAAATTCGATGCGCACCGGCCGGTCAGATTCGGGAGAATATACGTCCAGAATTCCGCCGCGCCGCGTGAACTGGCCCGGCATCTCCACCAAATCCATCTGTGTGTAGCCCACCGAGGCCAAGTGTCCGGTAAGCACCTCGACGTCTACCTCTTCGCCGCGTCTCAGCGTCACCGCGAGGCCCGCGTAGTAGTCGCGATCAAAGAGCTTCAGCGCCGCGGCCTCCACCGGCGCAATCAGAATCGACACTGCACCGGTTGCCAGCTTCCACAAGGCCTCGGCACGCTGCTCTTGAACATCAGGATGAGGAGATAGATTTTCGAAGGGAAGCACGTCGTGTGCCGGAAGCCGCACGACCTGCGCCGGGTCTACCGCGCCGGTCAGCTCGCATCCGGCTCGCAGCATCGGCTCCAGCGCTTCGGCGGCCTTGTTGTCAGCCACCACCACAATCACCGGCTGCCGCGCAGCCCGCGCCATCAGTGGGAGATACACGGCCCGCGCCGTAGCAGTCAACCCGGAGACACGTCTCCGCCCCGCATGCAGGCTCAGATGCCTGCGTACGCGCTCAAATCCCGAAGAGTGCTCCAGCTCCGCAAAGACTTCGCGGACGAACGGGAGAATCATGTACTCCCAGTTTAACAGTGAAGGCGCATGCAGATCGGTCTCGCTTTACATCCGCAGATTGAGCTCATGACCGACGGAATTGTATTCCAGCGTTATGCCCAATGGGCTCGTGATTCACACTGCGCACGATCGGCAACCCGAAAATCTATTGCATAGGCGGCAGATCTTCGCCACTGAGAATGTGCTTGAGCAGACCCGGCGTGTAATGTCCGTCCTTGAAGGTCGCAAGCGGCAAGACTCGCGCCGGATCACTGTCAATCACCCAGTGCAGCCCAGCATTGCCTTCGATCTTGTCGGCATCGAAGCGGCCTTCAGGATCAACCACCGCCCAACTGCCGTCCTGGAAGCCGTACAGGCTGGCGAGTTTCTTTCCGGTTTCCAGGTCCCATAGTTTCGTTGTGCCGTCTCCGCTGCCTATCAGCACCTTCCGCCCATCCGGGGAAAGCTTTTCAACCGGCTCGGTTCCGAAAGGCGTGTCGAAGTGACGCAATTCCTTGCCCGTCTTCACTTCCCATACCGAGCTGCCCATCAGCACTCTGTTTCCATCTGCTGCAAACGATGGCCGCGACGCTTTCGCAAAGTGCTGAATCTCGTTGCCCCGCTTCACACCCAGCAGACTGGCTGACCCGTCGAAATTCTCTGTAACCATGTTGAGTGAATCCGGAGAAAAGCCAATGGCAAGCGAGTTGTAAGTGTGCACTTTAAGCGCTCGAATCTGGCTTCTCGTCTTCACATCCCACAGCCGGGTCGATCCTTCCGAGTCCGATGTGAGCGCCTTGCGCCCATCCGGCGACAAAGCCAAACGCTCGACTCCATCACGATAATCTCCTTCGGGGTACAGCAAGCGCGGACGCAATCCGGGATTCACCGTGAAATGCTGAATTTCCCTTCCGGTCTCCACATCCCAAAGCGAGAACTTCGGCCCGTGACTTGTCGCCAGCATTTTGCTTCCAACCGGGGAGAAATCAACTGCGCTGAAGGTTCCGTTGATGCCCGGGTCGAAAAGCTGGAGTTCCTTTCCTGACTCCACATCCCACACAGCCTGGTCTCCGCGCAGCGAATTCATGAAGACCCGCCTGCCGTCCGGTGTAAGGACCACTGTTGTGATGTCGCTTTCGGCGCTCGTGTAAGCAGCCGTGGACGACGAGGTCTGCAGGGGCTGCAGATGGCCCTTGCCGCTCTCCGCGTCCCACCGCCAAACCATGCCAGTCCTGCTCGCCGCTACGATTCCGCGCCCGTCGTCTGAAAAAGCTAGGGCCGCGACCTGATCGGCGCCCCCCACGAGCCGATGGATCTCCGTGCCCGTTTCCACGTCCCACAACCTGGCTGTTCTGTCGTCGCTCGCCGTCAGCACTTCATGCCCGTCCGGTGAAAGAGCCGCACAGTTCACAGCCGTGTTCGGCCCCTTGTCGGATGCCGCAAAACGCTGCAAATCTTTTCCGGTTTCAACGTCCCACAGCCGAGCTCTGCCGTCGTTGCTGCCGGTCAGTAATCGGCGTCCATCCCGTGAAATGGAAACCGAATTCACCGTAGCCATATAGTCCGCCGGATAGTCCCCGGCAAAGTGTTGAATCTCTTTGCCGGTTTCCGCGTCCCACATGTGTACTGTGCCTGCGACGGTGCCCCAGGCGAGCGAGTGCCCATCAGCGGAAAACGCAGCGGCGTTCACCACGCCATCGGGTTTCCAAAACTGGCGTAGCAGCTTGCCAGTTCCAACATTCCACAGCCGGGGTCCGTCAAAATCTCCCGTTAACAGCTTGCTCCCATCTGGAGACAGCAGCAGCGTGCCACTGGCATAAGCACCCGGCACCAGGAAATGACGAATCTCCTTGCCCGTCAGCAAATTCCACAATTGGATTCTCGTCGCGCCGCCGGCTGCAAGCTTGTTTCCCTGCTCATCTGTTTCTGCCGGGCGCGCCGTCGCCACCGTACTTCCATTGGGAGAGACGATCCCAAAGATCAACTTGCCCGCAGGCGGCGATATCCGCCCCAGTTCCTTGCCGGTTGTCACATCCCACAACTGCGCGGAGGTCTTTTCATCGAGCGAGCTGACGCTGACCACTCTTTGATGATCCGAGGAAAAGGCAACGTTCCTGATCCACGCTTCGCCTTGGAACAACTTGAGCTCCGCTCCTGTCGCCACATCCCAGAGCCGCACCGCGCCTTCCCTGCCGCCTGTCAGCACAGAGCGGCCATCGGGCGACCAGGCGCAGGCGATTACCTCGCCTGAGGCTACCTGTGCCATCAAACGTGGATGTTCCGCTGTTTGCGCGCCCCCCGCAGACACACCAAGCACTGAGAGCGCACACAGGCAGACCCACACGTACCTTGCCGGAAGCCGCATAGCGCACCTTGTGTTAAAAAAAGTATTCCCGGAAAACTACCAAAAAGTATACGCCGGGATGGCGGATGAACCGCGCTTCAGGATTATGTTTCTTAGTAGATATGGATATGGTTCTCGCTCGTTGAGCAGGGATAACCTGCGCGTAGCCGCGGAGAGACACTTATCTCTCCGCGGCCACGCATGAGCCAATTAGCCGTGACCACGAATCTTACTCCCCTCCGGTCACCCTATCGACAAACACCTGCTGCGGGGCGCTCACCGAAACCGCTTGCGCGCCAACCTTCACCTTGAGGGTCTCCACCGTGGGCTTGCCGTTGAGGGGAGCGGAAAAGCCCAGCTCGTACTGGTTTCCAAGGTCGCGGTTGAGTTGCTCAAAAAACGGCTTAAAGCTTACTGGTTCGCCTATCCCTGGCCATAGGCTTTCGCCGCCTGTCGCTTCCTCCACCATCAGCAAAAGGCTCTGGCCGGTATTGTTCGCATAAAGCGAGCGGTCCCCGCGGCCCATAACCTGATAGTAGATGGAGTAGACGACCAGACCCGCGCGAACTGAATCGGTGATCGCGGCCTGGACATAAGGATCCTCTGGATCGAAACGCCTATTGTAGTTATCGATGCCGTCGGTCACCATGACCACTGCGCGCCGCGCCCCGCGATCTCCTGAAGGCCAGTGCTGCGCAAGATCAGAGAGACAGAAATAGGGACTACCGCTGGTGCCAATTGGCCCCCCGGGCAGATGAAGCGCCTGTAGCACCCTGGCATGATCCGCAGATAGCGGTCCGACAAAGGCAGCCCGGCCATTAATCATGTAAGCAATGCCCGCCTTTGTGTCCGGCGGAAGGCTGTTGACGAATTCCTGGATGTCCTGGAATTGGTTTCCCAGGCTGCTGCGTGCCGAGCCGTCGATCAGAATTACCAGTTCAAGCCGGCCATCCGGCCCGCGCAGAGGCTTCCAACTCGTGACCATGGACGGTTTCCCGTTCACCTTGATGTTTAGATCTTGCTGGGAGATGCTCGCCGGCATTTCGCCATGCCCCTTGGGGAGAATCGTCACCACGGCGCGTCCCTGACCCATGGTCTTATCACCCTGCGCAAATGCCGGCGCAGCCACCAGCAGCCCACCTGCAACCATCCAAATCGCCATTCTGAGATTCTTCATACAAATTCTCCCTTCAGTTTGCGACCACTGCTCAAAATCTCATGCGGTTCGCCCTTGCTCGGTTAGACGCGGAACTGCGCAAACTACCGTACAGGTCACAAAATAGCCTCTCCGGGGCGCGATTTCAAGGCTTGACGGAAACCACGGGCGGTCAATCTTCCGTTTCTTCCCTGTTTCTTGTCATTTTCTCTACTTGCTCACCGCCTTCAAGAACGAATAGAAGAAATCCAGCGACTTCCAGTACGAATCCACCGGCAGACGCTCATCCTGGCCGTGAGCGCGCTCGTCTTCGTGTGACAGAGCGATGGCCGAGTAGCCGTAGCAGGGAATCCCTGCCTGCGCAAAATAAATGGAGTCGCTGGCCCCGTTTTCCATCACTGGCGTCACCGGCACACCCGGCCAAAGTGCCTGGGTGATCCTGGTCAACGGCTCAAAAACCTCGGCGATGGGCGCTGGAGGGACTATTGCTTTTCTCTCCGGCGCGGTTTCAGCCACCCCTCCGGCGTCAGAGACGTACTGCACGCTCAGCTTGCTATCTCCAAGAATTCCTATGAGTTGCTGCCTGATCTCTTCTGGCGAGTGGCCGGGAAAGATGCGGCAATTTACATTAGCCTGCGCGGTCTGCGCCAGTGCATTGTTTGCGTGGCCGGCCATCAAGCGAGTGGCCACGCAGGTGGTGCGGAAGTTGGCGTTGTAACTGGGTTCCGCGCTTAGCCGTGCAGCCGCGGCCAGATCAGGCGGCGAAGCCAGGATGGCGCGCATATCTGCCGCTGTCTGCCCCGTTTCCTGGCCGGCCAGGCTCTTGAAGTAGGCGCGCGTGACTTCGTTCATTTCAAAGGGAAACGTGTAAGCTGCCAACTTGTTGAGCGCCGTGGTCAGCTCGTATATCGCATTGTCCGGCCTGGGCCGGGAGCTGTGCCCGCCGCGATTCGTGGCCGTAATCTGAAAATCGGAATAGACCTTTTCTGTGGCTTCCACATCGGCTACCACCGCGTGGCCGTGTTCCAGTTCCACGCCGCCCGCGTCAGGATTGAGCACCCAGGCCGCGTTCACCAGTTCGCGATGTTCGCGCACCAGCCAGTCGGCGCCGTTGAACTTGCCTCCCTCCTCGTCGGCTGTGAGCGCCAGAATCAGGTCGCGCCTGGGCTTGTAGCCCTCCTTGTGCAAGCGCAGAAACGTGGCCACCAGTGCAGCGTCGGAGTTCTTCATGTCCTGCGTGCCGCGGCCGTAGTAGTAGCCGTCCTGCTCGATGAACTGAAACGGGTCAGTGTGCCAGTCGGAACGCAGAGCTTGCACCACGTCCATGTGACAGAGAAACAGCACTGGCTTTTCGTTTGTGGGACCGGCGGCGCGCAGGCGTACTACCAGGTTTCGTTTGCGCGCGTCAGGCCCCAGCAGATGCACATCCTCCGGCGGAAATCCCGCTTCAAGAAACCGCTTCTGCATGGCTGCGGTTGCCGTGGTCACGTTGCCCTGCGGTGTATCGGTGGTGTTGATTTCGACAAGTTGCTTGAAAATCTCGAGCGCCAGGGCGCGGTCCTCGGCGGAAGCAGTCGGCAGAGTGTTCTGCGCGACGGCTGCCGAGATAAGAAAACCGGCCAGAGTGAAAACGGCAATAGCTGCGGAAAAACATCTACGGCGCATGGAAGCATTGTACGGCGGCACAGGAATGTTGGATCAGGCCTGGAAATAGGCCCGGCACCGTCTTGCGCAGAGGAAACCCCGGCAACCCTAACAAGTCTCGCTTATTCGAATCGGCGCTCACGGAAGCTGCCTTGAAAATCCGCGATAAAATCATAGCTAATATGCCAGCCGCCGCTCTTTCTCCTGAAGTCATGGCCAAATACGAGCCAGTCATCGGCCTCGAGGTCCACGTGCAACTGCTCACCGCGACTAAGGCTTTCTGCGGTTGCGCCAATCATTTCGGCTCAGCCCCGAACACCAATGTCTGCCCGGTGTGCCTGGGACTGCCCGGCGCTTTGCCGGTGCTGAACGCGAAGGCCGTCGAGTTCGCTACGCTGGCTTCGCTGGCCATCAACTGCGAGGTGCGTGAGCGTTCTATCTTCGCGCGGAAGAACTATTTCTATCCTGACTTGCCCAAGGGCTATCAGATTTCTCAGTTCGACAAGCCTCTGGCTGAGCACGGATGGGTCGACGTGCCTACCGCGAACGGCAGCACGAAGCGTATCGGCATCACGCGCCTGCACATGGAAGAGGACGCCGGCAAGAGCCTCCACGAAGGCTTCAATGACTCCGCCACCCACACATACCTCGATCTGAACCGCTGCGGCACGCCACTGGCCGAGATTGTCTCCGACCCCGACATTCGCACGCCGGACGAGGCTTTTGAATACCTCACGCGGCTCAAGGAAATCCTTCTCTATTGCGGCGTCTCCGACTGCAACATGGAGGAAGGTTCACTGCGCTGCGACGCCAACGTAAGCGTTCGGCTCAAAGGCGCACCGCAGTTCGGGCCCAAAGTCGAAGTCAAAAACGTCAACAGCTTCCGATTCATCCGCACCGCGTTGGAATACGAGATCGAGCGCCAGATTGAGGTCGTGGAGTCCGGCGGCAGCAACCGCCAGGAAACCCGTCTGTGGAACTCCGCCGAGGGACGCACCTACACCATGCGCTCCAAGGAGCAGGCCCACGACTACCGTTATTTTCCCGAACCGGACCTGCCGCCGCTGATTGTGTCACCGGAATTTTTGGCCGAGACCAGAAAGAAGCTCCCTGAGCTGCCGGAAGCCCGTCGCGCCCGCATGATCGCCGAGTACGAACTCGCGCCGAAAGACGCTTTCGCACTGACGGTAACCCGCGAGTTCGCCGACCGTTTCGAGGCCGCCGCAAAGACCGCGCGCAATCCACGCCGAGTGGCAAATCTGCTGCTGAGCGAACTGGGCGGACGCCTCAACGCTCTGGGACTCGAGCTGGAGAATTCTCCGGTTTCAATGGCAGGCGTGGTTCTGGCAGCCGATCTGCTCGACGAAGACAAGATCAGTTCCAAGCAGCTTAAGCAGTTGTTCGATGTGTGCTTTGAAAAAGGCGAGGATTTCGCCGCCGTCTACCAGCGCGAAAAACCCGAACAGCTCACCGACGCCTCGGCTATTGATGCCATGATCGATCAGGTCATCAGTGCCAACCCTAAGCAGGTGGAGCAGTATCGTGCCGGCAAGAAGACTCTGGCAGGATTCTTTGTGGGCCAGGTAATGAAGAACTCCAAAGGCCAGGCCAACCCCGCCCTGCTCAACGAACTGGTAACGAAGAAGCTGGACGGGTGAAGCCCTCAGCTTTTTAGCCGAGCATCGAAGGGATAGAGAAAGCTCTTTTCAACGTGAAAGAGTCCGGCATCTTTGTGGAGCGAATTCAGAAGATAGTTTGCGGATTCCGGAACTAGTGCACTCGGAACCCGGAGCAATGCTGAGCTGCCACGTTTGAGCCATTCCGATCCCAGGTCTCGCGTGATCTCAACGCGCCCAGCCCAGTCTGCATCAAGCGAGGCTAACTTAATCTCTTCGAATTTCAAGTCGGGGCCTACCACCTTCAGAAGCGTGAACGATGGAGGGATGTCGTTGGCGCTGGTATGGACACAGGTTTCAACCAGTGCGCCAGATGGTGTCTCGGCCAGATAAACCACCGGGGCGCCCGCATGATGCCAGCGCCCCGCAATCGTAAGCCCGCCCCGCCCGCTCAAATCCAGATGGCGGCTAATGCGCCAAAGAACCATTCAGCGCCTCAGATGAAGTACCCTTCGTCGATCTGACCCAGCAGCTCCTCGACAATGCGGGCGCCGGTATCCGTTTTGAGAAGCGAAATCGGCGCGCGGTTATCGAGCCGGGGATTGGCGCGGCGCAACCACTCGAGTGCGCGCTCGCGGCTTTCGTAAACTCCCTCGGCAGCCGAAAGAACACGAAGCGCGCGAATCACGCGGTCTGACTCTTCCACCGTCAGCCGCTCCCGCCGGGATCTCCGATGCTGCAGTGTGCGTGCGGGGATGATGACGGAGTGAACTTCATCCCGGCTCAGGCCCATATCGAGCAGACGCTGAATCACCGGCGGCTCGAGTTGCTGCTCGATAATGCCCAAAACCGCCGCTTCCGTCATGGGCGGTTCAACCCCGAGCCAGTTCCCAATCTGCGCCGAAGCGGAATACATTGCCTCACCTCATATACATTATGCCATAAAAATATCGGCAAAGTGTAGAAAATGAGAATAAGAGCCTACTATTTCAGCCTCAGCTCCACCTCAAATTCCTTGCGTGTGTCCCAGGAGCTGATTGTTTTTACGGCGGTCTTCTTGCCGTTGCTCTCCGCCCAAAGTTCGTGATCCTCGGCCATGTTCACTCCGGCAAACCGGAAGCGGCCTTTCTCGACGCTTGTATAACTGCGGATGGCCTTCGACTTCATGTCTCTCAGAAAGACTGTGGCGCCCACCACTGGATCTGCATGAGCGTCAGCCACGTAGCCTGAGACCACGCGCTCACCTATGTTCTGCGCCTCGGCCGAAAATGGCCCCATGTACCCACCCCGTGACCCCAGGGGTGCGATGCCTGCCGCCAAAACAGCAAACGCTGCCCCAGCCACTAAACTAGTGCGATTAAACTTCACTCTTCCTCCTCTTCATCATCGAGCAAAACCTCGTCGTCCTCGTCCAGGTCTTCGCCCATCCGCACCAACTCCAGCGGTTCAACGCCGACCACCTCGTACTCTGCTCCACATTCATCACAGACGACCACGTCGCCTTCTTCCACTTCGTCCAACTCGATGTCAAGACTATTCTCGCATTCAGGGCAGCTGGCCATATCAGCCTCCTCTCTCCACGTGATTTCAAACTGCAGTATGACGGTAACTTCTTGTGCGACTCCGCTATTCTTTGAGAGATACCGGCCTGAGGTCAAGAGGCCAAGGCGGAAATTGCAGCCGGAACTCCCAAGAGGAAGAATACCCCATGAACTCTCCCTCTTCGAGACACACTCATTTTCCTTAGACGAATTCTGAAAGGAATCTCACCCGATTATCGGTAGCGCGCAGGCCTCCTGTCACTCCCCGCGACACTTGCCCGCTTTTCGGTTTACCCTGAGACTGACACTATGCCACGGATTGGCTCCACTTCGTTTTCCTTCCCCGAATTCCACGGCGCTACCCGCCGTCTGGTTCTTTGGAACCTGATCGCCTATTTTGCGCTTCTGGTGGTCGGGTTATTCTCAGCGGCCAACGCCGGCCTGCTGGCGCTCTCCTTTGAATTCACGCCCAGCCTCTTCCTTCATGGTGGGCTCTGGCAGCCTTTCACTTACAGCCTCGTCCATCCGACGCTGTTCGGCACGCTTTTCGAACTTCTGTCGCTCTGGTTCCTCGCCGGTTTTTTGGAAGGCACGCACAGCTCCAGTTGGGTGATGGGCCTCTACGCCGCCTCTGTGCTGGGAACAGCCGCCGCCGCGCTCGCGATTTATGAGTGCAGCCACACGCTGGGCTTTTCGTTGAAAGCAATCTCGCTCTACGGTTGCTTCGGCGGCATCTTCGGCCTGCTGGTGGCCATCGGCACGCTTTACGGCGACGTGCAGTTCATGCTCTTCCCGCTGCCCATAGGCATCAAGGCTCGCTACCTGGCAGCTATCTATGCCCTGATCGCCGTCGCCATGCTCTTCGGCGATCAGGGGATGTACGCCTTTGCCCAGTTGGGCGGCGCGCTGGCCGGCCTGTTCTACATCCACATGGCGCCACGTCGCGGCGTCTCGTTCGGCCTCAGCGAGAGGTGGTTCGGCCTGCGCAACCGGTATTACCGCTGGAAGCGCCGCCGCGCCTCCCGCAAATTCGAGGTCTACATGCGCTCCCAGGGGCGTACCGTCCGCTTCGACGGCCAGGGCCGTCAATTGGACGACGATCCCGACGACAAAAAGCGCTGGAACTAAATCACGCGCGTTCCCCGCCCTCTTCCGGTAAAATCATCTCTGAAATGTCCATCAAAACCGCTTTTCTTTTTCCGGGACAAGGTTCGCAGGCCGTCGGCATGGGCCGCGAACTGGTTGACCGTTTTCCCGTTGCGCGCGATACCTTCGCCGAGGCAGACGAGGCCCTCGGCTTTCCCATTTCAAAGTTGATCTTTGAGGGGCCCGCGGAAGACCTCAAGCTGACGGAAAACACCCAGCCTGCCATTCTCACCGCGAGCATCGCAACCCTGCGCGTGCTGGCCGTGCATGGAATTGAGCCGTCCATAGCCGCCGGTCACTCCCTCGGCGAATGGAGCGCGTACGTGGCTGCCGGGACCATCAGCTTTGCCGACGCCGTGCGCTCCGTGAAGGCGCGCGGAGCGGCGATGCAACTGGCGGTTCCAGCCGGCGAGGGCGCCATGGCCGCCATTCTCGCGCTGGACTCCGCACAGGTGGAAGAAATCTGCCGGCAAGCTGCCGAGGAGACCGGTCTTACAGTCTCCGCCGCAAATCTTAACTCTCCCGGCCAAACAGTCATCTCCGGCGAATTGGCCGCGGTCGAGAAGGCCTCCGCGATGGCCAAGGCAAGCGGCGCAAAGCGCGCCGTCATGCTTCCCGTAAGCGCGCCCTTCCATTGCGCCCTGATGCAACCAGCGCAGGAAGAAGTTGCGCGCGTTTTGGGTGGGTTGGCCCTGACCGACCCACGCATTCCCGTAGCTGCCAACGTCACTGGCGGCCTGGTGACCACCGCCGACCAGGTGCGCGACGTCCTCACGCGCCAGGTCACCGGCGCGGTGCGTTGGATCGACTGCATGAAGACGCTGATCGCCGATGGAACGCAAGCCTACATCGAGCTTGCTCCCGGCAAGGTGCTTTGCGGGCTGCTCAAGCAGATTGACCCCGCACAGAAGTCCATGAATGTGGAAGACGCCGCCAGCCTTGAGAAGACGCTGACGGAGTTGGCCGCCGCAAGCTCGACAGCATAAACAGGCTGCGGAAAATATGGATGCGTTTGTTGGGCTCGGCTTCAGCTGTGCCGTAGACGCATAAAGGCACTAACGCTGTATCTCCATCAACGAATGTATCTTCCGGCCTATTCTTTGGTGGTTTTTTTCGCTTCTTCTAAGAGTTGCTCAGAGTGCTTATGGGCGTTCTGCGAGAGTTCGAGAGCCTGGCGGCTGAGCTCGTGAGCCGTCAAATGGTCTGCTTTGCCATGGGATTCAGCGGCTGCTGCGTGTGCGTGAGCTGCCAAGTTGTGGAGTTCCGCAGCTCGATCATGAGTGGTCTGAGTCATGATGTTCTCCTTGCCGGTTCGATGCAAACCGGAAGGCAAAGTCACAGGAAAGATTTGTCGAAGCCCGCATAAAACGGATTGGGCTTTAACTCGCTGACCTGGTGGTTTGTTGACTTACCCAGTTTACGGTCCTAGATAAAGCTCCACATCGGGCGGCGAAAAATTAAGCTGGTGCGTCTTGGGATCGTAGTCGATATTGAGCGCCTTGCTCTTGCGCCCATTCACCAGCGCTGCCATTAACAGCACATTCCCGTACATGCGCGCCGCCACAATCTGGTGGCTCTTGATCACGCCATACTCGTTGTCGGGACTTTGCGAACTCCAGTCGCCCTGGAAGCGATCGAAGGTATATGGGCCGTTCTGCGACGGATGCTTTTGCCAGTTCTTATCGTGGATCCAGATGCCGTAGGCTGTGGGCAGATCGTTCTTTTCCACCGCTGTCAGAAAGTGGTTCAGCTCCATTCTTCCCCGAAGGTGGTTATTCCAGTTCCATGGCCAGTCCACAGGGCGGCCAGCCGCGAACCAAAAGCCTACAAACAAGACAAAAAGGGAGCCAACAGTGCTGAACAATGCCACTCGCCGGTGGCGATAGCGAGCTTCGTCATAAGCTGGAGCATCGAGCAAGGTCATGGGGCAAATTCCTTTCAGTGGTCAGTGAACAGTGGTCAATAACCAAAGCAGCCAAGACCATTATCGCCCCACACTATCTCTTTAGACACCGGCGACCGGCCAACAGTTCCCAGCCACGGAATGCTGACCACTGATCACTGTCCACTAACCACTGCTTTTCATTCTCTGCTGTACACGGTCCGGCTTTTCTCTGCGTGACGTTCCAGCGCCAGCTCGATCAGTCGCGTAATCAGCTCTTTGTAGCTGAGTCCCGTAGCCTCCCAAAGCTTCGGGTACATGCTGATTTTCGTGAATCCGGGCATGGTATTCACTTCGTTCAGAAAGATGCGCTGCTTGCCCTCCGGCTCCATCAGGAAGTCCACTCGCGCCAGTCCGGCTAGATCGCAGGCTCGAAATGCCGCGATAGCCATCTCCCGGATATGACTTGCGTCGGCCTTGCTTAGCCGAGCCGGAATCACTGGAACCGCGCCCTCGGAGAGGTACTTGTCCTCGTAATCGTAAAATTCCTTGCCGGGAATGATCTCGCCCACCACGCTCGCCTTCGGGTTATCGTTACCCAGCACGGCAACTTCAAACTCGCGCGCCCTGGTCTTTTTCCCGCCTACGCCCTGCTCCACCACCAGCTTACGATCGAACTTCGCGGCAAGGTTGAGTGCCGCTTTGAGCTCCTTGCGGTCGTGAGCTTTCGAGATGCCCACGGACGAGCCCAGGTTGGCCGGCTTCACAAATACCGGATAAGCAAGAGCCGCCTCAACCTGCGCGATTGACTTGCCCGGCGCGCGTTCCCACTCCGCCCTGAGCAGAGTCACATCCTTCACAATCGGCAGCCGGGCGTTGGCAAAGAGCCGTTTCATCACTTCCTTGTCCATCCCCGCCGCGGAGCCCAGTACGCCCGAACCGACATACGCCATCCCCGCCAGTTCGAAGAGCCCCTGGATGGTCCCGTCCTCGCCAAAGGTCCCGTGCAACACCGGAAAAACCACATCCAGCGATTGCCCGCCCAGCGCCGCATGGCTGTCCAATGCCGCAGCCTCAGTGCGAGTGAGCGCTCCAGCAGCCGGTTCCGGCGCCAGCAGCGCAGGCTTCCCCTCGGCCAACACCCGCGCACCGGGAGTAGTCGCCGGATCACCCGCACGCAGTTTTTTCTGAGCCTTCTCTGTCTGCCGGCTTGGCTCGCCTGCGTTTAGCGCCGTCGCCGACCCCTCCAGCAGCCCTTGCGCCGCGTCCGAAGTCAGCCAATGACCAGCCTTGTTAATGCCGATCGGCACCACCTCGAACTTCCGCCGGTCAATCGCTTTCAGAATCGAAGCCGCCGAGAGCAGCGAAACCTCATGCTCTCCGCTCCGTCCGCCAAAAAGAACTCCAACTCGCAGTTTTTTTGTCATTGTTTTTTTCGATTACCGCACAGGATTTCTGAAACTCAGCACTGAATCAGTGTAGAACGCTTCACAATATCTTCTTCCCAAATGCCGAACAAGCCAGTTCCACGGCCAGATCCGCCGTGCGGTTGTGCTCGTCTATTACCGGGTTCACTTCGACGATCTCGAAGCTCAGCAGACGCCCATGGTCGGCAATGATCTCCATCGCCAGGTGTGCCTCTCGATAGGTGGCACCGCCGCGCACCGGTGTGCCCACCCCCGGCGCATCCTCGGGATCAATCCAGTCCATGTCCAGCGAAATATGGTACCCGGCGGTCCCGCGCCCGGCCACGGCCAGCGCCTCTTCCATTACAGTTCTCATGCCCCGCTCGTCAATGTCGCGCATAGTGTACACTTTGGCCACTCCGGCTTGGCGAATGTTCTCCCGCTCGGCGGCGTCGATATCCCGCACGCCCACCAGCACTGCATTTTCCGCCAGCACCTTGGGCGCAAAGCCGTAGATTTTCGTCAGTGAATCCGGCCCCATCCCCAGCAGCGCGGCAAACGGCATGCCGTGCACGTTGCCCGAAGGCGAGGTTTCCGGCGTGTTGATATCGGAGTGGGCGTCGATCCAAACCACCCCAATCTTCTCTCCCTTGCGCCGATGAAACTCCGCAACGCCGGAGACTGACCCCGCAGCCACCGAGTGGTCTCCGCCGAGCACCAGCGGCGTCAAGCCTTCCTCCAGGGTCTTCACCACCGCTTCGGCGGTGCGTGTGCAGGTCTGCGCGATCTGCTTCAGATAATGTGCGTTTTCATTGCCCGAGGTCTGGGTCTCGGCAATCTCCACACGAATGTTGCCCCCATCTGTCACCTCGTGGCCCAGCGCTTCCAGCCGCGCCTCCAGCCCTGCTACGCGCACTGCCGATGGCCCCATGTCTACCCCGCGACGGCTGGCGCCCAGATCAAGCGGGACTCCGATCACACGGATGCGCCGGGGAGGCATGGCCTGCGCGCCAGGGTGCGGAAAAGAAGATGCGGGAGTGGAAGCTTCAGTGGAACTCGACATCGGAACTGCTCCTTCTGACGAAAATCGTCAAGCCAAACCCGACAGGGACCGCCAGCCATTTTGGCACAAAAAATTGGGGCTGCCGTACCCCATTGACTATTAAATCAGAATTCGTTGGGAGTACGATTGAGTAGTCAATACTTCACGCCTTTGGCCAGTTCCCCGGTCCTCGGCGATTCCCCGGCGGAAGTGATTGATTCGGCTGGCGTAGCCGATAGGGAATAGATGGCGCCAGCGGCACGGTACCGGCTCGACCGGACCAAAGAATGAAGAGATTTGTCCTCGCGTTCGCCATCATCCTCGGATGGGCCTCGACCGCCTGCGCAGTGCCGCCAGGCGCTCTTACCTCATTGCGCGCCATACGCTCCCTCACCGACGCACAAGCCAGGCTGGGGCTGCCCGTGGCTTTCGAGGCTACGGTCACTTATTACGACAACAACGGCGTTGATCTCTTTGTGCAACAGGACAGTCAGGCCATTTATGTCGAGAGCAAGCCGCATGAAGGTTTCGTTCCCGGAGACCGGGTGCTTGTGCACGGAAAGACGCGCAATAGCTTCGGCACGGACGTGATAGGCGACAGCATAATTCTTATTCGTCACAATGTCCCGATCAAACCCGTTAGAGCGGATTTTGTGCAGCTCATCCACGCCGAGCGAGACTGCATGCTGGTCACCCTCCACGCCACGGTTCGGAGCGCAAACACTGTGCGGTACGAGAATCTGCCCAGCATTTACCTGAAATTGCTCATGGACGGCGGTTCTGTGGATGCAATGGTCATTGACAGCGGCGGTGGAAAGCTCGAGTCACTGCTGGGCGCTGAAGTGGAAGTCACTGGGGTTGTATCGGGACTCTTCGACAGCAAGATGCAGCTTGCCGGGATCATGCTGCAGCTTTCATCGCTTGCCGATGTCAAGGTTCTCAAGCGTGGGAATACAAATCCATACTCGCTTCCGATAACGCCTATGGACAAGGTGCTCTCCGCATACTACGTGCGTGATGAGACTCATCGAGTTCGGGTGCAAGGTACCATTACCTACTATCAGCCTGGTTCGGCAGTGGTGCTGCAAAGCGGCTCCAAAAGCCTGTGGATCTCAACCCAGACTAGTGACCCATTGAGAGTGGGCGATCGGGCCGACGCCACCGGCTTTCCTGAGGCCAGCAAGGGCGTCCTATCTCTGGCGGATGGCGACATTCAAGATAGTCACATTTACGAACCCATCGCGCCTCAGCCTTCGACCTGGCCTCAATTGGCCATCTGGACCATCGGAAGCCCATTTGGGCATCAAGATGATCTCGTCTCCATCGAAGGACAAATTGTGACCGCGGTCCGCGAGGCCTCACAGGACGAATTTGTCCTGATCTCCGATGGCAAGCTCTTCACTGCCATCTATCGTCATCCGCTCACTGGCGGCCCACTTCCTGCGATGAAGCAGGTCCCGCTCGGCGCCACAGTTCGCGTCACCGGCATCTGTGTGGCCGTGCATGCCAGTTCCATCAACTACGGCGCAGAGGAGGAGCCTTTTAACATCCTGTTGCGCTCATTCGACGATCTCACCATTGTCCGGAGACCGTCTTTGCTCAGCGTGCGCAACCTTATCCTCCTCGTAGGACTGCTGCTCGCCGTTGTGCTCGTGGTCGTCGTCAGGGGCTGGGCCCTCGAGCGCAGAGTGCGCCGCCAAGCGCTTGCGATGGCTTCCCGCACGGAGATGGAAGCCGATCTGGAGCGAAGGCGCAGCAGCATCCTCGAAGACATCAACGGATCCAGGCCCCTCGCCAGCATCGTCGAAGAGATCGCCGCACTGGTTTCCTCCCGCCTGGGCAACGTTCCCTGCTGGTGCGAAATCGCTGAGGGAGCCCGCCTTGGAGAATATCCGACGGCGGTGAACAGCCTGCGCGTCCTCCACGAAGAAATCCCGGCGCGCACAGGGCCGGCTCTGGGAACGCTCTTTGCGGCCTTCAATCCGGAAACGCAGCTGGGCGGCACAGAGAAAGGCGCGCTCCTCGTGGGAGCGCGCCTGGCCACGCTGGCAATTGAAACGCGGCGCATGAACGCTGACCTGTTGCATCGCTCGGAGTTCGACCAGCTCACTGATATTCACAACCGTTTCTCGCTAGGCAAGAACGTGGATGCCCTGATTAAGACAGCGCGCCAGAACGCTGCCATCTTTGGGTTGATTTACATCGACCTTGATGATTTCAAGCAGGTGAATGATATCTATGGTCACCACATCGGCGATCTCTATCTGCAAGAGGCGTCGCGGCGCATGAAACTGCAACTCCGTTCCCACGACTTGCTTGCGCGGCTGGGCGGCGATGAATTTGTTGCACTGCTCCCCACCGTGCGCAATCGCGCCGATGTTGAAGAGATCTCCGGCCGCCTGGAACATTGCTTCAACGATCCGCTCGTCCTCAAAGGGCACACCCTTAAGGGCTCCGCCAGCTTCGGCATTGCCATATACCCCGAAGACAGCGCAACCACTGACGGCCTGCTGAACGCCGCTGACGCCGCCATGTACGCAGTGAAACGCCGTAAGAAAGAGTTCGCCGGCACTCGCCGTACAGCGCTGGAATCCTGAAGTCGAATCCGGTGACCTCAAATAAAAGGACCCGGCTTGCGCCGGGCCCTCTGCACTAACAAAAGGGTACGCCTGGACGGCTAGTCTTACTCGGCTGCCATCTCCTCTGCCTCGCCCTCCTGACGCATAAGCTCCAGTTCGCGCTCGGCGGCTTCAATCTCAGCCGTGACTTCTTGCTGCACGCGCGCTGCCGCTTCTTCCAGTTCCGGTGAGAGCTGCACGTTGCGGTAGTACTCCAGACCCGTGCCCGCCGGAATCAGACGCCCGACGATCACGTTTTCCTTCAACCCGCGCAAGTTATCGATTGCCCCGTTGATGCTGGCCTCCGTGAGCACGCGAGTCGTCTCCTGGAAGCTGGCCGCGGAGATGAAGCTGTCAGTCGACAGCGACGCCTTGGTGATGCCCAGCAGCAGCGGCCTCCCGGTTGCCGGACGGCCCCCATTTGCGAGCACCCGTTCGTTCTCCTCGCGGAAGCGGAACCGGTCCACCTGTTGTTCGAGCAGGAAGTTGCTATCGCCCACATCGTCGATCCGTACCCAGCGCAGCATCTGACGCACAATAACTTCAATGTGCTTGTCGCTGATCGCCACGCCCTGCAGCCTGTAGACCTCCTGAATCTCATTCACCAGGTAAGCCTGCAACGCCTTTTCGCCCAGCACATCGAGAATGTCGTGCGGGTTCAGCGGGCCGTCCATCAGCGGATCGCCCGCTCCCAGACGCTCGCCTTCCTGCACGTTCACGTGGATGCCGCGTGGTACCAAATATTCCTTTTCGTCGCCGTTGTCGGCAGTCACGTAGATCTTGCGCTGTCCCTTGGAAACTTCGCCGAAACGCACCACGCCATCGATCTCGCTGATGATGGCCGTCTCGCGCGGTTTGCGCGCTTCAAACAGCTCCACCACGCGCGGAAGGCCGCCGGTGATGTCCTTGGTGCGCGTGCTCTCTTTGGGAATCTTTGCCAGCACGTCGCCCGGACCCACATCTTCCCCGTCTTGCACCATCAAGTGAGCGCCGCGCGGCAACAGATACCGCTTGTGGCCCTTGGCGTTCTTCACGACAAAGGTCGGCTGCCGCTTTTCATCCGGCGAGTCGGCTACCACCCATCGCGAGAGGCCCGTCACTTCGTCAACCTCTTCGTTCAGCGTGATGCCTTCCTGCAGATCCTTGAACTGCACCGCGCCGCCGATCTCGGTAAGAATGGCGTAGGTGTAAGGATCCCACTCGGCCAGCACTTGGCCCAGCTTCACCTGCGCGCCGTCTTTCACCTTGAGGCGCGCGCCGTAAACCACCTGGTAGCGCTCCTTCTCACGGCCGCGTTCATCTTGAATGGCAATCGAGCCGGAGCGATTCATGGCAACAAGCGTGCCATCTCTGCTCTCTACATAATTCAGGTTGATAAAGCGCACAAAGCCGTTGTTCTTGGCGTCCAGTCGCGACTTGTCCTGCACGCGGCTGGCCGTGCCGCCCACGTGGAAGGTACGCATCGTCAACTGCGTGCCCGGTTCGCCGATGGACTGCGCGGCAATTACGCCGCAAGTCTCGCCCAGTTCCACCATGCGTCCCGAACCCAGATTGCGACCGTAACACAGCGCGCAAACGCCACGCCGCGATTCGCACGTCAGCACCGAGCGGATCTTTACCTTCTCCACGCCTGCTGCCTGAATTGCCGAAGCGATATCCTCGTCGATACCCTGGTTCACATCCACCACAACGTTGCCATCGTAGTCCTTGATCCGCTCCAGAGATACGCGGCCGATAATGCGGTCTCTCAGCTCCTCGATAATCTCGCCCGACTCCACGATTGACCCGACGTAAATGCCTTCCATCGTGCCGCAGTCGTACTCCGTCACGATTACATCCTGGGCCACGTCTACCAGCCGGCGCGTCAGGTAACCGGAATCGGCCGTCTTCAAAGCCGTATCCGCCAATCCCTTTCGCGCGCCGTGCGTAGAAATGAAGTATTCCAACACGGTCAGCCCTTCACGGAAGTTCGCCGTGATGGGCGTCTCGATAACTTCGCCCGAAGGCTTGGCCATCAG
The DNA here is from genome assembly GCA_049520075.1 of Occallatibacter sp. GTDB lineage: Bacteria > Acidobacteriota > Terriglobia > Terriglobales > Acidobacteriaceae > Telmatobacter. The sequence goes on along the minus strand of JBEKQD010000035.1, from coordinate 6,802 downwards.
TCCGCGCATTCCCGAAAGCTGACGAATCTGCTGTTTCGATCCACGAGCGCCAGAGTCGGCCATGATGTAAATCGGGTTCATGGTCCCTTCCTGGTCCGCCCGCTTCATGTTGTCGAACATCTCGTCGGCCACCTTTTCGGTCACCGCCGACCACATCTGGATTACCTTGTTGGCGCGCTCGCCGTTGGTGATGGCTCCGTCCATGTACTGCTTCTGAACCTCGACCACCTTCAGATCGGCCTCGCGCACAACCGTATATTTGCTGTCCGGAATCACCATGTCGTCCAGGCCCACTGACAAGCCCGAGATCGTGGCGTAGTTGAAGCCCAGCGCCTTGATCTTGTCCAGCATTCCGACTGTCACTTCCAGGCCGAGGTTCTGGTTGCAATAGTTGACCAGTTGCCCGATGCCCTTTTTCTTCAACAGGCCGTTAATGTACGGCATCCCCTCCGGCAGCGCGTCGTTCAGAATCGCGCGGCCCACTGTCGTCGAGATGTACTGCTTGTTGAAGTCCACCGGCTCAATGTGCGTCAGATCCTGATCGTCATAGGCCGTGGTCAAGTCCAGCACCTTACCCGTGTAGCGCAGGCGGATGGGCGACAATGTCTCCACTTCCTTCGCTTCCAGCGCCATCAGAATCTCTTCCGTATTGGCGAAGACCCGGCCCTCGCCCTTGCCGTTCTTCTTGGCCTTGGTGAGGTAATAGAGCCCGAGCACCATGTCCTGCGAGGGAACCGTAATGGGCTGCCCCGAGGCAGGCGAAAGAATATTGTGCGTGGCCAGCATCAAAACGCTGGCCTCGATCTGCGCTTCCGGTGACAACGGGATATGCACTGCCATTTGGTCGCCGTCAAAGTCGGCGTTGAAGGCTGTACAGCACAGCGGATGGAGCTTGATTGCCTTGCCTTCCACCAGCACCGGCTCAAAAGCCTGAATACCCAGCCTGTGCAACGTGGGAGCGCGGTTCAGCAGCACCGGATGATCCTTGATGACCTCTTCCAGAATGTCCCACACCACCGGCTCCTGCATCTCCACCATCTCTTTGGCCTGCTTGATGGTCGTGCAGTGGCCCGTCTGTTCCAGGCGGTGATAGATGAACGGCTTGAAAAGCTCGAGCGCCATCTTCTTGGGCAATCCGCATTGATGCAATTTCAGTTCCGGACCAACCACAATCACTGAGCGGCCCGAGTAGTCGACGCGCTTGCCCAGCAAGTTCTGCCTGAAGCGTCCCTGCTTGCCCTTCAGCGTATCGGACAGAGATTTCAGCGGGCGATTGTTGGCGCCCCTCAACACGCGGCCGCGGCGGCCGTTGTCAAACAGCGCGTCCACAGCTTCCTGCAGCATGCGCTTTTCGTTGCGCACAATTACTTCCGGCGCGTGCAGGTCCATGAGCTTCTTCAACCGGTTGTTGCGGTTGATTACGCGGCGATAAAGATCGTTCAAATCCGAAGTGGCGAAGCGGCCGCCATCCAGCGGAACCAGCGGGCGCAACTCAGGAGGAATTACCGGCAGCACATCGAGAATCATCCAGTGCGGCTTGTTATCGCTCTTGCGGAATGCTTCCACAACCTTCAGGCGCTTGGCGTATTTCAGCTTTTTCTGCGCCGAGGTTTCAGTCTTCATCCTCTCGCGCAGCTCAATGCCCAGTTCTTCAATCTGTACGCGCTTGAGCAGTTCCTTGATTGCCTCCGCGCCCATCATCGCCTTGAACCCCGAGGGACGGAACTGCGCATCCAGCTCGCGGTACTTGGTCTCGTCCTTGATGATCTCGCGTTCCTTCACCGGCGCATCGCCCGGATCGACCACGACATACGACTCGAAGTAAAGAATGGCTTCCAGATCGCGAAGAGAAATGTCCAGCAGATGGCCGATGCGCGAAGGCAGTCCCTTGAAGAACCACACGTGCGAGCACGGCGACGCCAGCTCGATGTGCCCCATGCGCTCGCGACGAACCTTGCTCACCGTCACTTCCACGCCGCATTTATCGCAGATCACGCCGCGATGCTTCATGCGCTTGTATTTGCCGCACAGGCACTCCCAATCCGTCACAGGCCCAAAGATGCGCGCGCAGAAAAGACCGTCGCGCTCCGGCTTGAAAGTGCGGTAGTTGATGGTCTCCGGTTTGGTGACCTCACCATGCGACCACGAGCGGATCTTCTCCGGCGAGGCCAGCATGATGCGGATTGCGTCAAAATCGGTAATGGGGCTGGAAAGCTCAAACGGGTTCGAACGGAACAAGGCGACCCTCCTTGGCGGGCCTCATCGGCGCCTGCCGCGGCTTTTCCCGGGATTCTTTTATGGATTCTTCCTTCCCGGGAAGCGGCGTTTACCGCTTTCAAGAAGAACCCTGAACAAAGCTTCTAGCTGTTAGCTATTAGCCTTTAGCTTTTTCCTGGCGCTCCCTGCTGCATCGACTGATCACGATGCAAGCTGGCAGCTAAGAGCTAAAGGCTAAAAGCTGTACTTAATCGGCGACCGCTGCCATCTCCGGCTCGGGAACCTTGCGCACCAGATCAGCGCGCTTGATTAACTCCACGTCCAGGCATAGCGACTGCAACTCACGAATCAAAACATTGAACGACTCAGGCACACCCGGCTCGATAGCCGCCTCGCCCTTCACGATGGCCTCATAAATTTTGGTACGGCCATACACATCGTCGGATTTCGCGGTCAGCAACTCCTGCAGGATGTATGCCGCGCCATAAGCTTCCAGCGCCCATACTTCCATCTCGCCGAACCTCTGCCCGCCAAATTGCGCCTTGCCGCCCAAAGGCTGCTGCGTAATCAGCGAGTACGGCCCGATCGACCGCGCGTGAATCTTGTCGTCCACAAGGTGCGACAGCTTCAGCATGTAGATGTAGCCCACCGTCACCGGCTGTTCAAACTGCTCACCTGTCATGCCGTCAAACAGCGCAGTCTTACCCGAAGAAGGCAACCCGGCCGAAGCCAGCAGCGCCTTGATCTCTTCTTCTCGTGCGCCGTCGAAGACAGCCGTTCCGAACCAGATACCGCGCTCCATTCCCGCTCCGACGCGCAACAGCATCTCGTCGTCCAATTCGAGCAACTGGCGAAGCGCCGCTGTTCCGGCGAACTCTTTCTTCATCAGTTCGCGCGTATACGCCGCATCCGTGTTGGCCTTGATAAGATCGGCAATCTTCTTGCCCAACTCATGTGCGGCCCAGCCCAAATGCGTTTCCAGAATCTGGCCTACGTTCATACGTGAAGGCACGCCCAGCGGATTCAGCACAATCTCGACCGGCGTCCCATCGGGCAGATACGGCATGTCTTCTTCGGGAAGAATGCGCGCAATTACACCCTTGTTGCCGTGCCTCCCGGCCATCTTGTCGCCCACTGAAAGCTTGCGCTTCATGGCCACATAGACCTTCACCAGCTTGATTACGCCCGGAGGCAGTTCGTCGCCCTTTTGCAGCTTCGAAACTTTCTCATTGGTAATCTTGCGCAGCACTTCGATCTGCCGAGATGTCATCTCTTCGATCTCGTCGATCTGCTCGTTGACCCTGGGGTCCTTGTCAGCGTACCGGATGCGCTTCAGATTCTTGGTCGAAATGCGTTCAATCGTTTCCCGGTCAAGAATCGCAGCCTTGGTCAGCAAGCGCTTGTTGGTCCGCTCGTCGTGCAAATCGGCCAACACTTCCTTGCCGCCCAGAATGCCTTCCAAACGCTTCAGGCGCTCATCGGTCAAAATACGAATCTCGTCGCCCAGGTTCTTTTCCAGCTTGGAGATGTACTCGGCCTCGATTTGCCTTGCCCGCTCGTCCTTGTCCTGGCCCTTGCGGCTGAAGATGCGCACATCGACGATGGTGCCCTCGATGCCCGGAGGACACGTCAGCGATGCATCGCGCACATCGCCGGCTTTTTCGCCGAAGATGGCCCGCAACAGCTTTTCTTCCGGCGTCAACTGCGTCTCTCCCTTGGGAGTGACCTTGCCCACCAGAATGTCGCCGTGCTTGATCTGCGCGCCGATGCGGATTACGCCGCTCTCGTCCAGATCCCGGAGCGCGTGCTCGCTCACATTGGGAATGTCCCGCGTGATCTCCTCCGGCCCCAACTTGGTGTCGCGCGCCTCGATTTCAAATTCTTCAATGTGGACCGAGGTGTAGTAGTCCTCACGCACAAGCTTTTCGCTGATGAGGATTGCGTCCTCAAAGTTGTAGCCGCGCCACGGCATGAAAGCCACCAGCACGTTGCGTCCCAGCGCCAGTTCGCCGCGTTCCGTGCAGGGCCCATCGGCGATTACCTGACCCTTGATAACCCGGTCACCCTCGCGGACAACAGGCTTCTGATTGATGCAGGTGTTCTGGTTCGACCGCTTGAACTTGATGAGCGTATAAATGTCGGAACCCACCTCGCGCGATAGCTGCGTGGGATGATGCTCGCCTTCCACGCGCACGATGATGCGCTGCGAATCCACCGAATCCACAATGCCGTTGCGCTTGGCCAGAATCACGGCGCCGGAGTCGCGCGCTGTCACGCCTTCCATTCCCGTGCCCACCAGCGGCGCCTCGGCCACCAGCAGAGGTACGGACTGCCGCTGCATGTTCGCGCCCATCAGTGCTCGGTTGGCGTCGTCGTGCTCCAAAAATGGAACAAGGCTCGCGGCCACTGACACCAACTGCTTCGGCGAAACGTCGATGTAGTCCACATCGGTGCGGTTCACCAGCACAAAGTTCCCCATGCGCCGCGCGTTCACCAGGTCCTCGGTGATCATGCCCTCGTCATTGAACTCGATGTTGGCCTGCGCGATGGTGTGCTTGTCTTCTTCCCATGCCGAGAGGTAGAAGCTGAACGGAATATGGTCAATCGGCCGCTTGCCGGCTTTCTTGAGCCCCGCGTTCAACCGCGCCGCTTCTTCTTTCTCAATGTGGTCGCCTACACGCAGACCACTCTCGCCCGCGTTGGCAATTTCCACAAAGTCCAGAATCCGCGAGTCCTTCACCTTGCGGTAAGGCGACTCGATAAAGCCATATTCGTTGATCCGCGCAAAGCAGCTCAGCGAGCTGATGAGCCCGATGTTTGGGCCTTCCGGCGTTTCAATCGGGCAGATACGCCCATAGTGCGTCGGGTGCACGTCGCGGACTTCGAATCCCGCGCGTTCACGTGACAAACCGCCCGGTCCAAGTGCCGACAGACGGCGCTTGTGCGTAATCTCCGAAAGCGGATTGGTCTGATCCATGAACTGCGACAACTGCGACGAGCCGAAAAATTCGCGAATCGCTGCCATCACCGGCTTGGCGTTAATCAGGTCGTGCGGCATGGCCGTCGAAAGCTCCTGATAGACGCTCATCTTTTCTTTGATCGCGCGCTCCATGCGCACCAGGCCGATGCGGAACTGATTTTCCATCAGTTCGCCCACAGCCCTCACACGGCGGTTGCCAAGGTGATCGATGTCATCCACCATGCCAATGTTCTTGCGCAGCTTCAGCAGATAGCGGATGGTCGCGTAGAAGTCCTCCGGCGTCAGCGTGCGATTGTGCAGCTGCGTGGCGTCCTGGTTCTCGTACAGCTTGATGTTGAATTTCAGCCGGCCCACGCGCGAGAAATCGTACTTGCGCGCGTCGAAGAACATGCCTTCAAACAGCGACGTTGCTGTGTCCAGCGTCGGCGGATCGCCGGGCCGCAGTTTGCGGTAGATCTCGATCAGCGCTTCTTCTGGCTTTCGAATGGTGTCGCGCTTCAGCGTGTTGGCAATGATGTTGCCCGCATCGTCGCGCTCCGGGAAGAAGATCTCGAAGACCGCCGCGCCGCTGGACAAAATCTTGTGCAGCCGGTCTGCGGTCAATTCGACGTTGGCTTCCACCACCACTTCGCCGGTATTCAGGTCAACCACGTCAGCCGCGGTATGCGCCCCGTCCAACTCGGCCACTTCCACTTCAATCCTGTCGATGGCCGCCGCGCGAATCGCCTTCAGCGAGTGAGGCGTTATTTTGCGTCCGGAAAACGCAATCTCAGTGCCGTTATGCACCACAGCATGCGCAGGCTTCACGCCCACCAGGTGCGTCGAGCCTTTGCCTTCTTCCACAACCGCCCACTGCAGCTTTCCGTCTGCGATATGCACCCGGTCAACCGTGTAGAACGTCTTGAGAATCTCTTCGTCTGAACGTAGTCCCAGCGCGCGCAGAAAAATCGTTCCGAGGAACTTGCGCTTGCGGTCGATGCGCACATACAGCGTGTTCTTCTGGTCGTATTCAAACTCTACCCACGAACCGCGGTAGGGAATGATCTTGCCCAGAAAATAGGTGCGGTTGTTGGCCGTCTCAAAAAACACTCCCGGCGACCGGTGCAACTGCGAAACAATTACTCTCTCAGTGCCGTTCACGATGAAAGTGCCGTTAGGCGTCATCAGCGGTATATCGCCGAAAAACACTTCCTGTTCTTTAATGTCGCGAATCGTCTTGTTGCCCGTCTCCGCGTCCTTCTCATAAATCGTCAGCCGCACCGTCACCTTCAACGGCGCCGAGAAAGTCATTCCCCGCTCTTCGCACTCCTGCTGGTCGTACTTCAACTGCAGGCTCACCGGGTCGCCACACTTGTTGCAGAAGTCGGGCGTGTTCTTGTTGTACGTGCCGCACTTCTGGCACAGCACATCCCCGGGATGGAAAGGATCCGTGATGACCATCGCCCCGCAATGAACGCAGGCCGTCCTCAGGTGATGCAGACCCTTCAAGTGGCCGCACTTGCACTCCCAGTTGCCAATCGAAAAATCCACAAAATCCAACTGCGAGATGCCGCGGAAGTCTGAAATCGGAAACACCGATACAAACACCGACTGCAAGCCCGCATC
>JBEKQD010000034.1:0-39089 GCA_049520075.1 Occallatibacter sp. | reverse complement strand
TTTCGGCACATCTTGTCCGCTCTGAGTGCCGGGAGCGAAACCACAAGGAACCGGACAAAGCATGAACACTCCTGGCTGACAGCGATTTCGGACGCGGGTTCGACTCCCGCCGCCTCCACCATTACTAAGTAAGACAGAATCCTTAATTTAAACTGCATAAGAGTTAATAGATCGACAAATTGCATATATATTGTGTCAATCGATTCTTGACGCTAAATCGCCTGCACCATGCGCGCGTCTATGCTCGCCGCGGCCCTCAAAGCGCGAAGAAGAACGATCCATACTACCGCCGCTGCCGCTGCCCAAATGGATTAGCGGCAGGCTTCCCGGCCACCCCGAACGCTTTTGTGTCTCCCAGGTCTGCTGCAGATATTGCGCTTTGCGTTTGACGGGCCTCTGCGTTATTGTCAGTGCGATCCTCATTTCGCTAGAGAACTCACCATGAAGCTTAGGCGACGCACGATGTCTGTGGTTGCGGTTGCGGCCCTGCTGTTTCTGGCGGTCTGCGGAATTGTGGCCTGGCGCGTGGAGCACGCGCTGAGCGCTTCCCGGCGCGACGCGGCGCAGAAGGAACTGCTCGCCGTGGAAGTGCGAACACTGGGCGCGCAGCCCAATCCCGGCTTCGAGGGGATCAGCGCCCCAGCGGTATTCGAAAGCGCGGCCTTCTTTCAGGGGGGCATCTGTCTGGCCGGTCCAGCGGGGCTCTATGCTTACTCGGCTGACGGAGTATTGGAACACCTTTACCGCGTGGGCATCGACTTGCCTGCTGCACCGCTGGGGCAGATGGCGGTGGGAATGTTGACGGATTCGCGCCGGCCGGAGTTGCTGATCGCTACGCTGGGCGAAGGCGTTCTGGCCTTTGACGGGCAAACCTTCAGGCAGATTCGCGCACGGCAGGATGAGGCGCGCGCCGTGACCGCGCTGCAGCCGCTCGGCTCCGGGCGGCTGCTGATGGGCACGGCGAAGCTGGGCCTGCTGATTTATGACGGCAAGACTCTGAAGCGATTCCACCCCACAACCGACAACGTCTACGTTACGGCCCTGGCCGGTAGTGAGGCTGAACTTTGGGTGGGCACCCTGAACGACGGCCTGCTCTACTTCCATGGCGGCCAGACCGAGCGCATCGGCGAAGAGCAGGGACTGCCGGACCGGCGCGTGGAGCAGATCACGCTTAACGCAGGCGGGGCTTATGCGGGCACGTCGATGGGCGTAGCGGAGGTGCGTGTAGGCAAGGTGGTGCGCGTGCTGGCCAAGGGACATTATGGCCACACGTTGCTGGCCGATGGAGATTCGCTGCTGGTGGGTCAGGTGGAGGAGGGCGTCCTGAGCTTGCCGCTCTCCGGACCGGAAAACGACATCAAAGCCAGAAGGCCAATTGTGGCGCTCACTCATGGCGATGGTGGTGGCTCCGCGGCGGGCGGCAAAGAGAACACTAGTGCGGCGGGAGTGACGATCGAGCAGTTCCTTGCAATTGGCGACACACGCTATGCATTGGCCAGCAGCGGTTTGCTGCGCCGGGAGCCTGATGGCGAATGGCGAAGGATTCTGGGCGGCGGCGGCGCGCAACTGACTGACAGAGACGTTTCCGCGCTGCTGGTGGCTTCCGATGGCCGACTCTGGGTGGGCTACTTCGACCGCGGTCTGGACATTCTTTCGTCTAAGGGCGAGGTTGAGCACGTCGAGAACGAGCATGTCTTCTGCATCAACAGGATTGTGGAAGACTCCAGGCGCGGAGCAATTGCTGTGGCTACGGCCAATGGGCTGGTGATCTTCGATCGCAACGGGAGGCAGAAGCAGGTTCTCGGGCGCGCTCCGGCGGGAATCACCTTTCTTGACGACAGCGGCGCGCACAGCATTTACGCATTTCAGGGACTGGTCAACAATCATGTCTATGCGTTGGGCGCCAGCGGAGATCACTTAGTGGCGGGAACGCTGGGCGGGCTTTCGCTGCTTGAGGGCGGGCTGGTGCGCAGAAATTTGAATACGGCGACCTCCGGCCTGAAACACAACTGGATCACCGCGCTGGCTGCCGTGGGCAACGATTGGCTCGTGGGCACTTATGGGGCGGGCGTGATGCGCCTGTCGGCCGACGGTAGTGTGACGCCAACCGAGGCGACACTTCCTGGGGTCGTGGTGAATCCTACGGCCATGGCGGCGGACGGACGGCTGACACTGGCTGGCACGCTGGGCCGGGGACTGATGGTGGGCGACGCAACCGGCACTCGGTGGAAAACCATTACGGCAGGGTTGCCATCGCTGAATGTCACGTCATTGGCCATTCATGATGGTGTGGTATACGTTGGTACGGAAAACGGGCTTGTGAAGATATCTGAAGACAAGCTGTAGAACGAGGAATGCGATGAGGCGAGCGTGTTGGGCGTTGGGGCTGTTGCTCTTGCTGCGAATGGCAGCTTATGCGGATACAGGCGTACTGGTTCCAACGGACAAGCAGGCTCCCGATCCTGCGGTTCTCTCGCTCAGCGAGATGCAGGTTGAAATTACCATCGATAACGGCGATGCGCGCGTCTGGGTGCGCCAGATCTTTGCCAACCATACGAATCGCCCACAGGAAGGCAATTATCTTTTTGCCTTACCCGGCGGCACTACGGTATCGGATTTTGCCGTCTGGGATGGGCCGGTGCGCATCCCCGCCGTAATTCTGGAGCGCAAGCGGGCCAAGGCTATTTATCAAGAGTTGAAGAGTCAGGCCATCGATCCCGGCCTGCTGGAGCAAGGCGAGCGCACTGAGGAAGACGCGCAGCGCAACTCTGTTTTCAGCGCACACATTGTTCCGATTCCCGCCTATGGAACCAAGCGTTTGGAGATTGAATATCACGAGCATATTCCTGTCTCGGCGCGGAAGAGCTACTTCCTGTTGCCGCTGAAGCCGGACGACTACGCCAGCCAGAAGGTAGCCAAACTTACCATTCGCTTTGAGCTGCATACGGCCGCGCAGATGAAGGATTTCGCTTTGCAAGGCCATCTGTTGCCCTTCCACATCGAGCAGCAGGATGAGCATACAGTCCGGGGTACGATAGACGCGACAAACATAGATCTGGCCGAAGACTTTGCGACCTCGTGGACGGTGAACGAAACGAAGAACGCGATGGAAGTGATAACCTTCCGCGACCCAAATCCGATGGCCTCGCTGTCGATGCAGTTAGCTCCTCCCGAACCGGCCGCTCAATCGCCTGAGAATCAGAAAAAGAAGCCAAATGCATCAACGGAACCGGGGTTCTTCGAGGCATTGGCGCAACTAACAGCGCCGCCCGCTGCAACAGCGCAAGGCGCTCAGGGCGCGCGTACCGTGATCGTGCTCATGGATACGTCGCTCTCGATGCAGTGGGAGAAGCTGGAGCGGAGCTACGCGGCGGCAGCCAAGCTGCTGGAAAACCTTGGACCGGGGGACCGATTCAATCTGCTGATCTTCAATACGACTGTGGAGAGTTTCAAGCCCGCTCCGGTGAAGGCGGATTTGACCAGCGTGAAAGCTGCGATGGATTGGCTGCGCCAGAGCCACCTGCGCGGCGGGACCGATTTGCAAAAGGCACTTGACAGCGGGCTGAATCAATTCAACGGACCGGATGCGGCACCCGGCGCGGCGCTGGTTCTGCTCACCGATGGCGAAGCAACACGCGGCATAATTCAAAGCGGCAAGCTGACGGATTGGTACGCGGCAACGTGGAAGCAGATTCCCGCCGAGCGCCGTCCGAAGACGGATGTCTTTGCGGTGGGCGACGACGCGAACCTTCCCCTGCTGCGCATATTGAGCCGCAACGGCGGCGTGATGGAGCAGGTGCTTTCCACCGAGCCTGTTGATTACAAATTGGATGCATTTCTGAGCAAGGTGGGGCGCGCTCCGATTGGAGACCTGCGGCTAGCGATTGCGCCACAGGCTGCTGTGGACAAAGTTTACGCACTGGAAGATGCGGTCTTCGACGGCGGTGAAGCGCGCTGGGTGGGCCAATACACAAGGCCGCAGAAGGGCGTGAGCTTCAGCGTGAGCGGCAACCAGGATGGGCGCGGAATGAATGCCGCGACCAAAGCCGATCTGCCGGCGCAGGCGATGGAACACGATCAACTGCCGCGCTTGTGGGCCGGCGCGCGCGTGCAGGCGCTGCTGGAGCAGATTGAGCGTGAGGGCGAAACAGAGGCGGCAATCAATGAGATCATTCGCCTTGCGCGCAGATATAAATTTGTCACGCCTTACACATCTTTTCTGGCTGCGCCGCGCGCGCTGCTGCGTCCGCGCGTGATTCGCCCTGGCGACCCTGTGCTTCGCGTACACACCGACAAGGCCATCGTCTCAGTGATTGCGCTGTTTCCATTTGGACTGGAAAAGCCGCTGCGCTACCTCGCGGGAGAGGATGTGTGGCAGACACGCTTTCTTGCGCCAACCGACATGAAGGACGGTAGCTACCCGGTGCGGCTGCTGCTGCGCGATGTCAACGGGCAGGTCTATCGCGAATCGAAGAGCTTTGTAATTGCTTCGACTCCTCCCACGGTCAAAGTGCGGCTGGACCGGACGCGCTTTCGAGCGGGCGAAACGATCCCGCTAAAGGTGAGCGCCTCCGAGAGCACGCGGACATTAACAGCGCGAGTGGAGGGACTGGCTCCGGTCAGCCTGCGCTGGAATCGCGATGCTGAGGCAAGCACGGGACAAATCACTCTGCCGCAAGCTCTGCCCGCTGGCGAGTACCTGCTTGCGGTGACGGCGGAAGATATGGCGCACAACCTGGGAAGTGCGGAGGTGCGAATTGAAGTGGTTCCTTGAGCGCAAAATTTTGATGAACGAAAAAAACTCCGGCACGTCGGGGCTGAAGATTGTTCTGGGGACGATCACCTTCGGAGCCGCAGCTCTGACTGCTTCGGCCTCGCTGATCGTCTGGCAGAATCCCGGTTTGCTGCTCGGTGCAGGCAATGGCCTCTCCCGCTGGATGGAAAACGCCGAGGCTGGTTCGGGCGTTGAAAAGGCGCTTTTTCGAATGATGAAGCTGCCCGGCGGCGAGGCGCTCTATCGGCGCTCACCGCGAGAGGCGCGGCCGGAGCTGACAGCGTTAATCAACGCCAGCCAGAATAGCGCGGCGCTCTACTCGCTGCGCGCGATGGAGGACGAAAAGGCGCTGGACTTTGACGCCGCCGAGCGCGACTGGAAGAGCTGGGCGCAGAAGGCCGACGATAAGCCCGCTGCGAATCTGGATTTGGCCAACTTTTATGAACGCCGGTTGAAGCCGCAAGAAGAACTCGCGGCTCTGGAGTCTGTTGGCCAGGCTCCCGCAAGCCCGCGTGAACGCTGGACCGCATCGGAATCGCAACAATCGTGGAAGGCATGGGAGAAGGCGCTCACCGTGATCGACAAATTCGCATTGCCGCACGTGGATGCGGTGCGCGAGTATGCCGGCTGGGAGCAACGCTACCCGCAGGAACCCTCCATCTATGAGCGCGAGCTAAGCTTCGATCTGGAAAGCAAGGACTTCAATTCCGCCTCCGCATTGATTGCGCGCTATCGCAAAGCCTTCCCCAGCGATCAGGAGTTTCCGGTAAGTGCCGAAGCGCAAGTCGCGGCCGGGCGCGGCTCGGCGAAGGACGGGCTGGCCGTCTTCGATCGCAGCTTTGAGCCGCTTTGGCCGGCCGCTCTGGTGAAAAACTACTATGATCTGCTCGTCAGCGGCCACCAAACGCTGAGAACGCGCGATGCGCTGCGCGCAAAATTAGCGGCTACGCCAGACGGTGGCTACAGAGACTTGGGTGCGCTCAAGGATACGGCCAAGCTCTTCTACATCTTTCAGCAGCAAGGCCAGCTTGAAACGGCCAAGGCTGTGCTGACCGAGTACCGTGAGCGCAAGGACGCGCGCGGAGCCTCGTGGAGCAATGATGAGCTGTACACGCTCGGTCGGCTCATGGAAGCGGTACAGGATTTTCCAGAAGCTGCGCGCTACTACTACGCTCTGGCCGCGAAGACGCAAACTCCTGACGCGAACGAAAAGGGATTGGCTGGACTTGCGCGCATCCTGCTCACTGCGCCGGAGCAGCCACTGCGCGTGGGCGCGGGCAATCTTGCGCTTTACAAAAACATTGCCACGATGGACCGTGGGCCGGGCTACCTGAACGGAATACTTTCGCTTTTTTTTAATTCGCAGCAGCCGGATTCAGAGTATTCCAATCAGAATCAGCTCGCCGCGCCTTACTTTCATCGCGCCAAAGCTGCCGAGCTCGTGGCGGAGATTGACAGGCGTTTTCCGCAGTCCGCAGAGCGCGCCGAGCTTCACTTCCAACTGATGCATGCCTACGCGGCCTACGCTGAAAATGATGCCGTGATTCGCGAGGGCACTTCGTTTCTCACGCAGTTTCCTGCTGACGCGCGCCGTGTGGAAGTGGCGCTCGAAGTGGGCGATCTCTATAGCCGGACCGATCGATCGGAGAAAGAGTTCGCTCTCTACAAAACACTGCTGAAAGAGCTGGCGGATAAGGCCGACGGCGTTCCGCTGGGAGAGCCGGGAAGCGCATACAGCAAGACCCTCGGCGGTCAGCCGGCGGGAAGCGCGCGCTCTGCCGAGTACGCGCAAGTCCTCGATCGCTATCTCGGACGGCTTGTCGCCCTGCGGCGTTTGCCCGATGCGCTGGAACTGCTCCGCGGAGAACTCGACCGCAATCCTCAGGACCCCGGCCTCTATGAAAAACTGGCCGGCTTTCTTGAACAGAATCGATTGAATGAGCACGAAGAAGAGGTGTATCAGCGGGCTATCGAACAATTTCAAGACACCAGTTTCGGCGCCGGTTGGTACGCCAAGCTGGCCCGCTTTTATCTGCGCCAAAGGCGCAACGCCGACTACAGTGCGCTTTCGCACAAGGTCACGGGGATTTTTTCGGGAACCGAGCTGGAAGAATATTTGAAGCACGCTCCCGCGCCGGATTGGTCGCTTGCTCTGGAAGTCGATCGCTACGCCCATGACCGCTTCCCGCATGATCTGACCTTCGTTCGCAATCTGATTCTGCAGTATGAAAACTATCACAACAATCAGCCGGCGGAGGTGGAGAAGCTGCTCTGGGCGCACTGGTCCGAGTCCGCTGATCTGCGCGATCAGTTGTTCGAGCTGCTGAGCAGTTCGGGCAGGCTTGATGCGGAACTTGAAGTGCTGCGCCAGCAAACGCCGGAGATCGACAAATCGAACTGGACCGCTCTTGCGCAATCCAATCCCGCAGCGGAGCGCTTCTGGATGGAGTCGTGCCTCTGGCAATCGCGCTATGAAGACGCGGTTGGCGCGGCAGATGCGTTGTCCGCCGAGTTTCCCGCCGATGGAGAACTGGGCCGTCAGGCCTCGTCGCTTCATCGCTCGCTCGCGTATTTTCATCCTGAAGATACGGATAAAGCCATCGCGATTGAAAAGCGCCTGCTGAGCGCGTGGCCGGATGATCTTGAGACACTGGCGCGCATCGGCGACATCTATGCCGACCGCGGACGCATGGCTGAGGCCGCGCCTTACTGGACGCGCATGGCAGAGGTGCATCCCGGCGAAGCCGACGGCTATTTGCAATCGGCAACGGTCTTTTGGGATTACTTCGATTTTGCTTCAGCATCAGCACAACTTCGCAAAGGGCGCGAACGGCTGGCGCAGCCTGCGCTCTTCGGCTATCAGGCTGGCGCAATCGAAGAAAGCCAGGGCAATCTGCCTGCAGCGATCAAGGAATATGTCGCCAGTTCGCTCGGGGACAAGCCATCCGAAGAGAGCCGCGCTCGTCTGCTGACGCTGGCGGGCAGGCATGATTTGCTCGCATCCGTCGAGGCCGAAACCTCGGGATTGTTGAAGACCGCAGCGCCGGCTAGCGGGATGATTGACCTGCGCGTGAGCGTGCTCGATGCTGAGCATCGCACTGCTGACATGTCGCAAGAATTGAAGCAGGTTGTCTCGCAGACTGAATCGTTCGACGTGCTCGACTCCGTGACCGCAGCGGCCCGCGCTCATTCGTTGCCCGAAGTGGAGCAAATGGCTCTTCGCCGCCAGATCGCTCTCACCACCGATCCTCCACGTGCGATTGAGTTGCGCTATCAGTTGGTAAGCCTCTTGCAGCAGCACAATCAGACAGCGGCGGCGGTGGAAGTTGACGCAATCTATCGGGAGCACTCAAAGGTGCTCGGCGTTGTGCGGTCCACAGTGGATTTCGATTGGTCTAACGAGCGCAAACCTCAGGCCGTCACAGCGCTGTTGGATGCAGCGGATGCAGCCTATCCGGAACTTAAACAGAAATTCCAATTGGAAGCCGCGCGCAAGCTGACGGAGTTGGGCGAATATCCGCGCGCGAAGAAATTATTGGAACCGTTGCATAGCCAGAAGCCGCTTGATGCCGCCGTCGAAGCGGCGCTGGGCGACAACTATGCGCACTCTGGGGATCAGGCCGGGCTTGAATCTTTTTATAGCGCTCAGTTGGCCGTGGTGAAGGCTGCGCCTCTTGAGCGCGCTGAAAAGACCGAGCGGATTGCGCAGTTGCGGCGAGGCATGATCTCCGCTGCCACGCATCTCGGCAACTGGAACGATGCGGCGGATCAATACATTGAGTTGATCAACGCATATCCTGAGGACGCCGCGCTCACCGAGGAGGCCGCGCTGGTTTCTGGCGCGCATGGGCAGCGCGAGAAGCTAATCTCTTTTTATAGCAAGACGGTAGATGCTTCACCGCGCGACGCTCGATGGAGCATTGTGCTGGCTCGTCTTGAGACTGATCTTGAGGATTATCCAGCGGCCATAGATGCCTACTCCAAGGCGATTCATGTGCGCCCCGAGCAAAAGGATTTGTATGAGTCAAAGGCCGATTTAGAAGAGCGCCTCTACAAGCTCGACGATGCCGTTGCCGATTACGAGCAGCTCTACAAGCTGAGTTACCGCGATCCGCAATGGATGGTGAAAGTGGCGGAAACTCGAGCACGCCAAGGCCGCAATGCCGATGCGGTGAAGGCGCTCGAAGAAGCGTGGATCACGGGCCGCCCGCCACGCGCTACAAATTATGTTGAAGTGGCCACGCGGTTGGAGCAGTGGGGCCTGATGGACGACGCGCGCAACTATGCCGAGCAATGCGTAACGATCGCCGGCTCTGACCTTCTGGTCTATCCGGGAGATCAGTCGTGCGCAGTGGTCTATGCGGAGATTATGGCGCGCCTGCGTCAAACCGATGCGGCCTTTACTCGTCTCGCCATCGCGCGCCAACAGGCGGAATCTGTTCCTCTCTCTGCGGTGGCAGAGCAGGTAGTGAAGGAGGGTTTTCGAGCGATTACCAACGAGGACTGGCGCAGGCAACGCGTTCAGCAGCGCACTGAGCAGGCAAAGTCCGGCTTTGCGCAGGCATTGAAGTCCATGGCTTCGGTGGCGGGCGAGTATTACACGCCAGAAGAAAAGGCGCAGTTTGCCGCGTGGTTGCAAACAAAGCGTGCGACGGCCGCTGACGGAAGCGAACTGCGCGTTGTCTACCTGCCCGCGATGCAGGCCGCTGGGCTGTTGGATATGGAGTCCGATCTGCTCTGGGAGTTTGCGAACAAGAATGGTGATCACGACCACGGCGAGCTGAGAGAATGGCTGCAACTGCAACGGCAGCGCGTACAACTGGACAGTGTGGGAGCAAAGCTGGAAGCGTTGGCGTCCGCGCAACCCCGGAACCGCGAATCGATTTGGCGTAGCGCAACCGAGGTCTATGGCGCTTTGGGCGATAGGGCCGGAGAGTTGCGCGTCATGGACAAGCTAGTCGTAAATGCCAGCTATAACAGTGGTCTTTGGCCGCGCTACTATGAGTTGCTACTAACTCAGCGGCCGCAGGCATTGATTGCGCGGGCTTCCTGGGACAGCGCAGCGCAACTCTTGATCGCGAGTGGAAAAACAGACCAGGCTTTTGCGGGCATCGATGTGCGTTCGTCTCGAATGAAGCCCGTGTGGAAGAAGGCCTACACCGGACTGACCGGCCTCTATCTGCACAAACATTCTCCGCAGGTACGGGAGGGATTTGACGGCGCGCTTGGTGGAGACTTGACTATCGGCGAGCGCATCGCGCACGCGCCAAATCGCGACGAGCAACTGGCAGGCGAAGTTTGGTTCTACTACGGCTCGAGGTACGGCGAATATCTTGACGAAGAAAAGGACGCACAAGCTGAAGGGTATTTGGAGTCTGAATTGGAGCACACTCCAGAAAGCGCGAACGCTTACGAGCAACTTGCCGACTACTCCGCGCAAGCCGGCCACGTCGATACCGCGCTCGCCGATTATCAACATTCGCTCGACCTCAAGAGCGATCAGCCCGGTGTGCTCGACCGCCTCGCCACGCTCGAATGGAAGCAGGGCCGTCAAGCCGATGCATTGGCCGCGTGGCAGGTGGCCGTCAAGCGACTGGCCGCGGAGATGGATGCTCGCCATGTTCCGGAAAGCTTCTGGGGCGACTTCGCATTAGTGTTGGGTGATGTTGCTGCGCACGGTCAGTATGCCGCAATCAACGAACAGGTGGATGCAATGTTGCGCATCTATCTAGCGCGCAACGGCGAATACCGCGTCGAGCCGTTGCTTGAGGCGGGCTATCATGCTCACGGCAATTCAATGGAATGGCTGTTGACTATCACATCCGCCGCCAGCGATCCATCCAGTGTGCTCAGTACGATGCAGCAAAGCAATTGGATTGCCAAGGGTCAACTGAGCCAACTCCTCGCTTACGTTGTTGAATTGGATCGCCGCAAGGCTCAAACCAAGGAGGAACAATCCAACTATGAACTTGAATCTGCGGAATCCAGTTTGGTGACCGCGCTGCTCAACGAAAAGAAATTTGCCGAGGCGCGTGCAGAATTGGCGCACATCCCGGAGGAAAAGCTGAAATCTGCGCAGTGGCTTGATGCGGATTTGCGCGTGGCTGAGGCCGAGCAGCGCCTGCCGCAGTTGGTCGCGCAGTGGAAGAAGCATCCTTCCAGCGCTCCAGCATCGAGCGACCTGCAAAATGCGGTTCGCCTGCTGAGCGAACCGTCCAGGCGAATCGTGATGCGCTTCGTTTATGAGAGCGCTCTCGATGCGCGCGCGTTGACCGCACCGAACTTTCTTGGCCTTGCGGCCATCGATATGGATGAAGGCGATGTTCCCAGCGCTGTTTCGCTGCTCAAGCGCTTGACGCTCATCAGCAGCGATCTCTACGCAGATACGGATTCCGCCGCAAGCCTTCTGGAATCGCAACACAAATACTCCGAGGCAATTCAGTTCCTGCAGCCTCTCGCTCAATCTTCCCCATGGAGTGCGAGTTTGAAGATTCGACTTGCCGCTGCGATGCTGGCCACGAACGCGCAGGCACCGCAGGTCCTGGCCACGATTGCCGCGGTGGCCGCCGATCAAAAGGCCACATATGCGGAGCGACTCGCGGCAGCAAAAGAATTGAAGGGCCACGGTGCGTCAACCGCGGATCTTGGTAGCGCGGAGTTGAACCTGCTCGCACGCGACAGCTGTCCTGGCGAAGAAGAAGCCAGCAAACCATTCTTCATTGAGGCGCGCAGTTCCGCGGCTGCCCGCAGTACCGACAAGAACGCACGGGCGCGCCTTTTGCTTGCCGCGATTGGAGCCTCACCGAGCGGCCTAGAGTTGCGCCTCAAGTACGTGTCCGCGGCGTTTGAGGCTGGTCAAAACGCTCGTGCGCTTATCGCAGCCGAACCGATTCTTCAGGACGGCAGTTTCTACGGCCAGCGCTATTCAAACGAGAATGACTCCTTCGAGAACGCGGGCTATTACGGACAGAATAGGATTCCATTACTCAAGACTCTGAAACCAGAAGAGGCAAACAAGCTGACATGGTTTGCGATTCGCGCACGAGAGAAGCGCCACGAGGCGGACGAGGCTTTGACGCTGGTGCGGAGTGCATTGACCTCAGAAAAGAATTCCGCGCGTCACCAAGCTCTTGAAGAAGAACAGAAGCGCCTGGAGACCGAAGCGGCCCGCGCAGCAGAAAACGAAGCGCGCGCTCCGCAGATTCACGATGAGTTGGAACAGAATCGAATTGTGCGCCCGTGCCTTCTGCCGGGTGAACCGTTTGTTCAACGGAAGAAGGCGAATAACGAGGAGGATGCGGAATGAAACGACGCCTCTGGATTTCGATTGCAGTATTGCTTGCGTGCTGCGGGGTGGTATTCGCCGTCGGCGCATTGGAGCAGGCGATCAAGCCCAAGCCTGAGTTGCCGTCGCTGCTGCCCGAGGGCGCATTGCTTTCCATCGAGGCGCGCGACTTCAGCTCGCTGCTCCACGATTGGAACTCCTCCGAAGAGAAGCGCACATGGCTCACCAGCGACAACTACGCGGCCTTCAGCACGTCGCGCCTCTTTACGCGCCTCTCTCAGGCGCAGGATGAATTCTCTGCTGCTGCTGGACTTCCCACAGACGAAAGCCTGCTTGGTAAAGTGGCGGGCAAGGAGAGCTGCCTGGCTCTCTACGACATCGGCAATCTCGAATTTGTCTACATTACGCGCCTCGATGAGAAAGCGATTGAAGGCACGCCGCTTTGGCAGACGCGAAGTAAATTTGAACAGCGCACCGAAGCCGGAACTGCGTTTTACGTGCGCAAGGATGAGCAGTCCTCGCGTGTTGCGGCCTTTGCAGCCAAAGATGGTTGGTTGATCCTCGCCACGAAGGAAGACCTTGTCGCTGGCGTGCTGGACCGCTTGGCCGGCACCGCTTCACAGAACCTCGCGAGCGAAGGGTGGTTTGCTGAAGCAGTGAAGGAAGCGGAGGGCGAGCGCGGCGATTTGCGCATGGTCTTGAACCTGGAGAAGATTGTGCGCACGCCGTATTTCCGCAGCTATTGGGTACAGCAGAACGTCACCGAGATGAAGCAGTTCGCATCTGCTGTCAGCGATTTGTATCGCACTAGTGGGAGTTATCGCGAAGAGCGAGTGCTGTTGCGCCGCGCAGGAGCCACTGCTCTCTTGCAAGGCGACGTTCGTTCAATAGCGGCCATAGCTCCAGATGACGCGGCTTTTTTTATGGCGCAGGCCTCACCGGACCCGGGGCATCTGCTCGCAACTCTGCGAGACGATCTACTCGAAATCAAACCAGGACAGTCGGCTGCAACATACAAAGCCGCTCCCTCTGAGGCCTCTGCAGAAAACGCCGGCAGCTCAGCGCAGCTTGACGATTTCATCGATCGCGCACCAGTTGCCGTACACCAGGCAGATGCTTACGCACCGCTGCGCGCACTGCTGCTCGCACAGCAGCCGGATGCATCGCTTGAAGTCTTTGCCACGCGCCCTCCGCTCGATAGCGTCTATGTAGCGTTGCAGACGGGATTTGTCGTTTCGAGTTCGCGAGCGTGGGATGAAGATGCGGTGCGTCAGGCGCTGACGCAAGCACTGATGCCAAATCTCACAACCGGAAGGCTCGGCGTCAATTGGGAGAAGCATTCGAGCGCCGACGGGCAATATTTTGCACTCGATGGCGCTGTGCCCCTTTATGAAGCGGTGAACAGCAGGCAACTGCTGCTCGCCAACGATTCGATCTTAATGGATCAGTTAATCGCGCGGAGTCACAAGTCCAGGTCTGCTCAGAACAACGACAGCGTGACGTATGCGGCTGTTTTCCGCCACGCGCAAGAGCAGAACAACTTTCGCCGGTTGATGGCTCAGCTGGACCTCGCTGGCCAACGTGGCACAACCGATCAGGCGGTAGCAACCGCCGGCGAGTCTTCGGCATTCTTTTCCGGAAATGTTGCAAGCTTCAGCCGCGTCTTCTCCAGACTGGACTCTGAGCGCATCGAAGAGAAGGATCAAGGCGCAAAAGTATTGCAGACGGTCACCTATCAATGGACCCGCAAATGAAGGGCGATTGCGACGGCAATGTTCCCGTACAGAAATTTTCCGTGTGTGGAAAACCAAGAAGCTCTTTCGCGCTTCGTTCCTCGCGCAGATGGATTATGCGTGCGACCATCCTCGGAGGCATTCTTCTGTTGTTCGTCGCCGTACGCGCGCCCGCCAATCCGCAACTCTTCTCTCAATCCGCAGTAGCCGTACTCAATCGCAGCTTTCCCAGCGCAAACCTCTCTTACCTCTTGTTGGATGTGTCAGGAAACGTCCTGGCCGAGCGATGGTCCACACAACAGCTTGTCTCCCCCGGCTCCCTGGTTAAGCCCTTTCTCGCCATCGCTTACGGAGAACAGCACGGTGGACGCTTTCCTACGGTGCACTGCCTGGGCACAAGCAGCCGCTGCTGGCTTCCGCACGGCCACGGTTCTCTCGGACTTGAAGAAGCGATCACGCAATCCTGCAACGCTTATTTTCTGGAGCTTGCGGTTGGATTAAATCGGACGCGCGCGGCGCAATCCCTCGCACGCTATGGACTTTCCGGTCCTCCTGCGGCGGCCACAGCTGAAAGTCTTGTGGGACTCGGAAGCGCATGGAAAGAATCGCCGCTGGCCTTGGCCAAAGCGTACCTGCAACTCGCAAATGAACAGCTATCGTCCACGCAAAGCAGAATAATAAAAGGAATGAACGGTTCGGCAGCGCGTGGCACGGCGCGCGCAATCGACGCGGCCCTGGGCAGCAACGCAGCCCTGGCCAAGACTGGAACGGCAGTTTGCTCGCACAAGCCGCAAGCCGCCGCCGATGGCTTCACAGTCGTTCTATATCCGGCCGCGCAGCCGCGCCTCGTGCTCCTCGTGCGCGTACATGGCGTAACTGGCGCTGAAAGCGCAAAGACCGCTGTTGCCATCTTGCTCTCCCTCGGAGCCGGCGAGCGATAATGCTTTCACTGATGCCTATCATGTCCCGAGTCAAGAAACGCCGGCTCATCTCTCTTTTGCCGCTCCTGCTGCTATCGACAACTTTGCTTGCTCAGGCGCAGCGAGAGACTCGTTTTGGCGTGATGGGACTCTTTCATCCCAAAGAGTTGTATCTGGAGCAGGAGAGTAAACAGGTTCTCTCTGTGTCTGCGAAAGACATCGCAAGCAGCACAACTTATTTTCTCAATAGCGAACCCGGCCATCGTCAGATTGTCTTCCGTGCCGCGGGCGACCGGGTTGTTGCCGGTTCGCGTCCCGCCGGCAGTTGGACGGCTTCTGCACGCGATGGCAGCGCGATCACCTTTCGCCTTACTGTGCCAGGCAAACTCAGCCGCGTCTACTCCGGTCGCCTCACAATTCAGGCCCGCAACGGCGAACTCATGGCCGTGGTCGCGATGGACCAGGAAACTGCGGTAGCCTCAATTGTCGTCGCGGAGATGCTTGATAGCACTCCTATGGAAGCCCTCAAGGCTCAAGCCGTGGTTACACGCTCCTTTTTGGCTGCTGGCCCACGGCACAGAGACTTTGACTTTTGCGATACAACCCACTGCCAGTTTCTCAAGTCTCCGCCTCTACCGACCAGCCGCGTCGCAAAGGCCGTCGAAGCTACGCGAGGGCTCGTCCTCGCGTACCAGGGCAAGCCGCTGGCCGCAATGTACTCCAGTCGTTGTGGCGGACAAACGCACAGTCTGCACGATGTTGGCATGGACCCCGGAGATACCTATCCCTATTACGCTGTGACCTGCGCCTGGTGTCGGAGGCATCCTTTCACCTGGCGAAGCACAATCGGATCGAGCGCGAAAGCGCCGAAGCCGGGAGACGAAGGCCATCGGATTGCCCAGGCGCGCCAATGGGGATGGAGCGCGATTCCCGGCAGCGACTTTACCGCGACCGCGGATGGCGGCCTCTGGCAACTGCAAGGCCACAGCCTGGGCCACGGCGTAGGAATGTGTCAATTCGGCGCGGCAGGCATGGCGGCATCGGGCGCCAGTTTCCGCGAGATTCTTTCCCATTATTATCCGAACACAGCGCTGATCTCACAGCCGTGACGATCCGACTTCAGAACACTAATTCTTAGATGAACGCCTTAGACAGCAAATTCTAATTGAGTTGATTTTATTCATCGCGCTCTCTCGCCCTCCCACGGAAGTCGCTGACTGCGTTGGCTGGTTATAAATGGTGATTGATAGCGTGACTTGGGCGATCTGCAGAATGCGAGTTTCTGGCTTATCGAGAGGCCAACGCGGGTATCCATTTGCAAAGAAATAATTCACCGTGGCGCAGCATGAGTCTGTGCCGCGCCCCGGAAAGACTCCATCCACGCCGGAGCGCTTCAGGCACAGTGTATTTAGTCGTGATCGGTGCCTGGAATAACGGCTGTCAAATTACCGCTCGTGCTTCTTCCAATGAAGCATATGGTGGTCGTCTACTGTGATCTTCGCGGGAAGCGTCAGGCCGCAGGTTTTGCAGATCAAAACTTCTTTGCCAATCTCCCAGTGAGTGCATTCCTTGCATTTACAAACCAAAAGTTCAATTTCGTTCTTGCCGCTCATTTACAGCCTCCTGAATTCGTCTTTTACTTCGCGCACGAAGTCGTTGAATAGTGCGGTGGTTGTGACGTTGGGTTGCCAGGCCAATCCCTGATCAATCAGATTGTACTGTTTCACAATTCTGGAACCCGGAAGAACATTTCCTTGCGCATCGGCAGAGCGGCCCATAAGCCAAAGATGATCGGCCACTGTGCAAGCTGCGGCGACGTCATGCGTCACTACGATGATGGTGTTCAGGTCATCCATATCGGAGACCTTGGAGATTAGATCAGCAGTCTTCTCCAACATGATGAGGTCGAGGCCGGAGAACGGTTCGTCCATCAGCAAGAAGTGTTCGCTGCATAAAATCTGTTGAATGATGGCGCATCTTTGCCTCTGCCCACCCGATAACTGCGCGGGATAGAGGTTGTATTTGTCTTCCAATCCAAACTCTTCCAGCAAGGCCATGACCTTGTCATGCGCAACCTTAGAGTCTTTTTCTTTTCTCTTAGCGCCCAACATCAGATTTCCGAGTACGGAACGATGCTCGAAGAGCGGATAACTCTGCGCGACGACGCCGACTTCTCCTGCCCTGACCGGGCGATTAAATCCGTTCACGGATACTTGGCCCGAGGTGGGCGCGTGCAGGCCGGCAATGATGCGGAAAAGGGTGGTCTTGCCGCATCCAGAGGGCCCGAGAATGCCTACCACCTGCCCTTGCACTCTGCCAGGCACGATGATGTCGCGCACCTCGGCGGTGACGCCGCTCAACACTGGGCGGCCGTCATACTCAAGGCACACATTGTCGATCTTTAACAGAGTTTTGCCGAAACTATACGATGCGCTTGACATTAGTTCCGCTCCAGCGTCAGTGACGCATAAGGGCACAGCAGTTTCTTGAATAGCCCGATGCTGTAATCCTGAAAGAGACCGAGCATGAGGATCGTCAACTGGATGGCGAATACAGCGGCCAGACGGAAATGATGGTTCTGATCCAGCAGAATCGTGCCCACCCCACCCTCGGAGCGGACAATGCCCTCTACCATGGTCAGCATCATCCAGCCAATCGCAGCATTCTGGCGAAGCACGTCGAAGACCTTGTCAATCTGGCCAAGAACGATCACTTCCCACACCACGCGCCACTCGCCCATGCGCAGCGTCCGCGCCAGGTCGAACATTTCCTTTGGAACGTCATTAATCACATCTGCCATTCCCGTGACGAAGAAGACCGAAACCGAAAAGACCAGTAGTGAAAGCTTGAGTTGATGGCCGCTTTTGGTCATCACTGTAAAGAAGAAGGTCAAGCCAACCAGCGACAAAAAACGCAGTTTACTGAGCAAGGCAACGACAGGGCGAAAAAAGGGCATCACCGTCGCATAGGCCAGCAGAAGCGAAACGACTGTGGCTACGGCGATGGCCTGGACATTGAGATAGAAACTCGTGATCAGTTCCGCTCCCAGCCCCTGTTGCCACAAGTCCCCAAGGGCGTTCAGAACCTCGCCCGGCTTGGGCAGCAATACGAAAGGGCTGAAGACCCACAACAAGGCAACTATGACCACCTGGGTAGCAACCAGGATACGCACAGCACTCTTGTTCAGAACCGCATTCGGTGAAAACACCGCGACAGTATGATTCATGATTTGCACACGGATAGAAGGGTTTGGGGAGGCTTGCGCCTCCCCGATTTGGACGTAGACTATTGACCGATTTGAGTAATTTCAACGCGGCGGTTCAGCGCCTTGCCTCCGGCCGACGTGTTTGAAGCGATGGGGCTTTGTGAACCATGGCCCGCCACCAGTTTGAAACGTGAGTCCGGGAAGCTCATCGGCGCCACTTGCTGGAAGTAGTGCTTGACGGCCTGCGCTCTCTTTTCGCTTAACGGCACATTAACTGCGTCGCTGCCGGCGTTGTCGGTGTAACCGTCGATCTCGAGCGCCAACTGTGAGTTGATGGCCAGCGAATCCTTCAACTCGTTCAGCGTGGGCACACTATCAGGCAAAGGCCGATCGGAACCCGAGGCAAAATTGATGTAGACGGCCTTGTGGCCGAGAACTGTGCCGCTCTGAGCTTCCTTGGCGTAATCCACTGTCTCCGCGCTCGCGCCCTGCACGTTATTGGTACTCAACTGGGCCTGAGCACTGAAAAGGAACGACGTGTCGACCGCCTCTTTGTATGGCGGAATCGGACTGTTCTTGAAGAGATCCGGATAGTTCATTGTGGCGATCTTGCCGAAGGTCTCATAGGTGGCGCGCATATTGTTGTTATGCTTGCCGTCCAGGCCGAAGTAATTGACATTGTCTTCCAGGCCGAAGACCGCCGAACCGCCCAGCATCTGGCCGGAGTTGGGATCGCGGAAGCCGCCATAGTACTTGTACCAGTAATCGCCAGTCTGATCGTTGTATAGCTTGGCGGAAATATCCCCAGCCTTGCGGCGAACAGCGTCAAAGGCTTTCACCTGGTCGGCGGCCTGGAAACTCGCAGCCAGCAGCCCGGAGACTTCGTCGCGGTTATCGTTGAAAAACTTCTTGATGCCCAGGATCACTGCCGGCATCTGCGAAGCATACTCATGCGAGGAGACAATCTTTGTGGTTCCAGGACGGCCATGCACGGCCTGTTCGTCGCCCGGGGTCCAGGTGACAACGCCGTCAGGGCAGACATTCTTGGTCTCGCCCGTCGGACGGCCATCCTTCACGACTTTGCGATCTTCGCAGCGATTGGGGATGAAGACGTCGGTGACGGCCTTGATGTAATCCTCATCGGGAGCCGCAATCCAGTTCACCGCATCCGGGTCGTATGTCTTCAGATCAGGGTTGTTCTTGAGGCCGTTCGATCCCAGATAGTTCAGCGCAATATTCCAGTCGCCGTCACGAATGACGCCAACCACCGTCTTGCCCTTCATGCTCTGCGGATTTGACTTCCACTCTGCCGGGCCGAGCAGCGCGTCTTCGCCGTTCGAGCGCCCAACCGCGCCGATAATTACGGCCTGGTACTCCGGTCCCAGCTTTTTGAGAATCGGATTCAAATTAGAGAGCCACTGGCCGCCGCTGTCGCCCATTACAATGATTGCTTCTGCTCCCTTGGAGCAGGTTTTCTCGCCGTCATGGAGCTGCTTGGCGCAGTCAGTAAGGTCATTCCCCATCTGCGTATTCGAGTCTTCGCGGTGCAGGGTCAGGTTCACGCCGTACTTCTCCATCAGCGAACCCTTGGTCGTATCCGGGCCGCCATTGGCGTAGATAAGCGCGTACATCGCATTCCACTCCCACACATCAAATTGGATATGCGTGGCCGAAACATTGGCAGGAGAGGTTGACGGATAAGGAAGCGCCTGCACGTTGGCCACCTGTGCCTCTTCCTGAGGCGGAAGGGTCACGCGCGAAGCGACAATCGACTTCATGATGCCTGGGGTTGGAATGAGGCCATGCTGCATGGCGGAGCGCAATCCGAAGATCGCGCCCGCACCCACGACAATGATCAGGAATAACTTCGCTTGCGGCTTCAAACGCGGCATTTCTTTCTTCCCTTCAATGAATTCGTTGTTCGTTAACTACTTGAACATGTTGTCGTAATCGCTATCGGATTTTGTGCTGGAGGCGGCTACGCTGGTCAATGTAGTCGGCATCTTGGCCAGCGCCGGCACATCCATTCCCGGGATGTGAATCTGATCCGCCCCGGTGGATTGGTTGCCCGATGTGAGCAGCTTTTGGTTGAATTCGGCGAATTTTGCCGCAGCCTCGTCCGCCGCAGCGCCAGATTCGATCTGGTCGTCGGTCAGCAGCTTGTCGGTATAGCGGGAGAACTCGCGAATTTCGCCCAGTGTGCGCGATGTGTCGTCTTCCAGATAGTCAAGAGCCATATCGACCATCTTCAACTGCTCCGGATTGCCGCGGAGTAGTTGCTGTCCCACGCCCAGCGTGGCCTTCGCGTCCAGAATCATCTTGCGCTGCTCAGCCAGAAAGTTGACTTTGTTTTCCGTCCGCTGAATCTTGCTGTCGGCGATCTGCGACCAGTGTTGAAAGGTCTTGAGCATCTTCGAGGTCTGGTCTTCCAGCGCCTGAAGCTGCTTGACGCCCTGCATCAGCATTCCCGCCTGCTCCAGAAAGGTCTGGCCCTCCAACTGCAGCCGCTCCTTCTCCATCGGATCGGTGG
This sequence comes from Occallatibacter sp., assembly GCA_049520075.1. Taxonomy (GTDB): domain Bacteria; phylum Acidobacteriota; class Terriglobia; order Terriglobales; family Acidobacteriaceae; genus Telmatobacter. Next base: position 18,642 of record JBEKQD010000034.1, on the reverse strand, counting down.
CAGCGGCGGCCATCTGTTGAGCTTTGGCGGCTTTTCGCCCCAGATTGTTGATCTCATCGGACTTCGCGGCGATGCTGCGTTGAAGCCTTTCGTCGCTGCCGGAGAAGCGCTGGAGCGTCTGATCGAGACTGAACTTGGCCTTCTTCATGTCATCGAGGTTGTTGCGAAGAATCCCGATCGGATCGGTCTCCACTACCCAAGACGCGAAGAACCGCACCGCATTCTGGAACAAATTCGATACCGCCGTGCGGAAGGTTGGATTGAAAACCAGCCACAGGATCGCGATCAACACAGCGCCCAGCGCGACCGCGTGCAGCGTGTCTGTCAGCAGGCTGATCAGAAACGGCAGAATGGCGTACAAACCCATCGCGCCTCCGATAACCAAGGCCGCAAGCACGACCATGCCAAACGGGCCCTCGGGCCGCTTCCAAAACGATTTCGGAGTATAGCCCTGGAGGTTCTGTGTAAAGTTGGGAGTTACCGGCGAAAGGCCCATAGGAGTCTCTTATCCTTTCAGCATCGAGGCGTAGAGCGCCTTCTGCTGTTCAAGTTCACTGCCGCGGCGCTGTACGGCCGCTTCGAATTGGCTTTGCGCATGGGCAGCTTTGCCCTGTGCGTCAACCAATTCATTCGATAATTGCGCCAACTGCTGCTGGAGCTGCGTGATCTCTTCGCTGATCTTCTGAATCTGGTCCTGCCGTCCGGAAACCTCACGCGCAACAAATTGCTGCGATTTTTGGCCGAAGGCATCGTGTTCCTGCTGAAGTTTTGTCTTCAGCGTGTCGAAGGTTCCCAGAATTCCATCCTCCGTCAATCCTGCTTGCGCCGTGGCCTGAACCACCGCGGTCTTGAACTTCACATTCGAGGGCATGACGGTGTCTGGGATGGCCTTGAGCGGATCAAGAAACTTGTGAATTGTCGCGGCAGTGGAGGTGCCCTCGAAATCAGTCTTGGAAAGGAGCGTCTGGTAGACCGCATCGTTATCTGGCACAACCCCCGCGTCAATCGGGAGGGCATTCGAAAATGCAGAGCCCCCATTTCCCATGGTTGGCGAAACTTCGGGCGCAGAAAATGCAGACGCCGCAGGCGCCGGAGTGTGCTTTTCCGGCTGCGCCGGTTCGTCTTCAAACGCGACGGACTTTAGGGTGTCGAGAAATCCATGTTTGCCTGCCATAATCCTCCCGCACAAATTTAATCGAGATGAGCCATTTGGGGCATTGGGGGTGTCGCAACGAGGATATACCGGTTCATGGACCAGCAACAAGAGAAATCGCATATTCAGGCGAGCGGACCAGGAGGCCGATTTCGCCGATCCTGATTGAGCATCGGCAATTGTGAGCAGCATCACACGAAGGGTTAAACTATCTCGTTCCTGCTTCCTTCCTCTGGTATGATTCCGGCCATGGACAATCGCACATTCAGGGATGCAGGCGGAACGCCAGGCGGCCTCAGCCACTTTGTTTTGGGCTTCATCATGGCGTGCGTTGGCGGATATCTGCTGATCAATCAGGTGACGGTGGTGGGTTCCTTCTGGAATTTCTACGGAGAGAACACCTTTGGTATCACTTTGTTGCCGATGCTCTTCGGCATCGGTCTGCTTTTCTGGCGCGGCCGAAGCGTGGTCGGGTGGTTTCTTACCATTGCCGGCGTTCTGTTTATCTTCGCGGGGATTCTCGCCAACCTGCACATATTCTTCCGGCCGGCAAGTCTGTTCAACACCATCGTGATGCTGGTACTGCTGGTAGGAGGACTCGGATTGATCGCCCGCGGACTCCAGCCGCGCGGCACGCAATCCGCTGAATGACCACGCGACTCCCAAACGAAGACTGGCAACGGATTCGAGTCGCATTGCGAACTTAGCCAGGCCGATGATGACTATGGCAATTCCGCTGCGAGAGCCTTAACGCCGCGCAGGTCAATTTTTCCGGTCCCCAATACCGGCAGCGCATCTATATGGAAGAACTGATTTGGCCGCGGCTTCCACAGGGCAGGCAGATCACACTGTGCGAGCTTCTCCAGTACCGGCGCAAGCTTCTCCTCTGGCAGCGTGTGGACCACCACAAGGCGTTCTCCCTTTTTCTCGTCGGGCTGGGTAGTTACAGCGAAGACCTGCTCCGTGACTCCAGCTAATTCCTGTAGCTTGTCCTCAATCTTGATGTGCGGGACCATTTCGCCGCCGATCTTGCTGAAGCGCGACAGACGGTCGGTAATGGTCAGAAACCCGTCCTCTTCGATTGTCGCGACATCGCCGGTTGTGTACCATCCGTCGCGCAGGACCTCGGCGGTTTTCTCGGGCTTGCCGAGATAGCCTTTCATCACGTTCGGCCCCTTGACCAGCAGCATTCCCGGTGTGCCGGGCGCGATTGGTTCGCCAGTATCGAGATCGACCACTTTGACCGAGACGCCCGGCAGAGGATGCCCGATCTTGCCGCGTCTGGAACCCACCTGTCTGAATCCCGGTGCGCGAAAATCGCGGCCATTCACGGTGACTACAGGCGAACACTCGGTGCATCCATATCCCTCCAGCGGGCGAATGCCGAAGATGTCTTCAAAGGCCAGCGCAACACGCTCCGGCAACTTTTCAGCGCCCACAAGAACAAACTGCAGACTGCCGAAACTCTCCGGCGAGCAACGCTTCATATAGGCCTGCAAAAAACTTGGTGTTGCGATCAGGAACGTAACCTCGTATTTGCCGACGAGCTCGCTGATGACTTTCGAATCCAGTGGGTTGGGATGATAGACGACACCCACGCCATTGACTGCAGGCATCCAAAGCCCCGCCATAAATCCAAAAGAATGGAAGAAAGGCAGGATGCCAAGTATCTTGTCTCTGCCACCGAGCATAAAAACCTGCGAGACCTGTTGAATGTTCGACGCAATATTGAAGTGCGTCAACATTACGCCCTTTGGATCGCCGGTGCTGCCGCTCGAAAAGATCACGGTTGCGAGATCGTCTATAGCGGCCTTGGATCTGTTGCGCTTTGCACCGATTGCCTTGTACAGCAACCATTGTGGGGCGAGCCAGGTGAGTGCGAGTGAGAGCAGCTTTTCGCTTAAGTGTGGCGCCTGCAATGCGTCTTCAAGGAAAAGCGTTCGTCCTGGAATCGCCAGCTTGGGAAAGCGCTCGACAAATGCCTTTGACGTGATAACCACGTCTATGTTGCATTGGCTGGCGCAGGAGGCGATAACCTCGCTGGAAGCTGTATAGTTCAAATTCACCGGAATTCGGCCAAGCATCATCAGCGCATAGTTGGTGAGCGCACCACCGACTGAAGGGGGCAGCAACAGACCGATCATCTGCCGCTCACCGATGAGTGGACTCAGTCTGCGTGCGATGTAGGTGGTCTTGGTAAGCGCCGAGCTGAAGGTCACCCTGGGCGTTTTGCCGTCGGCCATCATGAAGCGCAACGGGAAGCGCCGCGCGGTTTGGACGAAGGCACGGTCAAGCGTCTTCATGCGCCGCTTGCGCTGCTGGAAGGCGTCAGCCTGCAACTCCTGCACAGCGCGCCGAACCGCAATTGCCGTGGACGATGGCGGCATCGGCTGGCCGAAACTCACGGTAACTGGATAGGGAATGTGCTGCGGAATCTTCCATAGAAAGCGCCCGCGCGCGAAGCTGAAGATGCTGCCCCACACACCGTCGAGATTGACAGGGATGATCGACACTTGAACATCCTTCATGATTCGCTCAAGCCCACGGCGGAAAGGAAGCAGTTGCCCGGTTCGCGTGATCTGGCCCTCGGCAAAGATGCAAACGATTTCATCGTCGCGCAGAGCTTCGCTGGCTATACGCAGTGAGTGAATCATTTCGCGGGGCCGCTGTTCACTCGATATGGGAATCGCCTTCATCGCTCTGGCGAAAGGCTTGATCAACTTGTTGTCATAGATTCCCTTGTACACCAGAAACCGTATGGGCCTGTCAGTTGAAGCAATCAGCAGCAACACATCTACAAATGACATGTGGTTGCACACCAGCAGCGCGCCAGTCCTATCCGGGAAGTTATCGCGCCCCAAGACTTTCACGCGATAGATGGTATGAGTCAGGAAGAACAAGATGAGACGTCCAAACCACTCCGGTAGCAGCATCAGCACATACACCGTGCCAATAGCTGTAATGCAAGAAGCGGCAACAATCACTCCGCGAGGGTTGAGATGAATGAACGCGGTAAAGATGTAGTAAACGCCCGACGAAAGCGCGATTCCGGCGAAGGACAAGAGATTTGCAGCCGCGATGATGCCACCTTTGTCCTTCTCCGCGGGGCGATGCTGAATCAGCGCATTGACCGGAACCGCATAGAATCCTGCCCAGAAGCCGAGAAGTGCGAGCAACACTCCTGAACCAACAAGACCAAATTGCATTCCGCCCAGCGCAAGTCCGGTACAGGTCATTCCGATTGCGCCGAGGGGAATAAGGCCGTACTCGATCTTGCTGCCGCTGACAAGGCCAGCGATCATACTGCCAATGCCGATGCCGATAGCGAGGGCCGCATTCAGGTATCCGGTCTTTGTCTGCCCGATGTGCAAAACATCCGGCCCATAGACAACCACCGTCGAAAATAGCAACGAACCGAGAAACCAAAAATATGTATTACCAACGACGGCGAGAAAGAGCGCCTTGTCCCGACGCATCAACCCAATCTGATGCCAAAGATCGCCGAGGAAGTTAATGCGGAATTTCTTGCCTGGTGCCGCTGCAGGAACTCGATCAATACCGAGACTTGTGAAAAAGCCAATAACCGCGAGAGTTAGAAGAAAGTAGCCGGCATAAACCTCGCGCCCATGGAAGCGCTCTGCCAGGGCTGCGCCGGTCACCGTGCCAACAATAATTGCGAGAAAGGTTCCGAGTTCGATAACGCCGTTGCCCCAGGACAGACGTTTGGCAGGCAGCAACTCCGGCAGCAAGCCATACTTCGAGGGGCCAAAGAGGGCCGCCTGGGTTGCAACCAAGCCAAGCGCCACCAGGCAAATGGGCTGCGAATGGTATGCAAGCCCAGTGGTTGCCACTGCCATGGCCCCTATTTCCATCCCTTTGGTCCAGAGCGTGACCTGCCTCTTGCTGAAGCGATCCGCAAGCCAGCCGCCCGTCATGCTGAAGAGTACAAAGGGCATGGAAAAGAGAAAAGTAACCAGAGAGACAAAGCTGGAGCGCTGGTTACCAGCCAACCCCATGCCGACAATCATTGCGAGCAGCAGGTTTCGCAAAATGTTGTCGCTGTAAGCGCCTTGAAACTGGGTAACGATCAATGCCCAAAAGCCGCGCTCGCTGCGCCGCACCTCAGACAACACTGGCATAACCTCGGCGTTCGTACTTGAATTGGTCTCAGTCATAGGGTGTTTGGTTGAGTGTTGACGATTATAGCGCGGCTTGACTCCGATTGTTTATACTGCCGTGACATCAACAAACGGGCCCGAACTCTCTTTCTGTCAGAACGGCGCTTATGTATTTTCTTGCAGAATTTATTGCAAGAACTTCTGGCGCAGCCGTTCTTCCATTAGCTACTCGTTTCTTTGTCCGAAGAGGGTACGTATCATGGACGACAGTTTTCTGATTGTACTGGCCATTGGATTGCTGATTAGCATCCCGGTAGCCGCGATTGTTGCGCTAGTAAGAACCGGAAACTTGCGCAGGCGTCTCGAAGAAAACTACCAGGAATTTCGCGACAGATTCACCGATTTGACAGGTGAAGTCTCCCGCTTAAAGCGCGAACTTGCAGAGCTTTCCAAGCGTTCGGAGGAGCGAAATGTAGCGGCTCCAGCTGTTCCTGCCGTTGAAGCGAAGAGCCCCAAGCCCGATCCAGAGCGTGCTTCTGCGCCTACTCAAGCTGTCAAACCGATTCAAGTTCCTCAACAGGAATCGCGCGCGCATGTCGCGGAACCGCAGGTTGATGCACACGCGGCATTCGTAACTCCAGCGCCACAGGTCTATCTGAAGCAAAGAGAGGCAGCTCCAGCGCCTCCTAAGCCCGAGCCCGTGGCGGACACAGCTCCCTTCCAGCCTGTAGTTAACGCAGTTGCCGCGGATGACACCTCCGCGCCCTCAAACGACGCGGCTTGGCTTCAGTACCTCGCCCAGCGAGGCGCCATCCCCAGAAGGCCGGGCGCTTCCATCAAAGACGAGTATGCGGAATTTGTCGCAGCCCGCGCGGTGCCGGCCTATGCGAAGGTCCAGGTGAAACCGCCTCTTTCAACACCGTCTGAAGCGGATCCGCCACGCAAGAGCCTCGGGGAGCGTCTGCGATCTACTCTGCCATTCGAAGAGTTGCTTGGCATGAATCTCTTCGCAAAGATCGGCATCGTCTTGCTCGTCCTTGGATTCGCTTTGCTCGGCAGAGTCGCTCTGATTTCGATGGGGCCGGGGCCACGAGTAGCGATGATCTACGCTGTTGCCGCCGCGATGCTGGGAGGAGGGATTTGGCTTGAAAGTAAAGAGCGTTACCAGCTGATTGGCCGCACTGGAATCGGCGGAGGCTGGGCACTGCTTTTTTTTACGACTTATGCCATGTACCACGTTCCAGCTATGACGGTGATGAGTTCCAACACACTCAACTGCGTGCTGATGCTGGGCGTGGCAATTGCAATGGTGGCGCACACTTTGCGCTACAAATCGCAGCTGGTTACCGGACTCGCATTCTTGCTGGCTTTCTCCACCGTTGCACTCAGCCAGGACAGTGTGTACGCGCTTGCGGCCGGCGTCATTTTGGCGGCAGGCATTGTAGCGATTACGCTCCGCATGGGTTGGTACGAACTTGAAGTCTTTGGGATCCTGGCCAGCTATGCAAATCATTTTTATTGGCTCTACAAACTATTTCCCGCCGGCGTAACAGGTCATCCGTTTCCGCAATTCTGGCCGAGCGCAATCATTCTGATCTTTTACTGGGCAATTTTCCGTATCTCTTATGTTGCGCGCCGAATACAGGCTCCGCGGGCTGAAGCTATCTCGACCATTGCGGCCTTGCTGAACACCGTGCTACTGGGCGCGGTCATGAAATTCCAGTCGACGCACCCCGAGCTTGTCTTTTACGGGGTGCTCGCAATCGGCGCGGCGGAGTTCATCTTCGGCCAACTGACGGTGACGCGCCGCCGTCGGCCGGCATTCATCCTGCTGACGGTAATGGGCACCATGCTCATGTTTGCTTCGGTGCCCTTCAAGTTCAGCGGCAACAACATCGCATTGTTCTGGATGGTCGCGGCCGAAGTGCTGCTCATTGCAGGAATCGTGCAGTTGGAGGTCCTCTTCCGCAGACTTGGCCTGCTTGCAGGATTCTTCACTGGCCTGCTGGTTATTTATGAAGCCTGGGGCATTATCGACTTCCGCCAGCATTCTGACTTGCCTCGCATGCAGGACGGCATTCTGCTGCTCACATGCAGCGCGCTGTTCTACGCGAACGCACTGTTTATTCGGCGCAAGTGGAATTCACTTTTCGGAAACTTCGACGGAAAGACTGTGACTTTCCATAGCTACATCGGTTGCGTCACAGCGTTCCTTGGGGTCTGGGCGGCATTTACTGGAGACTGGACAGCGCTAGGATGGTCTGCACTGATGCTGGGCGCAATCCTGGGCAAAAGGTATCTGGATGACAATCATCTACTGGCGCAGGGATCACTGCTTCTTGTCCCGGCATGTATCACTTCTGTAATGATCAACTGTCATTTATCAGACGTATATCCACATCACGTTATCCTTCGCTTAGTCACGATTCCAATTCTTTCGCTTATCCTCTATGGGACTGCATGGGCGATCTCAGGGTTTGATGATATTCGTCTTCATCTTCGTATGCTGATGTTGTGGGCGGGATCATCTCTTCTGGTTCTGCTCGCATGGTGTGATGTGGCTCCCGTATGGGTCGCGCCTGCATGGATGGCGCTCTCCGTCGCATTCAGTCTCATCGCTCGCCGCTTGAAACTCAGAGACTTCGCGTATCAGGGCCACGCGCTGGCCATTGCTGTTGGCATTCAGCTTTTTGCCGTAAATATTTATGCGCAAAACACGTTAGAGCGCTACCTTCCGTTCTTCGGCTGCGCGGCAGCCTTCTATGCCATTTCACGCTTTTGCACTCTACGCGATGCGCCGTATCGGCGTCCTGCTGCTTGGATGTATACATGGGCCGCGACAGCATTGCTCGCAGCCCTGGCATGGAATGAGTCTCCGCAACTTTGGCTTGCGGCAATTTGGCCAGTCTTTGCGCTTGCGCTCGCTGTGATTGACCGCATCTTCGATGTCGAGGAGTTTCCGTACCAGGCACACGTTCTCGCTCTGATGGCCGTGCTGCGCGCGGTCACACTTAATCTGTACACCCTTGATCAATGGCGCGGCGTTGATCTGCGACTTGTTACGGTTTCGATCCTGGTTGCAGTTCTCTACGCTCTGGCGCGCTGGGTGCGGATGCCTGAAACACTGAATGCGCGGCATGCGTATACCTGGGTGGCTTCCGCCCTTGCCGCATGGCTTTTGTGGAGCGAGCTGCAACCCATCAGCGTGGCAGTCGGTTTGGCGGTCTTTGGGCTTGTGCTCTTCGAGTTGGGCACTTGGTGGAAGCAAAAGCAGATTCGCTTGCAGTCGTACACGGCACTAACCGCGGCGTTTGCTCGCGTCTTTTTTGTAAATCTGACAGCGGCAACGCTGCCCGGTGAATCGGTCAGTCCACGCATCTACACGGTCGTTCCAATTGTGCTGATCTTCTTTTTCGTATGGGCTCAGCTGCAATCGGCCAAAGCAAAACCGGAGATTGGGCGCTGGTCGCCGCACGATCTCATCGCTTATTTCGGGACAGTTTGCATTGCAGCGCTGCTGTATTTCGAAACGCCTGTAGAGTGGATCGTCGTTGCCTGGGCCGCTCTCGCGCTTGTGTTGGTGATTGCGACGTGGGCTCTGGACAAGGAGGTGTTCCTGCAACAGGCAGTTCTTCTGACGATAGGAATCGTCGGGCGGGGAATTGCACACAATATCTTTGGCGGAAGCTACTTTTCTTCAGATGGATGGCGAGGCAATTTCGCTGTCCTGTCGATCACATCCGCTGTTCTGCTGGCTGCATTGCCAATTACATTCCGATTGCGCAAGCGCTACGTGGAACATCCAATCGAATCGCTGCTCGGCCGCTGTCTTGCTGTGAAGCGCTGCGAGCAATGGTTCTTCTTTGCTCCGGTCCCGCTGGTCACTCTGATGATCGCTGTCAAGATGAATCCAGGGATGGTGACACTTTCGTGGGGGATCGAAGGAGTCGTGGTGATTTTGTTGGGGCTTTTAGTTGGCCAACGCAGCTATCGCATCACCGGACTGTTTTTGCTTTTGCTTTGTGTCGGCAAAATTGTTTGTCTCGATGCCTGGCGTCTTAGCGATACTGACCGCTACATCACTTTCATTGCGTTGGGAGCGGCTTTGACATTGGTTTCGTGGCTCTATAGCAGATATCGTGAGACTGTCAGGCGGTTGTTATGAAGCATGCTCCTGCACTTATTCTCGTATTGCTTGTTGCCGGCGGGGCTCTTTATTTCGCGCAGCACAGAAAGCGCCAGGACGCTGTGAATGCCAATGCGGTCGTGGATATGGCTGCGGATTGGCAGCGCGATTTGACGCGCGCGCCCATGCAGTTCACGCGCATCTCCGACGAGCAAGAGACGCAAATCGGAGATGAGCTTGCGCAGCAGTATGTTTCTGCAGAACCCGAACAGAGCGCGGAGACCAGAGCAACCGAGCAATACGCGAACGCTGTGGGCAGGCGCGTTGCGGCACATGCGAAGCGCAAGCTCAACTATCGCTTTCATCTCATCGCCGATGCCGATCTGATCAATGCGTTTGCATTACCGGGCGGGCACGTCTTCATTGGCCTGGGTCTTCTGGACCAGATGACAAGCGAGGACGAACTCGCATTTGTTCTCGGACATGAGCTGGAGCATATTGATCATTATCACGCCGTCGAGCGCGTGCAAATTGAAGCGAAGCTGAAGAGCCTGAACCTCGACATTGTGGCGGCCGTGGCTGAAATCCCAATGTCCTTATGGCAAGCTGGTTATAGCAAAGATCAAGAGTTCGAGGCGGATCGCGAAGGGCTGCGCATCGCAGCGGCGGCGGGTTATTCGCCTCAAGGTGCTGTAAAGATTATGGAGAGATTGGGAAAGTTGCAGTGCGAATACGTGATCCACGCAGAGACGCCGACCGACGAGCTGAGCCGGGTTGCAATCGACGGATTAACAGGCTATTTCCGCTCGCATCCGCTGCCCTCCGAGCGCCTTGAGCAATTGAATACGGTGATTACTCAGGATCATTTAGCGAGGGATCAACCCCTGAGGCCATTTCCTATTGAATATGAGGTTACAAGTGGAGCGAGATAGCGGCGGTTCGCTTGCGACTCAGAGCTAATCCAAAGGACCATTGCGGATTTTTCGAAGTGCGTGTTGACCGGCCTATCGCCGAGAGAAAGAAACATCTACCTCGCGAGGCAGAAAGAAGACTAATGAAGCGTAGGACACTCCTCTGGTGTATTGGTTGTGCGTTGGCATTTGTCGCTGCTTTAGGAATCTGGGAGCGCCCGATCAGCGGTCTTTACTTTAAGGGAGTTATCCCCTTGCGTCGTTGTTTGACTGGCGCTGATAGCCGCACAATCGATGTTGAAGGTTATCGGGTTCATTATGACGTCCTGGGGCCGGCCGCCGGGCCGCCGGTAGTTCTGGTGCATGGCCTGGGTGGGCGCGCCGAGGAGTGGTTGGACATTGCGCACTTTCTCGTTAAGGCTGGTTATCGCGTCTATCTGCCCGATCTGCCCGGCTACGGCCGCAGCGAAAAGCCGGCAAGCTTTTCATACTCCGTGCCTGACGAAGCCGCAATCGTCGCGGGCTTTCTGGATGCAGTGGGATTGAAACGGGTAGACCTGGGCGGAATATCGATGGGTGGATGGATCGTGCAGCTTGTCGCATGCAATCATCCTGAACGCGTGCGACGCCTCATGCTCTTCGATAGCGCTGGAATCCGTGAACAGCCTTCATGGGATACGCGCTTGTTTACGCCCACGACGCCCGCCGAGGTATCGCAGCTCAATGCGCTGCTTTATCCCCATCCCACTCCGGTGCCTGGATTTGTAGCGCGCGATATTTTGCGGCTCACCGATCAGAACGGATGGGTCATTCGTCGCGCAGTGGCATCGATGCTCGCTGGCAGCGATGCGTCAGACGACTTGCTGCCAAGACTCAAGATGCCGGTCCTGATCGTGTGGGGCGCAGAGGACCGCGTCATGCCGCTTCATCAAGGCGAAAAGATGCACGATCTTGTCCCGCAGTCTCGACTGGAGGTCTTTTCAGGCTGCGGCCATCTGTCCCCGATGCAGTGTGCCAGTCAAGTCGGTCCGAAGGTGGTGGAGTTTGTGAATCAGTAGTTCTCTTTGGCAATTGTGATCCATCGCCTTTATCACGCAACTGCGTTGTCTTTCAACCGCAACTAGAGATGTATCCGCCGAAAGTGGAGACGCGGCCAGTGCGGGGTCTCCTCAAGAAACCCCGCACCAGACTTCTGCACCGCTCCCGTCCGGTGAATCAAAACAGACCAGCTGCGCGAATTGACTACGACTGGCTTACTTCGCTTTGCCTGCCGCAGGCGCCTTCTTGCCATGCGCTGGAGCTCTTTCGTCAAGAAGAGTGAGTGAGTCGGCGGCATTGAACGGGTACAGACGCACCGATTGCTCACCCGTGGTGCTCAGAGTGACGTCTACGCGGCGGTTTTGAGCCAGAACAATGACGTCCAGTTTGTGGAGAACTTTTTCCCGATCCTCGGTGCTGAGGTCGGGATTCTGTTCGACCAGCTCTTTCACCTGGGCGGTTGTTAGCTCTTGCTCTTTGCCAAGTCCGCGCGTATCAATGCTGGCCTCAGGAACACCTTGTTCAACGAGGAACGCTTTGGCGCGAGCGACACGGCGGTCGGAAAGCGCCATGTTGTACTCAACTGATCCGCGTACATCAGCATGTCCGGTCAGGGTCAGGCGGGCATCCGGCTTGAGTTCGAGGTATCTCTTGAAGTCCGTTGCGAGGGCAGTAAGAGTCTTTTCCTGGCTGGTGACAAGTCCGCCATTGGGATTCTCTGTCCGAGGCAGATTGGTGGGGAAAAAGACGCTGTGCAGCGCCAGGCGCTTCTCGATCGCTTTGACCTCCTCCGAGGATTCGATGGAACCCGTGAGATGAATTGCGGCCGTACGAACCTCAGCGGAAGCGCCTGAACAGTTGGAGGCCTTGAGGGTATAGGTCACCGTTTCGTCCACCGGCCCCGGGGTTGTTTGCACGGGTACAACGTCAACGGTGCGGCTGCCCGAAGGGTCAACGGAGCCGAGCGGATCCAATGAGACCGTGGTAGCGTTCGAGGTGGACCACTCCAATGTTGCCGTGGGTTGCTCAACTACTTTGTCGCCGACGCGCCGGTAATGTGCCTCCGCGGGCGACGCTTTGAGATCAGCAGTGATGGCAGAATTCACGGCAATGGAGAGAGAAGACGTGGCAATTCCGCCGGGCCCGGTAGCGGTCAGGTTATAGGTGGTGTTGGCGCACAGCTGCACTGACTTATCACCGGATGGAGTGACCGGACCGATGCCGGAGATGTCTACGCCGGGAGCGTCGGTGGTGGTCCAGCTAAGCTGCGTTGACTGGCCGGCATCAATATGGTCCTTGCTGGCAGTGAACTGCGCAGTGGGCTTGGCAACGACAATAGCGGCACTCGCTATGCCGGCCTTGAAACGCGGCAATGACTTGAGCTGTTCGCCGCGGGACCATGGGATGGTCTTGCGGACGCCCTTGGGAATATCAATGACAACGCGTTGGTCGGCGGGCACGTCGACGTTGCCCGACCAAACTTCCTTATCCAGGCTGAGAACGGTCAGCAGATATTTGCCAGGCGGAACGATGAGTTCCTGCTTCATAAAGAATTCGTTATTGAACTCATCTCCATGGCCGACAAAAAAGGCCGGCGTCTTTCCATTGAGGAGCACCGCATCTCGAGGGGCACCTTCAATGGTTATGCAGCCCCAGGGGCCGGAAACCATGCCGGGGATGGCATCGAGAGTGACATCAATCTTTGTGGTCTTTCCTGAGGTGATATCAACTTTCTGACTTGCGGGCTTGTAACCATAGTTGTAGATGTCAACGGCGTGGCTGCCGGGGCTGAGCTTGAAAGCGCCGCGACTTGACTCGTGCAGAGCCTGTCCGTCAACGAAGACATAAGCCTGGGGAGGGACAGCATGAACCTTGAGCTTGCCGTCTTGTGCGGGGGCTGAAGAAACTATGCATCCTGCAGCTAAAGCTGCAAGGACGATTGCGCGCACTGGGCCTGTTTGAATTCGCATAATTTGATCTCCTTTGTTCGGTATTACGGGGGATTTGAGAAAAATGGGGTATTTTTCTCACTGACAGTTTACAACGCCGGGAAAAGACCGGAGCATTATTGTTGAAATCTGCGTGGAAATCATCGGGATTGCAGGAATAGATTTAGCCGCTACATATTGCGCCGGTATTGCCCGCCGACGGCAAACAGGGCTTCCGTTATCTGCCCCAGCGAACAGACCCGCACCGCATCCATGAGTTTAGCAAATACGTTTTCATCGTTGATAACTGCTTGCTGCAAGGCAGCCAACATGGACGGACTTTCCGCAGCATGACGCAAATGGAAATCGGCCAGCCGAGTCAACTGCGATTGCTTTTCTTCTTCGGTGGAACGTGCCAGTTCCATGAGTTGCACACTTTTGGCGGTCTTGTCGCGAAAGGTGTTGACGCCGATGATGGGAAGAGTTCCGTCATGTTTGCGATGCTCATAGAGCATTGACTCATCTTGAATCTTGCCGCGCTGATAGCCGGTTTCCATTGCGCCCAGCACGCCGCCGCGCTCGGCGATGCGCTTGAATTCCAGGAGCACCGCTTCTTCTACCATGTCGGTCAACTCTTCAATGATGAAGCTGCCTTGACTGGGGTTTTCATTCTTCGCCAGTCCCCATTCGCGATTGATAATCAGCTGGATAGCAAGCGCGCGTCGCACGGATTCGTCGGTAGGCGTGGTGATGGCTTCGTCGTAGGCGTTGGTGTGGAGCGAGTTGCAGTTGTCGTAAATGGCTATCAATGCTTGAAGCGTGGTGCGAATATCGTTGAAGTCAACCTCCTGCGCATGGAGGGAGCGGCCTGAAGTCTGCACATGATATTTGAGCTTCTGGGAGCGATCGTTGGCGTGGTATTTGTCCCTCATCGCAACTGCCCAGATTCGCCGCGCAACCCGGCCAAGCACCGTGTATTCGGGGTCCATGCCGTTGGAAAAGAAGAAGGACAAGTTAGGCGCGAAATCGTCAATCTTCATGCCACGCGCAAGATAGGCCTCGACATAAGTAAAGCCGTTGGCCAGCGTGAAGGCCAACTGCGAAATCGGATTAGCGCCGGCCTCGGCGATGTGATAACCGGAGATGGAGACTGAATAAAAATTGCGCACCTTGTGGCGGACAAAATATTCCTGGATGTCACCCATGACTTTCAAGGAGAATTCAATGGAGAAGATGCAGGTGTTTTGTCCCTGATCTTCTTTGAGAATGTCGGCTTGTACGGTGCCGCGCACATTTTCAAGGACTTGCGATGTAATTTGGGCGGCTTCCGCTGTGGTTGGCTCGCGCATGGATTCGACGCGGAATTGTTCCAGTTGCTGATCGATGGCGGTGTTCATAAACATGGCGAGAATGGTTGGCGCAGGCCCATTGATGGTCATCGACACAGAGGTCGCCGGATCGCATAAGTCAAAGCCATCGTATAGAACCTTCATATCATCGAGGGTCGCGATCGATACGCCTGAGTTGCCTATCTTGCCGTAGATATCGGGGCGCAGAGCCGGATCGGAGCCATAGAGCGTGACCGAATCGAAGGCCGTGGACAGGCGTTTCGCGTCGAGGCCCGCAGAAACAAGTTTGAAGCGGCGATTGGTGCGGAATGGATCGCCTTCGCCGGCGAACATTCGAGTGGGGTCTTCGTTCTCGCGCTTGAACGCGAAGACGCCGCCGGTGTAAGGGAAATATCCGGGCACATTTTCAAGCATCAGAAAACGCAGAATTTCGCCGTGATCTTCGAAGCGCGGCAGCGCGACCTTGCGGATTTTAGTGCCGGATAAGCTGGTGGAAACAAGCTGCGTGAGGCTTTCTTTGCCGCGGCTCTTGACTCCGTGATGTTCGCCGGCATACGCGGTCTGCAATGACGGCCACGCGATTATTAATTGCTTTGCGCCAAGGTCAAGTTGAGTCTCGCGCTCGGCGATTAACTCATCCAGTTTGTCGAGTTCGAAGGTTCTTCCGGCAGCGGATAACATGCGCTTCGACTCTTGCAGCTGCTGGCGTTCACGCGCGAGCTTGACTTGTTGCGCCACAAATGCGTGATAGTCATGCACGGTATCAGCGATTTCCGCCAGGTAGCGATTGCGTTCGGGCGGTATGATCGCGTTCTTGCCGGAGGAGAATTTCACGTTGACGGCGGTCAGTTTGCCGGGCTTGACCGGAAGCCCAAGTTCTTCGAGCTTTGGCAGCAATCCCTGATAGAGCGCGGTTACGCCGTCATCGTTGAAGCGCGAAGCCTGAGTGCCGTAGACAGGCATCTCTTCTGGCTGCTTGCTCCATAGGTCGTGATTGCGCTGGACCTGTTTTGAGACATCGCGGAGTGCATCGAGCGCGCCCTTGCGGTCGAATTTGTTGATGGCGACAAAGTCGGCAAAATCCAGCATCCCGATTTTTTCCAGCTGCGATGCGGCGCCAAATTCCGGCGTCATGACATAAAGGCTGAGATCGACCAGAGGCACAATGGCGGCGTCGCCCTGGCCGATGCCGGAGGTTTCAACAACGACCAAATTGAAACCGGCTACCTTGCAGGCGGCGATTACGTCAGGCAACGCCAGTGAGATTTCAGAGCCGGCTTCGCGAGTGGCGAGGGAGCGCATGAAGACACTCGCGCGTCCACTCCACGGGCCTATTGCGTTCATGCGGATGCGGTCGCCGAGAAGCGCACCGCCCGATTTGCGCCGAGAAGGATCGATCGAGATCACGGCGATTTCAAGCGCGTCGCCCTGATCGAAGCGAATGCGTCGAATGAGTTCGTCGGTCAGCGAAGACTTGCCTGCACCACCGGTTCCGGTGATGCCGAGCGTGGGCACTGTGATTTCTTTGGCGGCTTGATGCAGAGCGTCTTTGAGGCCGGGAGCAGCCTTGCCGTTTTCGAGCGCAGTAACAAGCTGCGCGAGAACGCGATGGCGCGGGCCTGCGCCGCCGCTCTTCAATGCGTCGAGAGTGACGGGAGCGTATGGAGAGAGATCGGTGTCGCAAGCCTCAATCATTGACAGAATCATGCCGACCAGGCCCATACGCTGGCCATCTTCCGGGCTGAAGATTCTGGAGACGCCGGAGGCTTGCAGTTCAGCGATCTCTGCGGGAACGATAACGCCACCGCCGCCGCCGAAGACTTTGATGTGCGCGCCGCCGCGCTCTTTGAGCAAATCGATCATGTACTTGAAATATTCGATATGGCCGCCCTGATAACTGGAGACGGCGATGGCGTGCGCGTCCTCCTGCAAAGCGGCGGTTACGATTTCGTCAACCGAGCGGTTGTGGCCGAGATGAATCACTTCAGCGCCATGGGCCATGAGAATGCGGCGCACTATATTGATGGACACATCGTGACCGTCGAAGAGCGAGGCCGCAGTGACAAAACGAACCTTGTTGGCGGGTTTGTATTCGGAGGCCTTTGGGGAAGGCTTTTCGGCAATGGATGAGACTGTCATTTGGGCCTTAAAATCTCCACTTTGGAATCAAGATATAAGTGGAGTCTTACGGTTGTCCAATGGAACAGGACACTGAATAACGAGCAAGTTTATGCCTGGGTGTTGCCAAGCACCAAACGGCCCGTTCAAAACGATACAGACCCAAACCAGCACCGGTAGGCTACTATAAGTTATGTATTTTCAATGGTGGAGGCGGATTTTACCCGCGCTTTCATTAGTCACTCACTCTTTACGGGGCCGAATGTCATCTTCGCATCTGCTTTCGCGTTGCGGCTCCTTATACTGAAATTGCAACGCATTGGAGAAGTTTGATACGCTCAGGCCATCTTTGAGCTGAGCAGGAGGAGGGTTTTCATCATGGCAGAAGAAAACAAAAGCAATGGATTAGCGTGGTTTCTGGCTGGGCTGGGTGTGGGCGCGCTGGTGGGCATTCTTTACGCCCCCAAGAGCGGCCGTGAGACCCGGGAAGACCTGATTGCCGGCGCTCGCGAGGGGACTGAATACTTGAAGGCCCGCACTCGGCAAGCCGCCGAGCAGATGGGCGACCTGGTGGACAAGGGCAAGGTGCAGGTGGGCGAATACGTGGAGCGCGGCCGCGAGGCTGTGGACCGCGGACGGGCGCAGTGGGAAGAGTTTGTGGAGCGCGGCAAGAATCTGGTTTCCGAACAGACAGGCCGGGTAACAGCGGCTGTTGAAGCGGGTCGCCAGGCCTATAAGACGCCTCCTGGGGCCGAAGAACCCAAAGACGTTTAAGCCGGCGCTTCCCGCTGGGCCCGATTCCGATCCGGTGATTTGTTGATCATCCGCGCAGAGCCGTGCGCGATCCAGGGATTTTGGGCCCAGCGCGGGCTCCGGATCGAACGCTTCGGGCCGGCTTGGAAAACGCACGAGAGAACCCGGCTTTAACCTTCAGATAAACGGAACGAGACGATTGCAATG
The DNA here is from genome assembly GCA_049520075.1 of Occallatibacter sp. Taxonomy (GTDB): domain Bacteria; phylum Acidobacteriota; class Terriglobia; order Terriglobales; family Acidobacteriaceae; genus Telmatobacter. The sequence goes on along the minus strand of JBEKQD010000034.1, from coordinate 941 downwards.
CCAAAACTGGACAATCAAACCATCATGCTTGCCTTGGCCGCCGCCATTGGGCTGGCTGTGTTGCTGCAGACGATCATCCTGCTGGCAATGTTCGTCACAATGCGGAAAGTGATTGGCGCCATTCGAGAAGAGGCCGAGAGTTTGCGCGCAGCGGTGATGCCCGTCATCTACGATTCGCGTGACGTTCTGGCCAGCTCGCGGGATGTTCTTGCCAACTCGCTGGTGTTTTTCGGCAACTCGCAGAAGCTCCTGGCCGATGCGCAGGCGTTCTTTACGCGGGTTTCGCCGAAGATAGAGTCGACCATCGGCGACGCGGCTGATATTACGCGGGTACTGCAGACGCAGGCCACAGAGATGCAAGCTTCGACACTGGAAATCATGGAGCAAGTGCGGAAGCAAAGCGAACGTATAGACGGCATGATGACACACTTCTTGGACACCGTGGACCGGGCCGGCGGATATGTGGCCGATGTTGTCAGCACGCCAGTGCGGCAAATATCGAGTGTGCTCCGGGCAGCCAAGGCCATCGTCGAGTCACTGCGCGGGGCGGGAGTAACGCGCTAAGCAGGCTAGACAATCCAGCCGCCGCCGACCACCTCGTCGCCGTCATAGAAGACGGCGGACTGGCCGGGGGTGACGGCGCGCTGCGGCTCGTCGAATGTGGCGACGGCTTCATCCGGACCTGCCGGTTCCAGAGTGGCCCAGGCCGGCTCGTGCCGGTGGCGAATTTTGATCCGCACACGCATGGGGCTGGACAAACTCCGAATCGAAATCCAGTTGAGATCGCGGGCACGCAAGGTGGGCGTGGCGAGTTCCTCGTCCGCGCCGACGGTGACACGATGGCTAGCCGGGTCAATATTCAGAACGTAGAGCGGTGAGGGCGAGCTGACGCCGAGACCCTTGCGCTGGCCGACGGTGAAGTTGAAGATGCCGTCGTGATG
>JBEKQD010000033.1:0-63515 GCA_049520075.1 Occallatibacter sp. | reverse complement strand
TGCCCCGTGGTTGTTACCGGCCGCCCGCGAACAATGGCTCTGGCGATTCTCCGCGACCTCCTTTCTTCTCCGTATTCGTAAATAAGGTCCGCAAGCTCTCGCTCGTTCGCCTCATTCACCACCTGTGCGGCGGTTTGCCCGGAGCGCGTATCCATGCGCATATCCAACGGACCATCCGCCATGAAACTAAAACCTCTTTCGGCCTCGTCCAGTTGCAGGCTGCTCACTCCAAAGTCAGCAAGCAGGCCGTCCACCGAAGCGGGCTTCAAGTGCAACGGCGCCGAGCTGAAAGCCGCGCCGATCAAAGTAACTCGCGGCGCCTGGCTGCCCAACTCGCTGCAGACCCCGTCTAACTTCTCCTTAGCCAGCGCCAGCGCCTCTGGATCCCGATCAAAACCGATCAGATGCCCTTCAGCTCCAAGCAGCTTTGCGATTCCCGCTGCGTGCCCTGCCAGACCCAGAGTGCAGTCCACCACCGTAGATCCGGGACGCACCCGGAGAAGTTCAATCGCTTCTTTGAAAAGAACTGGCGCATGCCGCTCAGTTGACTTCGTCATGCGCTCCCCCTGGGGGGTTGGGGCGGTCAACTCGACCGCTTGAGGGTCGTCGCCAGTGATTGGCGATCTCCCACTGTCAATTCGTTGGCCAGCACGCTCTGTTCGATGACCTTGAAGTTATGAACCTCGAGGTAGTGCAGTTTTCCCAGCACTGCAACTTCCGCGTCCAATTTGGCCGTGCCGCGCAAAATCTGCGGCAACAAAAGCCTGCCCTCTTTATCCATCTCCACCTGCTGGCCGTAATAGCTGGTGAGGTTTAAGTACTTTTCCACGGCGTCGTCCATGGTGCTGGTTTCGGCCAGCAAAGCTTCCTGCCGCTCCCACTCCGGCAGGGGCCAGATTTCCGCCTTCTTGCCGTCGGTCGAAGTGATGTAAAACTGCGTGACATTCGCTTCGTCCACCAATTCCTTGAACCCAGAGGGGAGCTTGAGCCGCCCCTTGGGGTCAACCTTCGCCGGATGGTTTCCACGAAATGCCGCCATTCTTGCCTGTCCCTCGCGGTTGATTTCCCTCACCCACCGCGGCGTCTACACGCTCTTTGCTACCGTTTTTCGATTAGCCAATCAGGTTCCCTCGGAGGATTGGCGTCGATTCTTGTAAATCAAAGAGGAAAATCAGTTAATCTTTCCTTGGAGTTTGTTGTTGAACTCCACAATGATTCACAAAGGACCACTTTGGACCACTCACAAGCGATAGTACCCCTTATCCTGGATATCGCCAAGAAGAAAATTGCAGTAAAGGCAAAGAGATGAGCTGTTCTTGTGGAAATCTCTACTAATAGATAATTAATCCGCCGCTACCACAATATACAGGTTTACCTTTTATGTTCCCCGCTCTGGACAAGTCCGATGACTCATGATAGGGAACAAAAAGCGAAAGTCCAAGAATTTCCCGCTTACCCCTGACAAACGTGGACTTATTCTTCCGGGTCGATTTCTCTGGAGTTCTCCTCGCGCTTTTCGCGCGCCATTACCAGCTTCAATAGATAGATGAGCACAATGGCGTTGACCGTAAGCAAACTTACGCGTACCAGTGTCAGCCGGCGATAGATCTCGAAGATCTCCCAGGGCAGAAATGAAGCAGTGATGGCAAGGGTGAGGAACTCGGCCCAGACTTTTTCCAGATACAGGCCGATTCCTTCAAGCAGGTCAAGGCTGGCATAGAAAAAGACTACCGCGCCGATGCGGCGCAACATCTGGTCATTGACCAGCGGCGCGTTTTTCAGGATGAAGTTGACGAGGCGTGACTCAGGGTTGAAGCGTAGATGTTCGGCTGCCTTCGTGAGCACGTCAGCAACGTCCTTATGGAGCAGTCTCACGACACCCACGCCGATGGCGACAAACAGCAGCGCCTGCGCCAGCTTGAAGGCCGCGATGAGTATGAGCCACTGATTGTGGTGCTTCGGCCTGGAGATGGAATGGGTTGAGGAATCGGCCATGGCTTTGGGAAGAACCTGCATGAAACCGCCTTCTGCTTCTTACGTTAAACGATGCGCGGCAGTTCTGCTCGCTTCCCTACCGCGAGGATGTGGGATTGAAGATGGTTTCAATGCTTCCAGTAAAGCAGGCTTCCTCGATCCATTACATTACCGTTGAGGATGAGACCAGAGATCCGGCGGACGTTCCAGATACTCTCAGTGGGGTCGGCGTCGAGGACGAGTATGTCTGCTCGACGGCCGGGGGCAATCAATCCCAGCTCATTCCAGCCGAACTGGAGGCTGTAGTTATTGGTGGCGGCGGCCAGGGCCTCGCGCTGAGAAAGCCCCAGGCGGACCATCAACTCCAACTCAGTGTGCATTGAGATGCCGGGCAAGGAACCCTGAACCGGCGCGCCGGATGCAGCGAGATAATGCGGATACTGGGAAAACAGAGTTTCGTTGATGCGCCACAGTCGCAGAGCTGACTGTTCGGCTTTCTTGCGCAGGCTCTCTTCCATCCATCGCTGGGCGGAGGCGGGCAGATGGCGAGTCCAAGGCGAGAGTGGATAGTCCATTTCGCCGGAGAAGCGATTGGCTGGGTCGAATATGCGGGCAGGATCGAGCAGAAGAGCTGCCGGCTCTTTCCACAGGTTGCGATGATTCGGCAATTGCGCGTAATAGATGCTGAAGGTAGGCATGAGCGCGGCGTGATGGGTGGCCAGAAAATGGCCATAGCTGCGCAGATGCGGGTCGGTGGGAGGCAGACGTTCGGCGTAGTCGTAAGCTGTGGCCGCGGCCGTGCCCTCAGAGTCTTCTACCAGCGGCCTCTGCAATTCGTCAGGAAGGACCCCCAGCTCATAGTGGCCCATGTGAACGAGTACATCCGCACCGGCTTCTACGCCCACATCGTAGGGAGTGGCGACAAACTCGCCGTAAGTGACAAGACCCAACTGGTGGGCGCGCGCCATAATCCACTGGACATTGGCCGCGGTAAGGTTGTGGCCAAGCCAGACGGCGCGCGTTCCCAGACGTGCGGTTTCAGTAAGTTGTCCGAGGGTATCCTCGGGGCTCAACTCGACCCGGCGTGCGCCTTCCCTCAGCTTTAGCGCCCACCCGGGGCGTTTGGCCAGCAGACTCCAGTTGTCGGTTGAGCCAACCGAGTCCAGGAAGTAAAGGTGTGGGCCGGGCGAAGCCGCAAAATCTACAACGCCGCGGCGAGCATCGCTGACAGCGACTACCGTGGTGACGCCCATATAGAGGTCAGCGTTGGCCTGGCCCTGCGAATTCATGCCAGCAAAGCCGTCAATGAGGCCTGGGATAAGAAACTTGCCAGTGCAATCGATTACCCTCGCACCTTTTGGAATAGAGACCGCCATGCGCGAGCCGACATTAGTAATGCGCCCGTCGCGGATGATAACGATCGAGTCCGGCAGATCCTTCGCCGAGCGGCCCCAATCGGTCACGTCCACCACCGTGCCGCCAGCCAGCACCAGCGGAACCGAGGGAGCGCCCTTGGGCGCAAATGGCGCCTGGGGCCAAGCCAATGGAGCGACCACAAATGATAACGCGGCGCCCAGCAAAAGGAGACGAGAAGGTCTCATAGGAAATTCGGTCTTTCGAAGATTGTCGCACACGAGCGCGGGGCGCGCTGCCAGCCGAGCATCAACGCGTGGGTTAAGTGTCCAAAATGCAATATCCCGCGAAGAACGGATTTTGCCGTTTGCGAGAAGACACCTGTGCAGCTGAGACTCGATTGCAGTGAAAGGACACGGCTTGTATCGCAGCCGCTTATGGCGTGCTGGCTTTCTTCCGCCTGGTGAGCACGAAGGCCTTGCGGCGGTCTTTGCTGGCATGGTCTATCTGCTTCCAGAAGCCCACAAAGTAGTCGATTGCTGAGACGGAGGAGACCAGCACCGTGAAATAAATGGCGGCGACGGCAATCCACTTGACTGGAATGATGAGCACGCCAAACTTCCACTGGTACCAGCCGTGCGCAAGGATGGCGGAGACAACGCAAACAATCTGGATGACCGTCTTGAGCTTGCCCAGGTCACTGGCCTGGATGGTAAACCCTTCTGACGAGGCAATTGAACGGAGACCGCTGATGAGAAACTCGCGGCTGATGATAACCACTACGATCCAGACCTTGACGACATCAGGGTTGTAGGCCACCAGAGCAATCAGTGCGCCGGTGACCATGATCTTGTCGGCGATGGGGTCCAGCAACATGCCAATGGTGGTGATCTGCTGCCATCTGCGTGCCAGGTAGCCGTCCAGGCCGTCGGTAATGGAGGCCAGCACAAACAGAACCGAAGCAGTAATCTCCTGCGCTCCATGCGTGTGCCAGGGAAAGTGCGGCGTGAGAATCCACAGCAGCAGCGGGATCATGACGATCCGGCTCATCGTGATGGAGTTGGGAAGATTCATGGAAACTACGTCACACGTCAGAGTCTATGGTGGCGTGGCTCCATTATCTCACTGTGAACCGGAGCGGCGTTTCGCGGCATTACCTTGCGCGACGAATAAAGAAAGGGCGAGATGAGCCGATGGCCATCTCGCCCTTGTTGGAGCCCGAAACTCAACTTGCCGCGCGCTAAGCGTAGATGCCGCGTTGCCGGATGGTCTGGGCCACGCGATCAATCGCCAGCATGTAAGCAGCAATGCGGTTGTTTACGTTGTGGGCCTCTGAATAGCGGACCACGTCCTCGAAGCTGTCGCGGAGAATGGTCTCCAGCTGCTCGTTGACGATGGCTTCTTTCCAGAAGTAACCCTGACGGTCCTGCACCCACTCAAAGTAACTGGCCGTCACTCCGCCGGCATTGGCCAAGATGTCGGGCATGATGAAGATGCGTTTTTCAGCCAGGATGTCATCAGCAACCGCGGTAGTGGGGCCGTTGGCTCCCTCTACGACCACCTTCGCCTTGATCTGACCGGCGTTGCGGCTGGTAATCACGTTCTCCCTGGCGGCAGGAATGAGAATGTCGCAATCAGACACCAGCAACTCTTCGCTGGGCATGGCTTCTGCGCCTCCGAAACCCAGAATGGTATTGTTGCGGCGCTTGTATTCCAGCAACTGGTGAATGTCGATGCCCTTGGGGTTCGACAGGCCGCCATCGAATTCGGCGATGCCCACGATCTTGTAACCTCGCTCCATCAACAGGCGTGCGGCATTGGACCCCACGTTGCCGAAGCCCTGAATGACCACGCGGCAGCCGTCAACATTCATCTTCAGGTAGCGCGTACTCTCATCGCAGATTACCTGCACACCGCGCCCAGTGGCCTCAGTCCTGCCGCGCGAACCGCCCAGGCTCAAAGGTTTGCCGGTGACTACGCTGGTGACCGTGTGCCCCTGGTGCATCGAGTAAGTGTCCATGACCCAGGCCATGGTCTGTTCATTGGTGTTCATGTCGGGCGCGGGAACATCCTTCTCAGGCCCAATGAAGTCGATGATCTCGGAAGTGTACCGGCGCGTCATTCGTTCCAGCTCGCCGCGGCTCATGTTCTTCGGGTCGCAGATGACCCCGCCCTTGGCGCCGCCAAAGGGGATATTCACAACCGCGCATTTCCATGTCATCCAACTGGCCAGCGCACGCACCTCGTCGAGGCTAACATCAGGTGCATAACGGATGCCGCCCTTGCCGGGGCCGCGAGCAATCGAGTGCTGTACCCGAAAGCCGGTGAACATCTCCATGTGGCCTGTGTCCATGGTGACGGGAAAGTGCACGATGATCTCGCGCGCGGGCATGCGCAACAACTTCCACAAGCCTTCTTCCAAGTTGAGTTTACGCGCCGCAAAGTCAAATCGCGCCGCTTGTGCTTCCCAGGGATTGATCTCTTGCTCGAGGGATACCGATGCCATACATTTCTCCAATTCTGATTGCCTGCCGCCTGGGGCGATGGGCCATGGAAATGCACCCAGTCACAAGTTATCGACGTTACAGGGCTTTCTCACACCATTTGCGACACTGTTGTCCGGCTTCCGGGAAAGGGTCAGTTGGCCGGAGGGTCCGCCATGCGGGACTTAGCCCACATGCACAAACCTCTCAGAGTCTAGGTCCGCCACGCAGCCCCGTCAAGCCGCTAACGCTCAGCTTTACCGGCCAAGGTCCGCATTAGTCGATCGATATTTCCGCGTCAAATCAGCCGGAAGCGAGATGCTGCTCCCACGGCCGCTCTTCAGCCAGCGCGCAAGAGATGAAATCGTAAATACTTCTAACTAATCGGCGTGTCCCTTGTACTGCTTAGAAGCGTGAGCAAAAGGGGACACTTTTTGCCTTGTTGCAACAAGGAAGGAGGACACTTTTCTGCCGCGTTTTCGGAAGTCGCATTCTCGTAAATTAGAGGGAAAAAGTCTACAATATAACGAGTGCCTTTTTCCCGGATACACACAGGCATTTCAACGTACGACCTAATTTCGCGGTGAAGTATCTCGGCTCTGAGACAGATTTCTGCGGGCCTGGCGAACGGCTTGCCTCGATGTGCAAGTTCACCAGAGATTAACATCCCCCGGTTGGTGGACTGATGAGCAGCGGTTCGATCATTTACGGCTACGACTATCGGTTGATCGCGTTATCGGTGTCCATATCAATTCTGGCTGCTTACGCGGCGCTCGACCTGGTCGAGCGAATTACGGCGGGCCGAGGATGGGCGCGCGCGATATGGCTCTACGGCGGCGCCTTACCCATGGGCGTCGGCATTTGGGCCACGCACTGCGTGGGCATGTCGGCCCTCCAGTTACCAGTACCAGTGCGATACGACTGGCCTTCGATCGTGCTTTCTCTAGTCATTGCGATCGCTGCCTCTGGCATGGCTCTTTACATTGTGAGCCAGCCGGCAATGGGGACGGCATACACCCTCGCAGGCAGCCTCATTTTGGGAAGTGGCATCGCCGCCATGCATTACATCAGTGTGGAAGCTATGCGGCTTCAGGCTTCGCGCGTCTACTCACCCTTGGGGATTGTGCTTTCGATTGCCGTGGCAATTGCCGCTTGCTTTCTCACGCTGCAATTGGCGTTTGCCCGGAGAGAAGATCGCAGCCGCTGGAACTGGCGACTGCTCAGGAGCAGCGTCATTCTCGGCCTGTCTATTCCTGTCACATACGCCGTGGGCATGGCATCGGTTAGCTTCACGCCTGATCATTCAATAAGCCTTGGCCTCGCTAATACCGTGACGATCAACCCCTTCAGCCTGGCAGTCATCTCCATCACAACAATCATCATCCTGGCCCACGTATCGATAATTTCCGCCATCGCCCGGAGATTTGGGCTGAAGGCCCGGCAACTGGCGGAGAGCGAAATCCAGCTCAGGACCATCTTCGACAGCCTTACGGAAGGGATTGTAGTTCTCGACAAGGACTATAACCTGGTCCAAATGAATCCCGCGGCTGCGCGCTTTCTTGGCCTGCCAGGCCAGACCCTCTCTGCGGAAACCGTCAAGGGGATGGTCGAGGCATACACACTTGATGGGGATTTGATTTCAGGTGAGCAGTGGCCGGGAGCGCGCGCGTTGCGCGGCGAGTATGTACAAAACCTCGAGGTAAGACTTCATTCCAGTTATGCCGGCACCAGTACCATCGCCGAAGTCAGCACAGCGCGCATCGTCAATTCCTCAGGCGAGCCAGTACAGGCCGTCATCACCTATCGCGACGTTACGGAGCGTAAGCGGATTGATGAAGCCCGATCGCGGTTGGCAGCGATTGTTGAGTCGTCTGAAGACGCCATCATCGGAAAAGACCTTCATGGCACGGTGACAAGCTGGAACAAGGGAGCGGAAAAGATCTTCGGGTATACGCCAGAGGAAATGATCGGCCAACCCATCATGCGCCTGATACCGCCCGGCCACGAACACGAAGAACATGAGATTCTGGCAAGAATACTTCAAGGTCAGACCGTCAAGCATAGCGAATCAGTTCGCTTACGCAAGGATGGCCAGACCATCCACGTTTCGCTCACCATCTCACCCATTCTTGATGTCGGGAATAAGGTTGTAGGCGTCTCAAAGATTGCTTCTGACATCACAGGGAAGAAGATGCTGGAGCGCCAACTACGCCAGAGCCAGAAGATGGAGGCAATCGGTCAGATGACGGGAGGAATTGCCCATGACTTCAACAACCTGCTCGGCGTGATTGTCGGCAACCTGGATCTGCTGGAGCGCCAGGTTCCGGAAAACCAGGGAGCGCTGAAGCGAGTCCAAACGGCGCAAAAAGCGGCTTCGCGGGGCGCCGATTTAACCCGGCGCATGTTGGCCCTGGCGAGCAAGGAAGATCTGAATCCCGTGAACCTAAAGTTGGAGGATGCCATCCAGGAAATGATCGAATTGGCTGGCCGCGCGCTCGGCCCGGAGATCAGAATCGTGACCGGCTTCGACAAGTCAGTGCCCGCTGTTTATGCCGATGCGGCCGGCCTTGAAAGCGCCTTGCTCAACCTTGCAGTGAATGCGCGGGACGCCATGCCCAAGGGCGGCACACTGACCATCGACACTGAATTGTGCAATCTGGAGGAATCTTTTCCGCCCGTACAGGCGGGAGATATCCAGCGAGGAATGTACGCGCGCGTCTCGGTGACAGATACCGGCTTTGGAATGTCAAGAGAGACGCTTGATCGCGCCCTTGAGCCTTTCTTCACAACGAAAGCCCGAAACAAAGGCACCGGCCTTGGTTTGTCCATGGTTTATGGGTTTGCCAAGCAGTCGGGTGGAACCGTCCGACTCTACAGCGAACAAGGCATTGGGACCACCGTATCGTTGTATCTGCCTCTGGCTGAGAAAGCCACGCCAACGGTGAGTGAATCCATCCCGATGCGACTCCCTGGCAAGACGGGCGGCAAAGTGCTGGTGGTGGATGACGAACCGGCACTTTTGGAGATCGCGCAGGCTTATCTCACCGAGATGGGATACTCAGCCTTGCTGGCGGAAGATGGCGCCCGCGCGCTGGAAATCGTCGAGCGGTTCGGAGAGATCGACTTGCTGGTCACCGACATCATCATGCCGGGCGGGATGAATGGAGTCGATCTGGCGCGAAAGGCGCGTCAACTGAGCCCGAAGCTAAAAATCATTTACTCTTCTGGCTTCCCTGCGGATGCTCTTTCGGAGCGAAGCGGGATGCAAGTTGACGGTCCTTTGCTGCGCAAGCCATATCAGCGGGCGGAGTTTACAGCTTTGATTCAGCGCACGATGGAAGAGACCTCGCCGGACGCGAGGAATGGATTCGCTAACACTCAAGAAGAAAGATTGTCGGAACTTAAATTTCTACACGGGGAGAATCGATGAGGAATGTCGGCAATATCCTGGTCATCGACGATGAAGCCGACGTCGGCGAATTTATTTGCGCCGCGGCTGCAGGGCTGGGATTGAACTGTGTGTCTACAACCGATGTCGCGGACATCCAAAAGCTCAGCACTCCGGAGACAACATTAATTCTGCTCGATTTGATGATGTCGGAAAAGGATGGCATTGAGGTTCTGAGACAGCTCAGCGGGCTCAAGTGCGAGGCAAGAATCGTGCTGATGAGCGGCATCAGCAAACGCGTGCTGGAAACAGCTGAGAAACTGGGACGGGCCTTGGGCCTTTCAGTGGTCGGCCATCTCGCAAAGCCGTTCCGGCTGGCCGAATTGGAAGATGTGCTGAAAACCCACGCCACGCACGAAGGCCTGATTCCGATGAAGCAGGTTTCTGAAGTGGTCATACCGGAAGGAGGGCTGCGGCGCGCCCTCGACAACAATGAGTTCGCGCTGTTCTATCAGCCGCAGATCGAGATTGCGACCGGAAAAATCATGGGACTAGAGGCGTTGATCCGGTGGCAACATCCCATACAAGGCTTGATTTATCCTGACGACTTTATTAGCCGCGCCGAGGCGACCGGACTTATCGATGAACTTGGCTGGATGGTCGCAAATCGTGGCTTGTCTGAATTCAAGCAATTCGGCAATGGTAGCGGCACTTTACCGCGGCTGGCGCTGAACGTCTCAGTACATTCGCTCCGAGACCTAAGCTTTCCGGATAACTTCCTATCTCTAACGAAGAAGTATGATGTGCCGCTGGAAAGTGTCATTATCGAAATTACTGAGAGTGGCCTGATCGACCAGTTGTCGCGCACGCTGGATGTTTTGACCAGGCTGCGGTTGAAGAACATTCAGCTATCGATCGACGATTTCGGCACTGGTTATGCCATGATGCAGCAGTTAGTCAATATACCGGCAACAGAATTGAAGATCGATCGCATATTCGTAATGAACATGGACGTAAACGGCAGCGATCGCGTCATGGTGCAGAAGACCATTGAGATTGGTCACGAACTGGGTATGAGGGTGACGGCGGAAGGCGTGGAAACCAAAGCACAATTGGAGTTTTTGCGCTTGAAGGGTTGCGATTCCGCGCAAGGCTATTTTTTCAGCCGCCCCTTGCCTGCAGATCAGATGGTCAGTTGGCTTGAAACGTATCGCGCCCGGCTGCCGCATTGACTTCTGTTGGATTCACGGCTGTTGGAGAAATGCAAATACAGTCAAGATTCGCGCCTTATGAGCCGCCCTCGCGGCTGAGGCCAGCCGTTTGAAGCAGTTACACTGTTGAAAGTGAAACCCTCCGTACATCCCGTTCAGCCCAGCCGCAAGGAGTTTCTGGCGCTCGCCAAAGAGCACACGCTTGTTCCAGTCTGCCGCACGCTCACAGCCGACATGGAGACGCCGGCGTCGGCGTTTCTACGCGCTGCCTGGCCGGAGCGGGAGTGCTTCATGCTGGAGTCCGTGGAGAACGGTGAACAGGTGGGCCGCTACACGTTCATCGGTCTTCAGCCGTTCAAGCGGATTGTAGCCCGGGGGCGCGACATTACCATCACCGAGGGGCGCAAGATCGTTCAGATGGAGGGTGACATCTTCGCCGTTCTGCGGCGCGCGCTAGCCGGGCACAAACCCGCTCGGTTACCAGGGCTGCCGCCGTTTTCCGCAGGCGCAGTAGGCTTTTTCTCTTACGACGCGGTACGCCAGATTGAACGACTGCCCGAGCTGGCCAAAGACGAACTGGGCGTCCCTGACGCCTGCCTGCTCTTCTTCGACGAGGTGCTGGCCTTCGACCACGTGCGCAAGGAAATCTGGCTGGTGGTGACCGCCGATGTGACGCGCGGCAGAGCCGCCGATACTCCAGGAGCGGAGTACGAAAAAGCTGTTGCGCGCCTCGACCGGCTGGAAAAACGACTCTCTCAGCCGCTGCCCAACTTGGCCAGGCGCAAGAGCGAGGGCAAACTGAAAGTGCAGCACCGGACATCCAAAAAGGATTTCCTGGCCGCTGTCAGCCGCGTTAAGGAATACATCTCGGCGGGCGATATTTTCCAGGCCGTTCTCTCGCAGCGCTTCGATATGGATCCAGAGGCCGACAGCTTCCAGGTCTATCGCGCGCTGCGCACGGTCAATCCCAGCCCCTATATGTTTTTCCTGCGCATAGCGCCAGACGGTCCGCTGGGTGGGCCCTCCGATAAGTCCAATAGCTCCTCCAAAAAGTTGAAGCAGTCTACGGTTTTGGAATTAGCCGGGTCGTCGCCGGAGCTATTGGTGCGCGTGCATCAGGGCAAGGTGGAGTACCGGCCCATCGCTGGAACGCGCCCGCGCGGCACCACCGAGGCTGAAGATGCGGCGCTGGCCGACGAGATGCTGGCCGACGAAAAAGAACGCGCCGAACACGTGATGCTGGTTGACCTGGGACGCAACGATGTGGGACGCGTGAGCCAGTTCGGGAGCGTGAAGGTAGATCGGCTGATGTTCGTTGAGCGCTATTCGCACGTGATGCACATCGTCAGCAGCATCGAGGGCAAGCTCAAACCAGAGTTGACCGCCGTCGATGCTCTGCGCGCCTGCTTCCCTGCCGGCACGCTCTCTGGCGCGCCCAAAGTGCGAGCCATGGAGATTATTGAGGAGCTTGAGCCAGCGAGGCGCGGAACCTATGGCGGGGCGGTGCTTTACGCGGACTTCAGCGGAAATCTAGACTCCTGCATAGCAATTCGGTCGATGCTCGCCATCGGCGGCAAGGGCTACGTGCAGGCTGGCGCAGGCATTGTCGCCGACTCTGTGCCCGAGCTGGAGCACGCCGAGTCAGTCAACAAAGCGCAAGCCATGATTCGGGCAATTGAACGCGCGAGAGAAATGTAAAGGCAGGGACTAGGGACTAGGGAATAGGGATTAGCCGAGCGGCGACCCAGTGTTTGCGCGAGAAGCAGGTTGCGATGAAGATCAAAGACCATGACGCTGTCATCGAGGAAGTCACCGGGAAACAAAGCAATACCCTCTGGCCCGACACGATGAAAAACAGCAGCGGCGTCGATGAGTTCTTATGGAAAGGCGACCCTAGTGCTCCACTTGTTCAGAGGATTGGCGCCTGGATATTCGGCCTTGTCTTCATCCTCTGTGGGCTGGCTTGGTTTGATGCTGCTTACGAGAAACACTCCCGGGTCTTTGGAGTGTTATCGATCCCGTGGTTTTTTATTGGCGGCAGAATATTCCTGAACGGCTTTCGGAAACGTGGAGCTGCCAAACACAAGTCTGAGTAGGTTCCTATTCCCTATTCCCTGCTCTTTCACTCCCCGCCGAAGATGTGGCGGAAGAATTTTCCAATGCCGCCGAAGAAGCCGGATTTCTTCTTGGCTGCGGGCTTTGTTGGGAGAGCGGCAGGCGTGGTCTCGGCGGCTGGCTGCGGAGCGTGGTCGGCGCTGTTGTAAACCAGCGGCGGAATCGGCTGCGCTGAAGCTGAGTTTTGCATGGGCACACCGGGCGCGGGCTTCGGAGTGGGCGCAAGGCCCTCGCTCTGCGCCAGCGGAAATTCGTTGCCCTTGGGCGCGGCAGGCGGGCATCCGCAAGGCTCCTTTTCGTTGTCCACCACCTCGCGCAGGCTGCCATGCTGGAACATAACGCGTTGTCCGGGCTGTACACGGTAATCTCCGCTATCAAATACGCTGCTGACCGTCACAAAGGGGGTGTCTTTCCCGGCATTATCCACACAGGTGTCGCCGTTCTGGCCGAGGCGAACCTTAACCTCCGCCGCGCCTTGCGAGCTCATGGCTATGCGAAAATCCGGCGTGAGCAAAATGTCGGAGCTGTGACCCGTGGCAAAGCTCATCTCGACTGCGCCGTGGTCCAAGGCCATCATCAGGCCCGGCGTCTCGCCTTCCGTGACGCCGGCGCCGGCGGCCAGTTTGACAGTCGTCGACGCGCAAACGCGCAGCACGCCGCGATGAGGCAGCACAACTTCAGTCGTCTGATTGCCGGATGTGACCGTGCCGCTGGCGCCGATGACGGCCTTGCCCTGCGAAACTTCAAGCGCGCCGGTGACTTTGGCCGCAGCGTCAGGGTTCTTGCTGTCGAGAGGCACGATGGCGATAGGGGCGATGGGCGTGGACTCCGCGGCGGGGGCCTGAGGAGCAGATGCTGTCTGAGCGCGCAGAACCGGCGTCAGTGCGAGAGCGGCGAGCGCGAGAGTTGCGGCGAGGGTTTCGAGGGAGACGATGTTTGTGCGGCGCATTGCTCTTTCCATGGCCTCTACATGTTTAGAAAATTGCGAATCATCTGGTGGCCACCCTCGGTCAAAACGCTCTCGGGGTGGAACTGCACGCCCTCGATGGGCAGTGTGCGGTGGCGCAAGCCCATTATGACGGAGCCATTGCCGCCGCTCTCCGGAGTGCTGGCCGTGACCATGAGCTCGGCGGGCAACGACTCCTTGGCCACAATCAGGGAGTGGTAGCGGGTGCAAGTGAGCGGCGAGTCGAGTCCGGCGAAGATGCCCTTACCATCGTGAATGACAGTGCTGGTTTTGCCGTGCATCAGGTGGCTGGCACGGACGACCTGGCCGCCGAAGGCCTCGCCTATGGCCTGGTGACCCAGGCAGACGCCTAGGATGGGCACTTTGCCCGCCATGTGGCGGATGAGCGGGACCAGAATTCCAGCATCGGACGGGGTGCAGGGGCCGGGCGAGAGCAGAATTCGCTCCGGCTTGAGCGCCTCGACCTCCTCCACAGTCAATTCGTCGTTGCGATAGACTTCCACCTCCGCGCCCAGTTCCCCAAGGTACTGGACAAGGTTGTAGGTAAACGAATCGTAGTTGTCGAGAACAAAGACCATGGTGAACTCCAGTGTAGCGCGCCACCTGCGGTGGGACCATCAGCTCTCGGTTCGCTCACACCGTGCAAAATGGGCCAATGCCTTGAGGCAATTGCCCTGCTGAGGATGTGTTGCGAGTTGCGTAGCGGCGGCACATCTGTAAAACTCACTAACGATGGTTGTTCATTTCTTGATTCAGGGTCGCGTGCAAGGGGTGGGCTTTCGCTGGTTTGTTCAGCGGGAGGCCGGTGAGCTGGACCTGCGCGGCTGGGTGCGCAACACCGAAGAAGGCGAGGTTGAAGTGTTGGCTTCCGGCCCTGCGGAAGACCTGGCCGAGTTGCGGGCCAGCTTGCGGCGCGGCCCGCGCGGCAGCCGGGTGGATCGCCTGGTCGAGCATCAGCTTGCCGAAACCGAAGCCGCCGACCTCAGCTCCTTTCGCATTGATGGCGCGTGGTAAAAAGCGGCCTTTAGCTCCTAGCTGTCAGCTTCCAGCTTTCTGCGTTCCGCGCCTGGAGCCAGAGGCTAGAAGCTGATCTCTCCAGCCAGCCCCGCTATAATTGTTAATGAAGCTAATCGTCAATTTAGGTCAAGGAGCCTCGCTGCCTTATGCCCGGAACCATCAAGCCTGTCGATGTGGAAGCCCTG
Source organism: Occallatibacter sp. (assembly GCA_049520075.1). GTDB lineage: Bacteria > Acidobacteriota > Terriglobia > Terriglobales > Acidobacteriaceae > Telmatobacter. The sequence continues at coordinate 48,822 of JBEKQD010000033.1, read as the reverse complement.
AAGGCGCTGGTGCGCACGGTGCCGGATTTTCCCAAGCCGGGGATCCTGTTTTATGACATTACCACTCTGCTCAAGGACAAGACTGGCTTTGCCCAGCTGATTGACGCGCTGGCGGCGCACTATATTGAGCGCAAGGTTGACCTGGTGCTGGGCATTGAGGCTCGGGGATTTATCTTCGGACCGGCGCTCGCATATCGTCTGAACGCCGGGTTTGTGCCGGTGCGTAAGCCACGCAAATTGCCGGCGCCTGTGGCGAGGGTGACATACGACCTGGAATATGGGTCCGACACACTGGAGATTCACCAGGACGCGATTCAGCCCGGCCAGCGTGTGGTGCTGGTCGATGACCTGTTGGCCACCGGAGGCACAATGGAGGCCACAGTCAAGCTCGTAAAACAGCTTGGCGGCGAAATCGTTGGACTCGCCTTTGCCGTGGAGTTGGACTTCCTGAAGGGCCGCGAGCGCTTCAAGGACTACGACGTCTTCAGCCTTCTGCACTACAACGAATAGAGGGCGCCAATCCTACTAAGCGCTCGTCACAAGGCGTCTTCCGGCGTATCGTTCACTGCGCCTTCCGCGGTCTCCTCAATGAACATCTGTGCGTCTGCGAAGCGGTAGCCAACGTAAACATCGGTGAGCAGGTAGAGGGGCTTCGAAGGATCGTCCTCAATCTTCTTGCGCAACTGGCGTACGAAGGTGCGCAGATACTCGACTTCTTCGCGGCAGTCGGCGCCCCAGACAGCGGTAAGCAGCCGGGCGTAGGTAATCACCCGGCCGGCGCGGCTCATCAGGCAGTGGAGAATCTCGAACTCCTTGCGGGTGAGATGCACTGGATTGCCGCGTTTTGTGACAATGCGGCGCACCGGCTCGAGGCGCAATTCGCCAATTTCGATGGGAGCGTCTTCAGCGCGGGCTGGAGCCTGTACGCGGCGAATCGCCGTGCGGATGCGGGCAATCAGCTCGCGGGTGCTGAATGGCTTCGTCACATAGTCGTCGGCGCCCAGTTCCAGCGCCACCACCTTCTCCTCTTCCGCGTCACGCACGGTGAGCATGAGGATGGGCATACGCGGCGCCAACGCCCTCATGCGGCGCAGAGTTTCAATGCCGCCGATGCCGGGCATATTCACGTCGAGCAGAACCACGTCGAACCCGCCCGAGCGCAGCAGCTGGAGCGCATCTTCACCGCGTGAAGCTTCAACCACCTGGAAGCCGAGTTCAAGCAGAGGAGGCCTAAGCGCTCTGCGTATGGCCGATTCGTCGTCAACCAGAAGAATGCGTATGGCAGTCTGCATCATCACGAAACCCTCTTGCGCGCGGTGGCGGGAATGGCCGCAAAAAATGTTGTCCCCTCCGTCTCATCGCTGGTGACCCAGACTGAACCACCGTGGATGAGCGCAACGCGCTTGGCGACCGAAAGGCCGATTCCGGTACCTGCGGAGCGATTGGAGTAGGTCGTAGCGCGATAGTAGCGATCGAAGATTCGCTCCCGGTCATTAATGGGAATCACCGGGCCGAAGCTTCTCACGGAAAAGACAATCTCCGCGCGAGATTTCACGGCACGGATGGTGATTGTGGTGCCGAAGATCGAGTATTTGCAGGCATTGTCTATGTATTGCGTCAGCAGCATGACCATCAATTGGCGGTCGCACTCGAGAACCAGGCGCTCGTCGGGAATGTCGAGGTCCACCTTCATGCTTGCCAGCCGGTCGCTGAGGCTGGCCACAACCTCTTCAATCAGCGGCGCTACGCCGATCGGGATGGCGTGAATTGAAACCTCGCCAGCATCGAGGCGCGCCGTGGTCAGCAGGCGCGTGGTCAGATCGCCAAGCAGGCCAGATTGCTCCTCGATGAGTGCCACCAGTTCCGCCTGCGCCGCCGATAGATGACCCATCTCACTCAGTCCCGTCGAGGCGGCGCGAATGGCCGTCAGAGGCGTCTTGTAGGCGTGCGCCAAGCTATCAAGAACAGTAGAGCGCAACTGTTCTGTGCGCCGCTCGGTCTCCATGCGGCTCTCGTTGGCGAAGGCCCGATAGCGATCAAAGGCCAGAGCCATTAATGCGGCGATGGCGTTGTTGATGAGAGGGCTGGTGCCACCGCGCAACACCAGGCTTCCTACCGGCGCCGAGCCCAACCGGATCACTCGACGGCTCAGTCCGCTCTCGGGGTCATCGTCTGAGGTCGCGAAGGTGTACACATTTTGCGCCAGTTCTCGCGGGTCCACCTGCCAATACCCGGCCGGATAAACCTGGTGCAACTCCGCGTCAAAAACCGCGACAGCCTCCAGCGCAAAGATTTCAAAAACCAGCTCGGCCAATTGCGGCCCTGGTTCCAGGTGAAGATTCATCTCCTGAGTGCGCCGCGTGAATTCGTAAAGGTGACGCGCCTGCCTGCGCCAGTAAATGGCCTTGCGGGCGTAATTCCTGGAGCGCACCCAAAGCAGAATGACAAGAAGCGCAATCAGCGCCGTTGCCAGCAACAGAGCGGCGTTGGCCGAAGTCGAACTCGCAGGGATGAATCTCAACAGCAAGCGATCACCCACCATCTAATCAGCAAAGCGATGACTGTTTGTTCACGGCGCACGGCCCATCGATGCGGTCCACAACTAAGAGGAGTTTCTCGCCGAACAAGCCTGGGATGCGCTGAAACTTGAGTGGATTTTAGCAGGTTATTCGTTTTTCCCCGAGCCGGAATCCGTCCGGTGCCTGAGAAATTGATTTTGCGTTCCTTTCAGGGCCCTTATGGATTTCTCGCGATGCAGGCCGCCAAGCTTTGTTCTTTGAGGTATTGGATGACTTTTCGGGCGCGGGCGCCGTGCTCTCTACCGCACGGCACCACACGACTTCTTTCTGGTATCCTCATTGGTTCCTTATGTGCGGTTTGCATTACTAGTGTTAATCCCGGACCACGGGGCCAGTGAATTCTTTCTGTCGCCAGGCCGATAGCCATACTTACGGCGCGACACGCGGCTACCGCGCAGATTCCTATACGGGGAGTCCGCGAAGCAGCTCTGTCCGCTATATCGGCATAACAGCGATTGCGCCAAAAAATGTGAGGGATTTTTCCTGCATTTTCGGGCTGAATTCACTCCAGTTCATACTACAAAATTCATTTTCTGGAGGAACAGTGCCGATGCATATGAACCCGAACCACATCTTGAACACGATGGCCGGAATAGCCATGGCAATCGCCATAGAGGCAGGCGCACAAACAACACCTGCACCTGCGCCAGCATCGACCCCTGTTCCGGCCGCTCAGCCCGCGGCCCCTGCTCCGCTCTCCACATTCGTTCTCACGGGTCCGCTGCAATGGCTCCCGCCGGCGACCTTCGATGCTGGACCGTTGGGCAAGCTCTCTGTCAACGGCATCGTGACCGGTTTTTCGGTGTTCCAGAACAATTCCGTTGCGGGAGATGATAATGCGCAGGCCACTCTGAGCAATGGACAAATCTTCATTCAACGAGCGGAGGGGAAGCTCCAGTGGTACGTCCAGGCGGGCGTGTACACCATGCCTACGCTCAGCGTGCCGTTTGTTAACGCCCAGAACACGGTGAACAATTTCTACGGACCTGTTCCGGTCGCCTATCTGAAGTTGCAGGCGGCTAAGAACACGCAGTTCCTTATGGGCTCTCTTCCCACTCTGATGGGAGCCGAGTCCACGTTTACGTACCAGAACTTTAACATCGAGCGCGGCATCGTTTGGAACCAGGAGAACGCCATCAATCGCGGCATTCAGGTGAATCAAACCATGGGTAAGTACCTGTCCGCCGCGATCAGTTGGAACGACGGGTACTATTCCAACCGTTACTCGTGGCTGTCGGGATCGGCGACCCTGACGAAAGGGCCTCATAGCCTGGTATATGACGGGATGGGGAATCTTGGGCAAACCGCCTATCAAACGGCGGCCACGCCCGTGCAGAACAACAGCTACATGCACGCGGTGATCTATACGTACACCAAGGGCCCATGGATCATTTCACCGTACTTCCAGTACGGCAAGCTTCCGACCAACGTGAAGGTCGGCGTGCCGAACGGTACATCCGCGACCGGCGGCGCGATCAATGCTAGTTATGCCTTCAAGAACGGTTTCTCGCTTCCCGCGCGCGTGGAATACCTCACAAGTTCGGGGAGTGGTGTCGATGGATCAGTCAACTTGTTGGGATTTGGAGCGGGCAGCGAAGGCGTTACTTTTACGGCGACGCCGACCTACCAAAAGGGCGGTATGTATCTTCGCACCGACCTCGCGTATGTTCACGCAATGGACTACACGCCGGGATTAGTATTTGGCAAGACAGGAACGGATGCGAGCCAATTCCGGGCCGTACTTGAATTCGGCTTCATCTTTGGCAAAAACATTACCGAGAAATAGCCGAGCCGCTGCATTCGCTCCGCTGAGCGATGGAGAGTTGAATCACTGTCAGAGCTTTGTTGCTGCTGCGTAAGCTGATAACTCAATCGACGATAACTATGGGGTTTATGGTGTTCTTCGGCCCCAAGCGGTGAAGCTACTTTAATGCGCAAGTTCCGCCCAGCCCATCAAGACCAGGCTCGGGCGGAATTGTGTCTTAACTCGCCTGTGAGAAGCAACACCGGCGGCCCGGAAGAGTCTCTCAACATTTTCATTTTCTTCATTTCATCCTTATCTCCCCGACTCTAGGATTCAACTAATTCAGACTGTCACCCCTCAGCGGGCCGGAGATCGTTTCCGCTTGCAGCCACTCCGAACGCGGGATTGGTATGGGGGCACAACTTCTCACCCGGCCTTGGGGTCTGCGTTCGCCAGACTTGTTCTGGCCCACCGCATTCGTTGTTGCAACAATTCAAGTCGATTCCAAAAAGGAGGACCACAATGAAGCGCATCGACGCAGTGATCAGGCCAGAAAGGCTGGATCAAGTAAAGGCACTACTTTCTGACATCGAGATTCTGGGCGCAACCGCGGCGGAAGTCAGAGGCTTTGGCCGTCAGCGCGGCCACACCGAAATGTACAGAGGCACCGAGTATTCGGTCGATTTTCTTCCCAAGATTCTACTCACCATCGTCGCAGCGGATGAACGCGTGCCCAAGATCGTCGACGCGATCATCCAAGGCGCTCGAACCGGGAAACTGGGAGACGGAAAGATCTTTGTAACTCCAGTCGAAGAGGCAATTCGCATTCGGACCGGTGAGCGCGGCCCAGTTGCCCTTTGAGAGGAGCAATCGCGAGGAGGTCTGCGCAGTCCACGAGTTCCTTTGCCATTCACTACACAAAAAGAGGAGAGATGATATGAGACAGCCAATTGCGAGGCACACTCTGCAGCGTCCGTTCTTGCCAGGCGCAACCATGATTCTGCTGCTGGCGGGAATGTTTGCAGCAGGCTCGACACTCTGCTTTGCCGACGGCGGCCCAAAGCCGGATCCGGCTGGTATCGCCACCGGAGATAGAACCAGCGTGCAGGACGCAGCCGGCAATCTCCTGGTTCCGCCGACACCAGATCCGACCTCCCCTGACTTCGCTGCGCAGAAGAAGGCATATGACGACTTCCAGGCGCAGATGGCCAAGGAGCCGATCGCCGCCAAGCTGGCCGACTCTCTGGGTCATGTTCGCATCTCCACCAATTTCTCCTGGACGCTGCTCACCGGTTACCTGGTCCTGTTCATGCAGGCGGGCTTTGCTCTGCTTACCTGCGGCCTGGTGCGCAAGAAGAATGCGGGGCATCTGATGATGCTGAATTTCGCCGCCTTCGTCTTTGCCTTGCTGGCTTATTACGCGGTTGGCTACGCCTTCCAATTCGGGGCCGTCGCCATCAACGCGGCTCCAACTAATTTGGGAGGCACTCCGACGCTCAATGCGTTTCTTTTGGGGCACGGCAGTTGGGGCTTTCTGGGCGGCAAAGGCTTCTTCCTCAGTGGACCGGGTTACGACGCCGGCAGCCTCTGCTTGACGCTCTTCGAGTTCGTGTTCATGGAAACAGCCGGTTATATCATCGTGGGCGCTGTCTGCGAGCGCATCACCTTTGGGGCGTTCATCCTTTGCGAATTCTTTATCGGTGGAATCCTCTATCCCGTCTTCGGATGCTGGGTATGGGGCGGCGGCTGGATGTCGCAGCTGGGCACGACGATGCATCTGGGCCATGGTTATGTGGATTTTGCCGGATCGACTGTGGTGCATGCGGTGGGCGGCTTCTGCGCAATGGCTCTGGCCGTTATTCTCGGCCCGCGTCTGGGCAAGTATGGTCCCGACGGCAAGCCGCGGGCTTTCCCAGCGCACAATATCGTCTTTGTCGTAACCGGAACTTTTATCCTCCTGTTTGGATGGATGGGATTCAATCCCGGCTCCACGCTGGGCGCAACAGACCTGCGCATCTCAGTGATCGCCATGAACACCAATCTCGCCGCGGTTTCAGGTTCGGCTACTGCGCTGCTGTTGTGGTACTTCATCTTCAAGAAGCCGGATGTGACAATGGCTTGTAATGGGATGCTGGCAGGGCTGGTTGCTATCACCGCCCCGTGCGCTTTCGTGTCTCCCAATTCGGCAGTTCTGATCGGAGTTCTTGCTGGCCTGCTGGTCTGCGGTGGCGTTCTGTTCAACGAACGGATACTCAAAGTGGATGATCCCTGCGGAGCAATCTCCGTGCATGGCTACTGCGGCTGGCTGGGCGCTGTCTCGGTGGGCATATTCGCCGACGGTGCTTACGGTTCAGGATGGAACGGAATAGGCGCTACCAGCTACCTGGGGCAGACAGGCCAGGGAGTGACTGGTCTGCTTCATGGAGATTTCAGCCAGTTCGAGTGTCAGTTGATGGGAGCAACCCTCTGCGCTGTGTGGGCCTTTGGTGCAACCTACGGGGTTTTCTGGGTGGTGAACAAGGTCAAATCCATGCGCGTTTCGCCAGAGGTCGAGTTGGAGGGCCTTGATGTCCCTGAATTTGGCATCCCGGCCTATCCTGAAGATGCGCAGGTGAGTTTCAGCCATAAATAGAGAAAACCAAATGACGCGTCCTTTCCACGCTGCCAAAGCTGATGTCCACTCGCTTTGGCAGCCTGAAAGGCAATAAAGCAGATCTACGCCACAACGTTCATGTGGTTGGCCAACGCACAGTAAGCGCCTTCTTTTCCACCGATTTCACGGGAAATCTTCATAGGTTCTTTATGCGCCGAATTCTACGATTAGGGCGTATGTTTCAGACATTAATCTGCGCCCAAAAAGGAGACCCATGCCCACCGACTATCGAAATTTTCTAGCTCTGTCTTACGAGGAGTTGGAAGCGAAGAACCTGGAAGCAAAGGCGGAACGCGCCGGCCGTGTAGCGGCAGACGAGATTCGTGAAAAGCGGCTGAAATACCTTACCGACGAGAAGCGGATCAAGGCCGTTACAGTGCTATTCAGCGACCTGGAAGGCCGCCTGCACCTGCTCGATTATGACAAAAAGTTTTTGATCGGCGCTCATGAGAACCTCACCTTCGACGGCTCGTCGATCCGCGGCTTTACGGCGCAGAAGGAGAGCGATCTGCGACTCGGCATCGATTGGAGCGCCTTCTATTGGGTTCCTGCCGATGTCTTCGGCAACGGCAAGGTTCTGGTTTTCGGCAACGTCATCGATAAGGATGGAACACCGTACTCGGGCGATCTGCGCGGCGTGCTCAAGGCTTACACTGATGAGCAGTTCAAAAAGAACAACTACACGCTCAACGCCGCCACGGAAATTGAAGGCTTTCTCTTTGCCGGCAAAGACGCCGAGCGCACCTATCACCAGACCGGCAAGTTCGAATTCATCAACACCGGCGGATATTATCACTCGCTGCCGCTCGATCCGTTGCGCCAGTTCATCGACACATCGGCCGAAGTGCAGCGCGCCATGGGATTCCAGAATGAAAAAGACCACCCCGAAGTCGCGCCCAGCCAGTTTGAAATCAATTACAGCTACTCAGAGGCGGTGGCAGCGGCCGATCAGATTCAACTCTACAAGCTGCTGACCCGCCAGATTGCCAACAACATGGGCTTCACGGCCAGTTACCTGCCTAAGCCGGTAGTCGGCGTTAACGGCAGCGGTATGCACACCAACGTTTCCGTCTCCAAGGGCAAGACCAATCTTTTCTGGGATGAAAAAGGCGAAGAACAGCTTGCCACATTTGGATGGAGTTTCCTTGACCGCATCCTGACCCGCGCTCTCGACCTTTGCCTGGTTTTCAACTCCAGCGTAAACGCCTATCGCCGTCTGGACCCGCACTTCGAAGCGCCCAACCAGATTCGCGCCTCCGCCGTTGACCGCGGCGCCATGGTGCGCGTTCCCATCGGCAATCACCGTTCAATGCGCACTGAAGTGCGTGCCGTGGCGCCCGACGCCAATCCCTATCTGGCGCTCTACGGTATCTTCAAGACCGGACTAGACGGCGAGATTTCCACCGCCAAGGACCTGCGCGCTGGCGGACGCTACTTGCCGGACAACATCCAGACGGCTATCGAAGACTTCAAAGATTCGGCTTGGATCGCGAAGATCCTCGGCGGAGATGTGCAAGGCCGTTATGCCGAATTGAAGCAGGCCGCGGCCGACCGCAGCCCGCGCGCGCTGGGAACCTTCGTCAAAGGCTCCGAAGTGCAATACCACCACGAGGTCTACAACCAGTCTCTGTGGAACTTCTTTTAGGACCGCAGTTGCGGATTTCACAGCGTAAGGATCGCGCAGAAACAGTAAAGGCGAAGCCGCTTGCGGCTTCGCCTTTACTGTTTAAAGTCCGCCTGATTCACTTCACCAGCGGCACGCGCAGATCCCCGCCGGTCATCTCCTTGGGCAGACCCAGCGAGAGAATGTTCAGTAACGTGGGCGAGATATCGCGCAGCGAACCGTCCGGACGCAGCCGGTAACGCGGAGCTTCCTCGGCCACGTAAATCATCGGCACAGGGTTGGTGGTGTGCGCGGTGTGCGGGTTGCCGGTGACCAGGTCCACCATCTGCTCGGCGTTGCCGTGGTCGGCGGTAATCAGCCAACTGCCGTTCTTCTCGCGGATGGCCTTGTAGACGCGGCCCAGTTGCGCATCGATGGCTTCTATGGCCTTGATGGTCGGCTCCAATTTGCCGGAATGGCCCACCATATCAGCGTTGGCGAAGTTGGCGACGACAAGATCAAAGGTCGTGTCGTTGATCGCCTTAACAATCGCATCGCCAATGGCCTCGGCCTTCATCTCCGGCGCCAGGTCATAGGTGGCCACCTTGAGCGACGGAATCAGCACTCGATCCTCGCCGGGGAAAGGTGTCTCGATGCCGCCGTTGAAGAAATACGTTACGTGAGCAAATTTCTCTGTCTCCGCCACGCGCAGATTGCGCAGATGGTGCGCCGCCAGCACGTTGGCCAGAATGTTATCCAGCGACTCGGGCGGAATGATGACCGGCAACTCGTAAAGCTTGTCGTACTGCGTCATGCAAAGGTAGTAGAGATTTTTCGGGATTTCGCTGCGGGGAATCGTCGCATCGAGCGCTTCCCAGCCGTCCAGATCGCGTCCGCCCTGTTTGTTCAGGCCGCTCTCGCGCGTTAGTACGCGGGTAATCTCGCGGGCGCGGTCGGCGCGGAAGTTGAAGTTGATGCAGACATCCTCGTCGCGAATCTGCCCGACCGGCTTGCCTGCGGCGTCCACTATAACAAAGGGAATAAGGAACTCGTCCGTAATCCCGTTGTTGTAATTCTCTTTGATGCGGGCTACTGCATCGGTGTATGCGCCGCCCTCTGCCTTGCCGTTGACCATTGCATCGAAGGCCTTGCGCTCGCGCTCCCAGCGCTTGTCGCGATCCATGGCATAGTAGCGGCCGTTGATGGTTGCCACCTTGCCCACGCCGTATTCGCGCATCTTCTGTTCCAGTTTTGCAATGTAAGCGGCGCCAGAGTCTGGTGGGGTGTCACGGCCGTCCATGAAAGCGTGAACGAAAACTCGAGTCAGGCCGTATTCGCGCGCCGTGCGCAGCAGGGCATAGAGGTGCTCCTGGTGCGAGTGAACGCCACCGTCTGAAACCAAACCAAAGAGATGCAGTTGGCGTCCGCCGTCGCGCGCCCGCACGATGGCTCGGGCAATAGCCGGATCTTTTTGAAATTCGCCAGCCGCGATAGCGGCGTCGATGCGCGTGATGTCCATCTGCACGATCCGTCCCGCGCCAATGTTCAGGTGGCCGACTTCGCTGTTGCCCATCTGCCCATCCGGCAGACCGACAAAGTGATCGGAAGCCTGGATCAGCGTGTTGGGATACTCGGCGAGCAGTTTGTCGTAGGTGGGCTTTTTGGCAAGCGCAATGGCGTTGTTGGCGGTTTCTGCACGATAGCCCCATCCGTCAAGGATGGTCAGAACGAGGGGACGTTTGTATGTAGACACTTAGGAAGGCACCTCAGAATGAATCGAAATTCTCTTCTCTAGAATAACCTGCCGGGGTTAATTGATACATTTTTGCTATTACCAATCCCTCCTTTTGAGCGGAGCGTATCAGAGTCGAATGGTCCGTGCCGGTACTCCCGCTAATTTTTCCATTCTGGACGAAAGCGTATTGCGCGCTTATTGTGCTGCTGCCTTTTGGGCAGCTGCAATTTCCGCATGGTGCGCACTCACGACAGCTTTGGCTATTTCAACCAACTTCGCTCGGTAGGCCTTGTCAGTCTCGTCACTTATGCGAAAGAGAACTGAATTAAGAGTCTGAAGCGCATTTAAACAGCCCGTTTGCTGTTCCGGCGTCAACTCATTGAGTCGCTTCCTCATCAGTGAATCCACCGTACTGTCCTCGCCGAAAGTCTGCTGTGCCTCCTCGGCCGCGGAAGCGCCCCGATATCCTTGAGCCACTGACTCCTTGGCGTGGCTAGTCCATTCCCGCGCCAAGGCTCCTCCTGTATCTCCTTGGTAAAACAGGAGGAGCCAATTCGCTGTTTCCTCGCTCATATATTTTTGATAGATCGGAAGACTAATAGAAATCTGGTCGAGTTCTTCCTCTCTTCGTAAAAAGTCATCCCACACTGTTTGCGGAAACCACGCTGGCATCTTCTCCCGTTGCCCTTGCATCAGTTCGCGAATAAACTTCTTTTGCGCCTCCACGTGCCCTGATCGCACTTCAAGTACCTCGAACTGAGCGCGCGTTATCGGATGCTCGGGAGGTTGAACGGATGCCGGAGAAGTTTCCGACGCAATGTCTTTCGTCTGTGCAAAGGCAACCTGATTATTCGCGGTTGCAAGTGGCAATGCTGCCAACAGGCAAAGAAGCACAGCTGACTTTCTCGGTTGGTTCGTTTTCATGAAGGAAGATTACCAGAAGTGGTTCCGTGAGGGAGAACTAGCAAAGTGCAAAAGCAAGGGAGGAAGCCGAAGCTCCCTCCCCATCCTGTCACGCGAAGCCGTCTGCCCCACCGCAGGTGGTTAGTCGTTGTAGTTGAGACCTTCGAGCCCCAGGAAAACCGCGCCGCCGCCCAACTCTTCTTCAATACGCAGCAACTGGTTGTACTTCGCGATGCGGTCGGTGCGGCTGACTGAACCGGTTTTGATCTGGCCCACGCCGGTGGCCACGGCGAGATCCGCGATAAACGTGTCTTCGCTTTCGCCTGAACGGTGCGAGATGACTGAGGTGTAGCCGTAGCGGCTGCCCAATTCGATGGCCTCCAGCGTCTCGGTGATAGTGCCGATCTGGTTGAGCTTGATGAGAATGGAGTTTGCCACGCCCTCTTCAATGCCACGCTGCAACCGCTTGATATTGGTGACGAAAATATCATCGCCGACCAGCTGAATGCGGCTGCCGAGCTTGTCGGTCAGGATTTTCCAGCCAGCCCAGTCGTCCTCTGCCAGGCCGTCCTCAAGCGAAACGATGGGATACTGGCGGGTCCAGTTGTCGTAGAACGCCACCATCTCCTCGCTCGAAAGCTCGCGCTTGTCACTCTTCTTGAAGACGTACTTGCCGGTTTCCTTGTTGTAGAACTCGCTGGAGGCGGGATCGAGCGCAATCGAAATCTGCTCGCCGGGCCTGTAGCCTGCCGCCTCGATGGCCTCGAGGATAAGCTCAATGGCTTCGGCGTTGGACTTCAGCGAAGGAGCAAAGCCGCCCTCGTCACCCACTGCGGTGTTATAGCCCTTTTTCTTGAGCACGCCACGAAGGGTGTGAAAAGTTTCGGCCGACCAGCGCAGCGCCTCGGAGAAGCTCTCCGCACCCACTGGCATGATCATGAACTCCTGAAAGTCCACATTGCTGTCGGCGTGGGCTCCGCCATTGAGCACGTTCAGCATAGGCGTAGGCAGCACTGAGGCGTTCACTCCGCCAAGATAGCGGTAGAGCGGAATCTCAAGCGTCTGCGCCACGGAGCGAGCAGTAGCCATGGAGACAGCAAGAATGGCGTTGGCGCCCAGCTTGGCCTTGTTCGGTGTGCCATCGAGCGCGATCATGGTCTGATCAATAAGGCGCTGATTCGAGGCATCCATGCCCTCCAGTTCGGGCGCAATAACGGTTTCCACGTTGGCTACGGCCTGTAAAACGCCTTTGCCCCCATAGTGGCTCTTATCGCCGTCGCGCAGTTCCACGGCCTCATGCTCGCCGGTCGAAGCACCCGAGGGCACGATAGCGCGGCCCAGAGCACCGCTTTCAAGGATTACGTCTGCTTCCACGGTGGGATTGCCGCGCGAGTCAAGAACCTCGCGGGCGCGGATGGAAACAATCTCAGTCATATCGGACCTCACAATGCGGTGCTGTAACCGGTCGTTCAATCGTGGACGGCGATCCACGGCGAGACTTTCTCCAGCGGCACTTTGAATCCTGCTCAGTAGCTGCTGATCGTTCGCCATTTCGTCTCCGTCCAAGGTCAAAAAAGGGCTGTTGCCTCCTATGAATCTTAGCAAATCGCCCCCCGGCGGACGAACTCATTGCGGTTATGCGGGCCTCGGAGATTCCGGCAAGTGAAATGTGCCGGAAAGGTTGCCTTCTTTGATTCGTGCCGTCCGAGGCACCGGCCGGTCACCAGTACGTCAACGCCAGCCGGACTGGGTTAGCCTTAACTTAGGTGAGCTGGCGCGCAGACCCAGGTAGATTTGCGTGCCACCTTCGCAACTCTTCCCGCTCAACGGGGTTTGAACTTAGTGGGAAAACACTGTTCGCGCCTTGGGGAAAAGGAGACTTATATGAACCGGCCGATTCTTGTATGCGCCTTGTTGTTTCTGACAACTGCCGCTCTGGGAGCGCAGGATGCAAGCCAGTCAAGCCCTTACCAGGGAACCTCGAACCCTCCTCCGGACGACGCCATCATCACTTCCGCCACGCCCCAGGCAAAGCCACCGGCTGGACATCCGGCGTCGCCGGCCATCATGCCCGCAGCGGAACAAGCACCTCCTTCCGGCGCTGCCGTCGAGAACGATGTTGACCCAAACGCCGGAACAGTGGCGAGTCAGCAAAGCGCTCCCGCCCCGCGGCAGCCGGCACTCACCCAACGCTCGTTTGACTCTGATCCAGATGGCGGCATTGTGCATCCTCGCCCGCTGCGCCCAGGCGAACTTCCCGAAGGCACCAACATTCGCGTCCGGCTGATGGATGGGCTCTCGACCTCAAGTAGCGAGAAGGGCGAAGCATTCCGCGGGCGTGTGGCCTCTGACGTCTTGCTCGGCGAAAAGGTCGTAATTCCCGCCGGGTCAGAAATCGACGGCCGGGTTGTTCAGGTTTCCAGCGGCCATGCGGGCGGCCACGGCTCTATGCACCTGCGGCCGGAGGCGGTGACCCTGCCCGACGGCAGGCGCTACCAACTGCAGGCCGAGATTACTGGAACCCCCGGTTCCAGAACCAGGGTTGGGAATGAAGGCACTATCCTGCCTGACTCGCGCTTGAAGCGTGACGGCATTGAATACGGCGGGGCAGTGGGAGCCGGCGCAACCACTGGAGCAATTCTCGGCGGCCCGGTGGGCGCCTTGGCCGGCACCATGGTCGGGGCCGGCGTCATCTCAATTCATCTGCTCGTAAGCCATCCCCAGGCAACGCTGGATCCAGGCACTGCGCTGCTGCTCACCTTGACCGAACCGCTGCAAATGGCCCCGGTGAGCGCTGTTGCAGTGAGAGAAAACCAATAAATTCAGCTTGGAATTCGCCCGGCCTGCTACACTCCCTGTTGTGTTTTGGGAGGAGTCTTCAATGGCCGAGATTCAGACCGTAGGAGTGGTAGGCGCGGGAACTATGGGCTCCGGCATCGCCCATGTCTTTGCTCGCGCGGGCTTTCGCGTGCTGCTGTGCGATGTGGAACAGTGTTTCCTGAGCCGGGCCATCAAGCAGATTCGCACCAACCTGGGCCGCGAAGCAGCAAAGGGTAAGCTGCCCGAAGCCGAGATCGAGCCTACACTTTCCCGCATCCAACCCACACTGAACCGCGAAACGCTCACCGGCGCAGACATTGCTGTTGAAGCAGCATCAGAGCGCCTCGAAGTGAAAACAGAGATCTTCCGCTCGCTCGACCGAATCCTGCCGGCAACAGCAATCCTTGCGACGAACACCTCGTCCATTTCGATCACCAAATTGGCCGCCCAAACTCACCGGCCAAAGCAGGTGATTGGGATGCACTTTTTTAACCCTGTGCCAGTGATGACGCTGGTAGAGGTGGTACGCGGTTTGGCCACCGGAGACGAGACTTTTGCAACCGTCCATGCTCTGGCCGTCAAGTTGGGCAAAACGCCAGTCGAGGTCAACGATGCGCCGGGCTTCGTCTCCAACCGCGTGCTCATGCCGCTGATCAATGAAGCGGCCTTTGCCGTCATGGAGGGCGTGGCCATTCCGGAAGCCGTGGACCAGGTCTTCAAGCTTGGAATGGCTCATCCCATGGGCCCGCTCACCCTGGCCGATTTCATCGGCCTCGATGTCTGCGTGGACATTCTGCGCGTGCTGCAGGATGGTTTTGGAGACCCGAAATACCGGCCTTGCCCCCTGCTGGTGCGCATGGTGGACGCTGGCTGGCTGGGCCGCAAATCAGGACGGGGCTTCTACGTCTACGGAAAGTAAACTCTGCTGGCATATTCGCAACGGGAACTGGAAATTTAAGGACCCCATCCTTGCGACCGAAAGGAGCCGCAAGGATGGGGCACATAACCGGACTACGGGCAAACACACATATGCAGCGTCCAGTTCCAGATGCAATGCGGTTGCCCACAATAGGGGACGGCATTGGCGCATAGGTAAGCTCCGCCAAGAGCCACCAGGATGAATAGTTTCACTGCGAGCATCTTCATCGGTTTCTCCTTGTGTTGAGTTACGCTCAGTTTCTGCTGGTAGGCTTCTCGCCCTTTCGGCAAAGAATGCCGCAAGAATGGAGTGTCTGACGAGACGAACTTGTCCTACTTCGAGGGACAGACGCAGTGGGGGAATGACCCGATTGCCAGCACGCAGGGAGGCGGGCAATAGGGATATGCATTAGCGCACAAGTAAGCGCCGCAAAGCGCCACGAGGATGAAGAGTTTTACAGCAATTTTTTTCATGCACTTCTCCTTGAGTTGAATTACTGTGCGACTTCCGTCGCGCAGCTCCGTCCGGGCAGACACTCCTGCGCAGCTGCGATAACCTCTTTTTCGCGCCGTGCAGTGAGCTGGCCAATCCACGCCCGCGCGACACGACCATTGGCGTCGAGCAACAGGAGGGTTGGCGTTCCCGTAACTTTCATGGAATCAAGTTTTTGGTTGAAAACACCATCGACGGCCACACCGCCGGATTGCAATATGCTGGTTCCCGAGGCTCGATCGTCTGGCATCACAGCCAGTACATGTGCGTGAAGGTTGTTGCTCTTTTCAAGGTCGCCGAGTTGCTTGTAGAAAGGCAAACTCTGCTCACAGAAATGACAGCCCTTGCGAATCGCTAGGACGAGAGTTGGCGAGTGACCGTCCCAGCTGTGGCCAGGCAGAGTCGGTAACGTCTGGCCAATAAGGTGGGCTTCCTGATCTCCGATCTCATCCGTCGCACCGAAACGGAGGCTTTTGTGGACCAAGAGGCTCCAGCAGAGCAGCCCACAGACGACCAAGATAGCCACATTGGTAATCACTTCGATAGTCTTTCGTACACCAATCATCGCTCCTCCCTGGATCGGAAGGAACGTAGCACAGGAGTACTAAAGTGCGCAAGTACTTTATGAAGTATTCTCGAGAAGAATCAATTAAATACATTAAAGTTAAACACTTGTATGACTATGGTACCGCTCGCCGATCTCGATTTTGCGGCAAGGACGCCAAAGCTCGGAGTGTTAGCTAAAACTCCCCTGTTGAGCCTCAATGGTTACTACGATGGTTACTTCTAGAAGATGCTCACCATTCCATCCGAACTCGGAAGGATTTTGGACTGAAGACATAAAAATCAGATCTGGTTCATCAAGGGCGAGTACGGCAAATACATCTTGAAAGTCAAGGCTAGCTCCATCATGAATTTGATGGGCTGTTTACAGAGGAAATGAACGAGACGATTCACAAAGACCGAGGCTGTTGTGCTCTTAAACCGGCGGCAGTGCATCCACCACGGGCACGCCTGCGGGTGCCTTGAAGCGGAAGGCTTCCGCAGGTACGGGCGCATTGGGCTGCTCGCCAGTGAAGGTGAAGCGGGTCAGTGCGCCGTCAGGCTCTTCAATCTCAATGCCGGTAATTGTTCCATCTGTGGCCACTGTGAGAGCCAGCCGCGCCACGCGTTTTTCCTGCCCCTTGGGCTGACCGGTAAGCGTGAAGTGGCCGCCCGCAGCAGGCGCCAGCGTCAGGTTGCTCAATTCCCTTTCCAGTTGAGTGTGGCCCAACAGAAAGCGCAGCGGCGATCGCAAGTCGTCCAGCTCTTTGGCGGAGATACGTTGCACTTGCGAATCGCCGCGCGAGTAAAACCAAGCGAACCTGCCGTCGAGCAGGAAAAGCTTGCCGGCAGGCTGGCTGTACTCCCATTTCATGCGGCCCGGCTTCAAGAGCAGCAGCGTACCGCTCTCGGTGCGCCGAATGCCCATGCCCTCGTAACTCTCCGTGAAGCCGGCCTTGAGCGAATGCAATTGGTTGTAATGGCTATCGACCTTCTGCGCCAAATCGTGCGCAGAGAGCGGACGTTGTTGAGCGCAAAGGATTGCCGAAAGCAGCGTGGCGGCCACAATCAAGCCGCCCCGCATCATGAATTTGATTTCGCTCATTGGACCAGTTCGGCGCAGTTGACGCCACCCGCTGGATCCTGCTTCAGCACGCCGCCTTCGTCGCTGCAGAAGCCCAGATCTCCGGTCTTGCCTACCGCTTCAGGCACCGCCGTGATCGTGTACCCGTCTACCCGCTCCGAACCATTCAGCGCATTCTTCGCGCAGTTTGTGATGGTAAAGATGTAGCCGTCCTTGTTGCCTTTGGCCAACTCATCGGGCAGCATCTCGGAGGCTGTGGCCGAGGGTGGCTTGCCCGGGTCGCCGCCCAGATACTGCAGGTTGCAGGCAAAGCCCTTGCTCGGGTAGTTCGTTGAATACATCATCTCCGCTTGCTGAATGGTCTGCATCGACTTCTTCGCGGAAAGTTCGCGGGAGTGCTTCATGACGCTACGGTAAGTGGGAAAGCCGATCAGCATGAGGACCGTAATGATCGCCATGACAATCAGCAATTCCATCAATGTAAAACCGTTTGGCTCATAAGAGCGTCGTGCGCGGCAGTTCAAGTTCTTGCGATTCATGAGATTCCAATTCCTTTGGAAGCAGCCGAAAGACTCCGGCCCGTTCGAGAAAATCCTACAACGTATGGACGCGAAAGGGAAATGACACGCTCGAAACAGTGAACAGTGAATAGTGGACAGTGAACAGTTTCTCCCAGGAACACGAGCAGATTCGGCACTCTAAAAAACACTTGACTTGCCTGAAAAGATGCGAATAATCCGTCTGACCACTGACCTCTGCTTTCAACATGCCAACTGAGCCCGGCGTAGTTTGACACCGTCCAATCGTCCCAGCAGGGTTACTGCAATGCGTGCGGGATCGAAGAGGCGCTGTGCCATGGCCTGCACCTGAGTCGCGTTCACCTCGCCGATGCGGGCGATAATATCCTCCACGCTGATGAACTCGTGGAAATACATTTCCTGGCGCGCCAGGTTGGCCATGCGCGCGTTCGAGCTCTCCAGACCCAGCAGAATATTCCCCTTGACCTGATCTTTGGCTCGAGTTAACTCTTCTTCGCTCAGCAGTTCCTGTTTCAGCTTGCGGAATTCGTCCAGGATGAGGTTGACCACCTCCAGGCCCTTGCCTACTGATGTGCCGGCAAAGACGCAAAGGGTCCCCGTGTCGCGGTAGGGGCTCAGGTCGGAGTAAATGGAGTAGGCCATGCCCCGCTCTTCGCGGATGGTCTGAAAGAGCCGCGAGCTCATGCCGCCGCCTAATACCGTATTCAAAATCAGCGTAACGTAGCGGGTCTTGTCGGTGATGGGCGGCGCCGGAACGCCCAGGCAAATCTGCACCTGCTCCAGAGCCTTTTTATTGCGCAGCACAATGCGCGCCGCGGATTCAGGCGCAGGCAGCTCGTGGAGCGTTGCTCCAGAAGCCAACGTGGAGAACTTTTGCGCTACTTCTTCTGCGTAGCGGTCGTGGTCCAGGTTTCCGGCCGCGGCGAATATCATGTTGCCACCGTGGAAGCGATCGCCGTGATAATCGAAGAGACTCTGCCGATTCAGTTTGCCGACCGTCTTCGAGGTGCCAAGAATCGGCCAGCCTAGTGGATGATCCTTCCAGAAAGACTGCGTGAACAACTCACTGACCAGCAGATCCGGGTTGTCCTCGTCTATCTTGATCTCTTCCAGAATCACACCGCGCTCACGCTCAATCTCAGGCGCTGCGAAGACCGGGTTGAGCACCAGGTCGGCCAGCACGTCCAGCGCAATAGGCACGTGTTCGGCCAGCGACTTGACGTTGAAGCAGATGGTTTCCTTGCCGGTGAAGGCATCCAGATTGCCGCCAATCGAATCCATCTCCCGGGCAATGCTCTGTGCGGAGCGACGGTGTGTGCCCTTGAAAAGCATGTGCTCCACAAAATGGGAGATGCCGTTGGCCTCCGCCGGCTCACAGCGCGAACCGGACTTGATCCACACGCCCATGGCCACCGAACGCATGTATTCCATGCGCTCAGTCAAAATGATCAGGCCGTTCGGCAGCTCCGTGCGGCGAAGATTTCGCTCGTTGGTCATCGTCCCCCTTCTCCGATTGTAGGTCAATGCTGGCACGAGAGGCACGAGGAGGCTCGTCGGGACAAATACCGCCAACGAGAAAATGCACTATTCTGACCCTAGCGATGAGCGAAGATTCAGGCCAACTCGTGCGTTTGGGTGACTCTGGTCCCGCGGACGGAAGCCAGCCGATTGCGCGGAACCGGGGGCTATTCGGTCTGGATCGGGATGCGTTGGCGGCCTGCATGGTGGAAGCGGGCGAACCGGCCTGGCGTGGCGCTCAGCTGGCAGAAGCCATTTATCGTCAACGAATTACAAAACTAAATGAAATTACCACTTTACCCAAGCCGCTGCGTCAAAGGCTTGCGGCAGAAGGCTGGGTAGTGGGCCGGCCAAGTATAGTCCAAGTCTTTCAGTCTGTGGACGGTACGGAACGCTACCTAGTCGAGGGCCAAAGCCGGGACGGTGCCGCTCGGGCGGCTGAAACAGTCGAAACTGTCTGGATGCCCGAAGGTGATGATGGCGAATCCGGAGATGGCAGCGATGCCAACAGCCATGAAACACTCGATGCCCCAAACAGCGATTCTGGGAACTCGGAATCAATCCCCATTGCCGAAGACGACTCGCACAGTCGCCGACATCGTGCCACCATCTGCATCTCCAGTCAGGTGGGCTGCGCGGTCAACTGCCAGTTCTGCCTCACGGCCAAGCTCGGCTTCCAGCGCAACTTGAGCGCGGGCGAGATCGTCGGCCAGGTGTTGACGGTTTTTGACCGCCAAAGCGTCGAGGTGGGCCGCGACCGCGTGAACCTGGTCTTCATGGGCATGGGCGAGCCGTTCCTGAACTACAACAGCTTCATGGCTGCGGTACGCCTGCTCGTCGCAGAAGTCGGTCTAAGCCCGCAGCGTATGACGGTCTCGACCTCCGGCATTGTTCCCGGCATCGAACGCTTTGCTGCCGAGCCGGCCGAGTTTCGTCCCAAGCTGGCCATCAGCCTGAACGCGCCCAACGACCAGATTCGAGGCCAGATCATGCCCATCAATCGCAAGTGGCCCATCCAGGCGGTTGTGGATGCCGTGCGCCAGGTCAAACTACGCCCGCGCGAGCGCATCACGTTTGAATATGTCTTGCTGGGGGGTGTCACCGACCGGCCTGAAGATTCTCGAGAAGTGGCCCGTCTCATCCGCCGCACTGGCCTGCCCGCCAAGGTGAACCTGATCGCATGGAACCCCGGCCCCGGCATCAGCTACAGCACGCCAAAGCCCGGAGCGGTCGAAGCATTCCGCAGCGCCCTAGCCAACGCTAAGATTCCTACCTATGTGCGCAAACCTCGCGGCCGCGACATTTACGCAGCCTGCGGGCAGCTGAAGCGCACCGTTCTGGGGTAAGTGCTCGTCGCCTCAGAGGACGGATTCGGTATCCTCATAAACCGACCACCGTGCGAGCTGTGAATCCATTGTTTCAGCGAGATAAATACTGCCATTTCTCAAAAAAGATATTTCCTCTCATGCGCAAATTATTGTAGAGTGTTCGATACCGGGATAGGAGGAGGGCGAAATTAGCCTCTTCGACGATTCCGGATTTGCACCGCAACTTCCGGAAAAGAAGCCAGAGTACGTCGCAAGTACTTCCCCAAGCAAATACTTCCCCCAACTGTCCGTCGACCGTTTCAACACTTTAAGACTGCGGTCAGAGCGCATACGACAGTCGCCCCAAAGAGCGGTTTGGGATTAGTTTGCTCCCCGCTGTGGAAGGGTAAATTTGATTGTGCCTCGGCCTGTAGGCCGCTGAGTGCGGCTCGCGAGACGAGCTGAAAGAAACACCGTTAACAAGGAGGTTCGGCATGTCCAAGGCAAGACTTTCGAGCAGAACGAAGTTTTTCCCGGTGGCGTTGGCCATATTCGTGGCTTTTGCGCTGAACGGCGTGGCGCGCGCCAGTACGATTGACTACACCTTTACCGGAGTCGGATCGAACACAGTCAGCGGACCATCGGGGAACGAGGCCTTCGCTGGTGTGACCTTCACCGCGAGTTTCGTCCTGGATCCTTCTACGATCACTGGGGCGGGAGGATATTACCTGTATGAGGACGTCAGCGGCTCCTTTACCGAAGGAGGGGGAGCTTACTCCACAACCCTGACCGATGTGACAATCGAGGTCAACGGAAATGGCAACACCGGCTCAGGCGCGTACGAAACTCTTTATTTGTTCAACAGTGACTTTGGGAGCGCCATCGGATTCAACAGCGACGCGTCGTTGCTGGGCTATGCGCTGACGGCCCCATTCACCACGGGAAGTGTAACAGGCTCTGAAATTGGGGCCTATCAGGATCTCGCAGGCTTCTCGACGACCACGGGAGACACAGTGGAGTTCACCGGGCTGAGCTCACTGGATTTCACTGCATCGGTGCCTGGCGCCAGTCCGATTCCCGAACCCTCCACCCTGTCCCTACTCGTGGCTGGTCTTTGTCTCTTCGGAGTAGGCCTGTTCCGCCGTTGGGCCATTGCTTAGTTCTTAGTCAAGTTACATTCCGCGGTTCGAGCTTGGAATAATCGCATGCCTTGGGGATGGGGTTCGGCTGAGAGCTTCCTCAACCAGTTCCCCATCACCATGGAATCTCGATGCTCGGCTATTTCACCTTCGTTGCCGGCTCCAGGCCGCGCGCCTTGAGCATGGGGCCAATTTCAGGCTCTGCGCCAATCCACGCCGCATACATCTTTGCAAGGTCTTCGGTGTTGCCACGGGAAAGCACCATCTGGCGGAAGCGATCACCGTTGGCCCGCGTCAACCCACCGTGATCTTCAAACCACTGGAACGCATCGTCGTCCAGCATCTCGCACCACAGATATGCATAGTAGCCGGCGTCATAGCCGTTGCCCCAGATGTGAAGGAAGTAGCTGGAGCGGTAGCGCGGCGGCACTGCGCTGAGCAACAGGTGAGTCTTAGCGAGCGCAGCGGTTTCAAAGGTATCGGGATTCTGGAGCGGCGCATCGGGCGCGATGGTGTGCCATTGCATGTCCAGTTCCGCGGCGGCCAAAATCTCGGTGAGCATATACCCCTGGTTAAAGGTAGCTGCTTTCCTGATCTTCGCGGCCAGTTCCGCAGGCATCGGTGCGCCGGTCTTGTAGTGTTTCGCATAGTGCTCGAAGACCGCTGGGTAGCTCGCCCAATGCTCATTGAACTGCGAGGGAAACTCGACAAAATCGCGCGGCACATTGGTTCCGGAAAGGGTGGGATATGTGGCGTTCGCGAACATGCCATGCAGACCGTGGCCAAACTCATGGAACATCGTGATCACATCATCGAAGCTGATCAGCGCCGGCTCGCCCGCCGCGGGCTTGGTGAAGTTGGCCACGTTGTAGACCACCGGCAAGGTGCCCAGCAGCTTGGATTGGCCGACAAATTCGTCCATCCACGCTCCGCCGTTTTTGTTGTCGCGCTTGAAATAGTCGCAATACCAAAGGGCCAGAGGCTTGCCGTCGGCGTCAAAGACCTCGTAAACCTGCACGTCAGGGTTGTAAACCGGAATGTCGGTGCGCTGCTTGAATGTAATCCCGTAAAGCTCATGCGCTGCGTAAAAGACGCCGTTGTGAAGCACATTGCTCAGCTCGAAATAGGGGCGCGTCTGCGCTTCGTGCCTTTGCGGTTGCCGCGGGCACCAGCGCGTCCATGAATTTGAGCGCCGCTTCCGGCGTGCGGGCCATCTGATCCGCCAGCTTCCAGGCCGCGTGGTTGGGGTAGCCCAGCAGTTTGGCCTTTTGTGCGCGCAGTTGCGCCAAACGGGCGATAATGTCGCGCGTGTCGTTTGTGCCGCCGCGCTCCGCACGATCCCACGAGTCCTGGAAGAGCGCTTGGCGCGTCGTGCGATTGGTGAGCGACTGCAGTTCTGGCTGCTGCGTGGTGTTCTGCAGAGGAAGTACCCAGCCATCCACTTTGCGGTCTGTTGCGGCTTGCGCGGCGGCAGCGACTTGCGCGTCGCTCAGGCCCGCCAGCGCTTGCTTGTCCTTCGTCACAAACGCCCCATCCTTGGCGGCGGCCAGCAGTTTCGATGTGTATGCGGTGGAAAGGTTCGCTTCTTCTTCGTTCAGTTTTTTCAATGCGGCCTTGTCCGTATCGGAAAGCAGCGCACCGGCCAGCACAAATTCCTGGTACTGGTATTCCACCAAGCGCAACGATTCAGCATCGAGATGCAACGATTGGCGCTCTTCGTAGATTTTTGAAACGCGCTGAAACAACTTTGCATTCAGGTAGATCGCATCCTGCATAGCGGCTAGCTTCGGCGCCTCCGCGTCCTGCACTGCTTGCAACACAGGATTGATATTTGCGCCGGTAACTTCGTTGAAGACACCCATGACACGGTCAATTAATCGCCCGCTCTTTTCCATCGCTTCAAAGGTGTTTTCAAATGTTGGCGCGGCGGGATTGTCGGCAATGGCGCGCGTCTCTTCGATCTTCTGCGCAATGCCTGCCTCGATCGCCGGCTGGTAGTCGGAATCCTTGATCTTGTCGAAAGGTGGCGCATGAAATGGCAGCGTGCTGGGCGCGAAGAACGGGTTGGCGGGGCCAAAGGCTGCACTGGCTGCCTGTGCTTGCGCGACACCGGGGGTGAGTGCGAATGCGCTGGCTATTATCAACATGAAAATCTCCGACAAAACAATCCTCATCCGATCTTGTCTGTTTTTGTACATAGCGTCATCTGCTTCCTTGGTTCGGAGAAAGTATACAGGAGCCAGCAGCACGAGTGTGCACCTCTGAGCAAAAGAGCCGTAGGCATCCGGCGGTAGCCCTCTAGATCACGAATCTTATGCCGCGCACAGGCGCGCCCGTTCCTTTCTTGTGGATCCTATTTTCCGATTTAATCGAAATTGTTCGCGTCATATGCGCAACTACTTTATGAAGAAAGTGTTTGCAATTTCAGAAACACCACCTTCAATGAAAGGCTTTCGATCATTATGAAAAACATGTTTTCAAATTCGATTCTTTCCCTGGCAGTTGGCGGGTTCATGATCGCCAGTTACACATATGCACAAACGCCGACCACCCCTGCGCCTGCTGCCCCCGCCGCCACCGCTCCTGCTCCCAAAGCTGGACCAGGAGCTGTCGATCCCGGGCATCCGCGCGTCAATCAAGTGAACGCCCGCGAAACAAGGCAGCAACAGCGCATCGCCAACGGCGTCAAGAACGGCACGATGACGCCGCGGCAGACGGCCCACGTGGAACAGCGTGAAGCCAATGTCGAGAGGACTGAAAAGAAGGATATGTCCGAGCACAACGGCCATCTCACCAAAAACGAACAAAAAAACCTCAATCACCGGGAGAACAGAATCAGCAACACTATCAGAAACGACAAACATCCAGGGAAGTAATCGGCAAGAAGCAAGCCAAAACCCGAAAGAAGAACTACCGATGAGCTTTCGCGGCCATTCTTCTTTCGGGTTTTCTGCGAAAAAACGAACCAAATCGTCTGACAGTTTCATCCTGGACATTCGAGCTTGGCAGGTCGAATGAGGCAGAGCCAGACGGCCAATTGCATTCCGCGCTAGTTGCTTGGGACGGGCTTTACACTGCCGCAGTCCGGGCCTTTGTAGACAGATGACGATTCGATTGTGTACTCGATTGTCTTGGAGTTCGGCCCCATCTGCATGTTACCGATGAAATGTACCTTGCCAACTGCGTGATTGGGGTCGGACCACGATGACTCAAAGGTTCCCTTGCCCGCCATCCTGCCGGTGCATATCCAATCGGCTGTCATGCCTGAAGCCTTCAACACCACGTTGGAGATCTGGCATTCGCCGTTGCGGCTCTGCGGTGTCGGAGCGCCATACTTGTCGATCATGGCCTGGGTGAGGCAAACCTGGGTAGTTCGCGGGCCTCCGCCAAAGGGCGAATTAGCGCCCGGCGGCATGGTCATGCCTGGAGGCATGGGCGACTGTTGCCAGGTCATGTTGCTGGTCATCTCCCAAAGGCCCGGTCTTCTGATCGACTGGGCCACGGCAGCGATCGCAACCGCGAGCAGGCAACAGCCCACAACGGTCCAAACTCGACTCTTGTGCATGAGATCCTCCTGGGGAATCGCGCATCGGGGACACGCGATTCCACTCTATCGCAGCACACAATCGACAGGGAAGATAAAACTCACACGCGATCAGCAAGAGCGGTGCCGCCCAGCGCCAGCAGAGCGCCGGTGACGCGTCCGGCAGCGTGGCGAACCACACTCTCCTCGCTGGCGAAGTCGCCGGCAATACAGCGCACACCAAGTGCCTCAATTCGTTCGATGTCGGCCTCAATAGGCGATGCGCCCTCAGCCGCGTACCGGACCAAAGTCTCCGGAGAAAAGACTCCGGTGTTCACCAGCGCATAGTCGAAGATGGGCGCGCGAGTGTGCTCATAAATCCGCTCAATGTGCTGGGAGGCGGTCAATCCCAGGCTCTCGTTTGCCTGGGTCATTAAATTACAAATGTAAACGCGCACGCCGCGCGCCTGGGCCAGTGCCGCAGGCATGCCCTGAACCAGGAGATTTGTAATGAGCGAAGTGTACAGCGATCCCGGCCCGACGGTAATCAAGTCGGCGCGTTCGATTGCCTCCAGCGTTTCCGGCAGAGGGGCCGCGTCTGGAGGATCGAGCATCAATTCCGCGATACGCTTGCGGCTGGCGGTGATATTGGTCTCGCCGCGCACCAGCGAGCCGTCGTCCATGCGCGCCACCAGCGTAGCGTTGGCCGTGGTCACAGGGTAGATGCGCCCGCGCGTTGCCAGAATCTTCGACGCCAGTTGGATTGCGTGGCCGAAGTCGCCTGTAATCTCAGTGAGTGCGGCGACAAAAAGATTGCCGAAATTGTGCCCCTCCAGCGCTTCTCCTGCACGGAAGCGGTGGGCAAACAGTCGGGCCAGGACATCTTCCTCTTCACTGAGGGCCACCATGCAGTTGCGCAGGTCCCCGGGCGGCAGCATGTTGAATTCCCTGCGCAGGCGGCCGCTGGAACCCCCGTCGTCAGTCACCGTAACCACGGCGGCCAAATCGGCGATAAGTCCAGCGTCCAGAGCAGTTTGGTTGGAAGAGGCTACATGACGCCGCAGCCCTCGCAGCAGGATCGAAAGGCCTGTGCCGCCGCCGATGGCTACTACGCGCAAGCCGCCAGCCGCCGCGCCCGGCGTCATCGCTTGAGGAAATGGTTCAGAGCTCAATACCGGAGTGGTTGGGGGAGTCACTTTCCTTTTATGGTACCTCAGGGTACAGCAGTTCCGTAAACCGCGGGTCGTCCGCCATGCTCTGAAAATCATTGTCTGCACGGGCTTGGAGCCGGTTCCTGGGGTTCAATTCGATGGCCTGGCCCAGGTTACTAAGACAGTCCTGGGTTCGCCCCGTGATGGCGTCCAGCAGCGCCAATCCGTAGAGAGCGTAATCGGCCTCTGGATGGGCATCGAGGATGCGGTTGAACTGATCGCGCGCTTCCTCGTAGTAGCCGGTGTTCAACTGCGAGATCGCGTAGTCGTAGTGCTCCTCGGGCGTCAGGAAAGTCAGGCTGTGCCTTTCCATTTGCCGCTGGCAGGTGATGACATACATCTTGCATCGTTCCAGCAGCTCGGGAGGGGCGATGGGAAGAAGTTTCTCGAAAGCGGTAAGAGCCTTATCGAACCTGCCTTGCTGTACCAGTTGCACGGCAGCCTGATAGTGCTGGTAGGCCGGCCCCGTACCCGCATTGGGATGGCCGCCGGTATTGCCAGACGGTACAGATTTCTTTTTTGGGTCGTGCGCCAAGGATCGGACCTCTTGCATCATGGGATTGCCAGGAGTCTGCATGCCTTCAGGCGCGATTGAAGCGGAACGCTGCTCGCAGAAGACTGCGCCTGGGGTATTGCGCTACTTAGCCACTCTTTATACGCACAACCCCGGCTCCCGTCAAGGCGTGCGCTCAGTCGCGCCTCATTCACCGGAAGATTCTACCCGGTCTGTTGCCTGTAAATGGCCGGATTCAGAGATGGGTCGTTGTACATTTTCAGTTGCCGGTATAGCTTGAAACGCCGCGTCCCCGCCAGGGTTTCGCGCCACAATGCGTCCAGGCAACCGGCCAGATCAGTGCGCTGTTCTTCGAGAATGGCCAGCCGCTCCAGATTGCGAGTAGCGTGGCCCTGGGGTGCATCCGCGCGCTCGGCCTCTTCGCGCGTGTGGTAGATCTTGAGCGACAGAATCGAGAGCCGGTCGATGATCAGTCCCGGCGATTCGGAGTTCAGCTCCGCCGCCCCGTTGGGAAGCCCCTTGGGCCCCAGCCAGGCGAGCAAGGCGCGGTCCAGTTGCTCGGCTAGGTCATTGCGGCGCTGGTTTGTGCGATCCACGCGCCGCTTTACCCCGGCCAGTTCAGCGTCGGTTGCGCCCGGAGCGCGAGCCTCGTCCTCGATATGCCACAACTCGAAGTTGGCTTGATGTTGGCAGCGGACGGCCGCTAGCCAATCTGAGCCTGACTTCGACTCCGGTTGCGGCTGCGTGCATTCCACCGCTGCCCTGTGCAGGGCGCTGGTTTCTCGATCCTGCAGGTTGACAATCTGCTCTGCCGAAATCATTCTGTTTCTTCCCTTTGCGGGCCTGGAGCTGGCATGATTGCTAGCCTTGGGTGTCGCCCGGGTGCAGCGTCCATGGTAGATTGATCCTCGCCTGGGGGTCCAATTCGCGCCCATTTTGCGCCGGCACCGTTCAAGTCCCAAGACCCGGGCTTCATGGAACAGGGTCCGAGAGGATAGTCTAGAAGAGGATAGTCTATGAGGGTAGCCAAATAGAGGTTACGGAGGCGGCTCCGAGGGCTTTGGCCCGGAGCGCCGCAATAGACACAGCCATGCACTGAGGAGAGTCCCAAATTGAAGAGGAAGTTATTGCTTTCGATTCTGGCCATGGTTTCGGCCGCATTCATGCCCCTGGCGGCCACAAGCCAGCTGATCCACGATCGTGAAGCGCAGCCCGCTGAGAAGGCTGCGCCTACAAAGAAGTACGAGGTTTTCGCCGGCTACGGCTATACCAGCCTTAACCAGGTAAACCAGTCGCGCTATGGACTGGAAGGCCCGAATGTCTCTGTGACACGCGATTGGGGAAGATTTTTCGGAATTACAGCCGATGGCGCTGTTTACCAATACTCCTTCTCAACCCCAAATGTGCAGTACACAAAGGTAATCACCCCAACGCCTCCACCCCCTGCGTCGCCGACGGTTCTTGTCGACCTATCCCCCACAGTGGATTCATTCCTCATTGGACCAGTGCTGCACGCTAACCTATTCAGACGCTACGATGCGTTTTTCCATGTGCTGCTGGGCGTAGAACACACGGGTGGCGTAAATGCCTCGCCTAACATTTCATTTGCGGGCGGAGTCGGTGTCGGCGTCGACTACAAGCTGACTCCACGTTTTTCGCTCCGCGCTTCGGGCGACGACATCGCCTCTTCGTTTGTGGCGCCGGTCGAGCCGGGATATACCTGCACAACGACCTCGAATTGTACGGCGCATGAGCGCCGCAACTCGCGCGCAGCCTTCGGCCTGGTTTACAAGTTCTAAGGGCAAATACAGCGCCGGAAGAATCAATCGGTTCTTTATCATAACAATGCCCGTTCGGCGCACTACGCCGAGCGGGCACTTATTTGTCGGTGTCCAACCGCCTGTGCGGACAGTTTCTCGTCGCTGATTTGACGGACTCTGTCTGCCGCACTTGCGGGAATTAGCTATTCCTCCACATTTTCGGAGGTTGCGATGCCCCGAAATCCCCAGTTCCCTATTGCCTGACTATTTCCTCTTTAACGCTCGCCGCAACACCGTCTCCAGAGCTGCCTTCACCTCTGCATATTCGGCCGGAGCAAGAGTTCCCGCTATCTTCTCGCTTTCCACTGCGAAAAGCTCATCCTTGAGTGCATTCAGAAGGGCCGCGTTCTTGTCTGTCGTTGGCGGCGCAAAAGGCTGGGGCGCACTGCCCTCGAATCCCGGCGCATGCGTTGGCTTCCGCAGCAGAAATGCTGCCGCAGCCGCCATGAGCAAAATCACCAGCGTCACGATGTACCACTTGTACTTTGTCAGTGGGTCAGGCGTGGCGATGGGTGCACCTAAGCCGCCGCCTGGTCCAGAGCCCGGAGCACCTGCCTCTTGGGTCGCGCCCGGCTGGCCGCCTTGCGCGCCCTGCTCTTCGCGAGGAATCGATCCCGTGCCCGAAATTGTAAATTCGACCTCTTTGCCGGGAACCGCGTTTTTGGCCACGAAGGTCTGGATGGTCGGATCCTGGGGAACAGATTTGAAGGTCAATCCCGATTTCGACGAAAAGGTCATGCTCTTGGGCAGCAGCACGCCAATGCTTTGCGTAGGAAGCAGGACCTGTGGTTTGAAGGTGAACGTGCCGCCACTATAAGGCACGTGGTAGCTGATCTCGAAGAGCGTGCTCTTATCGCCGTCATCGGGCTGAATGGGAAAGTTGAAAGCGAAGTGGCCTTTGGGGCCATCCGTGTCCATGTTGATCGAGGTCGGCAACCCGCCCGGCCGTTGCGCGCCTGCGCCCTCCACCACTGCTTCTTTCGGCAACACAATCTGAAAAGACTGTTTACTCCACTGAGTGGTCGGCGGCTGGCTTGGATTGTGAACAAAGTACCTCTCGGTCACTTGTAGTTGTCCATTGGCGGCCTCGAATTCCAGCACATCGGCCTCGACGAAAACCCCGGGAACTTTGGCGGCCACGTCAAAAACGGAGATGTCGCCGGGCGTACTGCCTTCCGGCGCGCCGATGAAGTAGGGTGCCCCCTGGTGAATTGCACGCACCAGGTAATTGCTGTGGCCGGGCTTGGTCAGCTTGTAGTGCCCGCCTGCGTCGGTCGTGGTCTTGGCTACCTCGCCCATGCCGGTCTGCACGTCCACCAGCACCACTGTATCGCCAATGGCCGGCTTGCCTGTGGTTTTGTCGGTCACTGTCCCGGTGATTTGAGCCTGCGCCACTACGCCCGTCAACAAAACGCTCAGGGCAACGGTGCGAAAAACGATCTGGGTCAATTTCATCTTCGAAAAAATCCTCTTGATATGCGCTGCGTTTCGTCTCAAGCGTGCTGCAAATGTTCTATCTCGGCCATCAGCCGCGCCGTTTCGTTCTCAAGCTGCTCGCGCTGCGCCTTGAAGTCTTCATCAGGATACTTGCCCGCCTTGAACTCGAAGTTCAGATCGCGCAGATTTTCGTAGAGCTGGTCCTTGCGCTCCAGCAGATAGTCCAGCCGCGTCTTCTGACGTTGGCTGGCAAAGGAATTCTCCGGCCAGAAAGTGTAAACAAAAACCGCGATCAGCAACAACAAGCCGGCAACAAACCCCTGAGTTTCCGTCATGGATTAAAACCCTCCGTCAATGCCGGAGTCGGTTTCCCGGCGAATCTTTTCCTTGAGCGCATCCAAAGCCGGATCGGAGACCTCAGCGCTGGTCTGAGTCTTGTTGCAAGTCCACCGCCGAACCAGCAGAATTGTGCCCAGTACTGCCGCGCCGAGAACCGCAAGAGGCGCAACCCAAGCCAGCGGATCGAATCCTCTGACCGCAGCCAGGGCCAGTTCACCGGCACGCGACCAGACTATCCAAACAATCAAGAGCTCAGCAGCTCCGGAAGCGCCGCATGCAAAGCCGCTCATGGCTGTCCTCCTCGTTGCGCAGCGGGCTTTTGGCCGGGCGTCAAAGCCACAAGCGTGCCGAAGATCATCAACAGCACTCCGACCCAGAGCCAACTCACCAGCGGATTCAGGAATGCCTTGATAATCGGCTGTCCAGTATCTGGATTCGTGCCCTCATAAACCACATACAAATCCCAAGCGGGAACCGAGTGGATGGCCACCATGGTCTGCGGTTGTCCGCTGGCCAGGTAAACTCGCCTTTCCGGCGTCATCTGGAAATGCTTGCCGGTGCCCTTGTACACATCCAGTTGCGCATATTCGGTGCTGTAGTTATCGTTCGAGTCTTGCGTGGCGCCAACATTTTCCAGCGTGTAAGGGCCAATGAGAATCTTGTCGTGGAGAGCCATCTCATTTTCCACGTTACGGTTGAAAGCCGAACCTGCCAAGCCGATGACCACAATCACCACACCGATGTGAACGAAGTAGCCGCCATAACGGCGAGGGTTGCGGCGGATCAGCGTCACGACGGAAGCAAAATAATTTCGTCCACTCTGTCTGGCGATAACCCCTGCTCCGCGAATGAACTCCGATAAGACGGCGGTAACTACTCCTGCGGCCAGCGCAAAAGCTACAAGTGCGTAGAAGTGGCCCTGCTCGAACACTCCGTCATGCCACGGTCGCACGCCGGCAAGCAGGCAGACAATCACCGTCACCCAAAGCGCCGTCACCGGTAGAACAAAATTGCGGCGAATGCTCCTGAAGGAAGTCGAGCGCCACGGAAGCAGAGGTCCCACGCCAGCCAGGAACAGCAGAAACAAGCCAATTGGAATGGCCACGCGGTTGTACCAAACAGCGTCCACCGTGACCTTTGCGCCCTCGATATATTCGCTCAGAATGGGGTAAAGCGTTCCCCACACAATTACAAAGCAGGCCGCAAGCAGAACCAGGTTATTGAACAGGAAACTCGATTCGCGGCTGACCAGCGACTCCACGCGTTGCTCATTCTTCAGATGGTTGCGCTGCAAAACGTAGGTGAAGATGCACACCGCAAGCACGATCACCATGAAGACCATGAACCAATAGCCGATCGGCGACTCGGCAAAGGCATGAACGGAACTCACAAGGCCGCCGCGCGTCAACATCGTACCCAGCATGGTCAGCAGGAAGGTAATGAAGATCAGCCACACATTCCAACTCTTCATGATGCCCTTCTTCTCCTGCATCATTACGGAGTGGAGAAAGGCGGTTCCTGTCAGCCATGGCATCAGACTGGCGTTCTCCACCGGATCCCAGCCCCAGTAGCCGCCCCAGCCCAATACTGCGTAGGCCCAGTGCATCCCGAGAAAGACGCCGCAAGTCAAAAACAGCCACGTTACCATCGTCCAGGCGCGAGTAATCTTGATCCATTTCTCGCCAGGATAGCGCATCATCAGCGCGCCCAGAGCAAAGGCAAACGGCACCGAGAAGCCCACATAGCCCAGGTAAAGCATGGGCGGGTGAATCACCATCTCCGGATATTGGAGCAACGGATTCAACCCGTTTCCGTCCTCTGGGATGGCGCCTTTCAACAAGGCGAATGGCGGTGCTGCAAAGTTCAGAACCAGCAAAAAGAAGAACTGTATGCCGGCTAAAATAGCGCCGGCGTAGGCATATAGCTTGACATCTGTCTTATGTGTCAGCCGCAAAACGAAGCCGTACGCCGCGAGCAGCCACGCCCACAGAACCAGCGAGCCTTCCTGGCCGCTCCATAATGCGGAAAACTTGTATGGGGCCGGGAGGGCGCGGTTAGAGTGCTCCATGATGTAGGTGATGGAAAAATCGTTGGTAAAGACCGACCAGATCAGGGCAAAAGCCGCCGCGGAGATGGCCAGGAACCCGGCGATTCCCGCACGACGCGCCGTATCCGCCAATCGTTCCGGTGAGATGCGGGCCGGCTGCCCGGTAGCCAGTAAGCGCAGCGCCACAGCTCCTGCGAGCAAATTGTAAGCGGCCAGCGCCAACGCTATGAGAAGAGCAAAACTGCCAAAGGCTGCCATTAAGACTCCAAAATTATTCTTGCATGCAGGCCGGATGCCTCAGCAGCCTCCCGACTTAACTATTCTGAATGCATCATAGTCTCTTTATATGTGATTTGGCTCACACTTTGGGACGAGACTCGGGATAGGCGCGCTCGATCTGTAGCCCTAGAACACATCAAAAAGCCTGAATGCGCCAGTTCCCTACCCGAACAAGAACTCCTTTTCCCTCAGTTCTTTAATGGTGTCGCGAAGTTTGGCGGCGCGTTCGAACTCGAATTTCTTGGCAGCGTCGCGCATGTCGGTTTCCAAGCCGACGATATAGGCGTCGAGGTCGGCCTGCGAGACGAACTCCGGAATCTCGGTCAGCTCTTCCTCGGCAACCTCGCCGTACTCGGCCTTCATAATCTCGGCCAAGCCCATATCCATCTTGTTGATAATCGATTGCGGAACGATGCCGTGCTCCTCGTTGTAGGCGGTCTGAATCCTGCGACGGCGGTCGGTTTCGTCCATCGCACGGCGCATGGAATCGGTGATTCTGTCGGCATAGAGGATGGCTTTTCCCTCAAGGTGACGCGAGGCGCGGCCCATGGTCTGAATCAGCGAGCCGGCAGAGCGCAGAAAACCCTCCTTGTCCGCGTCCAGAATGGCCACCAGCGAGACTTCAGGTAGGTCGAGGCCTTCGCGCAACAGATTAATCCCGATCAGGACATCGAACTCGCCCTTGCGCAGACCAGCCAACAACTTCACGCGCTCCAGGGTTTCGATTTCTGAGTGCATATAACGGCAGCGCACGTCCACCTCGGTGTAATAGCCCGCCAGGTCCTCGGCCATGCGCTTGGTCAGGGTGGTCACCAACACTCTTTCGCCGCGTTTGGCGCGGTCGCGGATTTCGCCGAGGAGATCGTCGATCTGGCCTTTGACGGGGCGAATTTCGACCTCCGGATCTATCAATCCGGTGGGGCGAATCACCTGCTCGACCACCACTCCAGCTGATTTCGTCAGTTCATACGGACCCGGCGTGGCTGAAACATAAATCGCCTGCTGGACTCGGTTCTCAAATTCCTCGAATTTCAGCGGGCGGTTGTCCACGGCCGAGGGCAGGCGGAAACCGTAGTCGACTAAATTCTGCTTCCGGCTGCGGTCGCCGAACCACATGCCGTGAACTTGCGGAATGGTCGCGTGACTCTCGTCTATAAACAGCAAAAAATCGCGCGGGAAATAATCCAGCAGAGTGGGTGGAGGCTCGCCCGGCAAGCGGCCGGAGAAGTGGCGCGAATAATTCTCGATGCCGTGGCAGTAGCCCATGGACTTGATCATTTCCAGGTCGTAGCGCGTGCGCTGATGGATTCGCTGCGCCTCAACCATGCGCCCCTGCGCCTCCAACTCGGGAACCCAGGCATTCAACTCCGCCACAATAGAATCAATCGCGCCGGCCTTGGTTTCAGGCTGCATCACATAATGGCTTTTGGGATAGATGGGCAGCCGAGCGTACTTCTGCTTTACCGTGCCGAAGAGCGGATCGATTTGAGAGAGCGACTCAATCTCGTCGCCGAACAACTCGATTCTGTATGCCGTTTCATCGTAAGTGGGAAAGACCTCGATGATGTCGCCGCGCACGCGAAAGGTTCCGCGCCGGAAGTCCACATCGTTGCGCTCGTAGAGGATCTCGACGAGCCGACGGGTAATGTCTTTGCGGCTGATGTGCTGGCCTTTTTCGAGAAGC
Organism: Occallatibacter sp.; assembly: GCA_049520075.1. Classification (GTDB taxonomy): domain Bacteria; phylum Acidobacteriota; class Terriglobia; order Terriglobales; family Acidobacteriaceae; genus Telmatobacter. Next base: position 14,390 of record JBEKQD010000033.1, on the reverse strand, counting down.
AGCAACATTCCGTAGTACGCCTCGGGCGAGCCAAGGCCGTAGATGCAACTGACGGAACTGACAATGATGGCGTCGCGCCGCTCGAAAAGACTGCGCGTAGCAGAGAGGCGCAGCTTGTCTAACTCCTCGTTAACGGTCGCTTCTTTTTCGATATATAAGTCGCCGGCGGGAATGTAGGCCTCCGGCTGGTAGTAGTCGTAATAACTCACAAAGTATTCGACGGCGTTGTTGGGAAAGAACTGCTTGAACTCGTGATAGAGCTGCGCGGCGAGGGTTTTATTGTGCGCCAGAATCAGAGCCGGACGGTTGGACTGCTCAATGATTTTGGCCATGGTGAAGGTCTTGCCGGAGCCGGTGACGCCAAGCAGCACCTGGTGCTTCTCGCCCGCGGCAAGGCCCTGCATCAGCTCGGCAATGGCCCGCGGCTGATCTCCACGCGGTGTGTATGTGGTAACCAGTTGAAAGTCCATGCCGAGATTATAACCGAAGAGCGAAGATTTAGCGAATACGGAAGAGCTAATTCGGACCGAAGCGCTCCAAAAAATATTAGGGATGCCCGCTTGACTACAGTTCAAATTATGAGATTATTTACGTCAATTGAGTCATGCCCTCCCAGAACAGCAACACGCTTACCCTCGTAACATCGATCATTGGAATTCTCGTGACCGCTGTGGGCGGCATCACGTGGCTGAATATGCGCTTCTCCGCAATCGAAGCGCAACTCGGAAATCAAAATGCAGCGATCAGGGCTATCGGAGTGGCACAGTCTGATGAAAAGATAAAAGAACTCGTAAAGCAACTGTTGGCGGCACAGCAAGTGGCTCTCTCAAGACAAGGACCTCTAAAGCAAACGCCTCTTCTGCAAGAAACCAAATTGCCGATTCTGCGACAAAGGAACCATCCGTCAGAGACGGCGTTTTGTTCATCTAAATCTGAAGGCTCAGCGGATTATTCGGACTCAAGCTTGCGCTCCTGTTCAGGCCAATAGCAGGCAGTGAAAGTTTTAGATATTGGGCCAGTCGTGGAGCTGGTCTTCTCTCTCCCGTGAGTCATGGAAGTTTGTTGCGGAGGCCGATCCGCTTTGGATGGGCTGAATGAGCCGCCTTGCCTGTCCGTTGGTGCGAGATTCTGGACAGAATGCCGCCTTGCAGGTGGAGTGGATTTGTATGCCTTTAGGGCGATGAAAGCGCGTGACTAACTACGGTTGGAGGCGGACTAAATTGCAAAGTGACGTGCGATTTGCGAGAACGTCCGGTTATAGGAGTAGAGAAAAGTGGGAGATGTGGGGTCATGGCCGGACAAAAAGTAGTGAAAGAAGGAGAATTTTGGTTGAATTTGCGTGTTTTTGGCATGGTTTGGACAGGGTTCAAGGCCGGGCGAGGCGGATTAGGCGATCTCAGTTTCGCGGACCAGGCCGCCCGATGGTGTTCACAAGGGATCAGTTTGCGTCCCGATCATTCGCCATGATGGAAGAGTAAGCACCATTCGGAGTGCAAGAGAGTATCCCTGATAGCCGAATGGCGCTGAACATGGGGGCTCGCAATCGTAAACACATCCAGTGAGAGACCGATCAAGACAGTTCTGCTCATCGAGAGCGATGCGGTGGAAGCTCGCCTGCTCTCGGAGATGTTTGACCGCGAGGGTCAGTGTTCCTTCGCGTTGACTCGCGTGGAATGCATGGCGTACGCAGAGACGCATCTTGCCGGACACCCGACCGACGTGGTGCTGCTGGACCTGGATTGTTCTGACGCGCCGGGCGTACAGGCGGTGCAGCGGGCCCATGCCGCGGCGCGAGGCGCTTCCATTGTGCTGCTATCAAGCCAGAAGGATGAGGCGATAGCCATGCGCGCCATGGAGGGCGGCGTACAGGACTATCTGATCAAGGGTCAGATAGAACCGCGCGAACTGATACAGGTCATGAGCAAATCTGTTGCCCGCAAGATGAAGAATGATGCGTTGCTCAATGAGAATAATCGCGCCCAAGTCACGCTGGACTCCATCGGCGACGCCGTGATCTGCACCGACAACGCAGGGAACATCACGTTCCTCAACCCCACTGCGGAAAAAATGACGGGGTGGTCAATGAAGGAAGCAGCGGGCCGGCCATTGGCCGAGTCTTTTCGGATTATGGACGCCTTGACAGGCGAAACCGCCCCCGATCCTACGACGAATACACTCGAGCCGGGCCAGGGCAGCCATCTTCCGGTGAACTGCATCCTTACTCGACGGGACGGAAATCAGATTTTTATCGAAGACTCCGTCGCACCCATCCGCGATGTTCATGGGGTGGTGGCCGGATCGGTTCTGGTATTTCGCGACGTCAGTGCGGCGCGAGAGCTGTCCGACAAGATTACACATCTGGCCGAACACGACGCTCTGACCGGTCTGCCGAATCGGTTGCTGTTGAACGACCGGATAGCCCAGGCGATTGCGCGAGCAAGCCGTAAGACAAGTCTGATCGCGGTCCTGTTCCTGGATATGGATGGCTTCAAGGGGATCAACGATTCGCTCGGGCACTCCGCCGGCGACGATCTACTTAAATCCGTGGCCAAGCGGCTGCAGAGTTGTATCCGTGCTCAGGATACGGTCAGCCGGCAAGGCGGCGATGAGTTTGTAGTACTTCTTCAAGACGTGCAATATGTGGAATTCGCCGCCGTTATGGCCAGCAGGATACTGAAAGAGCTGGCGGCGCCCCATTTCATCCATGGCCACGAGCTGCACATCACGGCCAGCATCGGAATCAGTGTCTATCCCAGCGACGGCCTGGACGCCGAGACACTCATCATGAACGCCGACGCCGCAATGTACCAGGCCAAGGGGAGCGGGAAGCAGAACTTCAGGTTTCACACCAGACATTTGCGTTCTGGCGGTGGAGCGGCAATCCGTGGAGGAGGGCCTGCGGCCTGGCCCGGATCGGCATGAGTTCTCGTTGGTTTTATGCGGGGGTTGAAACCGCCGACTCCCTCCGGATTCGTGCTCCCGCAGGTGCTAAAGCCCGGATATTTTTGTGGCGTTTTTTGGCACGACTGAAGTCGCGCCCTGATACAAAGCTGCACAGCTTCGAATTTTGCGGAGACCTTGAAGTCGCTCCCTGACACAAGGCCGCATGCGAACTCTCGTTGGCTTTATGCGGAGGTTGACCCCCCCGCCTTCCTCCGAGTTGAGTGTTCCCGCAGGGGCTAAAGCCCGGATATTTTTGTGGCGTTTTTCGGCACGACTAAAGTCGTGCCCTGACACAAAGCCGCACAGTCTCGCGTTTTGCGGAGAACTTGAAGTCGCCCTGACACAAAGCCGCACAGTCTCGCGTTTTGCGGAGAACTTGAAGTCGCCCTGACACAGAGCCGCACAGTCTCGCGTTTTGCGGAGAACTTGAAGTCGCCCTGACACACGGCTGCATGCGAACTCTCGTTGGATTTATGCAGGGGTTGAAACCGCCGGCTCCATTAGGATTCGTGCTCGCGCAGGGGCTGAAGCCCGGAGGTTTTTGCGACGTTTTCTGGCACGACTGAAGTCGCGCCCTGACACACAGCTGCACAGTTTCGAGTTTTGCGAAGACCTTGAAGTCGAGCCCTGATACAAAGCTGCACAGTTTCGAGGGTTGCGGAGACCTTGAAGTCGCGCCCTGATACAGGGCAATTGAGGTCTGAGGTTTCCCATGTCCGAAAATCCGGATATCCACCCCACGGACGAAGACCAGTCCCTTCACCTCATCGAGCACAAATCGCTCGCTGGGGACCCCGAGGCCGTGGAGGCCCCGGCATGGGGCATCCGGCACCCGGCCCTGACACAAAGCCGATTTCTGGAACGCGCACGAAGAGGATCTTGGATTCGGAACAACTTGATAAAAATGGATCCCTCAACGGTGAACAGGCTACCTCTGGTCCGTTCAGAATGTGAATTTCGAGACGACTGACTGGAGCCGGGAGGCCATCTCGGTCAACTCCTGCGATGCCTTCCGCATATCGTGCGCACCCTTGGTTGTATCTTCGGCGGCGGTGGCCACGCCGCTGATGTTATTTGCGATGCTTTCTACTCCCTTGGCTGCCTCTTTCACACTGTTGCCGATCTCGTTGGTGGTCACCGTCTGCTCTTCCACTGCCGCGGCGATACTGTCGGAGATCTCGTTGATCTGGCGAATGATCTTTCCTATCTCCTCGATCGCCTCAACGGCTGTCCTGGAGTCTCCCTGAATAGCATCAATCTTCTGCTCGATCTCTTCTGTGGCCTGCGCAGTCTGCTTGGCCAGTTCCTTTACCTCGTTGGCAACGACCGCGAAGCCCTTGCCTGCTTCGCCCGCTCGCGCAGCCTCGATGGTGGCGTTGAGCGCCAGCAGGTTGGTTTGCTGCGCGATGGACGTAATCACCTTGACCACTTTGCCGATCTCAGCGCTGGACTCGCCGAGCTTTTTCATGGTTTCATTTGTCGACTGCGCGGATTGCACGGCATTTCTGGAAACACGCGCCGACTCGGCGGCGTTCTTTGAAATTTCACGGATCGAGGCCTGCATCTGTTCAGAAGCCGCAGCCACTGAGGAGACATTTTTCGATACTTCTGCACTGGCGGCAGAGACGACGTTGGCCTGCACTGCTGTTTCCTCGGCGTTGCCCGCCATCTGCTGACTGGTTGCTGTCAGTTCTTCGGAGGAAGAAGCCAGGGTGTTCGCGTTCTCGGCCATGACCTTGATTGGGTCGACGATTGTTTCCAGTGTCCTGTTGATGCCTTCAACGATTCTTCTGAAATCGCCGTGGTGCTTTTGTGCATCGGCGCGCGTGCCGAGCCTGCCGTCTTTTGCCGACTTGACAAGAAGTTCGGTGTCGACGATTAACGACCTCAAGTTTCCCCGAACCTGTTCAATGGTGTCGTTGATGGACGCCTTTTTGCCGGGGAACTTCTCCAGCGGGGCATCGAAGTTGCCCTTGCCGAATTCGGCGACGCAGTCCATCGCTTTTCTATTCACGACGATATGGCCGGCAACCATGTCGTTCACCCCCTGGGCCATAGCTTTCAGCGCACCTCGAAATTTTGCCGGCTCCATCTTGACATCGATTTCCCCCTTGTCGTGCTCATCGGCCATGTGAACCATGCCGGTGGAGAACTCGCTGAATTGAGATTTGATGAACATCTTGATCTTGTCGATGTGTTCCGACTTGTCACCGGAGATGGCGAGATCGTCGAGTCCGACGCCCATCGATTTAAGCATGTTTTGCAGCGTGATCATGATGAAGGCATCACCGATGGCCTGCAGGTCGAGATTGAAGACCTTGGTGACCGCTGCTTCTACGCGGCGAACGCGGTCCTCGTCCTGAATCTCGCGACGAAGATACTTGGCGAGGAGCACATGGTACTCCGCATAGGCTCCGACATACCACTTGAAAGGCAGATTGATACGGTCGTGCACGGCCCCTACATGGAGACGTTTTTCGAAATAAGTGGAATCCCAGTTGACCGTAGCGCCGGCGAAAACCTCGGATAAGTATCCAGCTTGCGCTGCTTCAAGGTGACTGCGCAGAGTTGAAAGGGGCATCCCATTCGCACGGGCAAAGTTCTCAAAAAAATCATGTGTGGGAGCGAAGTCGAATTGCCAGTCGTAAAACTCTTTGGCAATTTGCGATGCCACCGAACTGGCCCAAGGCGCCAGGCCTGCGAGCAGTTCACGTTCCTCTTCACCGAGGCGGATGAACTGACGCCGCTGTGCAATGCTGCGATTGTCTATGCCAAATCGCCCGGCAAGGTTTTCGCCACCATTGGCCTTCCAATCCACCACTACGGGGGATCCCGCGAGATGTTCAGCGTCCGTTCCGACTGGAATCTCGCTTTGACCATTTGCGGTCAGATTATTTGCTGATTGCTTAACCACGGACTGTGCTCCTTTGCAGGAAACGATTGGGGCAAGAACACATCAGAAGACGCTGGGATGAATCTCTCGCTGGGGGAGAATGTCGGAGCTAAATGCAATCGTATGCTCGATTTTTGGCACTGACTGTGTTGTTTTGACCGCTCTCCCGAGGGGGCCGAAGAGACAGCCCCGATGGGAGCCTAACGTTTTTCGGGGCCAATCCGCAAGAGTATCCGGATCGCTAGGTACGACCGGTTACGCGCTACGCACGAAGTGCTGTATCTCGAATGGAATCTCAAGCGAGAGCTCGACAAAGCCGCTGTATACACCCTTTTCGTACCAGGGCGACTGATAGATCAGCTTCTTGACGCCCTTCTTCTCGATGGTATAAATATTGGCGCGCCCCGCGGCGAGCAGTTCCTTCACCTTGGTGAGCGCTGGCTCGGGGTGACAGCCAAAGAGGCTTGATCCAATGAGCGCGGCGCCGCCGTCACTCTCAAAGGTCCGCACCGATTTGTCATTCATCGCCAGGATGACTCCGTCACGGTCGCAGACGGTCACCGCTCCGGGAAATTCCTGCACCCAGGCAAAAGCCTCTTGATTTGTCATCGCACTGCCCCACTGAACACTCTGCCCGAGTCGAAACGAGAGACACCCGGCTCATTGGCATTGTACCCAGCTGAGAGAAAGAACTCTATTTTGCGGGGAATTGCAATCGGAGAAGGATTGCCAGCAAGCGGAGGCTCTGACCTGATACAAAGCCGCTACATTAAACATGCTGGGTTAAGGTTCTGGATGCGGGTCTCCTTGAGAAAACCAGTTCGTGCAGGGGCTGAAGCCCCGGGGAATTTGAGGGCATTTCTCGGCACGGCTAAAGCCATGCCCTGACGCAAGGCAATCGGAGTACGATGCCTTCTATTTCTGACGATCCAGGCATGGGCCAACCCGCCACGATGAGCCGGACAAAAACATTCCGGGGCTAAAGCCCGGAACGCTTTCGTCGGCTTTATGCGGGGGTTAAAATCCCCGCCTCCCTCCAGAGATAAAGTTACCTGCCTCGCGGGCCGGTGAATCCGGTGGGGGATTTGAAAGAAATCCCAAGGTTCGAGGCGGCGAAGAGTGACTTGCCGCGGCGATAAGCAATGCCCATAAGCGCCAGCAAGCCAGTGCCGAGCAACAGCCAGGACTGTGGCTCCGGCGCTGGAGTAACGTTGAAGTTACCAAAGCTGAGCGCGTATGCATCAACGTCACCTAAATTTCCCTGCGCGAGACTACTGTCAAACTCCCAAATTGTGTAAGTACTCCCGTTGCCCAAAATGACGAGTTCAATTCCGCCGGGTCCACCTGAACCGAAGAGCAGACCGTAGCTGTCAAGTTCCTGAGTTGGGTTCGCCACGTTGAGCAGGTCGTCATACCGGAACGCTCCTGAAGGAGAGGCTGCCGGTATGCCGGGGGTAGAATCCACGATCAAGGATAGCGTTCCCGACGCGTAGGTGTCATAACCCCCAACGTCAATAGCTCCGCCGGTAATCTCATACAGGCCGGGGCTAACCTCAACACCGGAAAGGGTTCCATTACCGGAGACGCCGTTGGGAGATACACCGGGACCGGGTGCAGAAGAGTAAGTGGAGGTGAAAGTGAGATTGAAATCATCTGCCAACGCAGCCGGGGAAATCGCAAGGGCTATTGCCAACGCGAGTAATGCTATCAAGGGTCTCTGCATGATTCCTCCTATGTGTATTGATGATTTTTGTTCACTGCCCTGGTGAGGAGAGCGGTGCATTCAACTTCCAATGATTGGGGAATCTCCTGCTTCGACCCAGGATGGCTGCAATTGTACCGCCGGTTGGGTTGCGTGAAAGGAAAAAAGAAAGCTCTTGCCGAAAAAGTCAGCGCTTGCGGGACGAAGGCCAAGCGACTAGTTACCGTTCGAGGTCTCCCATGTCCGAGAATCCGGACATGGAAGACCCGGCATAGAGAGTCATCGCCATCAATTTCTCCGATACTGCTTACGCGGCTGGCGTTCCGTGTGAAGGCTGTTGGTAAACCTTCTGGAATCATCAAAGTGCGTTCTCCAGATTCTGCGATTGCACGAAAATACAGAAGGTGCCGATATAGGGGAGTTGGGGCCCGCATGTTAGTGGGCCTAATAGGACAGGAACAGGGAAAATGGCATTTTTTAGCTGGAGCGATGACTTGAGCGTGGGCGTAAAAGCGTCTGATGACGACCACAAGAAACTAATTGATATTGTTAACCGCCTGTATGACGGGATGAAGAGCGGGCTGGGAAAGGATGTGGTTGGGAAAGTTCTTGATGACTTGATCAGCTACACGAAATTCCATTTCGCTCGCGAAGAGGAGTTCTTTGTCAGGACGGGGTATCCGGCTGTTGAGCACAAGGAACAACACAAGCTGCTGGTAAGGCAGGCAGAGGACCTGCAATCAAGATACAAGAGCGGCGAGAATTCAGTCTCACTCGAGACCCTTGATTTTCTGAAGGACTGGCTGACCATCCACATTCAGGGTAGTGATAAGAAATACTCAGACCACCTAAACGCTGCCGGGATTCGATAGTCGAGATAAGAGCGCAGAGATAAGAGCATTACTAGGGCACAGTCGGAGCGATCTTCACTGCCAAGCAAGGCCTGCAGTGTTTGGAAGAAGGTTGTGTCGAGAAAGGGATTCCAGCTAACATCGGGGCGTAAGGAGTGCGACAATGCTCGGAAATCTGGCTGGGAGGCTCAATTGGGAGCGCACGGAACAAGGCATTCTCATAGAGATTCCGTCGCCGTTGGATTGGAAAGAGTTGTTCCTGGCCGGATGTTTGGTTTTCTGGATTGTTGGCGGGGTGTATATGGGCCAGAAGTGGCTAGACGGCACGGATCAGTCCACTTCCAACTTGTACGGGCTGGCGGGGTGGGTGGTTTGCGGATGCATCTTTGTCGGGTGCTTGATCTGGGGTCTCGGAGGCACAACGCGCGTGGCTCTTACCGCGGCGGAAATGACGATTCAGCGGAGGGTTTTTGGGGTTGAGGTGCTCACTCGCACATTTCAGACGAGCCGGATGGAGAATCTTCGATACATTGCCCCGTATTGGGTGAATAATGCTGACGGGGCGGGGTATACCCGAAGCAAGGTCTGCATCACAGCGAACGGCTGGTCGCGCACACTGGCATCGGGTGTCAGCGAAGACGAGGCCAAAGTTCTGATGGACCGGATTATGGAAGTCTGCTACTTTCCCCAGAGCCGATCCCCTCAATTCAACGCGCCGCGATGAAGGCGTCCGCGGGAGTTTGTACGACAGTTCCAGGTGTTTCTTGCTCAACTAAGTGTTTCATCAGGGGCTGAAGCCCAGGGTTTTTGTGGCACCCTTCGGCTGCGCTCAGGGCAGGCCTTGAAGTCGTGCCCTGATACAGAGCACGTGCTATGAAGATTCGTGGTTTCCCACCCATTCCGCAAAAAAACGTGGAATGGATCGGGCACCCAGCGATAGTGCGTCGGATGAGCGTTCCCGCGGAGGTTCACTCCTCGCGCAGCAGGATGATGGGATCCACCGCGAGCGCTTTTCGCGCGGGAATCCACGCAGCGACCAGGCCGAGCATGAGCATGGTCAGGACCACTCCGCACAGCACAAACGGATCCCTCGGGACTGCCTGGTAGACGATGTACGACAGCAACTTTGAAGACAGAACGCCGAGCACCAATCCCGCGACCGAGCCTACTGACAGCAGGACGAACGCGCGCCCCAGAGCTGCCCGCAGAACTTGTTTGCGGCGCGCGCCGAGCGCGAGGCGAATCCCCAACTCGCGCAGCCGCTTGCTGACCGTATAGGAAGCCATGCCAAAGATGCCCGTGACCGCCAGCATGGCGCCGAGCAACCCCAGAACGCCAAGAGCCACGGTGGCAACGCGCGCGGCAAACAAAGCAGAACTCATTTCCTGATTCCAGGTTTTTACTTTGAAGGGCAATCCCGCATCGAGACCATGCAGCGAGCGGTCGAGTGCTCGGGAGATCTCTTGCGGATCGCGATTGGACTTCACCAGCAGCCATGTGCTGGTGGATTGTTGCTGAAGAAACGAGAAGAACATGGCAGGCTGCTGATCTTCTGTCAGCGTCCGGTATTTGCCGTCTTCCACCACGCCCACTACTTCCGCACGCGCTCCGCCCCAGTACTTGAAATGGCCGCCGATTGCTTTGTCGACCGATCCGAAAACTTTGACGGCAAACTGGCGGTTGATGAGGGCCACCTTCGGCGCCTTGTCGTCGTCGTGCACGGTGAGATTTCTCCCGGCCAGCAGACGAGTGCCCGCAGCTTGAAGGTAGCCGGGCGAAATGTTGTAGTTCATGGCGTCGGCAGCCTCATTGGTCGGCCGGAAATCTGTGGTGGCGTCGGTGTAAACAAAGGAGTCGCTGCCGCCAAGGCTTAGCGCAAGATCGTCAGAATAACCGACCTCCGTGACGCCCGGAATGGCCGCTGCAGCATCAATCATGCGCTGCTGCATTTGCGGCGCACGCTCCTTGGTGTAACCCGCCATGTGCAGGTCGCTCTCAACCAGCATTACGTTCTGCGGCACAAAACCGAATCTGCTGTTCATTGAGCGAGCCAGTCCGCGCACGGCTACCAACGACGACGTCACCAAGACCGCACAAATCGAAATTTGGGCTACCAATAAAAGATCGCGCATGGTGAACCGCCGCATACCAGCCACACCCGCAGCACCGGTGCGAATCACCTGCCAAGGATCCGCACGCAAAACTTGCCGCACCGGCACCATTCCGAAGAACAGGCCGCTGAAGAGCGCCAGCAATAGCGCCACAATGTATGTGCCCGCGTCAGGATTTACCGGCACGTTGATGGGAACATCCGGGAGCGGCTGCCACGCACTGAGCACGTGCAGAATCACCACTCCTCCGGCGAGCCCCAGAGCTCCTCCTGCCAGGGAAACCATGATCGCCTCGGTGAGCATCAGGCGCAGGATCGTCCCGCGGCGCGATCCCAGCGCAAGGCGCAGCGCCGTTTCCTTGGCACGATCCGCCGCCCGCGCCGCAAACAGGCTGCCGAGATTGGCGCACGCCGCCAGCAGAATAAGCCCGGCAAGCAGCATGAGGCCGCCCATGAACGCCCGGGCCGGACCGCCGAGCATGTCACCAATCAGGCCAGGACGGGCAAGCGAGAACTTCACGCCATCGTCTTCCGCGGGATAGGTTTTGGCGAGCCAAGCGGCGAGGGAATTCAGGTCTTCTGTCGCCTGCGCCGCCGTCACACCCGGTTTCAGACGTCCGATTACGTACGCGGAGTGGTTGCCGCGGTACTTCAGCTGGTCCTCGCCCTCGACCGTTGGCTGTTCGACCATAGGAATCCAAAACGCTGGCGCAAAGAATAGCTCAGTACCTCGAAACGCAGGAGGCGCCACACCAATAATTGTGAACAGGTGCTTGTTGATTTCGATCGTCCGCCCTACAACACCCGCATCTTCATGAAAATGCCCATGCCAGTACGCGTAGCTCAGCACAACATACGGAGCGCTGTTTGTGCCGTGCTCATCCGCGGCATGAAAAAGACTCCCCAAGTAGGGCTGAATGCCCAACGAGTCAAAGTAGTTTCCACTGGCCAGATATGGCCATGCAGTCGATGGATTTCCGCCGGAATCAACTCCAACCGGGCCAAAGATCTTGTACGTTGCAAGGCTCGCAAACGTCCGATTCCGGTCTCTCAGATCCAAATAATCGGGATAAGAGTGCGATGGATATTGGAAGCGCTGCACCATGTAGAGGCTCTGCGCATCGGACACGTTGAGCGGCCGCAGCACAATGGCGTTCAGCACGCTGAAGACCACTGCGTTCGCGCCAATCCCAAGCGCCAGGGTGATGATTGCCGTCACCGTAAAACCCGGCGACTTCCTCAAATGTCGCAATGCAATTTTCAGATGACCTGTCATCCCGGCGACTCCTTGGGTCAAGTTACGATGGCGCGGGGCGGATAGTTCCCTGGGATGGCAAACAGTTTTCTTGCTCTGATTCCTCTTCGATGATCTATGGCTCGGTTATGGCCTGGGCAACATTTGGCAAATCGACCGAGAGTACAGCACGCTAAGAGATTTATCCCGCAGGGGCTAAAGCCTGGAGTTTTGTGGCAATTATCGACACGACTGAACAGCTTGCGGAAAGACTCAAAACGGAGAGAAGCGGGGGTTTCAACCCCCGCATAAAGCCAGCAAACTAACGCGGGCTTTAGCCCCGGAGGGACGTTTTCCGCCAGTCTCACTCGAAACCCCGAATTCTTCCACAGCCCGTGAAATCGTGCTCCTTTCAAAACCGGCGCACGAAACCACCAGTCACCAGGGCAGCGGCTTGCCGAGGTGGAAGTATCCGCCGGTGGGGCCGTCGTCGGGCAGAGTGGCCAGAGCGGCGCTGGTTTTGCCTCCTTCGCTGAGTTCCATGGGTGCGTTCGGGCCGCCCATGTCGGTTTTTACCCAGCCGGGATGAGCGGAGTTGACCTTGATTTTGGTGTCGCGCAGTTCATGGGCGAGATGGATGGTGAAGGCGTTGAGTGCGGTTTTGGAGGCGTCGTAGGCGAAAGATTTAGCGTCGAAGATGGGCGATGCGGGATCGGCGTGAAGAGTGAGCGAAGCGAGGATGCTGGAGAGGTTGACGATGCGGCCCGCGGGACTCTTTTTCAGCAGAGGGAGCAGCGCGCGGGTGAGCGCTACCTGCGCGAAGAAGTTGGTTTCGAAAACCTTGTGCAGGAGTTCCGGCGCGACCTCGGTGACGGAGTGCTCATGGCCGTTGCCGGGAAATGGGCCTGCGGCGATGCCGGCGTTGTTGACCAGAATGTCGAGCTTGCCGTAGCGCGAGTTGAAGTAATCGTAAGCGGCCTTGTGGTCGGCTGGATTGGTGATGTCAAACTGGAGCACGTCAGCGTCCGCTCCAGCTGCGCGGAGTTTGGCAACGGCCTGTTCGCCCTGCGCAAGGGAGCGTGAGCCGATGACAACCTTAACGCCGGCGTCCTTTAGTTCAAGCGCGGTTTGGAATCCAAGCCCGCGGTTTCCGCCGGTGATGAATGCAATCTGTTGAGACATGGGGACAGTTTCTCCTGTGCTGCTTTGGATTCACGCGGCACAGGAGAAGGTGCAGGAATTTGTGGCTACTCGGCTTCGCTGGTTTGCGTGGTCAGATAGCGCTCGTAGCCAAGCTCGGTGATTTGATGCATCTGGGCTTCGAGCCAGTCCACGTGATCTTCCTCGTCCTTGAGAAGCTTGATAAACAAATCGCGGGAGCTGTTGTCTTTCTCTTCGGCCGCAATGCGCGCGGCCTCGTTGTAGAGCTCGACGGCTCCGAGCTCGAGCTTGAGGTCTGCATCGATCATGGCCTTGACGTTCTTGCCGATGGAAAGGGCGAGCGGGTCCATGGTTGGCATCCCGTCGAGAAAGAAGATGCGCTCCATGAGCGATTCGGCATGCCTCATCTCGTCAATGGACTGCTTTTTGATGTACTTTGATAGCCGATCGTAGCCCCAGTTCTCGCACATTTCAGCGTGAACGAAGTACTGGTTGATGGCGGTGAGCTCCTCTCGGAGCGCACGATTCAGTTGAGCGATGACCTTCGGGTTTCCCTTCATGCGGGGATTTTACAAGAGGGCGGAAAGGCTTGTAAGCAAAATAATTCCATCGGTTGAGCGTGGGCGCCAAGGGATTTCGACGTGATGGAAACCGGCCCAACAGTATAAAATCGGAAACCAGCTGGGGAGATCTCTTTAATTTTGCAGTTTTTTCTTTTCTCGGCGCTCGCCCTGCATTTCTTTGCATTTTTCATTGAGAATGGATGTGTGACCCTGAAATTTCTGATTGTGCTGCTTGCGCTCTTTTTTGCGCCGTACTTGGCCTATGCCCAGTCGCTTGCGCAGTCACTCACCGTTAACGGGCCGTTCGAGCCGGGACGGTATGTGCCGATGGACGGCCACGAACGCTGGCAACGCTGGGTGAGCGAAGACGGCCGCTCGCCAGCAATCCATGTGGAATCAGTGGCGACCGCCTTGTATTTGCAGACCATCCCCGATCCGGCGGCCTGGCCCAGGACTTCAGGCGGCTTTGCGCGGCGGCTTGGCTCGAGCTACGGAAGCAACCTGATCCAGAACACAGTTCACGAGAGCATGGGCGAGCTAGAGGGCACCGACCCGCGCTATTTTGCCTGCGGATGCTCGGGATTTTTTCACCGCTCGGGCCACGCGCTGAAGATGACCTTTCTCACGTACAACCGCAACGGCGACAAGACACTGGACATTCCGCAGCTTTCCGGCGCTTACGGCAGCTCAATGATTGCAACCATGTGGTGGCTGCATCACTACACACCGCTGGTGCAGGGGGTGCAGACGGGCCATCTTGAGGTGGGTTTCATCGCAGCAGAGCACATGGTGCAGGAGTTTTCTCCGGAGCTGAAGCGGTTGCTCCATCTGCACTTTGGCAGGGACGGCGACGTGCGGTAAACAACTTCACGATACAATGCTTTCAATCAAGGAGGTTCCATGCGCAGAATACTTCTCGCTGTTTTCGCTGTG
>JBEKQD010000032.1:0-39226 GCA_049520075.1 Occallatibacter sp. | reverse complement strand
CTGGTATGCCGCTCCTGCCTGCGTGGCCGAGGCTCGAATCGATTGCGATCCCACCGTGCCGGTTTCGAGAATCACCTCGCCCCCATAATCAAGCGCCGTGTGGGCTTGTGCCTTGAAGCGTATGCCAAAGGCCTTCTCGTTTTCCTTCCCGCTAGTCTTGGCTGCAGCCGGTTCCACGACCTCTGCCGGCTGCACGCGCCAAAGGAAGAACGGCTCAAGGTTGGAGTGCGGCACAAGAAAATCATCAATGCGGCCGTAAGCTCCGTAGATGTTATTTCCTTCCTGATGCGGGCTCACGCCATAAGCCTCCGGCACCACAGCCGAAGCGGCGAAGATGCCCAGATGCTCGTGCCTTGCGTTCAGGTTCAGCACCGCGGCATCGTACGAGCGGCCCTGGTTGCGCCACTGGGAGTCGGCGATGATGGTGTTGTTGTAATTGATAAGCTGCCTGCCCACGCGCAAGCTGAACCAGTGCTTCTCCGGGGCGCCAACTTCCACGTACGCCAACTTGAGATCCCAGCGAACTGTGTTCGGCGGTCCGATCGGCGGGTTTTGGAAGCCCGCACGGGCGTCCTGCACCTGCGCCGTAATCCGGAACCAACTGGTTGTATGCAGATCCACCTGAAACCGGAATCGGTTCAACAGGTAGGAGTCGTCGACGTTCGCTTTGAGGTTTGAATTGTCGTACGCCTCATACCGAAACCGCTCTTCGGCTTGCAGATCGATCCAGTTAGGCAGCTTCGCGTCAAGGTAGGTCGCCGGGGCAAAGTCGTGAAAGTCATAAGGTGCCGGGTTGCCGGTAGTGCGCCAGGCCGCGCCATTCAGGAAGCTCAACGGATTCGATGCCGGCCCGGTGATGAATGCGCCATTGTATGCGGACGTCGCATTTTGCGTGGTGATGTCGTCCTGCGCGGCCAAGGGCAGGTTAGCCGCTACAGCAAGAAGAAAAAGCACAGCAGAGATCGACAGCGGCAACCGGCGCAGAAAAGCGGACATAAGAGCATCAAGAGCTCTTGGCACTTTGGGTTCTCCTTTGAATTTTGTTTTTCATTACCGCGAGGGAATTCAGCCGCGGGGCAAGAGTAAGCGACATCGCCAACAACAGCAACACGCGATTCCTGGCCTGCCTGCTAAGGAGGCAGAGCGCTCAAGCGTGAGTGCAGAAATGAGTGTGCGCACGGTCATTCTGTACCTGAAGTTTCAGTGGAGAAAGTTTGTGGCAGAACGGACAAAAATCGCGGACAGGCCAGCGGGCGCTAGCGAAGACAGCAACAACACGCGATTTTGATGAGAATAGTTTGCATCTCGGATACGACCTTGTTTGCTTAAATTAGCGAACTTCCGAATTTTTGTCAACAGGTTAAACCCTGAACCAGCTCTCCGTGTCCACCTTGACTTTGGAGTTGGTCACCCGTA
Organism: Occallatibacter sp.; assembly: GCA_049520075.1. Lineage (GTDB taxonomy): Bacteria > Acidobacteriota > Terriglobia > Terriglobales > Acidobacteriaceae > Telmatobacter. The sequence continues at coordinate 37,810 of JBEKQD010000032.1, read as the reverse complement.
ATATTCGTCTATGACCGGTCAATCCTGTTGTCGCTGCTGTATGCTCCTCCGCGCGGCGAGGTGACCTGGGTCTAAAGTTCAGATCGAAATCCACGGTTCCCAAATGCCCGCGATACAGCTAGCGCTGTCGCGGGATTTTTGTTTTTGTCCGATGAGGAAAAATGACTGAAGCAATTCAAGAGAAAGAAACGAAAGCCCAAAAGGCCGAGCGCCTGAAGCGCGAAAAGAACCCGTGGGCCGCATTCGACGAGGTGCGCTCCTTTGCCCGGCAGGGCCGCGAAAGCGTATTGCCAGACTGGGCTTCCACTTATTTCAAGTGGTGGGGCATTTATACGCAGGGCGACGGAGTGGGTGCCACCGGCGGCAAAGGTGGCGAAGGCCTGACCTCTGAATTCTTCATGATGCGCATTGGCATTCCCAACGGCATCATCTCTTCTTCACAGCTTCGCGCCATTGGCGGGTTGACGCGCAGATATGCGCGTAATTTAGCCGATATTACCGTGCGCCAGAATATTCAGCTCCATTGGCTAACCATCGAGTCGCTGCCCGAAATTGTCGATGCGCTCGACGCCATCGGACTCTCGCCCAAGGGAGCTTGCGGAGATGTGGTTCGCAACGTCACCGGCTGCCCGCTGGCCGGAGTGGCCGCCGACGAGTTGATCGACGCCGCACCGCTTGCCGCCGAGATTTCAGAACTGCTCAAAGGGAATCCGGATTTCTACAACCTGCCGCGCAAATTCAAAATCTCCGTCACCGGCTGCCCATCGTGGTGCTCCTATCCGGAAATCAACGACATAGCCTTCACGGCTGTGAAGCTCAATGGCCAGATTGGCTATTCGCTGCGCGTGGGCGGAGGACTCTCAAAGGAACCTCACTTAGCTGTCCGCCTCAATGCGTTTGTACTTCCCGATCAGGCTGTCCGCGTGGCCCGTGCAATAGCAGAAATCTTTCGCGACCAGCAGCGTCTGCGCGAAAACCGCAACGAAGCGCGCATGAAGTATCTCTTCCTGAAAGAAGGCTGGACCGCCGACAGTTTTCTCACCGAGCTTCACTCGCGCCTTGATTTCAAATTACTTCCTGCTGCGCCGGAGCAGGTTCCAGATGACGTCTTCCGCGACCACGCGGGCATTCATCCGCAGCGCCAGCTTGGTTTGAGTTATGTTGGCGCGTCGGTACTGCGCGGTCGGCTGAGCGGAGAGCAGTTGGAGGCAGCAGCCGAGCTTGCAGAGCGCTTCGGCAGCGGCGCATTGCGCGCTACCGTCTCGCAAAATCTACTCTTCATCGACATTCCCAATCAACGGACTGCAGAACTGGCGCGTGAATTGGGCCAACTCGGCCTACAGGTGGACGGCTCTTCGTTCTGGCGCGGCGCGGTCTCTTGCACGGGCACGGAATTTTGCAAGCTGGCCATCACGGAGACCAAAGGCTTTACCCGGTGGATCGTGGATGAGCTTGAAGAGCGGCTGCCCGAGTTTGACCAGCAGCTCAGGCTCCACGTCACCGGTTGTCCGAACAGTTGCGGACAACATTGGATCGCCGACATAGGCATCGAGGGGAAAAAGATCAAGCATGAGGGCAAACTCACTGACGCATATTATTTCTGCCTCGGCGGAGCGGTTGGCCAACACGCTTCCATCGCGCGCCCTGTAGGCTATCGCTGTCCCGCGCCGCTGGTGCCTGAAGCCATCGAGCGTTTGCTTCGGCACTATCTCGCCAACCGCTCGCCTGAAGAAAATCTGCGCGCATGGTTTGCGCGGCACAGCAACGACGAACTGCGCGCCCAACTCGCCGGTGAAGTTCTGGAGGCCGTGGAGCGCGACCTGCCCACGGGCCGTGTACCTCACGGTGTGGCCGATTGAGGATGTCATGAATCTGTTGCCGATCTTTCTCAAACTCGATGGTCGTCCTGGCTTGGTAGTAGGCGCGGGGACAGTTGCGCTCGAGAAAATCCGCAGCTTGCTCAAGACGGGATTGCGCCTTCGCGTTGTCGCGCCGGAAGCAACGCCTGAAATTCGTCAGCTTGCAATAGATGGCAAGATCGAATGGATTCAGCGGCCCTTTGAAATTACTGATCTCGATGGCAATTCTCTGATTGTCGCCGCAACCAGCTCCCCAGAGGTCAACGCTGCCGTATACCGAGGAGCTGTCGAGCGTGGCATTCTATCGAACAGTGTTGACGACCCTCCTCACTGCGACTTCTATTTTGGTTCGGTAGTCCGCAGAGGCAAATTGCAGATAGCAATTTCAACATCCGGCGAGAGTCCTGCGTTTGCGCAGCGGTTGCGCCGCGAAATCGACGAGCAGTTGCCAGTTGACCTCGGCCCGTGGCTTGAAGATCTGGGAAGACTGCGCCGGGAGATTCTCTCCAATCATCCCTCCGGCGAGGCGCGCAAGGCTCTGCTTCACCAGTTGGCCCACCGCGAGATTTACGATTCCGCCACTAGCCGTTCGAGCCAACTGGAATTTCGCCAGTGCGAGGATGAATGCGCTGAATTATCAGGGAAGGTTTATCTGGTTGGCGCTGGTCCCGGTGATCCCGACCTGCTGACCGTCAAGGCGCTGCGCCTTATTCAATCAGCCGATGTTATCCTGCACGACGACCTTGTTCCGCAAGCGATTCTTGAACTTGCGCAACCTGCCGCAGAGATCATCAACGTGGGTAAGCGCTGTGGCGTCAAGGCCATCACGCAGGAGCAGATCAACGTGCTGACGGTGGAGAATGCACGCGTACATCTCACCGTCGTCCGGCTCAAGAGTGGCGATCCACTCATCTTTGGGCGCGCCGCCGAAGAGATAGCCGCGCTCACCGAAGCAGATATCCCGTTTGAGATTGTTCCCGGCATCTCTGCTGCCTTTGCCGCAGCCGCTGCTATCAACTGCCCGCTGACCAGCCGCAACACCGCGTCGAGCGTGATCTTTTCCACCGGCCACCACGCACAATCACAACCGGACGGCCTGCCGTCGCTGGAAGACTCGACCCGCGTGGTCTACATGCCGGGCCGCGATTTGCGGTCGCTGGCGCGGCAATGGCTCGACGAGGGCCTGCCTCCAGAATTCCCCTGTGCCATAGTTTCGCGTGCCGCGCAGCCTGGCCAGCAAATCCTCTATTCCACTCTCGCCGCGCTCGGCGACACCGCACCCGCGCTCGCACCCAGCCTGCTCATCGCAGGATGGACGATTCGAGAGTCCTGTGCCTCGTACCAGGCAGGGGAAATCGGTGTTCCAGTCACAGCCTGAAATTCAGCCTCAGGGTCTGGCCTGCGGTCCGCCGAGCCACCATATGCATTGCTTTGTTTGATGTCGGGTCAGAAGGGCAGAATTTGGCAGAACTCGACACAAACGGCAGTCCCTCGGGACTAAATCAAGCCCAGGTTGTGAGAGCAAAATCGAATTCAGAAATTCAATAACACACTATACGACTCTTTACAGGTAAAGAATTGCATCTAAAACTTAGCAATAATTGAACAAAACAAAGAACTTATAGGGAACTTTACTCGAAAGGATTTTTTGTGCTTTCCGTAAGGACCTTGGCACAGCAAATCGAAGATCACTATAAGGCCTGTGCGACATAAATTTGGATTTTTCCGTTCTATCCGCCCGGCAAAACGGCCGACTTGAGCGGCATAGAAGGAATTGAACCGGAGGCTTTGGTGAAAATCGCAGAAAAACGAGTCATAACAAACCAGGCGCAGCCGCTCTCGTGGGCGTGCATATCGTCTTTATTCGCACTGATACTGTTGCTCATCTCAGGCGCAGCCCTGCGAGCGCAGGTCGGCAGCGCGTCACTCAGCGGCACTGTTCAGGATTCGACCGGCGCTATCGTTTCGGGTGCGATGGTCACGCTGCAAAACTTGGCAAGCGGGGCAGAACGCAAGTCTGTCAGCAACGGCTCCGGCGCCTTCACATTTGAGGCTGTTCCAAGCGGCGATTATAAGCTCACGGTGCAGGAGACCGGATTCAAGGAACTGGTACGGTCCGACATTCATTTGAACCCCGGTGACAGCCTCGTTCTTTCCGATGTGCGTCTCAATATTGGCGCCACAACCGAGTCGATTACCGTCGCTTCAACTGTTGCGGCCCTGCCGCTCGACAACGGTCAACTCAGCGCTACCATCTCCGCCGGTGACCTCGACCGCCTTTCGGTGGTTGGCCGCGACGCCACCGAATTGCAGAAGATACTCCCTGGGTTTGCCATTCGCAATCTGGGGTCCACCAATACCGCGCCGGACTTTTCACAGGTTCAGGTTGGGCAGCCAACTCCGTACTCCTCCAACGGCTCTCCGGTGGCCGGCATCACCCTGAAGCTCGACGGCGCAAACCTGACGGACGCCGGCAGCTTCGGCTCAGGCCTGCAGAACATTAATGACTCATTTGTAAGCGAAGTGCAGGTGCAGACCTCCAACTTCGGCGCCGACCAATCGAACGGACCTGTGGTTATCCAGGCCGTGACCAAGGCGGGAACCAAGGATCTTCACGGATCGCTCTATATCTACGCGCGCACCAGCCAGCTCAACTCGAACGACTGGCTGTCGAAATTCAACAACATTGCACGCCCCGACGACCGCTTTATCTATCCCGGCGGGACCATCAGCGGCACAGTCCCTCACTTGAAGAAACTCACCTACTTCGCTGGTGCCGAGTTTGACGACCAGAAGAATGTGTATGCCTACGGCAGCGCCGGCAGCGCAATTATCCATGCCCTGGTGCCGACACAAAACATGCGCAATGGCGACTTCAGCCAGACGGAGATTTCAAACTACCTCGGGCCGATGGCCACCAATGGCAACTACTGGACACTCACGCAAGCGCCTACTGTGGGCAAAGACTGGTCGACGCTCAACAACGGCAATATCGCTGCGTTTCTTGACCCCGGCGCAATGGCGCTGATCAACAAAACGCTGCCGCTTCCGACGCGGACCGCGACGGGCACCGACGGCTACAACTATGACAAACTCAACCTGGTGGATAACAACGTCCAACAATATGTCGGTCGCGTGGACTATGCCATCAGCCCGCGCAATCTGTTCTTCGCGCGCTACAGCTATGAACAGTCCAAGCAGGGCCAGCCGCAGGTGCCGTATTATTCGCCGACGGGATCGAGCCTCATGGGCGCTGTGAATACGCCCGGCTATGGCGTCAATAATGACATTTGGGGGCACAGCGCGGCGGCGAACTACGTCACCGTCTTTACGCCCACCCTGACCAACGAACTCTACGCAACCATCATGGACTTCCAGCAGAATTTTGAACCGCGTGAGACCTCCGCGCTGCAATCATCCACCATCGGTTATCCATACGACGGCGCATTCAACAATGGAGATACGCAGTATCCGCAGTTGGGCACCTACACGCCCTATGGCGGCTTGCCGCTCGGTCTGTGGCCTGACGTCTCCCTCAATCCTATGCAGTTGAAGAAGCTCCAGCCCAACGCCGGCGACAACCTCACCAAGGTTTTCGGCAAGAACACCTTCAAGGCAGGCGTCTTCGGCCAGCGCACCACCAACAACCAGACCTCGACCGCTCCGCAGACCAATGGCGTGATTCAGAGCTACTACTACGCCACCAACGGCAGCGTCTTGTGCGCTGGCTGTTACTTTACCAGTTACAACGGGACTTATCTTGACGGCTCGCCCGCCTATGATCCCAATGGCGGAGAGGCCACCAGCGGCAATGCCCTGGCAAGCTTCTTTGAAGGGCAGTTTCAGGATTGGCACCAGCAGAACTTCAATCCCTATACGAACCTGTACTTCTGGGACATCGATGGTTATGCCCAGGACACATGGCACACAGCCTCGAATCTGGTCTTAACCTTCGGCGTCCGCGTCTCCAGGCTCGGCGCGTGGCAGGATAAGCACGGCGTCGGCGCCGCCATCTGGAACCCCGCCCTCTACAACACTACGTACAACGCCACAACCAATCCATTGCCCGGCGTCACCTGGCACCAGCAATCGCCGTCGTCGGTTCCCGATGCAGGCTTGTACAACGCCCCGCCGACCTACTTCGAGCCGCGCGTTGGCTTCGCCTGGGATGTTCGGAAAGATGGCAAGACCGTGGTGCGCGGCGGCTTCGGCGCTTACCGCTTCCACGACTCGGTCACCGATGTAACCAACGAATTTGCTGAGGCGGAACACGTTCGCTACGCTGACTTGATGGGCTTTGGCGACACCACGCTGAAAAGCATCGGCACGCTCCATCTCAATCCCAACACCTATGGCAATACGGGCACCAGCAGCACAGAAACCTACATTTCGCCGTCAACCATTTATGGGCTAGATCCCCACGACAACAAAGAGCCTGAGACCAGAACCTATAGTCTCAGCATTTCGCGGCAAATGCCTCACGACTGGATCCTCCAAGCGTCGTATGCCGGCAACAATACCAACTCGATGATGAACAACGGCTCCACGCAGACAGTCGTTCTGAACAACGTGAATGCGATCCCGGTAGGGACCCTGTTCACGCCCACAGCGGCGGCGGCTATCAACGCGCTGGCTAACGGCGGCAACGCCTGCAATCCGACCGGTTGCACACCGCAACAGATTGCAACCCTCGACAACATCTACAACTACGCCGGTGACAAGGCCATTCAGAACGCTCGGCCGTTCCCGAAATACAGCCAGATCCTTGTGCCGGAGCACAACACTTTCGCCAACTACAACGGCCTCCAGGTCGAAGCGATCAAACGCGTCGGTCCTCTGAACTTCAACGTCAACTACTCTTTCTCCAAGGCGCTCGGCATTCTCGGCTCCTCGGCGGATTTCAACTGGACGGCCGGCATGGACCCGTTCAACCTCAGAAACAACTATGGTCCGCTGAATTTTGACCGTACCCAGGTGATCAACTTCAGCTACTCGTACCAAGTAGGCAAGATCACGGATGACCACTCTCTGGGCAGAGTCATCAATCACTGGCTGATCTCTGGCATCACCAATATCCAGAGCGGCCCCGACATGCAAACTGGCGTCAGCCCCTCGCCGGATTACTATATGCAGGGCACCATCACCCCGACCGACGGCAGTGGGGCATATTCGGTTGAATCACAGACGATCCTCGGCACGCCGGATGTCAGCCTGCAACCCGTACTCACCTGCAACCCGCGCTCGAATCGGACTGCGAATCAGTACATCAATCCGGCTTGTTTTGCGGTGCCGGCACAGGGGACGAATGGCCAGTACATCGAGCCCTACTCCCATGGCCCGGCATTCTTCAACTCCGACCTCACTCTGGAGAAAAACATCGGTCTGGGCGACGGCCGCAACCTGCGCCTTCGCTTTGCGGGATTCAACTTCCTGAACCATCCGGTGCATAGCTTCGGCACGGGCTATGCACAGCAGACCATTCTGCAATTGAACGGCGCATCAAACTCCACTGCCTCCTACAATCCTTCCAATGGCTTCGGCTCGGCTCCCTATAAGCTTGGCAGGCGCCTGATGGAAGTTTCTGCGAAGTTCACCTTCTAACTTGTATCTTGACCGAGGGCCGCGACGGAAGGAACTCCGTCGCGGCCTTTGTTTTCTTCGATTAGAGCGGGCAGCCGTTGATACTGCGGATAGGTATGACCATCTCGTCCCAGTTGCAAACGTCTTCTTCAAAGATCGGCCAGTCGAGAGGGCGAAGATGGTGCTCGCGGAGCGGCAGCCACCCGCAACCCCGGTGCAACCACGCAAGGGCGTCATGAGCGAAATATCTACTTATGTTGTTGATTTGATTGGTGGCGGGAGGCAGGATCGAACTGCCGACCTACGGGTTATGAATCCGTCGCTCTAACCATCTGAGCTACCCCGCCGGATGAGGCTCAGGCCGCGATGGGCTTGCCCGAGGGGACTGGACGAAGGTGAAATCCGCGCACAACTCCCACTTTCGATTTTACGGGCGGCAGGATTTAAGGTCAACCCAACTCTTGTCCAACCGGCACTGCTTAACCACCGGGCTCGCGCCGCCGATAGACCCAGACCCTGTTCGTGTAAACTCGGCTGCATGAGCACGTTCCGTATTGCCGGGGTGATTCCAGCCCGGCTCAGTTCCACGCGGCTCAGCCGCAAGGTGCTGCGCGTCATCGCAGGCCGGCCCATGGTCGAGTGGGTATGGCGCGCGGCCTCCGCCAGCGGGCTGATGGACCCCGTGGTGGTGGCCACTGACTCTGATGAAGTGGCTGGCGTCTGCCGCGAACGCAACATTCCCGTGGCGATGACCTCGCCGGAATGCCCCAGTGGTTCGGATCGGGTGAGGGAAGTGGCCCGCCAGATCGATGCCGATATATATGTCAACATTCAGGGCGATGAACCGATGCTGACCGCGGCCTTTTTCCCGCCGCTGCTGGCTCTCTTTGAGCGGCCTGAGGTCGAGGCAGCCACGCTGGCCGTCCGCTGCCCGCCCGTGGAGTTTGACGACCCCAACGCCGTCAAAGTCGTCACCGCCCTTGATGGCCGTGCGCTCTACTTTTCCCGCGCGACGATTCCTTTCAACCGCGACGGCACCAGTTTCACCGGCTACCGCAAGCATCTGGGGATTTACGCCTATCGCAAGGCCGCGTTGGAGCGGTTTGCCGCGCTGCCGCCCTCGCCATTGGAACTGGTCGAGCGGCTAGAGCAATTGCGGCTGCTGGAAAACGGCATCGCTCTTTATGTAGCCGACGCTCCAGCCGACACCATAGGCGTAGACACCGAGGAGGATTTGTTGCGGGCCGAGGCGGCGATGTTGGAGCGACAGCGACGCCCTTAATCCTCGCGCTTTCATTGCTAATGGGAATAGCCAATTGGCGGCGGAAGAGGCGGACCATCACTCAACGACCAAATGGGTTTTACTTCCCTACTGTTATCGTCATAGGTGAAACGGTATTGGTCTTGATAACCGTATTCGTGGCGTTCTTTACAGGCTCGACAGTCAAGTGTTTTTGTGGTCATGATCGCGACCGTACTCTGACAGATTTGCTCAACTGGTATTGGTGCTCTGCAACTTTTGCAATGAACTCCCATGTATTCGGTAATCATGGTATTCTCCTGGCCATACAGAGTAACACGAGCATAATTCTGAATTGCGCGCAAGAATCGGGTAGCAGACAGGAAACGGATCGGCGACTATAGTTTCCATGAGCGGTAAACCCAAATCGTTAATGTCAGTCAACATGATCCCGGCAACTGCTCCAGCCGAGGCCATCGATCCAGAGGCCGCGTGGAAGCAGCTTCTCAGCCGAGATCTGACAGCCACGTTCTTCTATGCCGTCGCGACCACCGGCGTCTTTTGCCGCCCCGGCTGTTCGAGTCGCCGTCCGCTCCGGACGAATGTCCGCTTCTTCCGCTCAGCCGACGAGGCGCGCGCCGCCGGATTTCGTCCCTGTAAACGTTGCCGCCCCACCGATGTACTGAACAACTCTCTGAGGGCGCTCCGAGAACATATCGAAACCAACCTCGACCGCCAGGTTCCACTGGCCGAACTGGGCCGGCTCGTCGGCTTGAGCCTCTTCACCGTGCAACGGCTCTTCAAGCAGGCGCTCGGCGTCAGCCCACTGCAGTATCAGCGAGCGCTGCGGGCGGCCAGCCTTCGCGGCGCGCTCAAACAAGGAGAAACCGTGACTAATGCGATCTACAACGCCGGATTTGGCTCATCCAGCCGCGGCTATGACGGCGCGCAACTGGGCATGACGCCCGCCCGTTTCGCCCAAGGTGGCCGTGGTGAGCAGATCAACTTCACAACCGCACGTTCGCCTTTCGGCTGGCTGGTAGTTGGTGCCACAGCACGGGGACTTTGCTGGCTGGCGCTTGGAGCCACTTCCGTCGAGGCTGAGGCCAGCTTGCGCGAAGAATTTCCGTTGGCGACCGTGCGTCGTGATCCGTCACTTTCCACTCTGGTGGAAGCGGCTTTGCGCGTAGTTGTTGACCAGCCAAAATCAGCCAAAAAGTTGGCGCCACCGCAGATGGATCTGCGCGGGACGGCGTTTCAATTGCGCGTCTGGCAGGCGCTGCGCCAGATTCCCCGCGGCGAGACGCGCAGTTATAGTCAGTTGGCGCGCGAGATGGGCATGCCCAACGCAACCCGCGCCGTGGCCCGCGCCTGCGCCACTAACCGCGTGGCGATTGTCGTTCCGTGCCATCGTGTTGTAGGCGTCAACGGCTCGCTTACCGGCTATCGCTGGGGAGTGGAACGCAAGCGGCAACTGCTGGAAGCTGAAGCTCGACGCTGCTGAAGGCGATAGCGCGCGAATCAGTGCGCCGAGCCCTTGATGCGTATGTTCTTGCAGATGGTCAGTTCGCCCGAATATTCCAGTTCATAGTCGAAACCGCCCAAGGCGTTGAAGAATGCTCCCTGGCAATCAGGGCCGTGCAGTTCGATGCAGATATTACGCACCTTAAACAACCACTGTTTTGCTGTCTCGCCAAACACCGCCAACTCGGCGCGTTCTATATCGACCTTGAGCAGGTCCACTTTCGCGACACCGGCCATGTCGATCAAACTTCCCACATCCCAAGCGCGGACATCGCCCACACGATCTTGGGAAGGTCGTATTACCTGCGTTGCCCAATCCCGGCCATCGCCGTACGACCCCCGTGAAAGGCACAGCGTCGTACATTCATTCCAGACCGCGCCGTGCAAAAGGAGCGCCCGGTCCCCATACGGCTTGAGATTGACTCCGCAAACTTCCACGTTGAGCGGGTCGGGCTCCACGGCCACCACTCGCGCATTCGGAAAGCAACTCAAAAACCAGGCGGACGAGTACCCGACATTTGCGCCCAGATCGAGCACCAACACGGCGTTCTCCAGATTTTTCAAAGCCGAGTATTCTTCCCCGATGAAGATCTGGCTGAATGCGTCCATGTCGCTGCTGTGGCGCAATCGCATCGCCAGCGGGTGCAGGGCCTGACGAGGATGCACTCGCCATAATTTGGGCTCCCCAGCACCCGTAAACCGACAAGTACGAATGAGAAGCCAGTGCAAAGTCGACTTGAGGCCGACCGTTCTCCGCCATTTATTGAAGATGACAATATAATGCCTTATTCGTCTCAACTTCCCCCCAGGGCGTATGATAACAAGCTCATATCAAGGGATTTCCATCTTTGTTACATTAACCCTACTGCTGACCGCCCGGCACTGGCAGTATCTTGTCACTGCGCCGTCGGTGCCAAGAGTTCGCTGACCAGCTATTAATGGAGCGCGGAACATGAGCGGTTTCTGCTGAAAGCAGAAGGCGCACAAACTGATGAGCATTGGGCTCTCTCCTTGATACAAAGACGCCAAGGATGGGGCTCAGTTGCGTAGCTCGGAATCCCGCAATGATATTCTCAATGAGTCAGGAGTACCCACACACTATGGCAACTTCAACGCTGGAAACCGCCGCACACGACTACAAGATAGCCGACATCGCGCTGGCCGATTGGGGCCGCAAAGAAATAACCATCGCCGAACAGGAGATGCCCGGCCTGGTGTCGATCCGCAACAAATACGCTGCCGCCAAACCTCTCGCAGGCGTACGCATCACAGGCTCGCTTCACATGACCATTCAGACGGCCGTGCTGATTGAGACGCTGGTCAGCCTGGGCGCGGAAGTGCGCTGGGCAAGCTGTAACATTTTCTCCACGCAGGACCATGCCGCCGCAGCCATCGCGGCCACTGGTGTCCCCGTTTTTGCGTGGAAGGGCGAGTCGCTTGAGGAATACTGGGCTTGCACCTTGCAGGCGCTCAGCCACAAAGGTGGCAAAGGTCCGCAACTCGTGGTGGACGATGGCGGCGACGTGACGTTGCTCATCCATAAAGGCTATGAGCTGGAAGAGGGCGATAAGTGGGTCAACGGCCTCGCGTCGAACCACGAAGAAAAGGTCATCAAGGACCTGTTGAAGAAGGTTTACTCCGAAGACCCGCAACACTGGCACAAAGTTGCCAAGGAGTGGCGCGGCGTCTCGGAAGAGACCACAACGGGCGTGCATCGACTCTACAAAATGATGGAGCAGGGCAAGTTGCTGGTGCCGGCCATCAACGTGAATGACTCCGTGACCAAGAGTAAGTTCGATAACCTGTACGGCTGCCGCGAATCGCTGGCTGACGGCATCAAGCGCGCCACAGATGTCATGGTCGCGGGCAAGGTTGCGGTTATCTGCGGATACGGCGACGTAGGCAAAGGTTCGAGCCACTCGCTGCGCGGCATGGGCGCTCGCGTCATCATCACGGAGATTGACCCCATCAACGCATTGCAGGCGGCGATGGAAGGCTTCGAAGTGACCACCATTGAAGAGACTCTTGGCCGCGGCGACATCTACGTCACCTGCACTGGCAACACCGACATCATCACACTCGAACACATGAAGCGGATGAAGGATCAAGCCATCGTCTGCAACATTGGCCATTTCGACAACGAAATTCAAATGGACCGGCTGAATGCGGAGCCGGGCGTGACAAGGCTCAACATAAAGCCGCAGGTGGACAATTACAAATTCCCTGACGGTCACAGCATCTTCGTGTTGGCCGAGGGGCGGCTCGTAAATCTGGGCTGCGCCACCGGCCATCCCAGCTTTGTGATGAGCAACAGCTTCGCCAACCAGACGCTGGCGCAACTCGACCTATGGGCGAAGCGCGATAGCTACAAGGTCGGTGTCTATGTTTTGCCGAAGCATCTGGACGAGGAGGTAGCACGGCTGCATCTGGAAAAAATCGGCGTGAAGCTGACGACGCTGACTCCGAAGCAGGCCGACTACTTAGGAGTGCCGGTTGAAGGGCCGTACAAGGCGGAGAATTACCGCTACTGATTTCTGACGAAAGAGTAAATGCAAAGCCCCGGACAAACCGGGGCTTTGTTGCGTTTACGGGCTGTTTGTTTGCCTTCACTCAAGTCCAGAATCAAAAGTCACGTTACCTAGGGTTAGAATCCATCGCTTGACCACCAAGCGGCACAACATTGTGCCGATAGCGGAAGCTCGGGCATGAATAGGTTTGCCTGAGGAGAGTACTATGCGAATTCGCCTTTTAAGTACCCTGCTGATCCTGGCGGGATTTTCCGGTTGTGCAACACCACCTCCAACGCCAGCCGCTCCTGCTGCTGTCACGCACACCTATAACGGGACGGCATCGGTGGGCGACTTCCTGACCATTACTATCGATCCGACCGCGCTGACGATCACCTACAGCGACCTTACCAACGGTCTGAGCGGAACGATTCCCTACACGGTCAACGCGAATGGAAGCTATACGCTGAACGATCCCAAGGGGCATCTGATTTCGGCATATGAAGTACCTGGTTATGCGCTGGTTATTCAGGCGAATAATGTGGGACCGAACAGCGACACAGCGGCATTAATCACGGCAGTGGAGAGCGGCCCAATCACCTTGGGCACCTTTGCCAGCCACAGCTACAACTATATGTCGTTCCGCACCAACTTCGGCGGCGTTGAAATCGGTTCGATTAGCATCGGGTCAACCTCCGGCACAAATACCAATTACTGGCCCTACGGTAATAACAGCCCCGGCTCGGGTGGCGCCTTCCAAGGCGGCACAATGGACTTCAGCGGTCTGGCGGAGTCGGCTTCTGGCACCTATATCTCCGGGGTTGTCGGTGGCGCCGGCGGTGGCACAGATACGGTTTTCGGCACAGCCAGCGGGTTCTTCATTGTGGATACGCCAAACGGCTCAATCATCGGCCTGCCGAAGGCATTGACTCCTGACTTTGACCCGACTGTGGCGGGAACCTATAACGGAATCTTCTACGAAAAAGCCAACGTCACAATGGCTGCGGGAAGCAATGCGGAGACGGGCACGCCTTCTACCGGTCAGGCAACGATTGTTGTAACCGCGGCCGCAGGTACCACACTCCCCAACATTACGGTCACCGATTCGAATGGCAACACGCTCATTAATGCAGCGCTGACGCCTGTGTTCAATTCCAGCAACTTATATGGCAGCGCGGGTCAACTGACCGATCCATGTTACGGGCTGTTTACCTTCCATGTGGTGACCGCAACCTATGAGCATGATGTATTCGTCACCTTCGTAGGCAATTCGGTGGTCTTTTCAAAGTACAGCGCCAACCTGCCGTGGACACAGACAAGCGGCTACAGCTATTGGTACGGCGTGGGCCTGAAGCAATAATAAGGATCGTTTTCTCCTCCTTTACGGGAAGCATCGTTTGCCGTCACGGCTGCAAACGGGCTTCCCAGCTTTTTTGCCAGCCGCAAGAATGCCGCCTCGCTACTTTTGCGTCCGAAAGGTCATCCACCGCCATAGCCGCCATGGGAAGCTATGCAGCAGCTCGGTCTGCCGGGCCTTGAGCGCCGCATAAGAGCGTTCCACATAGACGTCGAACTCTGGAGGCCAGCCAATGGTCGAGCGGCGCTCGGAGTAGTCGCCCTCGGCCCACTTGGCCAGCACAGCCTTGTAACCGGAGACGTGGGTCACAAAGTCGAGCAGGCATTGCGGCATCTGTTCCTCAACGATGAGATATGCCTTTTCGATGATGATCTTTTCGCGGACGTCGTTCAGAGGCATGAAGACGGTGTTCATCCACAGCACCCACTCCTTCATCTCACTATCGAGAATGGGAAAGCTCTGCTTCTTCCCCTGTTTCTTCAGCAGCGAGCGGTAGGCAATATTACCCGCCTGCAAGGCGATGTAAAGCGGCCCGTAGAACTCGTTCAGGCGCCGGTTCACCAGCTCCAGCTTATCCTTGCGGCGGGCCAGCATTCTGGCGCTCCAAGCGGTGGCTAGATAGCCGACAAACCCCAGAAGAATGGTGAGCGCGGTCGCGTTGTCGAGAAGCTTCTCCAGAGTAAACATAAGCCTTTCCATAACTTGCATTGGCAACGAGTATACCGCGCCGACCGAGGAGGACTAGCCTCCGCGCGACGACGACCCGAAGGGGCTTTGAACGTCGCTGCCTTTTCCACCCGAATTCGCTGGAAAAACGGATTTTTCCGGTGATTTTCCGGGGCCAAATCTCATGATGCGGGAGATTTTGGGGTCGGAAGGCTTTCGACAGGCGTTGATTCCAAACGGGTTATAAATGATCGGCAAGTTTTCAAGGGAAATTTATACCCCCCGGGGGTACGGGGGGGTGGGTACCTCTCAGGGTATAAACCGGGCACATCCCTGACAGATTGGGCAGATCGAGGACCGTGCACATTTCTTCTATCTGCCAGTGTGCGGCAGCGAAGGGTAATTTTCCGCAAACTTCTTCAACGGGAAGCGCGAACGATGGCGGTCAATTCAAGGGCGGGGAATATCGAGGCCGCAAAGGATGGAGTGCTTTCGCCTGCAGCGCGCTAAGGCTGCAACTTGATCCCTTGCCGGGCATCTATGTTTCAGAGAGAAAAACTAAAGGTTGACTTGGAGTATCGGTTTGCGTGTATAACCGGACCGAAGTCGACTGTCTTTCCCAACCTCGGCAAGAGAGATTCCCCAACCTGAACCAAGGAGATTTTTATGCCCACAATTACGACTGCAGACGGAACACAAATTTACTACAAGGACTGGGGCACGGGTCAGCCCGTGGTTTTCAGTCATGGCTGGCCTCTGGACGCGGATGCTTTTGAGGACCAGATGGTGTTTCTGGCCTCACATGGTTATCGAGCGATTGCGCATGACCGGCGCGGCCATGGCCGATCAGGCCAGCCCTGGAACGGCAACGATATGGACACTTACGCCGACGATCTGGCGGCGTTGACTGAGGCGCTGGATCTGAAGAGCGCGGTTCATGTCGGACACTCCACCGGCGGCGGCGAGGTTGCCCGGTACATTGGCCGCCACGGTACAAAGCGCGTGGCCAAGGCGGTGCTGATAGGCGCGGTGACGCCGCTGATGCTGAAGACCGAAGCCAACCCCGGCGGATTGCCGCTGGAAGTTTTCGACGGAATTCGCGCGGGCGTGCTGGCTGACCGCTCGCAGTTTTTCAAGGACTTATCGGAGGCTTTCTATGGAGCGAACCGGCCCGGTTCGAAGGTCTCTCAAGGCCTGCGGGATTCGTTCTGGCTGCAAGGAATGACGGCAGGATTCAAGGCCGTTTTGGATTGCATCAAGGCGTTCTCAGAAACCGACTTCACAGAAGACCTGAAGAAGATCAGCGTGCCCACGCTGATTCTTCACGGCGACGACGACCAGATCGTGCCCATCAACGATTCGGCTCTGCTTGCGGCCGCGCTGGTGAAAGGATCGACGCTGAAGGTCTATCCGGGCGCGCCGCACGGAATGTGTTCGACCCTCAAGGACAAGGTGAACGCGGACCTGCTGGCGTTTATCAAGGGGTAGATGGGGCAGGCTAATTGAAACAGGTGGAATCCCAGGTCTCAAAAGCGAGACCTGGGGCACCCGGCACAAGGGTGATTAATAGAACGGAGTAGGCAAACTTTGCCGGGCTTTATCGGCAAAACCTGCCTGATTCAAGAGATTAAATCTGTCTGCGATGGTGAACGCCGGCGGGATCCCAGTGGTATTACGCCCAGTATGAAGAGGGGTCGCCAGCGCCGTCTGATTTGGCTTCCCCGTTCTGGTCGCCTTGGTCCTGCCGGTTCGTCTGCCCCTGGGACGCGTCGTCGGCGCTCAGTTCTACAACACAGTCCTCCCCGTCGTTGTAGTCGCCAGCCAGCGCAGAAGCGAAGTTCCGCAGTTTCTTTCCTGTACGCTCGGCTTCCTTTTTGGCTTCCACCTTCGCGGCTGCGTAGAGAGGATTCACCTGGAAATCCGGATCGAATTTGACGTCGTGCGCGTGCATGCTTTGTCTCCTTTTGAACCAGGCATCAGTTATGTTGCCAGTGCTTGCATGGCGCAGCTTTGCTCCGATCTTTTGGTGCTTCTTTGCAGAAACTATAACTGGATTACAGCAATTGGTGTGCCATTGAAGGACGGCGAGGTGAGATTTTCGTGTCCCACCCTTCGCAAGGTGCGCGAAGGATGGGGCACCCGGCACCCGGCGAGGGCGGGGCACCGGGCTAGAAAACGGCGAAAGGCTGGGGTGCGCGGTCAAAAGTGTTCCACGTGGAACATATTGATTTGTTTGAACTTATGGTCTTATTTACCACTTAATTAACTGCAAATTATTTGCACTTTTTGCAAGAGATTCCGGGCGGCAAGAAGACGAAATTCGAAGAGCATAAAAAGTGGATGGGAAAAGGAAATAAGTGGCTTGAAAAGCTGAATATTTTGGGATGGGAGAAGGCGTCGGCTTGGCGGGCTGTGGTTCGTGGTGTCCCACATCTGGCCGTTCTGCTGATAACGGACCAACTTCGCCATAACCCGAGAAACCTAACCCGGTCCGTTGGTTGGGATTTGTGGCAGGTGTATCATTTCCGCAAGCCACTCTTCCAGTGTTGGCAGTTCGTCGGGCTGACGTGGGAGAGGAAAGGGTAAGGTCATGAGGCTACGATTCATCTCCGTCTGGACAGCCTTGGCGCTCCTGGCGGGAGCTGTGGGAACACCGGCACAGTCCACCTCTACAGCGGCTGCCCGGAAAAGCAAAGATCAATCACTCCCAAGTCAGGTCAAGGTCGCAATTGACCCGCGATCTTCCGGGGGAATGGAAGCTGCGCTGCTCACAAATGGTTTTCGCAACGTATGTCCGAATGTTTCTATCGCTCGTGATGAATCTGAGGCGGAGTACGTCATTTTTGCAAGCGGAGCCTGCCCTGGGTTTTTATGCCATTACTACATCACAGTCTATGACAAGCAGGGGAAGGTGGTTTTCGCAGCCGACAAGCATGACGGCAAAAATGCTGTCAAAGCATTCTGTCGATTCTTCGATGCTCAAAAGTAGCCCCTTTGCACTTCATAGACCTTACACACGCCCTCAGACTTGACGATGAATCAGGAGACGGTTTTATATGCCCAGCACAAAAAGGCTCGGATTCATCTGCACATGCGGCAGACAGGTCCGACTCGGGGGCGGCGGCATAGAAACCGCCAATGAACTCGCAGCGTGGCGCGATAAAAAGCGGCAAGAACACTGGGCGGTGATGGTCGTGCATTCAGAAGCGGCTGGCGGATGTGGTCATGCCACGTCACTGCAAGCGGATGATGTGATTCTGGTTGATGTCCCGTCAGGAGAATCGGGGGAAGGTCACCCTTAGCAGGCGCTACTACGATGGCGTGTTGCATTTGGGGTGAGCTCCGTGCGAAGATCCCGAATATATCGGCAAAAGGATCGCCCATGCGGTGTTCCATTGAGGAAGCGTTCTCCATGTTCTTTGCCCCTTGGCAGGAGAAGGGAACCGATCTGGTGCTCTCCATCGACAAGCGAGCCGGATCGGAACGCTGCAAGGTTGTAACAATTTCCCCAGGCAACCGTTGGCACATCGAAATCGCATTTACTCGCTCTGGACAGAAAAAGACGCTGGACCTTGGAGCAGCCGCGTCGTTCTCATACGAGGACTGGCGGGCGGGGCTGTTTCCAGAAGGGACGCGCCGAAAATGGACTTGCTTTTTGCTCGCAGAGTTTGCAGACAGGCGAAGTCTGCTCTTTGCGGAGCCGCTGCTTGAAGTTGACTGAGGTTCCCACCCTTCGCAAAGTGCGTGAAGGATGGGCGCCCGGCCGGTTTGTCGCGAATCCTAAGATTACCGCAAGCCGGATCTAATTGAGCACAAAGCCGCCGTTGCGTTCGATAGGAATACGCGACCAAAGAGGGAGCTGAAACCCCGTTCAGGCGAGCAGTTTGGCGGCGTCTTTGGCGAAGTAGGTGACGATGAAGTCTGCGCCGGCGCGGCGAATGCCGAGGAGCGATTCGAGCGTGGCGCGGTCGCGGTCAAGCCAGCCTTTTTCAAATGCGGCCTGAAGCATGGAGTACTCGCCGGAAACCTGGTAAGCGCCGATGGGCACGCCGGTACGCGCGCGAGCTGCGCGGATCACGTCAAGATAAGGCATGGCGGGTTTCATCAAAATCATGTCAGCGCCTTCGGCGAGGTCAAGCGAGATTTCGCGCATAGCCTCCCGCAAATTGGCGCCGTCCATCTGATACGAGCGGCGGTCGCCGAACTGAGGCGCGGAGTCGGCAGCCTCGCGGAAGGGCCCGTAGAAAGCCGATGCAAATTTGGAGGCGTAGCTGAGGATGGGCGTATCGGCGCATCCTTCGCTGTCGAGAGCGCGGCGGATGGCGGCGACGCGGCCGTCCATCATGTCGCTGGGGGCGACCACGTCCGCTCCGGCCTTGGCCTGGCTGACAGCGGTGCGCGCCAATAATTTCAGAGACGAATCGTTGTCTACGGTCCAGCCGTCGCGGGTTTCCGCGATCATGCCGCAGTGGCCGTGGCTGGTGTATTCGCAGAGGCAGACATCGCCGATGAGAACGAGATTCCTGGTCGCTCCTGACGATTTGAGCGCGCGCAGGCCTCGCTGCACAATGCCGTTGTCGTCATAGGCGCCGGTGCCTTGCTCGTCCTTGGTTTCAGGCAGGCCGAAGAGAAGCAGGCCGCCCAGGCCCAGGCGCGCGGCCTCTTCAGCTTCGCGCACCGCTTCGTCGATGGAGAGATTGAAGACTCCAGGCATGGAGCCGATGGCGCGGCGAACGCCTTCGCCAGGACAGAGAAAGAGGGGATAGATCAGGTCGCCGGGCGTGACGGCGGTTTCGCGCACCAGCGCCCGCAGGGATTCCGTGCGCCGCAGCCGGCGCATCCGAGTTTGAGGGAAGCTCATGGTTCAGATTGTATCCGAGAGACAGGCAAGAGCGGGGCAGCTTTCCGCGTCTGCCTATAGCTGCTCGTAGAGTGTCGAGTTCCGGTAGCCAAGCAGCACAATCAGGGTCCAGATGCCCAGGGCGGTTCCCAAAGGGAATCTGATCAGGCTTAAGATGGCTGCCACAATGGCTACGATTCGACCCCATTGCGTGCGCTCCAGCAGGCCCCATCCGGCGACAACCGCCAGGATAGCGCGCCCGAACAGCGCAACCCAGATGAGATGCATAATTGCGGGCCCGAACCACAGCGGAGGCACCGAGCCATCTCCCCAGTGTTGATTTCCCCACATGCCGAAGTGGGAGAAGAACGCATGCGCAAAGGTCATTCCGGCGATACCCAGCAACAAGGAAAGAGCGGCGTAGATAATCCAGACCGTGCCGAGCGCTCTGATCTTGCCCGAGTAGTTTTCCAGTTGAAACTCCATGCCGGGGACAGAGGGAAGCGGCGCCGCTGACGGGCGGCCGCACTTTGGACAGAAGCCCTGCCCTGGCTCTAAAGTCTGACCACATGCGCTGCAATACATGACAGCCTCCTGGCAGAAACCGTTCTGAGTCTACTACGCAAACAGGACGCGCAGGGTTCCGTGTCTTACAGTTCCTGGGCTAATGTCGGGAAGACGCTGCTTGCTTTTCCCAATGTTCCTCGTGCCGGTCGTCGTGGAAGACAGCTGAGGTCACGCGGCCTTCGGCGTCGTGATCGAAGGTGAGCCGATTCAGGCTGGAACCGTTGGGATAAAAAAAGACAGTCTTTGACTCGGCGGCAATCTCGGCAATCTCGCCATGGGTGTTCTTTTCGTAGAGCAAGTCGCCCTGACGGAAAAGGGTCGCCACGACACGCCCACGGCCGTCGGTATAGTCCCCTGTCAGCGAATCGAGCACGGCCGGGGTCAGCTTGAGAGCGGGCGGGTGCAGCGGAATCACAATTCGCTCGGCCAGCGACGGCAATTCTTCGCGCGCCCTTGTCTCAAGGTGGTGCGCCAGCAGCCAGCGCGGCAGCTCCGGCTCATCAAAAGCGCGCGTCCAGCAGTCGTGCTTGAGACCCTGGTAGATCCACAGCCTTACATGTCCGCCCGAGGCCTTGAAGGCCGAGAACATCAACTCGCTTTGGCGCGGGCTTACTATGTTGTCGTCGCTGCCATGGAAAAGCCAGACCGGCGTCCGGCCCAGCGCTTGAGCGTACCTGGCGGGCAACGTAGACACCTGCTGCCAGCGCTCCGGCTCGTAACTCCAGAAGACGCCGCCGGAGGCAATGGCAATCGCCGCCCAGCGCCTTGGATAGAGCCGCGCCAGCTCCCATGCGCCATAGCCGCCCATCGAAAGGCCGCTGAGGTATGTGCGCTCTGGATCAAGGTGAAACTCCGATGTCTCCTGGTCCAGGGCGGACATGGCCATGGAGAGCATCTGGGCGTCGGTCCAGTAAAGGGGCAGCGGACACTGCGGCATCACAATCACAAACGGCCAGCGCTCCGGATGGTCGCGCACCGCCTGGGGCAGCCCGATTTGCGTTTGCCACATCCCTTCCGAGCCGCGCTCGCCGCGTCCATGGAGAAACAAAATTACCGGCCAGGATTTGCGGTCGTCGCGACGGAACTGTTCAGGCAGATAAACCTCAAAGCGGTAACCAACACCGCCCACCTCAATAGTGCGATTGAGAAAGCCTGTCTCCTGCTGCGGGATCGGTGCGTGGCGAGGACCGGCGCCGGGAAGTGCACGCGCGGGCGCAATCACCCAGGCAAGCAGCAGGCCGGCGGTCATGAATCTCAGGAGTCGCAGCATAGAGAAATCTCATCTCACTATATAACTGGTGAGGGAAGATTGCTGCGCGCACGAGCTTTTCCCGAAAGATGGTCCCAGTTATCCGGGGAAGCTGAATTTTTTCATTTTGGACTGGCGTAGTCCAGAATAAGCGTGTTATTTTGTTTGTGAGAGGGTTACCTCTCGGATGCAAGTGGTCGGGCATCGCTTTTTGAGTCTCGCTGTGTTATTGTCGCAAGTTGGTTTATTTTCAGCCAATTACACGGTGGGGCAGCGAAAATTGCGTGTGGATTTATTTGGTTCGGTGCTTCCCTGAGTCGATTCGCATCTGCTCTATTTACTGTTCGAGGTTCTCCACCTCTCGGGTTGTGTGAGCCATGAATTGACTTTTTACACAACATGCGCGACCACAGGCTCGGCGCGCGCATTGAATAATCGGAAACAACGCAAGGATAGCAAGCATGTCCCAAATATTCGATCGCAGCTCCAACGCCCTGGCTCGCGCGAGCCTGGTATTGACGGGGCTGATCGTGATCGCTCTGGGGGTCACGCTGGACCAATTGCAGCGCTCGCCCTGGGTGACTCGGCAAGGTCAGCGCCCTGACCAGCCGGTTCCCTTCAGCCATAAGCATCACGTGCAGGGCCTTGGCCTCCAATGCCAGTACTGCCATGTGACGGTCGAAAAGTCGAGTTACGCCGGAATCCCGCCGACCAAGACATGCATCAACTGTCATGCGCAGATTTGGACCAACGCCGAACTGCTGGAGCCGGTGCGTCAGAGCTGGGCGACGGGCGAGTCGCTGCCGTGGATCAAGGTGCATGACCTGCCTGATTTCGTTTATTTCAGCCACGAGATTCATGTGAACAAAGGGATCGGCTGCGCCAGCTGCCACGGCCGCGTGGATGAGATGCCGCTGATGTATGCGCAAAACACGTTGCAGATGGAGTGGTGCCTGGATTGCCATCGCAATCCGGCCAAGAATCTGCGACCCACCAGCGAGATTTACAACATGGCGTGGGAGAATCCGTCAGAGAACCGCCCGGTGTGGTGCGCGGCGGGCAATGAAAAGGAT
Source organism: Occallatibacter sp. (assembly GCA_049520075.1). Taxonomy (GTDB): domain Bacteria; phylum Acidobacteriota; class Terriglobia; order Terriglobales; family Acidobacteriaceae; genus Telmatobacter. The sequence continues at coordinate 15,348 of JBEKQD010000032.1, read as the reverse complement.
GGCACGCCCACATCGCAAAGCGTGAATTGTGTGAGCCGGGATCCGATGCTGGCCGGCGTCGAAGTAGCCGCACTGCAGATGCCGACGCTTGGCGCCCATGACGCGGCTGCGTCTAGCAGCGCCGTTGCTATCGATGCCCTCGAGTACAAGAAATTTACCAGCCAGGATGAGATGGGCCACTTCCTTGTGGATCACTACAAGATTCGCACCCCCAAAGACCTCACCAGTTGCGAGGTCTGCCACCGATGAGCGAGAGGATACCTGTGGAGCACGACAAGAACGAAGCCACTGCGCCGGTGACGCCCACGATGACGCTTGTTCAGATTCGCCAGCAGTTGAAAGGGCAGAAGGGCAGAAAGTATTGGCGCTCGGTGGATGAGTTGGCCAATACGCCGGAGTTTCAAGCGGCCGTGGAGCGGGAATTTCCCGGCTCGCCGCATGAGTGGGGCGATGACGTATCGAGACGCGGCTTCCTCAAATTTATGGGTGCGTCGGTGGCGCTGGCCGGATTGGCCGGTTGCACCAAGCAGCCCGACGAGCCAATTTATCCCTACGTCAAACAGCCGGAAGACCTGGTTCTGGGCAAGCCGAATTACTTTGCCACCGCTCATCCGTTTGTGACGGGTGCGGTGCCGCTGCTGGTCAAGAGCGATCAGTACAGGCCGATCAAGATTGACGGCAATCCCGAGCATCCTTATAACCAGGGCGCGTCGGACCCGTTCACGCAGGGCGCGCTGCTGGACCTTTACGATCCTGACCGCTCGCAGCACGTGCTTTATCGTGGCGAGAGCCGCGAGTGGGCGGAGTTTGCGCAGGAGTTCCGGCTGAAGGTGGCCGGAACCAAGGATGGAACAGGAATTTACTTCCTCAGCTCGACCATCACTTCACCGACTCTGGCGCGGCAGTGGGGCGAGGTAAAGAAGGCTTGGCCCAAGGCGACGCTGGTGCAGTACGACCCGGCGATTGCTGGAACGTCATTGGCGAGTGGGCTAAACATCCAGTACGACCTGGCCGATGCGGATGTCATTGTTTCTCTCGACGCGGATTTTCTTTCGGGCGCGAGCTTTCCGGGCTTTCACAAACTCGTTCGTCAATATGCGGAGCGGCGCAAGAGTCCTGAGAAGCTGAACCGGTTGTACTCAATTGAGAGCACCCCGACGACGACGGGGTTGAAAGCTGAGCATCGGCTTGGTCTGCGGGCGAGCGAGATTCCTGCATTTGCGGCGGAGCTAGCGAAAGCAGTTGGTGTCTCCGGCGTTGAGGTTCCGGCCTATAGCTGGACCGATGAGCAGAAGAAGTTTTTGGCCGCTATTGCGAAGGATTTGAAAGCTCATGCGGGCAAGAGTCTGGTGATTCCGGGCGTCTACCAGGATCCATCCCTCCGTGCAATGGCTTCGGCGATTAATACGGCAGTTGGCGCCTATGGAGAATTAGCAACACTCGATGTCGATCCGGATAGTCCTGCTAATGGTTCGCAGTTGGACGGTCTCAAATCGCTTGTCTCGGACCTGAACGCGGGCAAAGTCAATTGGCTGGTCATTTTGAACGCCAATCCCATCTATACCGCGCCCGCCGACCTAAACTTTGCCGATGCTTTTAACAAGGCCGATATTGTTGCGCACCTTGGCTCGCATCTGGACGAGACGGGACAGATTTCTCACTGGCATATTCCCGCGGCGCACTTCCTGGAATCGTGGTCCGACGCGCGCGCTTATGACGGAACGGTTTCCATCGTGCAGCCGATGATCGACCCACTATACGGCGGCAAGACGGCACACCATGTCTTTCAAACGCTGCTCGACGAGCCTATGGTCAGCCCGTATGATGCGGTGCGCGAGACGTGGAAGCCAATAATTAAGGGCGATTTTGAGACGGGCTGGCGCAAGGCGCTGCATCAGGGTTGGATTGACGGAACCACGAATGTAAGTAGCCAACCGTGCCCAAAAGGCTTGTCATTCGGAGCTAAGGTTCCCGCGCCATCGCCGAAAGATTCGCTGGAAATTATCTTCCGCCCCGATCCGAATATCTATGATGGGCGCTGGTCGAATGTGGGATGGCTGCAAGAGCTGCCCAAGCCTGTGACAAACCTGAGTTGGGACAACGCGGCAATTGTTTCGGGCGCGACGCTGACCAGGCTCGGTCTGGAAGAAGACGACATCGTTGAGCTGTGCGTGGGCAACGGGAAGGTCCTTGCGCCGGTAATTGTTGCGCCGGGCCATCCCGACAACTCGGTCACTGTGCACTTGGGTTATGGGCGCGAATTTGCGGGGCGGGTTGGTTCGGGCGCGGGTTTCAACGCTTATCTGATTCGCAATTCATGGGCGCCGTTTTACGCGGCAGGCTCTATACGCAAGATCGAAGGCAAGTGGGGCACCGCGATCACCAAGAGCCATTACCAGGATCATCGCGGCAAGACCTTTGGGCAGCCGGAGGGTCATAATAACAATTCGCTCGAAGCCGACGAGGCTATCAACGAGCGCGGCATCATCCGCTACGCCACGCTGGATGAGTACAAGGCCAATCCAGGATTTGCCAACGAAGGCGAGACACACACCACGACCGACAAGAGTAACTCGCTGTTTCCGAATTGGGAGTACAACGAGGCCAACGCCTGGGGCATGTCCATCGACATGAACAGTTGCGTGGGCTGCAACGCCTGCATCGTGAGCTGTTACGCGGAGAACAACATTCCAGTAGTAGGGAAGCAGCAGGTGCGAATCGGGCGCAATATGCAATGGCTGCGCATCGACACTTACTTCGAGGGCGACCTTGCCGCGCCGCGCGCGCACTTTCAGCCCATGGCCTGCCAGCACTGCGAGAACGCGCCTTGCGAACAGGTTTGCCCGGTGGGCGCGACGGTGCACACGCCCGAGGGACTCAACATGATGGTCTACAACCGCTGCGTGGGCACGCGCTATTGCTCGAATAACTGTCCGTACAAGGTGCGCCGCTTCAACTTCCTGCTCTTTTCCGATTTTGAGACCGAAAGCCTGAAGCTTATGCGCAACCCCGACGTTTCGGTCCGTTCGCGCGGCGTGATGGAGAAGTGCACTTACTGCGTGCAGCGTATCTCCGCGGCCAAGATTGATGCTGACAAGGAGAACCGGGCCATTCGCGACGGCGAGATTGTGACCGCTTGCCAGCAGGCCTGTCCGGCCTCCGCAATTACCTTTGGCAACATCAACGACAAACAGAGCAAGGTTACGAAACTTCAGGCCGATGAGCGCAGTTACCAGGTGCTCGCCGATCAGAATACTCGTCCGCGGACGAAGTATGTCGCCGCGGTACTGAACCTGAACTCCGAACTTCAAGATGCGCCGGTGGAGCACGTGCCGGTGAAGGGTTAAGAGGCTCGAAGCAAGAATGGCAACCAGCGAAGTAAAAACCGGCGACCCTGGAATCGATCCATCCAGTGGAGAATTCCGAGTCATAGGGCAGGGCCAGACCTTCAGGTCGGTCACCGAGAAGATCTCGTCGCTCGTGCTGACGCCGCACACGCCGATGGGCTGGTTCGCGATCTTCAGCGTGGCCGGCGCAGGCGCGACCATGCTGATGGTGGCCGTGACCTGGCTGTTCCTGAAGGGCGTGGGCATCTGGGGCATCACGCAGCCGGTGGCGTGGGGCTTCGCAATTATCAACTTCGTTTGGTGGATCGGCATTGGCCATGCGGGGACGCTGATCTCGGCGATTTTGCTGCTGTTCAAGCAGGGCTGGCGCAACTCCATCAGCCGCTTCGCTGAGGCCATGACCATTTTTGCCGTGGTCTGCGCGGGCATGTTCCCGCTCATTCACGTGGGCCGTCCATGGCTGGCTTACTGGATGTTTCCCTATCCCAGCACCATGACGGTTTGGCCGCAGTTCCGCTCGCCGCTGATTTGGGATGTCTTCGCAGTTTCCACTTATGCCACGATCTCAGTGGTCTTCTGGTACATCGGCATGGTTCCCGACCTTGGCACCATGCGCGACCGCGCTCATTCGAAGTTAGCCAAGTACTTCTATGGCATTCTTTCGGTGGGCTGGCGGGGGTCGGCGCGCCACTGGATGCGGTATGAGACGGCTTCGCTGCTGCTTGCCGGACTGGCCACGCCGCTTGTGCTTTCAGTGCACACAGTCATCAGCTTCGACTTTGCCGTAGCCGTGCTGCCCGGTTGGCACACCACCATATTCCCGCCATACTTTGTGGCTGGCGCAATCTATTCCGGCTTTGCTATGGTGCTCACGCTGGCCATTCCGCTGCGCAAGTTCTATCACCTGGAAGCTCTGGTTACCGAGCGCCATATCGACAATATGGGCAAGGTGATGTTGGCCACTGGCTTCATTGTGGCCTACGGATACGGCATGGAAGTTTTCATGGCCTGGTACTCGGCATCGCACTGGGAAGCTTTCATGATGTGGAATCGCATGTTCGGGCCGATGGGCTGGTCTTACTGGGTGCTGGTCACCTGCAACCTGGCGATTCCGCTGACGACCTTATGGGTGCGCAAGCTGCGCACGAACATCGCTTATATGTTCTTCCTTTCCATCGTAGTCAATACGGGTATGTGGTTTGAACGCTTCGTCATTGTTGTGACGAGCCTCTACCGCGACTTTCTGCCATCGGCGTGGGGAACTTACCGAGCGACTAAGTGGGACTACATGACCTTTGTGGGCACGCTGGGACTGTTCACGTTCCTGTTTGTGTTGTTTGTGCGCTTCTTGCCCATGATTCCAATGAACGAAATCCGCATGTTGCTGCCGGCAGCCAAAATCAAGGCCAAGGCCGCAGCAAAGGCAGGTGACTGATGCCGCCACGCGAAGGAACGTACGGATTGTTGGCAGAATTCGATACTCCAGGCGACCTGATACGCGCTGCAAGGCAAGCGCGTCAGGACGGCTGGCGGCGGATGGACTGCTACACGCCGTACCCAGTGGAGGAAGCCGCAGAGGCTATCGGCTTCCATCGCAACAAGGTGCCGCTCGTTACTCTGATCGGCGGCTTGATGGGCGGAGCGGCGATGTTCAGTCTTGAAGTCTGGGTTTCAGTGCTTGCCTATCCATTAAATATTGCCGGGCGTCCGACGTACTCGTGGCCGGCCTTTATAGTGCCTGCGTACGAATGGACGATTTTGTTTGCCGGTTTGTCGGCGGCCTTTGGCATGTTAGCGCTGAATGGATTGCCGGCGCTCTATCATCCATTGTTCAATGCGCCTAACTTTCGGGACGGTGCAACCACCGATAAGTTCTTTTTGTGCCTGGAAGCGCTCGATCCAAAATTCGACCTGGCGGAAGCGAAAAAGTATCTGGAAAGTTTTCAGCCGGCCTCGGTTGTGGAGGTGGAGTACTGATGCAAGTTAGCCGCCTCAACTCGATTGGACGTATTGCCGCCGGAGTCGGCGTGATGGCGCTGCTGTTCGTAACCGGCTGCCGCCAGGATATGCAAGACCAGCCGAAGATCATTCCGCAGCGCGGCTCGGAGTTTTTTGCCGACCATCGGGGCGCTCGTGCGCAGGTGGTGAACACCGTGGCTCGAGGCCAGTTACACGAGGACAGTTACTTCTATACCGGTGTAATTCAGGGCGCAAATGGTTATCGAGAAGAAAAGAACGAGATGCCTTTCCCGGTGACACGCGAAGTACTCAAGCGCGGGCAGGAGCGGTTCAACATTTACTGCACGCCGTGCCATTCACGGGTGGGTAACGGGCTGGGTGAGATTGTGGAGCGCGGCTACAAACCGGCCGCCAATCTGCACGATCAGGTGCGTCTCTCGCAGCCCATCTCGCACTACTTTTATGTGATGACTCACGGCTATGGAGCTATGCCTGACTACTCGGCGCAACTAACTCCGGAAGATCGCTGGGCGGTCGCGGCTTATATCCGAGCATTGCAGTTGAGCCAGGCTGCCAATGCAGAGGATGTTCCCTCGGACATTCAAGTGCGAAGCCTGAAAGAGATCGCGCAAGAGAAGCATTTGCCCGAAGGTTTTGCCGAGCCGTGGGCGCTGCCTTCAACGGCAGTTCAGGGTTATCCGCACGATGTGAAACAGGGTTACCCGGCGATGGCTCCGGCCAATCCCGCTGACCCGACAATCAAGATTCCTCTCAGCAACCCGGCCAAAGCGGCCGCTAAGTGAGGACAGACAGAATGGCTCACGAGACGCACGCCAAAACACTTCCCGCCGATTTAGGAGCGCCGGCTTTTGTCGACGGCTGGCAGAAGCGCGCGCTGACGATTGGAGGGATATTCTCGATCATCGCTGCCGGCTTGGCTTTCGCGGATGGATCGATCGACCATGTGCTGCGCGCGTGGCTGCTTGGCATGACGCTGACCTTTGGTTTTGCCGTGGGCGGGCTGGCTCTGCTGATGGTGCAGTACTGCTCAGGCGGCAAGTGGGGTCTGCTTCTGCGACGGCCTCTGGAAGCGATGAGCCGCACGCTGCCGCTGGTCTTTGCTTATTGGCTCGTGGTCGCGTTCTCACTCAAGAAACTTTATCTTTGGGCCGCGGTCACTGACGTAAGCGCTGCGCTTAAATCCGGGTGGATCAACGAAGTCCAGGCCCATGCCATCGAATTCAAGCGGCCCATGCTGAACCCTGTCACATTCACTTGGGTCAGCATTCTCTGCTTCGCTATATGGGCCTTCTACACATGGAGGCTCAATAAATTGGGACTCGAACGGGATGCGGCTTCCGTTGATACAACGCCCAAATGGATTAAGAAGCTAGAAAACATCAGTGGACCCGGCATTGTGGTTTATGCCATCACCATGTCCGCTGCGGTGATCTATTGGGTCATGTCGCTTGATCCAACTTGGTATTCGTCGGTATACGGATTGCTTTTTCTGGTCGGGCAGGCATACGGCGTGCTGGCGCTTTCGATCATTGTGGTTGTTTCACTTTCCAAAGCCGAGCCTTTCAAGACCATTCTTCGCCAGACCGAGCAGCATGACCTGGGCAAGCTGACATTTGCATTCGTGATGCTAAATATTTACCTGGCCTTCGGGCAGTTTCTCATCATCTGGTCAGGAAATCTGCCGGAAGAGATTCCCTGGTATCTCGATCGCATTCGCGGCAATTGGGGCGTAATCATCATGCTGGACTTTATCTTTCACTGGCTGATTCCGTTCACGCTCCTACTCTCGCGCGACCTGAAGCGCAACAAGAAACGATTGGTGCGCGTCTGCCAGTGGATGGTATTTGCGCGCGCATTCGATTTGTTCTGGCTGATTGAGCCTAACTTCAAGGACGCGGCGCGCAACCTTCATTTCAGTTGGGGAATTCTGGAATACGCGGCCGTGCCGGTAGCAATGGTGGCCTTTTGGGTGGCCTACTTCTGCACGCAGTTGAAGGCGCGCCCGCTCGTGCAGACGAACGACCCACACCTTGCGGAGATATTGGAGCCTGAACATGCCCACGCATAATCCAAACGAGCCCGATGGCAATAAGCCGGAAGAAATCGATGCGTCGAAGGGTTACGAAGCAACAGATGTTCGCGTCTCCGGCATTCTGATCTTTCTGGTGGCTCTGAGCATCTTCGCGGCGGTTACAGCGGCGCTGGCTTATGGGGTCGGCAAGATGCTTGATGCGCGAATGGCCAAAGAAGACGGCCCCACAAGCAAGTGGACGAAAACGGTGGATGTTCGCCAGCTCGGCGATATGCCCAACAGCCCCGAGTTGCAGAACAAGGTTGCCACTCTGATGCAGCAATATCCCACGCCGCGGTTGCAGACTGACGACGGCGCTCAGGATATAGCCGATCTGCACGCGCGCGAGGATTTGCTGCTAAACAACTACAGCTGGGTTGATCAGTCGCAGGGCAAAGTGAGAATTCCCATCGAGCGCGCCATGGACCTGATTGCGCAGCGGGGATTGCCTGTCGCGACGTCGGTGGAACAGACGACGCTGATGACCGGAGACCTGAAGCCGCAAGTGCTTTTTCCTTTGACTAGTGGATTTGCGCGCACCGGTTATGAGTTGGATCAAGCCGAGGCGCAGGCCGTCGAAGGAACGCGAGCGGGGGAACAGAAGTAGATAGCACGGGCGGAGTTTTTTGGCGCAAGGTTGGCAGCGAAGAGAAAGAAGGAAAGATGAACGGCAAGGGCACAATCCGGAGAGATGTACGAAGGGTAGCAGGGTGCGCGACGTTGTGCGCAGCTTTGCTTGCTCCGTCTCTGATGGCCCAGGTTTCCAGCTACGGCGACAAAGCGGTGGGACCGGTGAACGATAAGCCGCCGGCGATTCTAAAGGGCGTGGGAATCGAGCAGCGGCTGAACCAGCAATTACCCCTTGGCCTAACCTTTACAGACGATCAGGGCAAGCAGGTGCAGTTATCCAGCTACTTCGGCAAGCGTCCGGCGATTCTAGCGCTGGTCTATTACCAGTGCCCCATGCTTTGTTCGGAGGAACTGAACGGGCTGACGAGCGCTTTGCAAATGGTCAACTTCGTACCCGGCAAGGACTTCAGTGTGATCGTGGTGAGCATCGATCCCACCGAAGGCACGGAGTTAGCCGCGGCCAAGAAACGCAGTTACCTGAAGCGTTACGGTCATCCGGAGACGGCTGGGGGGTGGCATTTCATGACCGGTACACAGCCTAACATCGACGCGCTCACCAACACGGTGGGATTCGGCTATGTGAAGATTCCCGGACCCGACGGCAAGCTAACGCAATTTGCTCATGCGAGCTCGATTCAGATAGTAACTCCCGAAGGTAAACTGGCCCAGTATTACATGGGCGTGGAGTACTCGCCCAAAGACCTGCTGCTGGGGCTGAACGAGGCTTCATCCAATCGCATCGGCTCGCCGGTCGATAACATTCTCACTTACTGCTATCACTACGATCCAGAGACTAACAAACATTCGCTTATTGTGGCACGGGTGGTGCAGTTAGGCGGACTTATGACGGTATTGATGTTGGGCGGATTTATGGGAGTAATGTTCCGCAAGGACTACCGGCAGGAGCACCCACCGGCTACGCGGGGGCCGGGGAAAGACTCGAAGGTGAACGGATAACGGAATGAGCCACATCAGCCCAGTAATTTGGCAATTTCTCGTCAAGTGGTTGACGAACTTCGCGCTATTCCCGCCCGAAGCCTCGAAAATTGCGCCTCAGATGGATGCGCTCTTTTTCTTTATGGTTTTGGTAAGCCTGATCGGGTTGACGGCGGTGGTCCTCATGGTCGTCAGCTTCTCTATTCTTTACAGCAAGAAGCGTCATCCGGTGGCCGAACAAATCGAAGGTTCCACGCTTTTGGAAGCTACATGGACCATCATTCCGCTTGGCCTGTTCATGGTGATGTTCGTATGGGGCGCGCTGATTTATTTCCGCGTTTACACGCCTCCGGCCAATGCTATGAATATCTACGTGGTGGGCAAACAATGGATGTGGAAGGCTGAGCATCCCGGCGGCCAGCATGAGATCAACTCGCTGCATGTGCCCGCGGGCCGCGCCGTGCAGTTGACGCTGATTTCAGAAGATGTGTTTCACAGCTTCTCGATTCCGGCTTTTCGCGTGAAGCGCGAGGCGATTCCCGGCCGGTATACCACGGTCTGGTTTGAAGCCACCACACCGGGCACTTATCACCTCTTCTGCACGCAATACTGCGGCACCAACCATTCGCACATGATTGGAGACGTGGTGGTACTTACGCCGGAGGATTACAGGAAATGGCTCGCCAGTTCTACCAGCGGTAACTCGCTGGCGCAGAATGGTGAGCGGCTCTTCGCGAGTCTTAGTTGTGCTGCCTGCCACAACGCGCGGCCGGACGCGCGCGGACCTTCGCTAGCCAATGTATACGGCTCCAGGCTTGCGCTTTCCAGTGGTGGTACGGTCACTGCCGACGACGCGTATCTGCGTGAGGCAATCCTGAATCCCTCACAGCACATAACTCAGGGTTATGCGCCCATAATGCCCACTTACCAGGGACAGGTAAGTGAGGAGGGGGTTATCGCGCTGGTTGAATACATGAAGCATCTCGACTCCGACTATCGAGTCCAGCAAACAACCAATACAACCGACCTGGTGCCGGGAAGCGAAGGCAAGGCATCGGGAGCGCAAGCGCCCGCTGGAAATGGGACGGTGAAGCCATGAACAACAATAACAACACCATCGTCGATCTTCCCGATCAGGCTACGGCCAGGATTCCACAACCTAACTTCCTGAGCAAAGAAAATGGCCTGTTGAGCTGGCTGCTGACCGGAGATCATAAGCGGATCGCGATTCTATACTTAATCTCGATCACGTTTTTCTTTTTTATCGGCGGAGCCCTGGCGGGCCTGATTCGCCTGGAATTGCTGACGCCGCAGGCTGATCTGATGGCCACTGACACCTATAACAAGGTGTTCACCATGCACGGCATCATCATGATTTTTCTTTTCTTGGTGCCGTCTGTGCCGGCCACACTGGGCAACTTCCTTATTCCCATGATGCTCGGGGCAAAGGATTTAGCAATGCCCAAGATCAACCTGTTCAGTTGGTATCTTTATGTAACGGGCGGTCTGCTGGCGCTCTACGCCATGATTACAGGCGGCGTGGATACGGGCTGGACCTTCACTACGCCGCTCTCCACACACTATGTAAATACCAATGTAATTACCACAGGCTTTGCCATCTTCGTCGCCGGCTTCAGTTCCATTTTTACTGGATTGAATTTTATCGTTACCATCCATAAGATGCGCGCGCCCGGAATGACATGGTTCCGGCTGCCGCTCTTCGTCTGGGCGAATTATGCGGCCAGCATTCTCATGGTGCTAGGCACTCCAGTGCTGGCTATCGCCATCGTACTGGTAATGCTGGAACGCACCATCGGTATCGGCGTATTCGATCCTGTTAAAGGCGGCGACCCGCTGCTGTTCCAACATTTGTTCTGGTTTTACTCTCATCCTGCCGTTTACATCATGATTCTGCCGGGCATGGGAGTTATCAACGAAGTTATATCGACTTTCAGCCGCAAGCGAGTCTTCGGTTATACAGCTGTAGCGTTTTCATCGGTTGCTATTGCTGTCTTCGGCTTTTTCGTCTGGGCTCATCACATGTTCATCATGGGTATTTCGAACTATGCCGTGCTGGTGTTTTCACTGCTAACCATGCTGGTTGCCGTGCCCTCGGCCATCAAAATATTCAACTGGACATTCACGCTTTACAAGGGCTCAATTACCTTTGAAACGCCCATGCTTTATGCCTTTGGCTTCATGGGATTGTTTACTATCGGCGGCATGACCGGGGTGTTCCTCGGTGCCTCGGGCACCGACATTCACTTGACCGAGACTTATTTCATTGTCGCCCACTTCCACTTTGTCATGGTGGGAGGAATGTTGATGGCGTTTCTTGCCGGGATTCATTTTTGGTGGCCCAAGATTACGGGCCGCATGTATCCGGAGAAGATATCGCAACTTGCGGCAGTAGTTACTTTCATCGGCTTCAACCTTACTTTCTTCCCGCAGTTTATTTTGGGCGTGCTGGGCATGCCGCGACGCTACGCATCTTACCCGCCAGAGTTCCAGGTACTGAATGTATTTTCGACTGCAGGCGCAACGATTCTTGGAGTCGGCTACCTTTTGCCGGTGCTCTATCTGATCTGGTCTCTGAAATACGGTGCCATCGCGGGCAACAATCCCTGGCAGGCTACAGGCCTTGAGTGGCAGACGCAATCGCCTCCGCTGACGGAAAACTTTGTGGTGACTCCTATCATGGATCACGAAGCCTACGACTACGAATGGCTGGAGAGTCAGAAAGTAAAAGAGGTGGCCAGTGCCGGATAACTCAGCGATTGCCCACGACGCTCCCGAATCCGTAAACGCCGCTGAGAACGCTCACTTGGAGCACCCGGACTATCTGCGTCATCACTTCGAATCAGTCGAGCAGCAGGCGGACACAACTAACTTTGCGATGTGGCTTTTCCTGCTTACAGAAGTTATGTTTTTCAGCGGCCTTTTCGCTGCCTATCTCATTTACCGCAACTGGTACTACCCGGCCTTTGTTGCCGGCTCTCATCAATTGAATGTGGTTTGGGGAACTTTGAATACTGTGGTTCTGATCGCCTCCAGCTTCACTATGGCGATGGGCGTGTGGTGCGCGGAGACACGGCGCAGGCGCGGGCTGATGCTCTGCCTGAGCCTGACCTTTGTTCTCGGCCTGGTCTTTCTGGGAATTAAGACCATTGAGTACCACGAGAAGTGGGAGAAGCACCACATCCCGGGCCTGCATTACAGCCTGCGGTCGTTCACCGATCCTCAGTCCGATCCAGAGATATTCAAGGAATATCACGATAAGGCGCTTATGCCTGACATGGCACGCCACACGGAGATTTATTTCTCTCTGTACTTCGCCATGACAGGAATGCATGCTTTGCACATGATTATCGGCATCGGTATTCTGGCATTCATGATTTATCGCGCGAAGGCCGGGGCATACACCTCAGGTCACGTGACGTTTGTCGAGAACTTTGGGCTTTACTGGCACTTTGTGGACATTATCTGGATCTATCTTTTCGCACTGCTTTATCTGATCAGCAGACATCAATAAGAGCAGTGGTCAGTAAACAGTGAACAGTGGACAAGGAACGACGGATAGAGGATTTGCGACATGAAAGAGACAAACGAACACGAGCATCACATTGTCGGCCCTGGAGTTTACGTGACCATTCTGCTGGCGCTGCTGCTGGGCACGGGACTCACCGTCTGGGCGTCATTTCTCGAATTGGGCGCGTGGAATCCCGTTATCGCTCTGGCCATTGCCACAACCAAAGCCATACTTGTCGTGTTGTTTTTTATGCATGTAAAGTACAGCACCAAGTTAACAAAGCTCACCGTCTTCGCCGGTATCTTCACATTTCTGGTTTTGATCTCGATGACTCTTTCGGACTACATCAGCCGTGCGTGGGGAAGTTGGTAGAGGAGTAGCCATGGGCCCTGCTCGCGCTGCTCGACAAAACAAGCCGCGCCTTGAAGAGCTGGGCGATTTCACCACCACCGCAAGAGTCATTCCCATTTCACTGATGGCTATGCTCATCGGCGTCATCGGCGCATTAGTCGCGTGGTTTCTACTTAGACTCATCGGCTTTTTTACAAACCTTTTTTACTATCAACGCTTCGACACTTCGTTTGCCTCGCCGGCGGGAAACCATCTGGGCGTCTATGCGGTCGCGGTCCCCGTCGTCGGTTCGCTCATTGTGGGATTGATGGCGCGCTACGGCTCGGACCGCATTCGCGGGCACGGCATCCCCGAAGCCATTGAATCTATTCTGATGAGCGGCAGCCGCGTTGATCCGAAGCTGGCGATTCTCAAGCCATTGTCGGCCGCAATTTCAATCGGCTCCGGCGGCCCGTTTGGTGCTGAAGGCCCGATCATCATGACTGGCGGTGCTATCGGCTCGATGGTGAGCCAGTTTTTCCACTTCACCAGCGTGGAACGGCGCACCCTGCTGGTGGCGGGCGCGGCAGCGGGCATGTCGGCCACATTTGCCGCGCCGCTGGCCTCGGTGCTCATCGGCGTTGAACTGCTGCTCTTCGAATGGAAGCCGCGCAGTGCGATTCCCGTGGCATTGGCCAGCGCCACGGCTTGCGTAGTCCGGCGTTTTCTCTTGGGTCTTGGACCACTTTTTCCAGTTCCGGATCACCCGGCCTTCATCGGACTCTGGGGACTCGGCGGCTGCGTCGTTGCAGGTCTGGCCGCAGGAGCGCTTTCGGCGCTGCTGACTGTCGGCATTTACGCAGCTGAAGACCTCTTTCAGAAGCTGCCGATTCACTGGATGTGGTGGCCGGCAATTGGGGGCGTCTTTGTTGGTCTGGGCGGCCTCATTTTCCCTCAGGCACTCGGCGTGGGATATGAGACCATCGGCAGCCTTCTGCAAGGAGAAGTTCCGCTGGCCATCATCGCCGGAGTGCTGCTGGTCAAGTCCGCCATCTGGATGATCTCGCTTGGCTCAGGCACATCCGGCGGCGTGTTGGCGCCCTTGTTGATGATGGGCGCTGCGCTGGGTGGCCTGGAGGCCATTCTTCTTCCACATCTGGGCGCGGGATTCTGGCCTTTGCTCAGCATGGGGGCCATTCTCGGTGGCACCATGCGCTCGCCGTTTACCGGCATCGTCTTTGCCCTGGAATTGACGCACGACTTCAACATGCTTTTGCCGCTGCTGGTGGCGTGTTTTATTGCGCACATGTTCACGGTTCTCACGCTTAAGCGATCCATTCTTACGGAAAAAATTTCGCGGCGCGGTTACCACCTGAGCCGGGAGTACTCGCTCGATCCGCTGGAAATTATCTCTGTCAAAGAGGTCATGCGAACCAATGTCGTAGCTCTGCCCGCCGATCAGACTCTGGAAAACGCGTATCACCTGATCCGCTCCGCCAAGCGGCCCAAGGGCCAGCAGCTTTTCCCGGTTGTCGGAGCCGGTAACGAATTAGTAGGAGTGGTCACGCGCAGTGAACTGGTTTTGCGCCATGAGCAGATGGGGGAGAAGGCGCTGACCACTCACCTCTCTGACTTTGCAACCGAGAAGTCCCAGGTGGCGTACTCGGACGAGCCTCTGCGTGTGGTTGTGAACCGCATGGCGGAGACCGGGCTTACGCGTTTTCCGGTTCTTGAGCCGGGGAGCGGCGGGAAAATTGCCGGCATGGTGGCACTCGGCGATCTGCTGCAAGCCAGAACTCGCAACCTCGAAGACGAGCGCGCCCGCGAACGCGTGCTGCGGATTCGAATGCCGTTTGGACGGGTCTCGCGCTTTGAAGCCTTCTTTGCCGAACGAGAACGAGTGGTGCTTTCCGGGGCACCGGGATTGTCAATGCGTGGGTTCCCGTTTCTGGTCTATAATTCGAGACAATTTCATTCCCAGCAACTGCGTGTTTCACACGATGTAATCCATTGATTTTCGATCAAGTCCTCCTCGGACGATGCCGATGACAGAGAGGGGATATCGGAATCGCACTGAGGATACGTGTGAGCAATCGGACCTTTCAGTGGTTTAATGACAAACTTGCATTTGATGGCGGGGCGGAAAAGTGCGCCTCCGTTCATTCAGTCTGCGGGAGCGCCGCTTTCCGGTCCCAGTTGAGCCGGAGCATCGGAAGACTGCTGGCCACACTGGCTTTTGCGGCGATGGGGACGGCGCTCATTGGCGGACAGGAGACAACTGCGGCAGCCGCAGCGCGACGGGCAAATCTGCCTCCGCGTGTGGCTCAAGCTGAGCGGTTTCTGGCAAGGCGAGGTTGGCAGAGAAATTCTGCAGGGGGCGATGGTCAGCAGTGGGCGGGAGCGGGAAATGTTGGCCGGCGAGCGCAGACGGCCGTGGCTGAAGCACGTGCTCAGGCGCAGGCTCAAGCCCAATCGGGAACCGCGACCTGGCTGCCGCTGGGCCCCGCTGCAGTTCAGTCGCATAG
>JBEKQD010000031.1:0-40564 GCA_049520075.1 Occallatibacter sp. | reverse complement strand
ACCGTTACGCTCGCCAAAGATGTATTCCTTCATCTTTGGATTCCAGCGCTTGGTCTGATGCCCGAAGTGAACTCCAGCTTCGAGCAGCTCCTTCATTGTGATCGTGGCCAATGGGCCTCCTTTGTGGATTGCATCCGGGTGGTCGATGCCGGCGCCCGAATTTAACCCGCTATTGCGGGAAATGTGTGAAACCAGTGGTCAGTGGTTAGTGAACAGTGGTCAGTGCCCAAAATCCGCGGCACTGTCCACTGATCACTGTCCCCTGCTCACTATCTCTTGCTGAACTGGAAGCGTGCGCGAGCACCCTTCTGCCCGTACTTCTTGCGTTCCTTCATGCGCGAGTCGCGGGTGAGCAGGCCTTCGGCCTTGAGCACTTTGCGCAACTCGGGATTGAACTGTACCAGCGCGCGGGCAACACCCAGCTTGACCGCATCGGCCTGCGCGGCCACGCCGCCGCTTCTGACGGTGGTCACCACGTCAAAGTTCGAAGCCATCTCGACGAGAGCCAGAGTGCGCTTGGCGGCCACTCGCTGCTGCTCGGTGACGAAGTAGACATCGAATGCTTTGCCGTTAACCTTCCACTCGCCCGTGCCGGGACGCAGAAAGACGCGCGCGATCGCCGACTTGCGCCGCCCCGTCCCGTAATACTGAACCAGATCTGCCATTCTCTGCTCTCTCTCTTTTCGATTCCGGCCTGACCTCAGGGGCTAAAGCCCCCGCGCCTTTTACTCACTTGGGCGTACGGGCTAAAGCCCGTACCTTTCAAAACCTTTTACGCGATTTCCAAAGACACCGGCTGCTGCGCCTCGTGAGGGTGCTTGTCGCCGCGATAAACCTTCAGTTTGGTAGCCATCTGGCGGCCCATCTTGCTCTTGGGCAGCATGCCCTTGATGGCCTGCTCCAGAATCATTTCCGGCTTGCGGTTCAACAGGCGCGTGAAGGACTCCTCGCGCAGCCCGCCGGGGAAACCGGTGTAGCGGCGATAGACCTTGTTCTGAGCCTTGAGGCCGGTCAGGCGGACCTTCTCCGCGTTGATCACGATTACGTGGTCGCCCACATCGATGTACGGCACGTACTGGGGATTCAGCTTGCCGCTCAACACATCAGCGGCCTTGGTCGCCAGACGGCCCAGCGTCTTGCCGCTGGCATCCACTACAAACCATTTGCGGGCAATATCCTTGCCGCTCGGAATAAAGGTGCTCATCTCTCTCCTGCCCTCTAAAACGCCAGTTTCAAACAAAACCGCCTGCAACATTTGGCGAATTACAAACCCCGATACGGGGACAAAACCCTGAAAAATCCAACGCAAAGCGCTCTTGCCCGCGCCAAATGAGCGCACGGGCCAATTTTCCACCCACTGCCAAACAAATCTGTTCGGGTGAGGACTACGGGGGCTGGCCTTAAAAAGGGCTCTAACCGGGCCGGAGGCGCGTCTTATAAAGCTCGCATCAAGATCGCATCCAACAGCCGGCAGCCTGTTCCAGCCGATCCCCGAGAAGTTCCACCTGGGATACGAGCCAGTGGGTCCGAATGTACACACAGAGACCCCAGGCGCAACACCGCGCAAGGACTTCAGAATACCCGAATCTGGCCTCAGAGTCAACGAAATCCCCGGCTGGGCGATGTGCCGGTTTGAATGAAGTCTCCCTCCGGGGCTAAAGCCCTCGTTCGTACTGCCGGCTTTATGCGGGGGTTGAAACTCCCGCCTCCCTCCGTCTAAGGTGCGGGCTAATGGGCGAACCCTCGAAGCGGAGGAACGAAACCTTCAGATTCGCCCGTTTCTATGCGGGAAGCTTGGTAGCATGAATTTAAAAATGGTGCTACTCTGAGATTTCACCTTGAAAACCGAAGGAAGTCGATTGGCCTGGCGGGTGTGCGTATGGGCGTTTTGAGCAGAATCGGGATTGCGCTGGATTCGGAGCTTCTGAAGCGGTTTGACAGCTCAATTCAGCGGCGCGGCTATACGAATAGATCAGAAGCGTTTCGGGATTTAATCCGCGACCGTCTGGTAACGGAGCAGACCGCTGCGCCGGACGCGACGGTCGTGGGCACGATCACGCTGATCTTCGACCATCACGCCCACGGCGTAACCGAAAAGCTGACCGAGGCGCAGCATGCGCACCACGAACTTGTGGTCTCCACAAGCCACGCTCACCTGGACCACGAATCCTGTCTGGAAGTATTGATCGTGCACGGCAAATCGGCCCAGGTTGCCCAGTTCGCGGATTTGCTGATCGGCCTCAAGGGCGTGCAGCATGGACGGCTGGTGATGAGCGTTCCGGAGCACGCAATCGAACACCCTCACGAGCACAGCCACAAACATTGACGCAGAAAGTGACCAGGGGCGCCGACAGAATAATGAGAACAAGTAGCACGAATATAAAAATCGTATTACTTCTGTTTGCGGCTTTGGAGTTGAGTTTTGCGGCGGCGGCCCCGGTTCCCGCAGCTTTGCCCGGCGCGGTCCGAGTGAGCGGAACGGTGCTTGATCCGTCAGGGAGGCCCGTGGCGGGAGCGAAGGTCGAGTTCAGTTCCGCCGCTGGCGCGCGGCTGAGCGGCATGACGGGCGGCGATGGCCGATTCAACGTGACGTTGCCCGCATGGGGAGAGTACACAGTGCGCGTCGAGTCGAAGGGGCTTCGGCCGGTTACGCGCAGGATGCAACTGAACTCAGAGACGGCGAGCCTGACGTTGCGGCTGGAACAGGTGGCCGGGGCTGCTGAAGAGGTAATCGTAACGGGCGATGTCAGCGAGGTCACGCTCACTTCGCCTGATCCTTCAGAAAAAGTGCTGGTGCGCGAGGAGTTGCTGGACGCCAATCCCGGGCGGCCGGGCGCGCCGATTTCGATTCCCGGCCTGCCTATCGAGACCGCGTCCGGCGGCATCAAGGCGCCGCAGTATTTTGTGCCGGGCGTGGCCGGCGATCACGGCGAACCGATTGCGCAGTACATCGCGGTGGGCGGCTACCTGGTGACCAACAACCTCTCCGCCAACGCGCACGGCAACGGCTACGCCGACCCAAACATCTACGTCTCCGGCGCGCTGGGCAGCGTGACAACTGATGGCGGAGCCTTCAATGTGTTGGAGGGCAATCATGCGCTGAACCTTGCGGCCACTTATAATCCACGCACACAACTGAGCCGGTTTGTCACTCTCACAGGCGACTATCGCGACGCGGACTTGACGGCCGGATTTGCGCCTCGCGACTCCCAAAAGAAGCAGTGGGTGGCTCTGGAGGCCAACTTCGGCAATGGCCTGATGAAGCGGTTGGAGCACCGGCAGCAATACAAATGGAACGCGCTGCGCGTTTTTGATGCGGGCAGGCACGAAATTACGCTTTTCTCGGTCGAATACTGGGGTAAGTCGCACGAGGGAAACCTTGTGCCCTTGGGATACGGTCTGCAGTTGGGGGACACCATTGACCCGCGCCAGATGGATCAGACCCACACGGCGCTCGTGGCCGCGAACGACCGCTGGACCTTAAGAACCAACGACGAAATTGCCTTCTCCGGATTCATACGAACTTACAATCTGGCGCTCTATTCCAACTTCGGCGAGGGGCTGATAAGGCAGAGTGAATTTCGCACTGTGGAGGGCGCGGAGGCTCGCGAGACACATACGTTCACCCCATGGTTGCAGGGCATGGCTGGAATCGAATACCACGAAGATGACATTCACCGCGACGATTTGGACCATTATCTCTCCGCTGGCGCACAGGTCTACGGCGCATTCGTCAAAGTGCTGTCCAATAACGTCACCATCCGCGACGCGACCCCCTACGCGGCCCTGCACGGCGATGTGGGCAAGCACGTGCGGTTTTACGGCGGACTGCGGCCGGACATGATCGAGTTGAAAAACACCGACATGATAAATTCCGCAAATTCGTTCGATGAGTGGAAGGCGTTCGTGGCCCCCAAAGCCACGGTGACACTGAATCCGGGCACGGGGCCGGCGCGCTGGCTGCCATCGGTTTCGTTCAGCATGGGGCAGGCATTTTTCACGCAAGATCCGCGCACGGCGGTGGAAAAGTTTGCCGCACCGCAGGCGCCTTCGCCCTTCGAGCGCTCCCACTCCGAGCAGCTGGTACTGGAGAAACAAGTTTCCGCAACCGATGTGCGCGTGACTGTCGGCCGGACCACGACCACGGAAACGCTGGGCAAGATCGATCCCGACAATGGCACGCAACAGCCGTTGGGGCCGGGGACGCTGAAGTTTTTCACCGCCAGCGCGCGTCATCCGTTCAGCTTCGGCACAGTGCAGGCGGTCTTTTCAAAAGCGGATGCGCGATTGTTGGGTGCGACGATCGGCGGCGTGACGATCCCGCCGCAGGTTACGCCCGAGGCGCCGCGCACCATCTTCGACGCACTTGCGACGCTGGACCGGCTGCCGCTGGGACTGCATGGACGCGGCGAGTACGAATACGTGGGCAAAAAGCAGTTGGACCTTGGCAACCCACAGCATCCGAGCACATACGAGGCTATTCCGGTGGGTGAAACTCGCATGGCCGTGGTGCGCTCGTTTCTGAACGGCCGGCTGGAAGTGGGCGCGGACGGTGAACTGACGCGCGGCTACACAGGGCAGACCACGGAGACTTTTGCTCCCGGCTGGGTGATGGGCGCAAGTCCGTACTGCGGGCCGGGGTCGGGCCCCAGCGGCCTGGCGAACGATTTTGATTGCGGAACCAACGAACAGAGCGTGGGCGTGCGAATGGTGTCGTGGGCGGGCGGGTCAATTTCCTGGCGGTTTGGCGCGGGGAAGTAGGCGGCATTCAAGGGTGCGTCTGGCCGCCGGCTGCGACCTCGATGCCGTGCTGAAGCAGAGCAAGAATAGGGGACAGGCACTCTTCGGCGGCGCGCCGGCTGCCGGGAAGATTAACGATGAGCGTGTTGCCCCGCAGTCCCACCAA
Source organism: Occallatibacter sp. (assembly GCA_049520075.1). GTDB lineage: Bacteria > Acidobacteriota > Terriglobia > Terriglobales > Acidobacteriaceae > Telmatobacter. Next base: position 35,658 of record JBEKQD010000031.1, on the reverse strand, counting down.
AGCGCGCGAGAGCCATGCAAAAGGATGAGTGGCGGCGCTGAGGTAGCGCATGGCCTCGGCCAGCCCGGGGGCTTCGCGGTCAATCACGCGGCGGGTTGCTTCGGGAGTGCGGTCACGCGGACCGAGTCCTGTGCCGCCCACGGTGAAGATCAGGACTGCGCCCTCCAGGGTGAGTTTCTCGAGCATGGCGATGATGCAGTCCTCGTCATCAGGCACGAGGTCGCTCCAGATTTCGGCTTGCGGCCATTGCCGGCCAACGAGCGCGATGATGGCTGGACCCGCGGTGTCTTTCATCAGGCCCTTCGAGCAACGGTCGGAGACGGTGAGGACGCCAATGAGCATGTGAGAAATTGTAATCGTTTTTTGGTTTACGGCCTCGGATTGGCTGGCTTGTTCGTCACGGCCGGTCCAGGCGTCGCGGCCTTCAGCTGGCTCAGATTGGCCAAAACCTCTTGCCGGCGAGCCGGGTCTTTTTCGGTTTCAGCCGGCAGCGACGGGTCCGAGTAAAACCCAAGAATGTTATTGCGCAGTTGAGCCGATGTCTTATCGAAATCATGCGCCGTCAGCTTTGCGAGAAGGTCTGCGTAGGTGTTGTCTGCAAGCGAGTATTCTCCTGCCTCCGTGCTTTTGCCGTCATCGAGATTGCAGTTGGGCAGCACAAGCTTGCCTGCGCGCACCTCTTCCAGCAAGGCACGGTAATCATCTGTCGTTTTGTTGATGCTCTTGATATACAGGTCTTCGGTTTGCGGCGTCGGACTATTGAACCCCAATCCTTTGAAGGGACCTATCTTTGGCACAAGGCGAAAAAGTGTGGATAAGATTCGTGTGCCCAGGCCCGGTTTTGTATAAGATCTTCCCCAATTTCTCTCATAATCGGAACGGGAAAGTCGGTAGAGAAACTTACGCCGCGAGAAGTCAGGAATCTCGCGTATCAATTCTCTTTTGTGCGCCTGAAGCGCCACCTGGGTCATCTTTGGAATCACGCGGCTGACAGAGAAACGATAAGAGCCAATTGCGAGGTCCTGGTGCGGCAGCACGTCCTTCAAGTCAAGGCCATAGACGACCGGGAAGACCCGCTCTAATAGCGGCTCGGAGACCTCGAATCCTATGAAATCGTGGAACTGCTCCGGCGCATACCGATTCTTCGCCACCTGCACGGTGTCGAATCCAAACTCCGTTTTCAGATGCGCCGTCGTGTCTGCTGCGTAGCGAACGGAGTCGCCGTATTTCGCCCGCAGCTTCGGATAATTGATTGCGACTGCCTCATTGACCGCCGGGTGGCCGTCGATGTCCGCGATATAGTGCGAGAGCGCACCCAGCGCAAAGGCATATTCGTCGGGATTCTGGCTTTCAACCAGCAACTCCAGGACAAAATCTCCAGAACGGGCGTAATGGGTCAGGTTGCTGAATTCCTTGTTGCCGAAGGGATAATAGCCCAGATCCTGAATCACCGAGCCCCCGTAGGCGTAGGCGTGAGCTTCCTTGATTTGCTCGTCGGTAATGCCCGGAAAACGCGCGATGAGGAGCGGCCGAATCTCCGATTTCCATGCCAGGTCTACGACTTCCTCGTGTGTCAGAACGGAGTAAGCGAATGCGCCTCCGCCCAGCAACAGCACTGCGAAAACGAGCGTTGCCGCTCGACCAAGCCTCGAATGCCAACTCCGCGTTGTCGCGACGGATCTGCTGCTCATATCCAGCCCAGAAGGAGGAGTATCAGCAGGATCATGAGGATTAGACCAATTCCGCCGGACGGATAGTATCCCCAGTTTCTACTGTGCGGCCACGCAGGCAACGCACCAATCAGGGCAAGAATCAAAACCACAGTCAACGCCATTCTAAGCATGAATTCCTCCCGTCGTTTCCGTGCCTCCAGTATCTGGCTCAATATTGTGTTGAATCGCAACGGCAATCCGAGTTTTCCACGCTGCGAACGCGGTATCTGGTCAATAGGATACAGGACAGATTCTGGCTTGAAGCGAGCTGCCGATACTTGATGCTGAGGTCCATCTACTGGGAATCATAGGCTGGGTTTGACGCAGGAAAAACGGCTTCACCTGGCTAGCGTGCGCACGGCTATCAGGGCCGCGCACCGGACGGAATAAGCAGGGTGACGGCGTCGGGGACGATTTCGATCCTGACAGGCAAGCGGCCCAGCAGTTCCCCGTCGGCCTCGGCAAAGACTCGCATTGGAGAACCGTTCGACTGACGGCACTCGACCGAGACGGCGTCGAGAAGTTCAATCTCACGGGTAAATGTCTGGTGGCCGAACACGACCGCGATCAAAAACCTGAAGTAGGTCAGGCGGCTGCGGGTCTTGAAGGCGATCAGGCGCAGGTCGTTGTTGTGCAGTGTGGCGCCGGGGACAAAGTTGTGCAGGACGCCGCCGAAGTCGCGAATGCGCACCGCAAGAAGCTGGGAGATCTGTTCCACGCGCGGCCTGGCACTGGAGCGCTCGACAAATGCAGCTTCAAAGAGCGGGAAAGAATAAGTGGCCCAGACGCGAAAGGCTTCGACGAGGTAGAGCAGATAACCGAGCCGGCGCTTGAGGCTGGGATCGAGCCGGGAAAGAAACAGAGCATCCGCGCCCACCCCGGCAGCCACAGTGAAATAGCGCGAGCCGGTCGCCCCTTTTCCTCTTCGATAAGAAATTTGGCCCACGGAGATGCGCACCGGTTCCGCGGCCAGAAGCTTGCGAATCGTTTTCGCCGGGGATGAATGGAGGCCGAGATTCGCTGCCAACGCGTTTGCGGTGCCCAGCGGCACCACGCCCAACGCTATGTTGGTGCCGACCAGGCTTTGCAGAACTTCATGCACGGTGCCATCGCCACCACAGGCAATAATTGCGTCACAGCCCCGGCTGATGGCTTCCCCCGCCAAAGCACTGGCGCTACCGGGAGCACTTGTCTCCAGCGCTTCAGCCTCAACGCCCGCTTCGCGCAGGACTGCGAGCGCCTTGTCGATGGCTGCGCGACGCCCCAAGGTGTGCTGGCCTGAAGCCGGATTGTAGATGAGCGCAACACGCCGCATCACTGTATTCTCCTGGCGATTTCGCACCCAGTGCGGGAGGGTAAGCGGAAGCTATCCGTATATCTTCGCACGTGGCCAGCAGCCATGCTGTTGGCAAAGAATGTTCCTGTGCGGCATTATCTCGGGGGCAATGCCGTGGCGCGGCCGCCGTGCTTGTACAGATTATTATCGCCACGCGTCAGCTTCAAGGCGCATTGGCCAGGGAGTAGTCGATCGCCTGCCTTTATACTAAGGTGTTTGCAGACTGCAAAACGGCGCGCCGGAGATCGGCGCAACGAGGGGTCCCCGGCGACAGGTCTTCGTCGCTGGGGTCGAGAAGGAGCGAGCTTTGGCTCAGGCAGAGATTGGCATCATCGGCGGCAGCGGGCTTTACTCGATGCCCGGATTTACGAACGTACATGAAGAAACAGTGGAGACGCCTTTTGGCGCGCCGTCAGAGGCATTCGTGCTGGGCGAGCTGGAGGGGCGCCGGGTCGCGTTTCTGGCGCGTCATGGGCGCGGGCACCGCATCCTGCCCTCGGAGTTGAACTTCCGCGCCAACATCTATGCTATGAAAAAACTGGGCGTCGAGCGGATTGTGTCGGTTTCGGCCGTAGGCTCGCTCAAGGAAGAGCACAAGCCAACGGATTTTGTGATTCCCGACCAGTTCATCGACCGCACCTTTCATCGCGTCTCCACGTTTTTCGGCGAGGGGATTGTGGGCCACGTGGCCTTTGGCGATCCGGTTTGCGCGACAGTGGCGAAAGCCGCTGCAGATGCCTGCGCCACGGTAGGCGTGGTGGGTAAGCTGGGCGGCACTTATGTCTGCATGGAAGGCCCTCAGTTTTCCACCCGTGCGGAGTCGAACCTGTATCGCAGTTGGGGCGCGGACGTGATCGGCATGACCAACCTGCAGGAGGCTAAACTGGCGCGCGAGGCGGAGATCTGCTACGCAACTGTGGCCATGGTGACCGACTACGACTGCTGGCGCGAAGGGCACGACTCGGTGACTATCGAGCAGATTGTGGCCGTGCTGCACCAGAATGCGGAGAACGCGGCGCGCGTGGTGAAGGCTGCAGTGGCGGCGATGCCGCATGAGAGGAATTGCGCCTGCGCATCGGCGGCAAAGTATGCCGTGCTGACGCAACCGGACGCGATCCCTGCTGCGGCGAAAGAAAAACTGAAGCTGTTGTTTGGAAAGTACTTGGGGTAGCAGCAAGTCAGCGAGTCAGCCCGATTGAGTTAGAGAGGAACAAATGGCAATTACCGTAGTGGGCAGCGTGGCCTTCGACACGATTGAAACACCGGCGGGCAAGCGTGACCGCTGCCTGGGCGGCGCGGCTACCTATTTTTCATTGGCCGCGAGTTACTTCACGGATGTGCGCGTGATCGCCGTGGTGGGCGAGGACTTTGGCCGCAGACAGGAAGCAGTATTCCAGGCCCGCAAAATCGACACGCGCGGTATCGAGCACATGGCCGGCAAGAGCTTCTTCTGGGAGGGCTCCTATTTAGAAAATATGAACGAAGCCAAGACGCACATCACGGATTTGAATGTTTTTGCTGCTTTTGAACCGAAGATTCCCGATGTCTACCGCGACTCGGAGTTTCTGTTCCTGGCCAACATCGATCCGATTTTGCAACGGCGGGTGCGCGAGGCGATGCCGGACGTAAAGCTGGTGGCCGGCGACACGATGAATTACTGGATCAAGGATCATCGCCCGGCGCTGCTCGAAGTGCTGAAGGGGCTGGACATTCTGCTGATCAACGACACCGAAACCAAGATGATAGCTGGCAACAACAACCTTGTGCAGGCGGCACGCGCGGTGATGGCGCTTGGGCCTAAAGAATTGGTGGTGAAGCACGGCGAGTATGGTGCGACGCTGTTCCTTAGCGAGTCAGCGAGTCAGCAAGTCAGCGAGTCAGCGGAGCAGCGGAAGAGTATTGGAGTGAAAGCATTTCGCGCGCCAGCGATGCCGTTGGAAGAGGTAATTGACCCGACTGGCGCGGGCGACAGCTTTGCCGGGGGATTCTTCGGCTATCTGGCTTCGCAGCCTGAACAGTCTCCGACCGCGTATCGCCGAGCCATGTTTTACGGCGGCGTGATGGGTTCGTTCGCGTGTGAGCGCTTCGGCACGGAACGGCTGCAGACGCTTACGCGCGCGGAGATTGACGAGCGATTTAATTTGTTCCGCGAGTTGACGCACCTTGCCTGAAAGTCCAATGAAGCAAAGTTCCCATCGTCGCGTGAAACGCTCTGAGTGGCTGACTGTAGCGGCCGGCTGCGCCGCGACTTCTATCGCCGCGATTGTGTGGAGTTGGCAACACGGGGCGATGCTCAACTACGGCGATGCTGTCGCTCATCTGCACATTGCGCGGCGGGTTTTTGACGCCCAACAGCCGCGGCTGACCGAACTGGGCTCGGTGTGGCTGCCGCTGCCGCATCTGCTGTTGCTTCCATTCGTGCAGATTTATAGCTGGTGGGCCAACGGTTTGGCGGGTGTGATTCCTTCGGCGCTGGCATATCTGGCTGCGTGCGCGGGAATTTATCGGCTGGCGCGCTGCTGGCTGCGCCGGACTCCATCGGCGCTGGCGCTGACCTTCTTCGCGCTCAATCCCAACCTGCTTTACCTGCAAACCACTGCCATGACCGAACCGCTGTTTATTTGCGAGATGGTGTGGATCGCGGTTTGGCTGGTGGAATGGCGCGTGAGTTTGGATTCCGACCCCGGGAAACTGGGCCGCATGCAGTGGCTGATTGCAATGGCGCTGGTGGCCGCAATCTTTACACGCTACGACGGATGGGTCTTGGCTCTGCTGGTCTGGACTTGCATGGGTCTGATGCTCGCTCGCCGCGGACGGCTGCGTTCGCCTGGGTTTTGGATTGCAAGCGCGATGGTGTTGGCTGCACCGCTGGCGTGGTTCGTTTACAACGCTGTGGGATTTGGCGATTGGCTCTACTTCGCGCGCGGGCCGTATTCGGCCAAGGCCATCGAGATTCGCACCGCAACGCCGGGATATCCGCCGCATCCCGGCTGGCACAATCCGTGGGTCGGGCTGATCTTTTTTGTGAAGTGTGCTGAATTGGATGCAGTTGCTGCGGCGTGGGGAAAGACGCTGCTTGTGCTGAGCCTGGCGGGAACGGCGTGGGGGTGGCTCGCAGCGCGTCGGCGGGCGTTCACGTGGGTGCTGCTGCTGTGGTTTCCCGTCGCATTTTATGCGTACTCGGTTTCGTACAACTCAGTGCCCATCTTCATTCCCGTCTGGTGGCCGCACTCTTGGTACAACACGCGCTACGGAATGGAGATGTTGCCGGCCTTTGCGCTGGGGTTGGGGTTTGCGGCACAGTTCGCGCTGGCCGTGGTGAATGAGTTCAAGCCGCGCCGGGTCAATGCGCGATGGGTGGGCTATGCGGCGGGCGTGCTCTTCGCTGTGTTGGCGCTCAACGCGATTCAAATGGTGCGCGAGCGCCCGCTGGTTTATGTCGAAGGGACCAAGAACATTGCATCGCGCAAAGCCTATGAGATCGAGATTCCACCGGCGTTGCGCGCGCTGCTCGTCGAGCGGCCGCAGGGTGTGGTGCTGATGGATACGTCGGTGTTTCCTGAGCTTGTGGCGCTGACCGGGATTCCGTTTCGCGAGACGATCAACGAGAGCGATCTGGAAATTTATCGCGCCGCGCTCGCCGCGCCGGCTGCACACGCCGCGCTTGTGCTGGCCTTCGACGGCGACGAGATCGACCACGCGGTGAAGGCGCATCCCGAGGGACTGACGGCGGTTCGCCATTTTTCGATGACGGGACAGCCTGCAGCGACGATTTATGTCTCAGGCATCTCAGGGGCAGCCTCAACAAGTCCCGCTAAGCGGTGATAGCATCTGGCAGGGAAACGCGCTCTCATTACTTGCAATGATTTGGAGGAAGATTGATTCCATTTACTAAAGCTCACGCCTGCGGCAACGATTTCTTGATTGTGACCGAAGAGGCTGCGGCAGACTACGACCGTGTGAATTTGACGCGCCGCCTCTGCGATCGACACACAGGCGTCGGCGCGGACGGCATCGAGTTTTTCGCGTGGACCGGACCGAAGTCGGGCCGCATTCTCTTGCATAACGCTGACGGCTCTATCGCCGAAATCAGCGGCAACGGCACACGCTGTGTAGCGGCATGGGTGGCGCGTGAACGAGGTTTCCGGCCAGGCGATAAAGTGGAGATTACCACAGATGCGGGGCTGCGCGTCTGCCGCGTGAATGCGCTAAAGACGGACGGCGAATTTACGGTGGAAGTGACCGCCGGGATGGGTGCTCCCGTGTTTGCGCCGCGAGCTGTCAAGCTGGTCAATGGGATTGCAATCTCGGGAGTCGACGTTTCCATGGGCAATCCGCATTTTGTCATTGTGGTCGATGACGCCGAGTTCGCCATCTCTGGATTGACGTGGCAGCAGATCGGCGCGGAGATTTGTGTGCATCCGGATTTTCCGCATCAGACCAACGTGGAGTTTCTTCGCATCGCGAGCCCCACGGAGATTGAGATTCGCATCTTTGAGCGCGGAGTGGGACCGACAACCTCATCCGGTACAGGCAGTTCTGCCTCGGCCACGGCGGCTCTGGCGTTGAACGGCTGCCAATCTCCGCTCACGGTCATTGCTCCCGGTGGCGCGCAGACGGTGGAGTGGGACGGTCCCGGCACGGAGTTGAAGCTCACCGGACCGGCATCGCTGATTGCGCATGGCGAGGCCTGGGCGCATCAGTGAGAGACTGCTTCATTGCCGCAATGCGCCACAGCGCTGAAAGCTTGGAAAGGCCTGTATGATTTTCACTTTTTTGTTTATGGCCACCATGGTCGTCACTGGAATTCCCACGGCGATCCTGTTTATTCCGTGGTGCTGGTTGACGGGCGACGTGCTGCCGCTCTACAAGGGCACACGCTTCATGCTCGCCAGCAGTTGCTGGATGGCTGGTGTGCGCTTCCACGTTGAAGGCCTGGAGAACGTGCCGAAGGACCGCGCGTGCATCTTTATGTCGAACCACGTCTCAAATCTTGATCCTCCCGCGCTGATCTCGCTGATTCCGGGGCGCACCTCGGCATTCATGAAACGCTCGCTGATGAAGCTGCCCGTGCTGGGAACCGGCTTCAGGCAGGGCGATTTCATTGCCGTGGATCGAAGCGGCAACCCCGCGGCCGCGCAGGAAAGCGTAAACGCTGCCCGCGCTGTGCTGGCCAAGGGTGTGCACATGACTACATTTGTAGAAGGCACGCGTTCGCCGGACGGCCGCATGCTGCCCTTCAAGAAGGGCCCGTTCTTTCTTGCCATGGGTTCCGGCGCGCCGTGCATTCCGGTTTCCATTCATGGCACGGAGAGTATGCTGGGCAAACGCAGTGTGCGCATGCATCCCGGAGTAGCGCACGTGGTTTTTCATCCACCGATTGACCCGGCCGGTTTTTCGACGCGCGAAGAATTGACGCAGGCGGTTCGCGAGGCCATCGCTTCTGGGCTACCGGAATGGATGCGAACGTAGATGAACTCGGTGCTATCCCACCCATCGTAAAAGGCGCGATGGATGGGGCACCCGGCAAAGGTATTCTCAAGTTTTATGCGGGGCCCTCATGATTCTGTCTATTTTCGTTTTCGTTGTCATTCTCGTGTTGAGCATCCCCTCGGCGATCATCTTCATTCCGCTGGCCGCGATCACCGGGTGGGTGAGGCCGCTTTACAACGTGGTCTGTTTCATTGTTAGCGTTGGTTATTTTGTGGGCGGCATTCGCATTCGGGTTGAGGGGCGGGAAAACGTTCCCAGGGACCGCGCGTGCATCTTCATGGCCAACCACGTGTCGAATCTCGATCCGCCGGCGCTGATTTCGCGGATTCCGGGGCGATCTTCCGGATTCTCAAAACGCGCAGTATTCAATATGCCCCTTTTCGGCTACTGCCTCAAATTGGGCGAGTTCATTCCCGTTGACCGGCTGGGCACCGCCGCTGGCGCGCAGCAGAGCGTGGCCGCGGCCAGGCGCATTCTGGACAAGGGCCTGCACATCACCACGTTTGTTGAGGGAACGCGTTCTAGAGATGGACGCATGCTGCCTTTCAAGAAAGGCCCGTTTTATCTGGCCATGCAGACTGGCGCGCCGTGCATTCCGGTCTCCATCTACGGCACCGAAACAATGCTGGCCAAGGGCACGTTTGCCATCAAACCCGGAGTAGCGCACATCATCTTCCACGCGCCTCTGAATCCTAACGACTATGCCACGCGCGAGGAGTTGTCGCAGGCCGTGCGCGAGGCAATCGCCTCAGGATTGCCAGAGTGGATGCGGACGTAAAGACTCGGACTGTCCAACCAAAGCTGCTTTTCAATTCAGGTTTTTTCGAAAAGATCCAAGAAGTTTTTCATCGCCGCGAGTGTTTGTTTTAAAGAACGGCTCTTGCGCTTTTTTAGCGAATTTTCAAGCTCTTCAATAATATCCACAGCTATCCTTTTTGCCATCTTTTTATGTCCTCTGTCGAATATGCCTCTTGCATATATCAGGTGATAGAAGCCCTTTCTGTCCAAATTGGTGAACCCTAAATGAGACAGCGCATTCAGTCGCGCCCGACAAACAGCGAAACTGCATTTCTTCGTTATGGCCAGATCAAGACGACTCTCGGCGATTCTGCGTCGGATCTCAAGAGCATCTTCGGGTCGTTCTTTCAACGCGTCTACAAAGAAGGCTTCCAACATCTGAAGATTCCGCGTAGTTTCGTCATAACTAATTCCTGCCGACTTCACTCTCTCCCAATCGTGAGCAATCATGAAAAAGCGTTCGATAGGATCGACTTTTCTGCGTTGCCAAGAAGCCGCTTGAACTCGCTCATTTTTCATATTCCGCCATCTCTTGCCGAACAGTGACTCCATGGAAACCCTGCGTAAGTCTGTTTGACGCAACCTGCATTCGGTCAGGGGCCAAGGCCCGAAAGATTTTATAGCGCTTACGGCACGACTGAAGTCGTGCCCTGACACAAAACTACACCCATGCAGAGTTCTCCTAGTGCTAGGATGGTTGCCAGCTCAGGGAATTCTTACCCATACCGCGGTGCGCCCAAACAGCGGGATGCCGACAAAGCCGCGCATGTGCAGGCTGTCTTTCCCGACCGCCCAGATCTTGCCCTGGTATTCCTTTCCATTCTCGGGGTCCACGACAGTTCCGCCTACCCAGTCGTCTCCATCGGGGTGGAAGTTGCGCATGAAGACCATGCCCAGGATGACCTGGTTCTTGAACTCGCCGGAGCACTTTTCGCACACATCATGCGGGCCGTGGCCGGGGCGCATCTCGGTGACGCGGCCAAAGAGATTCCCGTCCTTCAGATAGGTCTCCGCCTTGCCGCCGGGTGACCCATCGTTGTCAATAATCTGCCAGTGTCCAACAGCGTTTTGAAGTTTTTCCGATAGCTGCTGTGCGCGTACGCCAGCAACGGAGAGCAGCGCGAAGAGAGCGAGAGCGCAGAGGGCCTTGCGTCGAGTTGAGTTCAAGAGGACCTCCCCTTTTTGCGGATTATAGCGAGAAAGCGTGAGAGGTGAGAGCCGGCTGCGCAGAAAATGACAATCGCTGCGGAAAAATTGCCTGTATCCCTACAATCGCCTATGGTTGCACGACTGCGTTGTAGCCGTCGCGGAGCAGCTTCTGGCTCATGGCGATGGCGTCGTTGCGGTCGCTGAAAGGGCCAACGCGCACATGATACTTATCGTCGGCCGGATCGCGACGGGCTGCAACCGCATAGCCGCGCTTGTGCAGTGCGCCGACCAGCACATCCGCATCTTCCTGGTGCGAAACAGTCGCAATCTGAACCATGATTGGTAGGGTTGGCGCAATCTTCAGCGCCGGTGCAGGCTGGGCTGAAACCGGCTTGTGCGCCGGCGCGGCTGCCGCAGCGGGAAGAGCCGGTTTGACAATGGGCGGAGTGGGGTTCCGGGCAGGAGTCGCGGCTGTATCCAGCGAGGTTGTAGCCGGGTTCACACCGGAGGTCGAAAGATTGGCAGCGGGAGGCAGCGGCGGGGGAGTGATCTGCGAAACTGCGGAGGGTTTGGCGGGGGAACCAGAGGTCTGCGAAGGCGCTTGATCTCCAGGTTGCTGGGCGTCGGTTGAGGGCGTGTGTGCGCTGCGGCTGCCGATCGAGTAGCCCAAGCCGAAGAAGAGGCCGCAGAGCAGCACCAAGCCAAAAAAAAGACCCAGCAGCATCTTCGAGCCCAGTGTTACTTCGGTATCTGCCCGGCGCTCGACCGGCTCAACTTCGTGCTCGTCAAAGAGTCCTTGCATTGAGCATCCTTCTGATTGACGACTAATTGTTGATCAGACCCGAAGAAGAATCGGGCTGGTTAGATTTGTGCTATCCCACCCCAGATCACCTCACGGACGAAGACCTGTCCGTGGGGACCCCGATGCCGCAAAAACAAAGACGCGGCGAGGGTGGGGCACCCCGCTTCGTGCTATCCCACCCATCGCAAAAGCGCGATGGATGGGGCACCCATCGTATGTGCTATCCCACCCTAGCCGCAAAAACAAAGACGCGGCGAGGGTGGGGCACCCGGCACCTGGTTCCAGTCCTACTTCTTTTCTGCCGCTGCCAGGGCGGTAGCGCCCAGTTTGTTGAACAGCGTCATCATCTCCAGCGGAAGCGGGAAGACGATGGTGGTGTTCTTCTCGACGCCGATTTCGGTGAGGGTTTGCAGGTAGCGCAATTGCAACGTCATGGGCTCGGTGGCCAGCAATGCAGCCGCATCCACCAGCTTTTGCGCAGCGTTGAATTCGCCCTCGGCGTGGATGATCTTCGACCGTTTTTCGCGCTCTGCTTCGGCCTGCTTTGCCATGGCGCGCTGCATCTGATCTGGCAGGTCCACCTGCTTTACTTCCACCGAGATAACCTTCACGCCAAACGGCTCGGTGCGCTGGTCCATGATGGACTGGATGCGCACGTTCAGCTTGTCGCGATGGCTGAGCAGCTCATCAAGCTCGACTTCGCCCAGCACCGTGCGCAGAGTGGTCTGCGCCAGCTGCGAAGTCTGGTAGACGTAATTGGCCACCTTGATGGCGGCGTCGTTGGGGCTTACCACGTAAAGCGTGACCACCGCATTCACCTTGATGGTGACGTTGTCGCGGGTGATCACATCCTGGGGCGGAACTTCGAGCACGTCCTGGCGCAGCGAAATGCGCACCATCTGCTGGAATGGCCGGAAGACAAAGATGATGCCCGGGCCGTAGGGCTGTGGCGAGACGCGGCCCAAGGTGAAGATCACTCCGCGCTCGTACTCGCGGAGGATCTTGATGCAGTTGAGCGCATAGAGGGCGATGATGGCGGCGATGATCAGAATCGCGGTAAAGAAGTCGGGCATTGGGCTTTCCTCACTTACGACCGAATTGTACTCCTTATGCGAGAGCCTGCGGCGGTTTTTGCGGCGCTGCCGGCTCCACGCGCAGCAGATAATTTTCCAGTCCCACCACGCGCAACGGCGCGCCGGCCGGCACGGGCACTGAGGCCACGGCGTTCCAGATTTCACCCTCGACCAACACATGGCCTTCCGGCGTCAGCGGCTCCATGGCAGAGGCCCGACTGCCCACCAAGGCCGATGGGCCAAGCAGAGATTTGTTTCGTCGGGCGCGCATCGCCAGGCGGACGAGAAAGACGGTGATGGACCCGAAGGCGGCGCTGACCGCGATGGCTACCCAGGGGCTAATGGCCATCTCCGGCACTGGCGCGGCGACCAGCGTAAGCGTCCCGAATGTGAGACAGATGATTCCCGCGACTGCCAGCACTCCGTGGCCGCCAAACTTGGCCTCCAGCAACAACAGGGCCAGCGCCGCCACCAGCAGCAAGACCGCCGTGAATCGGATCGGCAGCAGGTTGAGCGCAAAGATGGCAAGCAACACCATCAGTGTGCCCAGCGCTCCGGGAACGATGGTTCCGGGGGTGTTGAATTCGAGATAAATCAGCAGCGCGCCGCCGATTAGAAACAGCAGCGCTATGTTGGGATCGACCAGCCAGCCCAGCAGCTCTTCGCGCATGGTGGGCTTCAGTGTTTCAATGCGCGCGTTGGTCAGATGAAGCACAAGTTTGTTACCGTCCATGCGAGTGATCTCGCGGCCATCAAGCGCTCTGAGCAACTCCCAGTCGTTCGAGGCGGTCAGGTCGATGAGGTGCTTGTCCAGCGCTTCCTGCGCCGTGTAGGAGTGCGAAGTATGAACGGCGTCCTCGGCGGCTTCAGCGTTGCGTCCGCGGCGCGTGACATAAGAGCGCAAGAAGGCTTCGGCGTCGTTCTCGATCTTCTGGCTCATGGTCGCGTCGGGCTGGCCGCCGAACTCCATCACCGGGTGGGCCGCTCCGGCGTTAGTGCTGGGAGACATGGCGGCGATGTCGGCCGACTCCAGCAGGAAGAATCCCGCAGAGCCGGCGCGTGCACCCGCGGGAGCCACATAGACAATGACAGGAACCTTTGAAGAGAGAATCGCGCCGGCCATCAAGCGGGTCGAATCCAGCAACCCGCCCGGAGTATTCAGCTCGATCAGCAAGGCGCTGGCGCCATCGGAGTTAGCGTGAGCAATGGCCCGGTCGAGCTCACCGGCGGTAACCGGCTGAATCGTGTCGGAGAGAACGAATTTATCGACCAGAGGCTGTTGGGCAGAGGCCGAAGTGGCCAGCACAATGGCCGCAACCAAGCCAATCAGTATTGCAAACCCGCGTGCGCGCTGAACCATGGACTGCTCCCTTCAGGGGATTGTCATACTGCTATAACATCCCGCCGCATCATCACGAAAATTCTTGTCGCGGGGCGGGAAACCGCCTTACTTCTTTTGCCCTCCGCCGCCTTCAAGCTGCTGCCAAAGTTCGAGGGCGGCTTTGTTTTTCGAGTCGATCTGCAATGCCGCGCGAACATCGTGGAGAGCCTCGTCGCGGTGGTTGACCGCTGAATCCAGCCGCGCCAGCACCAGGTACGCATCCACTGACGGCATCAGTTGCAGCGACGTGACAGCCTCTTTGCGGGCGGCCTGCGCGTCGCCGTCCCGCAAGCGAATCTCCGCCAGCCCCGCATGGGCCGCGGGAAGCTTTGGGTCGGCGGCCACGGCAGCTTGATAGAGCCGCTCTGCTTCGAGCAGCAGACCGTGATCCAGGTATTCATGAGCCTGGGTGGAAAGCAGCTTGGCGCGCTCCGGCGGCGGAAGCGCGGCCAGTCGCGCTGCGCCCATCTGGTCCATCATGACGGCAGCCTGGTGAAAAGCGGCGGCATCAAAAGTTCGCTCGATGCGCTCCAGTGGATCGGCCTTGCCCCCGGCTTCTATGTCTGCATCTCCTGCTTTGCCTGGCTCTTGCGAGCCTACGGCCGGCTGCGCGGCGGGCGTCCTCGCAAGCGCGGCTCTTACCGGGCCGGGTTTGCCGGTTTCAGTCCACGCCTTCAGAACTGCCTGAGCCTCGGCGTCGTTGGGGCGCAGGCGCAGGCATTCAGCCAGTTCCGTCATGGCTTCGGCGTTGTTGGCGCGGCGCTTGAGGCCAACGGCAAGGTTGAAGTGGTAGTCGGCCTGATCTGGATCGGCGGCCTCCGCCTGGCGGAAAAGCGATATGCCGTCCTGGCCGCTGCGGGCCAGCGCAACGCCTTGATTGTTGAGAACCTCAGCCAGGGGCAGTACGTGAGCCACACCGGCAAATGCCTCCTGGGCATGAGCGTAGTCGCCCGAAAACAGCAGCGAGAGGCCGCGGAAGAAACCGGCCTCGAGGGCATCGTCGGCTCCGGCGCCGTTGCCGCCCACTTTAGCAAAAGCCGCCGCCGCCTGCTCATACTGCTGGCTCGAGTAATCCTCGCGTCCCAGCGCCATCCAGGCAGGAGAGAATCCCGGGCTGAGTAGAACAGATTGATTCAGATGGCGCAGGCGCTCCTGCTGGTCACTCTCGGTGATGCCGCGAATGTATTGCTCAAAGGCGGCAAGGCTCAGTCCGGAGTCAGCGCCCACAAAAGTCTCTTCAGAGACTTTGGAGCCGGGGTCGAGCTGCCGCGTGAGCTTCCAGGCCAGCGAGTCGAAGACGGGAATCAAATTACTCATCTCGCCGCGGGCGGTGACAGATGCGCTCATACGCAGGTGGGGCACGTCCACCAGCTGGGCCTCGGCCACAATGCCCGTGCCGTCGGTCACGTAACTGCCCACGATGATTGAATCGGCGTCCAGAGTCTCGGCCAGCTTGAGCGAACTGGCGCGCGAGGGGTGAAAATGCTGCGGCAGCCCCAGATGGTCCAGCGCATACATGCGGTCCGCGCGGCTCATGGGAGCAAAGCCCGCTGAGGCCAACCGCCTGCTTAAAATCTCCGCGGCAGCCTCACGAATCCACTCCAGACTGGGCTGGCCGGTGCGGTTGTCAAAGGGCAATACCAGCAGAATGCGGCCATGTTCCGCTGCGGCGGGAGCAACTTCCGCGGCACTCTGAGCGCGAGCGCAAACCGGAATGCAAAGGGCCAATGCTGTACCCAGCCCAAGAACGGCGGCCAGCTTTAGAACCAGGCCTGAACGAGATGAAGAAAATGTATGCACAACACGCTGATTATAGGCGTTGCGGCTCACGGACGGGAGAGGTTGCACAGTAAGGGAACCTGGGGCGGGAAGCTATGATGGTCACCAGCGCAGAACGAGGCGGTGCAAACCCATCCATGGCACAACAAATTTTCATCTCGGCAGGCGAGGCCAGCGGCGAGCACTACGGAGCAATGCTGGCCGATGCGCTTCAAAAGCAGCTTGGCGCATCCGGCAAGACCGCCAGCTTCTTCGGCATGGGCGGCGAGCGCATGGCTGCTGCCGGTGTTGAGTGCATCGTCCGCTCTGAAGACATGGCAGTCATGGGGCTGACCGAGGTGGTTCGCCACCTGCCGCGCATCTGGCGCGAGTATCGGCGGCTGAAGAAGTCCATTCGCGACCGGAGGCCCAGCGTGGCCGTGCTCATCGATTTTCCGGAAATTCACTTCCGGCTGGCCAGGGAGTTGCACCGGCTGGGTGTTCCGGTGGTCTACTTCGTCAGCCCGCAGTTGTGGGCCTGGAAGAAGCACCGCATCAAGCTGGTGCGAAAATACATCGATAAAATGCTGGTGATCTTTCCCTTCGAGGAACAGTTCTATCGAGAGCAGGGGGTTCAAGCCGAGTTTGTGGGCCATCCGCTGGCGGAGCTGCCCGCGCCCTCGTTCAGCCGCGAAAAATTTGCCGCGGAAAATGGCCTTGATCCGGCGAAGACATGGATTGGCCTGCTTCCCGGCAGTCGTCCCAAGGAGATTCGCGACATTTTGCCTGAGGTATTGCGGGCCGCGCGAGAGCTCGCAGGCGACTTCGAGTTCCTCATTCCCCTTGCGCCGACTTTGAATGCCACCCAACGGGAAGAAGTGAAGCAAATCGCGCAAGAATGCGCAGGCGGCCTGGTTGTGCGTCTGGTCGGCGATGCGCGCGCCGCGCTCTTTCACGCCCGCGTTTCAATCGTGGCCAGCGGCACGGCAACGGTTGAAGCGGCGCTCATCGGCAATCCTTTTGTCGTCGTCTACCGGGTCTCTGCGCTCACCTACGCCATCGCCAAACGGATTGTGACTGTGCCCCACGTGGCCATGGTTAATCTGATCGCCGGCAAGCGAGTGGTGCCGGAGCTGATTCAGAGCGACTTTACGGCGGCCAATATCGTCCGCAAGATTGCGCCGCTGATTCCTGACGGCTCGCCGCGCCGGATGATGATGGAAGAACTGGCGCGCATTCGCGGCCTACTGGCCAAAAGCAGCGCAGCGGGTGAAACGGGCGGCGCCATCGAGCGCTCAGCACGGATTACTCTGGAGATGATGCGGCGGGGCGCAAAGGGATGAGTGCGATGCTTCGAATGGAGCGGAAGGTGCTCGCGGTCGTTGGCTTGGCCTGCGCGCTGATGATTGCGCCGCTCTCAGCCCAGCCGCCAGCGCCTGCCGCGCTTACCATCTCCGGCTACATTATCGACGCGGAACTCGACCCGGCGACGCACCATCTCACGGCCAAAGTCGAGGTCAGCTTTAGCGCGCCGGAAAGCGCCGAACCCAACTCCACTCAAGCTATGAGTTTTGGATTTCATCCGGCGCTGAAGCTGACCAAGATCTCTGACGACATCGGCAATTTGCTCACGAGCGACCGATCGGCCGACGGCGGTATCCGCGTGACTCCGGCGACACCTTTTGTCCGGGGTCAGCTCTCGCGCTGGACCTTCGAATACGAAGGCACGATCACCGGCAACGAGGAAGGCCCGGTTCACGGAGTCAAGCTCGCCGCCATTCAGGAGCCGATTTCCTATTTGCTTTACGCGGCGCGCTGGTTTCCCGTTGCAGGCGATCTTGCCGGTACGCTGACAAACCGCTTCACCGCCGAGATGCATATTCGCGTGCCGCAGGGAATGAAGGTCTTCGCCAGTGGAAGCCAGGGCGAGTCCAAACCTGTCACTCTAGCTAATGGCAAGCCCGGCGACGAGTACGATTTCAACTGGACGAAACCTGTCCTTCCCGGCACATTGATTGCCGGCCGCTATGCGGAGCCGGTCTCGGCCGGTCCCGGCAACGTGAAAGTCTACCTCACAGCAGGCCACCAGCAGGCAGCCAGCGACCTGGCGCAAACGGCAGCCAGCGAATACAGCTTTTTTACGGATATCTTCGGCGCGCCCGAGTCGAGCCATCTCAATGTGGTGGAACTGCCGGATGACAGGCTGCCCGCCGTCTGGGCACCAGAACTGGCTGCGATTCCCGCCGCGCGCGTCGGCGAAAAGTCCGGCATTCGCTTGCTCGCCAACATCATGGCTCGCCAGTGGTGGGGCGTCGAAATCAGCCCGCGCACCCTCGACGACGCATGGATTACGAACGGCATGGCCCGCTACGCCGAGCTGATGTATGTCGAGAACCAGAGCGGAAAAAACGCGCTGGAGAAAGCCGTCGAAGATGTCGCAGCCGGGGCGCTGGCCTATGACACCGTCCCGCTGTCGAGCGCCGGCCGCCTCAGCCCATTCTCGCCCGAGTTCCAGTCGATGACCATGGAAAAAGGCGCCATGATTTACCACATGATGCGCTGGGAGATGGGCGACAAAGTTTTTCTGGACACTCTCAAGGCCGCGCTCAGCCAATACGATGGCAAGGCGATTCGAGCTTCGGAGTTCGAGAAAATTGCAGAGACTAAGAGCCGCCAACAGTTGACTGCATTCTTCGCGCAATGGGTTGACGGCACAGGCGCGCCGCAGTTCACGAACAAGTACGCCGTCTACCGCTTGGGCAACAACAAAGGCTTTCGCACCATCGGCGAGATTGAGCAGGACCTTGACCTTTTCCGCATGCCGATTGAGTTAACCATCGAAACCGAAGGCAAGACCGAAACGCAAAGGATCGAAGTCGTCGGGACGGACACTCAGTATCAGTTCGATACATTCGGACGGCCGCGCCGCGTCAGTCTCGACCCGGAAAACTGGGTGCTCAAGTCCACGCCTGACCTGCAAGTACGGATTAACATTCTCAAAGGCCAACGCCTGGCGGCGCAAGGCGACCTTTCCGGTGCGCTGACCGAATACCAAAAAGCCCTCGAGGTCAATCCTCAGAGTTCGCTGGTCAGCTTCCGCATCGGCGAATTGCTCTTTGCGCAGCGCAACTATCAGGCCGCCGTGAATTACTATCGCGATGCGCTGCGCGGCGACGGAGAACCACGCTGGACCGAGGCATGGGGCCACATCGCGCTCGGAAAAATATTTGATCTCACCAGCCAGCGCGAGCGTGCCGTGAACGAATACCGCCTGGCGGCGCAGACCAACGACAACAGCCAGGGCGCAGTCAACGAAGCCCGGCTCTACCTGCAAAAACCGTTCGAGCTACCCGCAAGCAAATAGAGCTTTTCTTTCCGATCCCGCACGAATACCATTCCCGCACATTCCCGTTTTGATACGCATTTCCGATTCTGAACGCACCCCCTTCAACCTGCTGATCAGTTTTGGTTTTCGCATTGCGGCCCATCGAGCGCGCTGCCGATGATCTCATCATGAAACTGCTTCGTTCGATCGTCCGGGGCCTGTTGTTTGTTGTACTGAATCTTGCAATCGCGGCCGCATTTGCTGCGCCGCCCGATTCTGCCACGCTGCAAGAGGCCGCGCCGCGCGTTCAAAGCGCAGCCGATGACGCAGTGCGCGTAATTCTTAGAGGCAACATTCATCCGTTGATTCGTGGCCAGGCCGGAGCCGCCTCATCTCAAACAGCAACCGACCTGGGCGCGGCGGAAGATTCCTTGCCCGCCGGACGGCTGTTGCTTCTGCTGCAGCGCTCCCCGCAGCAGGAATCGGCGCTCACAGATTTCATTCAGGCCGCGCACACTAGGGGCAGTTCATCCTTTCATCAGTGGCTTACGCCCGGCGGAGTTTGGCCGCCTTTACGGACCAGCTAATTCGGATGTGGCCGCTGTTACCGCGTGGCTGGAGTCGCACGGACTCACCGTCAATCAGGTTCATGCAGGGCGCACGGCGATTGAGTTCTCTGGAACCGCGGGCCAGGTGAGCGAGGCCTTTCAAACTCAGATTCACCGCTATCTGGTGAACGGCGAGACGCATCTTGCCAACGCAACCGAGCCATCAATTCCCGCCGCACTTGCTCCGGTCATCGCCGGTCTTGCTCCGCTGAACGACTTCCAGCCGCAGCCGCGCTTGAAGGTGCTGGGACAGGCCCAATTCAACGCTAAAACCCACAAGGCGACGCCTGAATGGACTTATCCGGAGGGCAACGGGATTGTCTTCGCACTGGCGCCGGGCGATTTTGCCACTCAGTATGACATCAACTCGGTCTACAAATCCGGCATTACCGGCGTGGGTCAGTCGATTGCCGTCGTAAGCGAATCCAACGTGGATCTGAGTCTGGTGCAGGCCTACCAGAGTCTTTTTGGGTTGAGTGCGAATTTGCCCACGGTTGTCGTTGATGGCAGCGACCCCGGCCGGAGCAGCGCGGCCACTGAAGCATATCTGGACCTTGAGCTTGCAGGCTCGGTTGCGCCCGGCGCAACGGTCATGCTCTACACTTCGGGCGGCACGGCGCTCACCAACGGTCTCGCACTGGCCGCGATGCGCGCTGTGGAAGACGATCTCGCCGGGGTCATCAGCACGAGTTACGGTGAGTGCGAAATGGAGTTGGGCCAGAGCGGCAACGCTTTTTGGAGCGCGCTTTGGGAACAGGCCGCGACGCAGGGCCAGACGGTTTTTGTCTCCGCGGGCGATGGCGGCTCGGCCGGCTGCGACAACTTCGACACGCAGCAGGTGGCTTACGCCGGACTCCAGGTGAACGGCATCGCCTCCACGCCATTCAACGTCGCCGTCGGCGGAACTGATTTCTATTACAGTCAGTTCGCCGGGTCTACTTCCGCAATTACTTCGCAGTTGGATGCGTACTGGTCCACCACTTCCACCACTTCACCCGCCGTCTCGCTCGTCAAGACCATCCCCGAGCAAGCATGGAATGACTTCTTCGGCTTCAATCTTTACGACAGCGGCAATCCTGCCAATCAGCCGAGCGAACTCATTGTCGGTGGCGGCGGCGGAGCAAGCAGCGCGGCAGTCTATCCCAACGGCTCAGCCACGGGTTACCCCAAGCCGGCCTGGCAGGCGGGAGCGGGTGTGCCCGCAGACAAGGTGCGCGACCTACCCGATCTTTCTCTGTTTGCCGCCAACGGTTACAACTACAGCTTCTATCCCATCTGCGCCAATCCCGGCGACTGCTCCAGCGCAAATCTGACCACAAGCGGCGCGGTGGTTATCACCGGCGTTGGCGGCACATCAGCGAGTTCTCCGGCCATGGCAGCCATCCAGGCCCTCATCAACCAGAGCGCCGGCGCGTGGGCCGGGCAGGCCAATTTTATTTACTATCCGCTCGCCACCAAACAAGCCACGGCTTTTCACGACGTGACCGTGGGCGGCAACCAGGTGCCCTGCTATCCCGGCACAACAAATTGCGTGGCCGGCTCATCTGCGTCGAATTCCAGCGGCTACTTTGTCGAAAGCGGCTACGCGGCGGGAACGGGCTACGATCGGGCCACCGGCCTTGGCTCGGTGGACGTGGCCAACCTGATCAAGTACTGGAATACTGTCGCCTTTACTCCCACCAGCACTACCCTAACCGTAAGCCCCACGAGCCTTGCCCACGGCAAGACGGCTACCATCACCGGCACGGTTGCGCCCTCCAGCGGCTCCGGCACGCCCACGGGCGCAGTCAGCCTCACTGGCAACGACGGCGTTACCCACTACGCGGCCATCGACGACATTGCTCTGGCCGCTGGCAGCATCTACGCGTTGGTGGACAATCTTCCCGGCGGAACTTATCAGCTCACCGCCGACTACGGGGGCGACGGAACATTCGCCGCCAGCAAATCCGCGCCCGTCACGGTTACCGTCACTCCGGAAAACAACACACTGATTGCCACCGGCTGGGCGTGGAATCCATACGACCTCAACCTTTATCCGCTCTCTTCGGGCATCACACTGCCTTATGGCGCGCAAATCTTCCTGGATTCGCTGCCACAGAGCGGCAATGCGACCATCGCCGGCGAACCCACTCCGGCCACCGGGACCGTCACTTTCACAGATAAACTGGGTTTGGCAACGATTACTTCGACGCAGCCGCTCAATGCTTCGGGCATGGCCGAGTGGTCAACGGGAGTTTTTGCGCCGGGCAGCCACGCACTCAGCGAGACCTATTCCGGCGATCCAAGCTATAACCCATCCACCGCGCCCGCCGCTGCAGCATTCACCGTGATTCAGGGCAGCACCAGCCTCACCGTCAAGCCGCTGGTCACCTCAGTCGCCGCGGGAGCCAGCGTGGCTGTGGACGTGGTGCTGGCCACAGGCTACCTTTCTCTCTACGGAACCCTGCCTACCGGCAACGTCACCGTGACCCTGGGCAGTCAATCAATCACCGCTCCATGGCAGCCCTTCGGAGCAACCGGCAACGCCAGCCTCGAAGCGGTGGTCACCTTCACTAACGTTCCGGCGGGCATTCTGCCTCTCATGGCCTATTACGTCGGCGACAACAACTGGCTGGGCAGCGCAGCCAATGGTGGGACAGTCACCTCCCTCGCCAGCAAACTCACCCCCACCGCATTGCTCACTTCGAGCGCCGCCAACCCCGCTCCCGGCCAGACTTTTACTCTCACGGCCACAGTCGCCGGACCCGCTGGCAAGCCAACCCCCACTGGCACGATTGCCTTCCTCTCCGACGGCCAGAGCTTCGACACCTTTGTAAATCTGAGCGGCGGCATGGCCACCATCGCCATTCCCGGATACTCCGCAGCCAACGGAATCAATATTTTCACTGCTCTCTACCAGGGCGACGCCAATTACAACTCAGCCGCCTCCAATGCAGTGAACGTCACGATTGCGCAATCGGATTTTTCGCTGACCACGCAGAACCCCGAGGTGCAAATCTCCCCTTCAGGTTCTGGCGTTAGTAATCTCGCTCTTTCGCCCATAAACGGCTTTAGTGGAACCGTCACGCTCAGCGCCAGCGCGCCCGCTGCCATCACGGTAACTCCAGCGGCAGCATCCCTGGCCCTCAGCGCGCCTGCGACCGATGTGCTCACTATCAAGGTCGCTGCAGGCGCAGCAGCCGGAATTTATCCGCTCACCATTACTGCCAGCGGCGGCGGGCACGTTCACACCGCGCAGATTGTCGTCCAGGTACTCTCAGTTGCGGCGCCCGTTTTTTTGCCCGTCGCGGGAACATACGCGACCTCGCAGCAAGTCGCCCTGACTGACGCGACCACCGGCGCAGCGATCTACTACACCACTAACGGAGCCATCCCGACCACTTCATCCACAAAGTACACGGGCGCAATAACCGTTCCGGCGACAGAGACCATCCAGGCCATCGCCGTAGTGAGTGGTTTTGCGCCTTCCTCAGTTGCATCGGCTGCGTTCACCATCATGACTCCGGCAGCAACACCTACCTTTTCGCCGGCGGCTGGGATTTATTCCACGGTGCAGACGGTGGCCATCAGTGACTTAACTCCCGGTGCGAAGATTTACTACACCACCAACGGCACCGCGCCCACGACAAGTTCGACCCTCTACACGGGGTCTATTACCATCTCTGCCACAGAAACGCTGGAAGCCATTGCCACAGCCAGCAGCTCTCTCCAAAGTGCGACGGGCTCTGCCGCTTACATCATCAATATGGCTGCCAACGGATGCCCCACGGGGAGTGGCAGTTGCGTGGATAACTTCGCTGGGCCGTCCGGAACACTGCTGCCCACTTATAACTCAAAATGGACGCTTGCCGGGGGTACTAACTCGATCTACACCACTGGCTCCAACAGCGCGGAGATCTCCGGCTCAGCCAGCGCTGTTTATTACTACGCCGCATCTACCTCAGACACAGCGCAGATAACTCTGGCTCCATCCAACACCACCATCGGCTACGAAAAGCTGGCGTGCGTAAGAGTCTCTGCTGGCATTCCCGGGTATTGCGTAGGCTTCAGCGCGGTATCGAATGGTAACTACGCTGCATGTTATGTCATGAAGAATTTCAAATATCTGGGTGGCGGAAATTGTGGAACTGTTTCGGCAACTGTGAGTCACGCGCTAACACTGGTCGCGTCAGGAACTTCCACCGTCACCTTGTCTGTCTATGTCGATGGCGTACTGAAAGGCACTGTCGCGGATAGCTCCAGCCCCTACACTGTGGCTGGGCCGGGATTTGGATTGCAGGGAGATGGAACGCCCGCTGACAGTATTGTGAACGAATGGCAGGATTACAGCGGCGCTTCACCCACGGCGACACCCACCTTCAGCCCTGGGGCCAGCGCATATACTGCGGCTCAAACAGTGAGCATTAATGACACTACCCCCGGCGCAACCATCTACTACACCACCAACGGCACAGCGCCCACAACCAGCTCGAATGTCTATGGCGGAGCCGTTACCGTATCGACCTCCGAGACGCTCGAAGCCATCGCCACAGCGCCCGGCTATTTGCAAAGCGCGGCGGCATCGGCGGCTTACACTATCAACCCCGCCACTGCCGGGTGTCCCTCGGGGAGCGGCAGTTGCTTCGATAACTTCACGGGCTCTTCCGGCACTCTGCTGCCCACTTACAATTCGCAATGGATATTGGCGGGAGGCACTAACTCGATCTACACCACGGGTTCTGACAGCGCAGAGATATCCGGCTCTGCGAGCGCCGTCTACTACTTTGCAGGTTCTGTTTCGAATACCTCGCAAATTATTCTTGCTCCATCCAACACGACTATTGGCTACGCCAAACTGGCCTGCGTAAGAGTATCCGCAGGGACTCCCGGATATTGCGTGGGTTTCAGCGCCGTATCGAACGGGAATTACACAGCATGTTATGTCATGAAGAATTTTAAGTACCTGGGCGGCGGAAGTTGCGGAACGGTTTCCGCAACCGTGAGCCATACTCTTGCGCTGGTCGCATCGGGAACTTCAACCGTGACCTTGTCTGTTTATGTCGATGGCGTCTTGAAAGGAACCGTCACAGACAGTTCAAGCCCGTATACCGTGACTGACTCTGGTTTTGGATTGCAGGGAGATGGCACGTCCGTCGACAGCGTGGTGGACGAGTGGCAGGATTACGCCGGACCCTCGCCGTCCCCCAACGCTTGTCCCACCGGCAGCGGCAGTTGCGTTGATAACTTCACAGGCTCTTCCGGAACGCTGTTGCCCACTTACAACTCTCAGTGGACGCTTGCCGGGGGCACTAACTCCGTCTACACAACCGGCTCCAACAGCGCAGAGATCTCCGGCTCTGCCAGTGCCGTCTACTACTACGCTGCATCTACATCGGACACGGCGCAGATAACACTTGCTCCCTCCAGCACGACCATTGGCTACGCGAAGCTGGCTTGCGTCCGAGTTTCCGCAGGTATCCCCGGATATTGCGTGGGTTTCAGCGCGGCATCAAACGGTAGCTACACGGCATGTTATGTGATGAAGAATTTCAAATACCTGGGCGGCGGAAGTTGCGGAACGGTTTCGGCTACTACGAGCCATACACTCACGCTGACCGCATCGGGAACCTCCACCGTGACCTTATCCATCTATGTCGATGGCATCCTGAAAGGAACCGTTACGGATAGCTCCAACCCCTACACCGTGGCAGGGCCGGGATTTGGATTGCAAGGAGATGGAACGCCCGCCGACAGCATGGTGAACGAGTGGCAGGATTTCAGTGGCAGTACGGCGGCAGCTACGCCCATCACCCGCCCAACCCCTCGTGTGGACATCCTTCCGTTGAAAGAGTTCCGGTGAGTCTGTGAGTCTCGGCCTCGGGGTCAACAAACTGCCATCGGAATCCAACCAGCAGACGAAAACGGCCAGCCCGAGGGCTGGCCGTTGTGTTGCACGCTTTCATTTGTTTAGTTGTCGTTGTGAGGCTTGCCGAGGGAAAGAACCTCCAGTTGCACTTTTGCAAGTCCGGGCTTGACCATGCCCAGCTTTTGAGCGGCTCCGTACGACAGATCGAGGATTCGACCCTTGAGAAGGTAACCGCGATCCGTGATGCGCACCACGGTCGAGCGCCCGTTGTTTAGGTTCACCACCCGGACCAACGAGCCGAACGGCAGGGTTGGGTGGCAGGCCGTCATTGCGTACATGTCAAAGCGTTCTCCGCTGGCTGTCCGGCGACCGTTGAACACGCCCCCATACCAGGAGGCGATGCCGTGGAGCGGGTGAAGGGTTTCCAGGGGTTTCTGCGGCGCAAGCAGGGCGGGCGTAGCGCTCGCTATCGGAACCGCCGGGGGCGCGGAAGCTGATGGAAGGAGAAGCCTTGCATCCGCCAGCACTGTCCGCGTGGAGACTGCCAACACTCCCGCGGCCAGCGCAAGGGACGATGCTCCCGCCACCAGCCAAATCCGAAGCGATGATTTCGAGTTCGCGTTGCTTGAAGTTCGTCGTTTCACCATCTGCCCATTTTACCAATTCGCCACTAGCGCTTCAAACTGTTGTCAAGATAGATACGAGGAAATCTTGCCCAAAATAACGCGGTGTTTCGGGTATTTCCCGTTTAAGCCATTCCCTCTCAATAACTTGCAAATTGCACCAAAGTTGGTGCACTTTATAGATTTTTTATGGGGTCGCTTGGATTTTCGCCATTTCCGGACCTCAGAATCCATTAAGCCTCCAGTCTGCCGCCAACTCCTCAGTAGCCTCTTAGACGGCCGAAAGACGCTTTTGCAGATTATTTCTCCGCTCCTGCTAGCGTGAAATTGACGTTATCTCTAACAAAAAACAGGGGAAAAAATGAAACTCAGCACCGCAGGAATGGAACTATTGAAGCGTTCTGAGGGGTTTCGCAGTCGCGTGTACCTGGATGTGGCCGGTTTTCCGACCATCGGCTATGGCCACCGGCTGCTCCATCCCGAGTCGTTTCCCAACGGAATTACCGAGCCGCAGGCCACCAATCTTCTGGCCTCGGACGTGCGCGATGCCGAGCAGGCTGTCGAGCGCCTGGTCAAAG
Organism: Occallatibacter sp.; assembly: GCA_049520075.1. Lineage (GTDB taxonomy): Bacteria > Acidobacteriota > Terriglobia > Terriglobales > Acidobacteriaceae > Telmatobacter. Next base: position 9,177 of record JBEKQD010000031.1, on the reverse strand, counting down.
TACCGCTCTCGCAGGGCCAGTTCGACGCCCTGGTGGACTTCGTTTTCAACCTGGGCGCGGGGCGGCTGGCCGCTTCCACCCTCCTCAAATCTCTCAATGCAGGCAGGTTCGACGAGGCAGCTCAGGAATTGTTGCAGTGGGACCATGCCGGCGGGCAGGAAAATTCCGCTCTCAAAACCCGCCGCCAAGCCGAAGTCGAGCTTTGGCGCAACTCCCCGACTCACCAGCAGCCAACCGCCTGACATTCTTAGCTGGAGAGGGTCCGCGATCATGCTCCGTCCATCTCCGTCACTTCCAGCCGCTCGTCCGTCTTCAAGTAGCCCTTTCGGCGAAACCAGTCTTCCATGGCCGGCTGAAGGCGCGCGAGCGGGACCCTTGTCCCGGCTTCGAGCACTCCGTCGGCCACTGGCAGCGTGTCGTCGAAGACGGGATCGTTGGTGAAGTTGCGCATGGCAAAGTTGTCGATCCAGCCAATGGGGCATGGGTGCCGTGCGCCGCTCACATCAACCCGCTGAATGGAAAACCTGCGCGCGAACATCCTTTTAATGTAATGGAAGCGCGCCCGGCACGCGTCCGCTCGCGCCGACGCTGGAACTGTTATTTTGCCCCTGCTACCTTTGCGTCCTTCCCCTGTTCTGCCTCCACATGGAATCGCTCGTAGCCGTAGTCGCGCTCGGCAAAATGTTGCCGAATGCCCTTCACCAGCAGCACACGGACCTGCACGGTTCCGTCCGCGCCGGTTGGAAGCCACACCTCGCCGTTCACCAGCGCCTGATCGAAATGAAAATTGGAACCCTTTTGGACATTGGCCACAATTCCGCCGCCAATGTGAAAATTGTCGTTGAAGACTGCATCCAGATGGGCAATCTGACGATCGGCCTCATCGACCCACAACGTGCCCTGCAATTTCTTTGAGGCGTCCTCGGCCAGCCCGTGTGTCTGGGCGTCCTTCCGGCCCACAAAATCAAAGACAATTGCTGGCCGGCCACGATAAATCTCGCGCCGCTCATTGCGCACATCCATGATCGTGAGCAGACGGCTCACGGAAATTTCCTGGCCCTCCAGCGGCTGATCGGGTGGCGTCTTTTCTGCCTTCTCCACCAGCTTGGTCACGCGCTCTGTCTCTTTGTCGAGGTCGTGGCCGCTGATCGGCTGCCCATTCTTCTTTACCGTGCGGCCGACCGAGTGGCCGTTCACAAAAAACTCCTCAAGTTCCTCGGTTTCAGTTTTCCTTACCTGGCCGCCTGCATCTATGTCCTGGGTAGTCATCGTTGCGCTGTAGGTATAGTTCTCGCGCACCTTTTCGAGTTGCCTTTGGTGGTCGACGACCTCGCGCATGAGCTGCGGAATTGCAGGCAGAGGCGCCGTCGTCGCCGGTTGAGCCAGCGCAGTTGCTGCTCCCGGCGCCAACAAGCCTGCAGCCAGCCGTGCCAGCGCGAATGTGGCCAGAATTGCCGGGCGGTTCTTCATGTCCGCAAGCTCCTCACCTCAGTGCTGTTCAGATTATCGCCGCGTCAGATGGCGCTGATGGTTTGGTGCGAAGCTCATCCAAAAACTTGCACTTCAAGTTGGTCAAGCAAATCTCCCCTAACCGCACCCGGGAAAGTCCTGTCTAATGTTTTGCATGGGCAAGAACGACCACGCCGCGGTTCGAGCCACTCTGAACGGAGACAAGGAGGCTTACGGGGCATTGGTAGTGCGCCATAGCCAAAGCCTCTTTCGGGTTGCCTATCGCATTACCGGCAACGAAGCCGACGCGGATGATGTGGTGCAGGAAGCCTTCTTGCGCGGTTATCAGAAGCTGGAAAGCTTCGCGTCGCGATCGAACTTCGGCACATGGATCTACCGGATTGCAGTACGCTGCGCTCTCGACAAGATCAATAGCCGGCGGGCAGGCGGGCCAGGCCGGGGAGCGGAACAGGCGCTCCCGGAGGAGCAATCAGTTCGGATCGCAGAGCCTGCCGCCGGTCCTGAGAATTTGCTTTTGAGCGGCGAGATCGGAGCGGTGCTCGATATGGCCATGAACAGCCTGACGCCCGCGGAGCGAACCGCCTTTGTCATGCGGCACATGGAAGACCGCACCATGGAAGAGATTGCGGAAGCGATGGGGATTCAAGTGAACGCGGCCAAGCAGGCGGTATTTCGCGCCGTGCAAAAGTTGCGGCCGCGTATAGCTTCCTTGAGGGTTACGAAATGATGCATCTGAGTGAAGAAGAGCTGATCGAACAGTATTACAGCAAAGGAAAGAGCGCTCCTCGCATCCGCCGGCACATCGAGACTTGTGCGCAGTGTGCCCAGGCCTACGCCTCGCTCCAGCGCGATATTGCGGCATTTCCAGCCGTGCAGCCGCCGGTCCGCGATGCCTCTTATGGCGAACGGCTCTGGCAATCGATCGCCCCTGCATTGCCGAGATACGAATCATCCAAACGGAGTTGGCCGCGCAGGAGCCCTTGGAGGGTATTGGTTTATAGCTCTGCCGCCGTCCTGATGATTGCCGGCGCCTTCTTCGCCGGACGTCAGTGGGAGCATCGCCAGCCACCGGCGGCTGCGAGCAACCCTCTAGCGCATCCGCAACCAGTGCAACCCCTCGTCCTGGTAATTCTCAGCGACCACCTGGACCGTTCGGAACGTCTGCTGATCGAATTGAAGCACGCCGACGCCGGCAGCGCGGGAACGCTCTATCCCCTGCGCGACGAGGCTCGTGACCTTCTAATCTCCAATCGAGTCTGCCGCCAAGACACTCGGACGAACAACGATCCGGCGCTTGCTGCGGCACTCGATCATCTGGATCGCCTGCTGCGCGAGCTGAACAGCCAGCCGGGGGGCTTGAACGCCGCGAGCCTCACCCGACTGCAAAACCAAATGAAGGCTGACGATCTGCTGTTCGAAGTGCGTGTGCTGCGTTCCAGGTTTCCAGAGCAGCAGACAGCCAAGTCATCCGGAGGCAGTATATGAAAACCAAATGCGTCGCTCATTCCGCATTGTTTGTAGTTTTACTTTTGTCACCTGCTGCCGCTCTGGCCCAACTGACACCTCGGCAGAGCATTGAGCCGAGCCTTGCAGCGGCTGGAATCGAGGACGACCCCGCATCGAGCGCACCGGACAGCAACCTCTACGCCGACGGAACCCGCGCGATCAACGAGGGCCGCTGGAAGGACGCCGTCGCCATCTTTGCCAAGGTCGCCGGTCAGCGGCACGCGCACGCCGATGGTGCCCTTTATTGGAAGGCTTATGCCGAAAACAAGCAAGGACTGACAAAATCCGCGCTCTCCACCTGCGTAAAGCTCAGCGACAGTTATCCAAAGAGCCGGTGGATCGATGAGTGCAGCGCACTGGAGATAGAGATTCGCGCCAAAAGCGGCCGGCCTGTCGAGCCCGAAGCAGAGTCAAACGAAAACTTGAAACTGCTGGCGCTGAACTCGCTGATGCAAAAGGACGAACCTCGTGCGCTGAGGGAGATTCAGCAGACCATGCAGGACGACCGCTCCGAAGAGTTGAAAGAAAAGGTTTTGTTTATCCTGGCGCAGAGCAAGTCACCGCAGGCGCGGCAGATGCTTACGGAAATTGCGCAAGGCAAGGTCAATTCCACTCCTCCCAGCCCTTCGTTGCGGGCCAGAGCGGCGACATTGCTCGACAGCGATGGATTGACGAGCTCTTCACATCCCGCTGCCAAGGGAAGCCTCACCCTCGACGTGGTGGTTACCGATAAGTCGGGAAATCCGGTGCACGGCCTGGAATCGAAGGACTTCACACTGCTGGACAACGGCCAACCGAGCAAGATTCTCTCCTTTCAAGCCTTCGGACCGGGCGCGCAAAAGCCTAACCCGCCGGTTGAAGTCATTCTGCTTATCGACACAGTGAACGAGCCGTTCGTACGGGTTTCCATGTCGCGCCAGGAGATTGCAAACTTTCTGTTGCAGAACGGCGGGCATCTCGCGGCGCCGGTATCTCTCTTCGTGCTAACCAACCAGGGCGTGGATGTGCAGCGCCGGCCAACTTACGATGGAAACGGACTGGCACATAACATCAGGCAGCTCGACAACCACTTGCGCACCATTAACCGCTCAGCCGGTTTCTGGGGTGCGGAAGAACGGTTTCAGCTCTCACTTCAGGCGTTTGAGAATATAGCCGAGGCCGAAGCGAAAAAGCCAGGCAGAAAGTTGCTGATCTGGGCCGGTCCCGGCTGGCCGCTCTTCGATAATCCAAGAATTGAGTTCACATTTAAGGAGCAGCAGCAGAATTTCGATGCGCTCGTTCAGATTTCGACCAAGCTGCGCGAGGCGCGCATCTCCGTCTACAGCGTTTCACTGGGGCAGAATATCTTTGATTCTTTCCTCTATCAAGGTTTTCTCAAAGGCGTAAAGACGCCCTCGAAGTTGAATCTTCCCAACCTGGGCCTGAAAGTCTTTGCCGTGGAGACCGGCGGGCGCGTCCTCGGCCCGGATAACGATATGGCAGCCCAGATCAGTAAGTGTGTTCAGGACGCAAGCGCCTATTACACCCTGTCCTTCGATTCACCGCATGCGAATGGCGTCAACGAATATCACGATTTGAAGGTGATCGTTGGCGACCCTGCGCTGACCGCCCGCACCAGAACCGGCTATTACAACCAGCCGTAGCGGGGCACAAGTTCTGGGCAAACAATCTATTCTCCATCGCGCTCCTGAGAGGGTTAGTTATCCGGAAATTGTGGTGGGAGAAACGCGCATCGAAAACCGGGGTGGCAGAATCCAATCAGCGAGAAGCAGTTTGAGAGGATTCTCATGGCTACACTCGAAGTCAGGTTCCTGCAAGAGCAACTGGAGGAGCGCAAACGCAGGCTGGAAGTGGCGATTGCCTCAGCGCCTCCAAACTCCGGGCTAGCTAGCCTATTGCGCGAAGTGGATTCGGCGCTGAACCGCATGAGTGAAGGCACCTACGGCATATGCCTCGAGTGTCACGACTCGGTGGAACCGGATCGCTTGCTCGCGGACCCGCTGGTGCAGTACTGCCTTGACCACCTGAACCAACTGGAAAGAGCCGCGTTGCAACGAGACCTCGACCTGGCTTCGGAGCTGCAGCGCAATTTGCTGCCGCAAAAGGGCCTGTGCGCCGGCGGTTGGGAGACAAGCTATCATTTCGCGCCTCTCGGCGCGGTCAGCGGCGACTACTGTGACTTGATCCGCTCAGATGGGCAGCTCCTTTTCCTGCTGGGTGACGTCTCCGGCAAGGGTGTGGCCGCTTCCATGCTGATGGCGCAGCTTCACGCATTGTTCCGCAGCCTTTCCCATATGGCTCTGCCGCTCGGCCAAATCGTCACCCATGTCAACCGATTTTTCTGCGAAAGCGTGTTGGCGGGGCAGTACGCCACGCTGGTGTGCGGGCTGGCCAAGCCGACCGGGGAAGTCGAAATCCACAACGCCGGCCACTGCCCCGCAATCGTCGTGGGACGCGGAGGCGTGTTCCGCATTGAATCCACGGGTTTGCCGCTGGGGATGTTTCTCGAAACGGAGTTTAGCGCCACGCGCGTGCAACTGGATGCCGGTGACACGCTGTTCCTTTACACGGACGGTCTTTCGGAAGCCAGCAACGAGAGCGATGAGTACGGCGTGGACCGCATCATCACGCTGGTGCGCCAACAGGCTGCGCAGCAACCGGCGGAGCTGATCGCCGCCTGTCTTGACGACGTGCGGGCGTTTACCAACGGCAGCCCGAGTCTCGACGACATGACCATGTTGGCCGTCCGGCGCTCATATTGACAGCGGCTATCACCCTCCCTAGAATTAAAGAGGAGAGCTTTGCGCTTTATCTGCCATAAACGCTAGATAAAGCAAGGGCTTAGTGGCTTTTTTTGACGCCGGGCAGGATGGCTCTGACGGCTATAAGAGAGCCCGGAGCGGAGAGCAGGGAAGATGCCTGATGCGCGCGTCAGTCCGCGAGAGCGGGTGGTGCTCACGGCCATCATCGAGTTGTATATCGCTACCGGCGAACCGGTGGCCTCGCAGGCGGTCGCGCATTTTTTCGCTGACCGGGAAGGCTTGAGCTCGGCCACCATCCGCAACGTGATGGCCACTCTGGGCGAAGCGGGACTTCTGGATCAGCCGCACACTTCCGCCGGCCGCGTGCCCACCGCCGCTGCCTTTCGCTACTACGTCGAACAGATTACCCAGCCGGGCCGCACGGCTGCAGGAGCGCAACCGTCCGCTATCGGCGCGGTGCCGCAAGGCGCATCCTCATTGGGGCCGTCGTCGCTGAGCGAGGCGCGCCGCGAGCAGATAGAGGAGAGTTTTTCGGGCGTCACCAGCACCAACGATTATCTGGAGCGCACGTCGCATGTGTTGGCTCTGCTTTCCAGCGGTCTTGGCGTCGCGCTTGCCAGCTCCACAACCGGTCAGATACTGGAACACATCCACTTTTCGCGGCTTTCCACTGGCCGTGTGCTCGCCGTGCTGGTAACTCAGGTTGGCGCCGTGCAAGATCGTGTGCTGGCGCTGGACCGCGAACTGAACCAAATCGAATTGGAAACAGCCGCGCGCTACCTCAACGAGAACTTCCGTGGATGGCCCATCGAGCGCATCCGTGCCGAAGTGGCCCGGCGCGTCGAGTTGGAGCGCGAGGCATATCACCAGATGCTCGCCTCGGTCGAGGAGCTTTGCCGCAAAGGCGCGCTGGCCGGTGGGGACATAGGGCCGGCCATTTTTGTTGACGGCATGGCCAACCTCATCGCCGCGGAGGTAGACCGCGAGCGAATGCGCCAGATGCTGCTGGCGCTGGAGGCCAAACAGCGGCTGGTGGAGCTGCTTACCGCCTATGTGGACGGACGCCAGCAGGAAGTGCGCGTGGTGGTGGGACTCGGCCAGGAGGGCCTGGATGAGGCCTCGCAAGCCATGCAAGACCTGGTGCTGATTGGCGCACCGGCTCGCCTTCATGGCGCTAACCTGGGCACCGTAGCCGTTATTGCGCCCACGCGCATCCAATATCAGGAGATGATTCAGGCAGTGCGATACATCGCAAAGCTTTCCGAGCGCCTGCTGGAAGTTCCTGCAGATTAGGGCAGGCCCGCATCGGAACCTGAGCGTTGCTCCCGATAAGCAAGAGAGAAGCCGGCGCTTGCCGTGGAAATTATCATTGAAACAAACGACAGAACTATTTCGGAGATTTCGTAGAGCCATGCCAGAACAAGAATCAGAGTTAACCTTGTCGGAAGAGGCGTCAGCCGCGGCTGCGGCGTCGGCTGGAAATTCCGTCATCGAAATGCCCGCGCAGGCGGCGGGCGAAGACCAACCTACGGCCGGCGCGGAGCCAGTCACACGTGAGCAGTTTGACCAGCTCAAGGCCGAGCGCGACCAGCTTCTCGATCGCCTCGCCCGGCTGCAGGCGGAATTTGAGAACGCCCGCAAGCGGGCCGAGCGTGGCAGAACCGCTGACCGCGACTATGCCGTCGGCAGCGTGGTAGAAAAGTTTCTGCCGGTGATGGATCACTTCGAGATGGCGCTCAAAGCCGACGGCACCGCCGAACAGTTGCGCTCCGGCGTCGAAATCATCGTGAAGCAGATGGAAGATGTTCTGCGCCAGCTGCATGTGACGGCGATCCCCGCCATTGGCGAGGAGTTCGATCCCCACCAACATGAGGCGCTTGGCACCGTTGAGCGCCATGACCTGCCCGACCAGCATGTGGCCGAGGAGATTCGCCGCGGCTACAAGCTGCGCGACCGTCTTCTACGTCCGGCGCTGGTCCGCATAAATTCCAACCCGAAGCAGACAAGCGAATGAGTTCTAATGTGAGCAAAGCCGACTACTACGAGGTTCTGGGCGTCTCGCGCGAAGCCAGCGACCAGGAATTGAAGAGCGCCTATCGCAAGCTGGCGATGAAGCACCACCCTGACCGCAACCCCGGCGACCATGGCGCCGAGGAGCGATTCAAAGAGGCCAGCGAGGCCTATCAGGTGTTGAGCGACGCCGACAAACGCGCCGCATACGACCGCTACGGTCATGCCGGCGTCAGCGGAGCCGGCCAGGGATTTGGCGGAGGGTTCGCGGGTGGCGTGGATATTAGCGACATCTTCGGCGACCTCTTTGGCGAAATGTTTTCGATGGGCGGCGGCGGCCAGCGCCGCGCGACGCGCCAGCAGCGGGGCGACGATCTGCGCTTTGACCTGACCGTGGATTTTGATGTCGCCATCTTCGGTCACGAAACCGAAGTGAAGATTCGCCACCTCGAAGCCTGCGGAACCTGCCATGGCAGCGGCAGCGCTAGCGGTCGCGGACCCATCACCTGCAGCCAGTGCCAGGGCCGTGGGCAGATGCGCTATCAGCAAGGCTTCTTCGCCGTGGCCCGCCCTTGCACTGCCTGCGGAGGTACCGGTCAGACCATTCCCGATCCCTGCGCCGTGTGCCACGGTGAGACTCGCGTCACTAAAGAACTCAAGCTCAAGGTCAAGGTACCGCCCGGCGTTGAGAGCGGAACTCGCATCCGCTATGCAGGCGAAGGCGATGCCGGCCGCGCGGGCGCGCCCGCGGGCGACCTTTATGTGGTGCTCTCCATCAGGCGTCATGAGTTTTTTGCGCGCGATGGCTACAACCTGCACTGCGTAGTTCCCATCAGCTTTCCCCAGGCCACTCTCGGCGCTGAAATCGAGATTGCCGGCATCGGCGGTCCGGTCACACTGAAGATTCCCGAAGGCACGCCGAGTGGGAAGGAACTGCGCGTGCGCGGCAAGGGCATTCCGTTCCTCAACGAGAAGGGAACTGGCGACCTGATCGTAAAAGTGATGGTCGAAATTCCCCGCAAGCTCTCCCGCGCCCAGCGCGATCTGGTCAGCCAGTTAGCCGAGTCGCTCGCCGTGGAAAACAAGCCAGCGTCAGCCAGCCTCATCGAGAAGATGAAGGACTTGTTCAACTAGGAAGCTTCAGCGGTGCTGTTCAGGAGAAACCAGCGCTTCGGGGTAAACTGGTTTCAGGTCTACAGCGGTTCTCCAATTGCTACACCCCGAAAGCACTTCTACGGCGTGGCTTTTTCCTTAAGAAATAGCCAATTTGAACAGGGCTTGCAAGGGCACGTAAATTGGAGAACCGCTCTTGCACCTGCGAAAGTGGCGGAATTGGCAGACGCACCAGACTTAGGATCTGGCGGAGCAATCCATGGGGGTTCGAGTCCCCCCTTTCGCACCAACCTCACTCCCGCTCACCTGCCGGAGT
>JBEKQD010000030.1:0-40684 GCA_049520075.1 Occallatibacter sp. | reverse complement strand
TGCCACGGCTATCTCGGCAATCAGATTCTGCGTCCTTACAACGACCGCAAATGGAAGTACGGCGGGAGTTGGGGCAACCGCTCCCGGTTCGCCTACGACCTCTACGAGCGCATTCAGAAGGCAGTCAACGATCCGAACTTCATCATCGGATCGAAGGTGTCGCTGTGGGAGGGCTTCCCAGGCGGCTTCGGCTCTGCCTCGCCGGATTCCCCGGTCATGGATATGACCGAGCCGATCGATTTCATCAAGAACCTCGAAGCCCGCGGCGCCAGCTACTTCGTGGAAACGATCGGCAACCCGACGGTCACGATCTCTTACGTCGAGGCGGACCGCGATCACGAGTACCTGACGTATCTGCACGCCTACTTTGCGAATCTCCTGAAGAAGACCTGCAAGCCGGAAACGGTCATTATCGGCTCTCACTTCGCTCCGTTCCGGGATGGCAAAAGCACCAGACTGGGCGCGATGAATCCTCCTGACACGGCGCTATTCGCGTACGCGGCCAAATGCATTCAAGACGGTGTGATGGATATGGTGGGCCTCGGCCGGCAGTCCCTGGCTGATCCATTAACCCCGCAGAAGCTCATTGACGGGAAAGAGGACGAGATCAAGTATTGCTCGTCCTGCCTGAATTGCCTGGAGTTGATGATCCAGCAGGAGCACATCGGGTGCGCCACGTTCAACAAGCGCTACACGAAAACCTTCGTGGAAATGCGCAAGCGTCTTGGCAAAGTGGGAGCGATGCACACCTGAGTTCAACCGTGAGGAAAGGATTTTATGAAACTGACAGCACACGACGTTGCGCGTACGATCGATATCAGCGCGCTGAAGATCGACACATCTTACCAAGACCTGGAGGCGATGGTAGCCGCCTGCAAGAAGTATGATATCGGCTGCGCTTTCATCTGGCAGGGCTTCTCCGCGGATCTGGCTCGGATGTTAAAGGGTACGAATACGCAGTTCGGCACATCGCTGGCCTTTCCTTCCGGCCAAGAGACCACCGAGAACAAAGTACAGCAGGCCGTTTACTTCATGAGTCTCGGCGCGGACCAGATCGATATGGTCATGAATGTGGGATATCTGAAAAGTGGCTTTTTTGAACGGGTCCATGATGACATCATGGCCGTGCGCAAAGCCGCCCGTGGCTTCTCGCTGAAGGTAATTATTGAAGCAATGCTGCTCACCGACGAACAGATCGTCAAAGCGAGCGAGATTGTCAGGGACTGCGGATGCGACTATGTCAAAAGCGGTACGGGTTTCCAGGCCGCTCCGACAACGTTGCACCATGTCGCACTCATGAAGAAGACTGTCGGTGACCGCTGCAAGGTGAAGGCAGCCGGCGGTGTTCGCGATTTGGACACGCTCGTCAAGATGTACGCGCTTGGCGTGGAGCGGTTCGGTATCGGAATGGCGAGCGCCATCAAGATCGTAGAACAGGCACAAGCGTCTCCAAGCGGCGTCGAAGTTCCTGTGCTCGACATCAACGAGTACGCCGAGGGCGAGCTCAGCGCGGTCAAGTAGTTGGATTCCCGACCAGCTCTCGATCATCTGTCAAGGGCGGAGCAAAAGTAGACCACAGAACGCCGCGAGAGCGGTGTCTTGCGGTCTATTTTTGCTGCGGCTCTCATATCGTGGGTCAAAACTTATCCCTTGTGTCCCAGAGCCAGCGTGAATAAACGAAAACGGAGACTTTAGAGAGCGCAAGCGACACGTACAGAGAAAGTCACCTACAGACCGCGCATAGGCACGTCGAGGGGCTGCACCGATCGCTGCGAGTACCCAACTCAGCTTGTTGCCGATCACTCTGCGCCCCCTGCGGCCGATTCAGAAAGCATAGCCTTCCGTGAGGGCGGCTTCCTTCAAGTCGCTGTATCAGAAGCGCCGCTCTAAGACCGTGTAGCTGCGCACTCGCCTGAAGAGTCGCTTCAGATACGGCACTTGGACTTCTGAGGAACAACACTATAAGGGTTCGATCCGGACACCCTACAACTGCCCCCGCTTATCGACGGCGGAGAGCCGCTGCCTCAAATAGCTCTCTATAGGCATCGGTCAACATGCCGATGGTGAATGCACGATTCAGGCCGCTCGGATTGGGTAATACCCAGACCGCAGATCCGCCGAGCGCAGTTGGCTGCAATCCCCACGAAAGGTTTCGCTGGTTCAGAAACACTGAACACGCTGGCTTCCCCAGGAACGCCAGGTATCTGGGCCTGTACTTCGCTATTTTGCGCTCGCAAACCGGACGTGCAGCAATGTAGTCGGCACGACGGAGGTCCATCGCGCTGACTGTCGGCCGATCAACTGCAGAGGTGATTCCACAACCATAATCGAGCAAGAGGCGTGCCTCCTCCGGTTCCAGTTGCCTGGCGGTAAAGCCTGCGAGGTGAAGGACACGCCAGAAGCGGTTACTTCGGTTCGCGAAGTGTAGTCCGACCGCAGCCGACCGCATTCCCGGATTGATTCCACAAAAGACTACGTTCAGAGAGTTCGAAATGACATCAGGCAGGCCCGTCGAATGTCTCTGCAGATTAGAAGACATTGTTTGAGACACTATAACCGCCAAGCAAACCTCCCTTATCTTCAGTGCCGTATCACGCGAGTTGCTGAACCCATTGCTTCCGCCAAGCGGGCGCTTCAAAGGGATCCGCGAAGTACTGTGTCTCGTGCACGACCTTGCCATTGTGAAACTCCATAATACTCACTGTGTATGCCGGGCGCCCCTGGTAGATGATTGTGTATTCAGTAATCCAGAGATCGCCTTTTCCAAGGATTCGTTTGACGCTGAAACCTGACGGTTTGCCGGGGTGATGACTCCGCAAGGCCTGCAAATTGCTTCGCCCCAGGATTCGCTCGCCAGACTGGGGATAATCACAAATGGCATTCTCGTCGTAAATGTCGTGTTCCGCGTTTGCGTCGCCGACTGCCGACGCATGCCAATGTGCATTCAGGGCTTCACGTACTTGTTCTTCTTCCATTGCTTGTTCCAGTCCTAGTTGACTTCGAACTCACTTGCTTTGTGCGATGAAGCCTGGGACGCCTGTCTTCACTACTTGATTGAGCCTCTGCCTGGTCTGAATGCGATTAATCTCGCCAAACGCATCTTCCGGCAGGGCGGAGATGTCGAAATTCTCTCGCGCACGGGCCGCAGTTTTAGGCGTGGTGAGCACAGCCGTGCCACGTTGGACCGCCCAAGCCAGCAGAACCTGTGCCGGCGTCTTCGCAACTCGAGCGGCGATTGCCGAAATGACTGGGTCTTCAAGCAGCCCCGGCTTCATTCCGTGACCCAGTGGGGCAAAGGCCAAAAAAACAATACCCTTCTCCTTGCAGAATTCCAGAAGCTCCGTTTCCGGCAGATATGGATGGGCTTCGACCTGGACTGCGGCTGGCTTGATTCTTGCGGATTCGTAGATGGGCAACAATTCGTTCAAGCTGATGTCCGATAGTCCGATAGCCCGGCACTTGCCATCGTCGACAAGACTTTCCATTGCTCTCCATGTATCGAGCAAAGTTACTCCGTTGTCGTATAGGACATTGCCGTTTTGATCTCGCGGGTCCTGATCGTCCCCCGGTTGAAATGCAAACGGAGTGTGAATGAGGTAAAGATCCAGATACCGGAGCCTGAGTCTGTCCAGGCTCGCTTTGAAGGCCGGCTCAACTCGCTCGGGACGATGATTGGTGTTCCACAACTTTGTAGTAATGAAAATGTCTTCACGTGCGCTCTCCGCAGCAGCAAGTCCCACCTGCAAGGCACCGCCCACCTCGCGCTCGTTGCGGTATCGCTCCGCGCAGTCGAAGTGTCGGAATCCGGCGTCCAACGCGTCTCTGGTCGCAGTTTTTGTCACAATCGCGTCGGGAATTAAGGTGCCGAAGCCCAGTGCGGGCATATGGCCGCTCCCATTGTTGAGCGGCATTCTAGTCAGCCGAAGATCAGAAGATTCAATCATGCTAAGTCTCCAAGTCACCTTGCATCCAGCGGCCAGTCTATTTTCTGATGTTCTGCGGGGCGATCGCTGCAACTAGTAATAAACTGTGACGAGTTTCGGGACGTCAACAAGAATGCATGGGTCAGTCGATTTCCCGGCAGCAGGGTTAATTGTCAAGCAGCACCTCGACACCATCCGACAAAAGAATTGCGCTTGATCGAGGTTCGAGCCGAAAACCGATTCCGCTCGGCACGGAAGGCTCTTTCCCGGAGTCGAAGAGATCGTCAGGGGAGATTCGGGAAGTATCGACTGCCAAACGCCAGAACTTCCCAGCGGGCAAGGAAGGAATGGAAAAATCGACCGATCTGGTGTCGGCGTTAAATAGGAGGAACAAGTCGGGTTCTGTTAGTCCCGGAATTAGACACGCAATGGATTTCTGCCGCTGGTCCGCCCAGTCGGGAGTGGCACCGTTTGGCGCGAACCACTCTATGTCTTCATCCGTGTAGAACCTTTCTCTTCGCAAGACAATATGGGCGCGGCGAAAGGCGATCATTCCCCGAGCAAAGCGATGGATTTCCTTGTGTTTTTCGATCAGGCTCCAGTCGAACCAGTTCGCCTCGTTATCCTGGCAGTAGGCATTGTTATTGCCGCGCTGAGTCCTGCGAAACTCATCGCCACCGAGCAACATGGGAACCCCGCGAGATATAAACAGGGTTAACAAGAAATTTTTGATCAAGCGGTTTCGCACGCCCTCGACATCGGGATCCTGGCTCGGCCCTTCCACGCCACAATTGTCGCTGTCGTTGGCATCGGTTCCGTCGCGATTGTACTCGCCATTTTCGTCATTATGCTTCTGCTTGTAGCTCACCAAATCGTTCAGCGTAAAGCCGTCATGACAAGTAACAAAGTTGAGGCTGCTCGCGGGGCCCTTGCCTGAGCTTTGGTACAAATCCGAGCTTCCACAGATCCGGCTCGCAAACGATCCGATCATGCCCGCGTCGCCAACCCAGAAGCGGCGCACATCGTCACGGAAACGACCGTTCCATTCGGTCCAACGCTTGGTGGAAAAACCTCCCACTTGATAGGCACCGCCCGCGTCCCACGCTTCCGCGATAATCTTTACGTCACGCAGTATGGGATCCTCCGCGATGCCCTCGAGAAGAGGGGCGTTGCGCAGAACATTCCCATGCTCATCTCGACCCAGGATCGAAGCAAGGTCAAACCGAAAGCCATCCACATGCATGTGCATGACCCAGTAACGAAGCACATTTCTGACGAACTCCCGCACGACGGGATGATTTGCGTTAAGCGTATTGCCAACGCCTGAAAAGTTCTTATAGTATCGGCACCCGTTCTCTTGCAACATATAGAAGATCGAATTCTCAATTCCGCGCAGAGAAATCGTGGGTCCCAGTTCATCTCCCTCGGCCGTGTGGTTCAACACGACATCCAGGATCACTTCGATGCCGGCGCGGTGAAAAGCCTTGACCATCTCTCGGAACTCCTGGATCTGCTGACCAGGCGGTCCTCCAACGCTATAAGACTGCTTCGGAGCGAAAAATACGACCGGATCGTAGCCCCAGTAGTTCTTGAGTCTCTCTCCCGTGATTGGATTGAGCAATTGCGACTCATTTTCGTTAAACTCGAGAACAGGCATTAGCTCAATGGCGGTCACTCCGAGGTCCTGGAGATGCGGGATCTTTTCGATCAAGCCAGCGAAGGTTCCCGGATGCGCCACACTCGAACTCGGATGGATTGTGAAACCGCGAACGTGTGTCTCGTAGATGACTGTGTCAGAGGCGGAATGTTTTGGAGCCGAATCCATCTCCCAATCGAAATCGTCGCGGGTAAAGATGGATTTCGGTGTGGAACCTGCGTTGTCAATAGTCGAGAAGCCTAAGTCAGTCAGGCTGCTGGATGAATCGTAGCCGCGCGCGGCCAGAAAATTCCAATTCTCAACTCCGGCAATTGCCCTCGCGTATGGATCCAAAAGCAGCTTATTTGGGTTGAAGCGATGGCCCTCTTCGGGTAGATACGGCCCCTCGACGCGATAACCGTAGAGTTGACCTGGGGGAATGCCTCGCACCCAAACATGCCAAACGTCGCCCGTGCGATGACGCACCGGATCTAAGTCAATGGTTCTCGTCGGAGAAGAATCGTCGGGATTTTGATATAACTCGAGACGAACACCGGTTGCGTGGCGGCTGAACAAAACAAAATTGACGCCCGCCCCTTGTTCGTGGGCGCCTCCAATCGGGAGGGGATTTCCCGCCTGAACATCGCCCACGTCAGACACCGCTGCGAAACCGTTCGCCAGATCGTGCTCTGTCACCGATTCAGTCGTCGACATATTCTTCCATCCTCATGTGTCAGACCGTGGAACTAAGCTCGGCGGATCGTCGCGTCGCTGTCACAACCCCACAAGTCGCTTTTGCCGCCCACTCAACTGCGGATGAAGAAATTGTAACTTCCGGAATGCCCGCAGGATGCTAAGAGCCTTGGTAAAGGTCACTCAGGTTTTAGCCACTCCAGCCGTCGAGGCTTCCATTGAAGAATCCGCTTCGCCTTCGCATTCGAGGCTCCACTCAGCTTCGTTGCGTAATACACAACATCTTCCCCCGCAATTGCCGCTGCTTCTGCCTCGCTCATGCGCGGGGGCTCTGGAGGACCCACAAACTTCGCAAACGCAGGCAACCATACGGCCTGCGGTGAAGGGTCATCATCCACAACGTTGTACACCCCCCGCTCCGCCGTCAATGCCGCCACCGTTGCGATTGCTGCGTCGTTGATATGCACAAACGACGACACGCCTTCGCCCTTACCCACAATCGGATTCTGTTGCCGCTTCACCATATTTGCCGCGGCCCCGCCAGGGTAGTACCAGGTCTTCGGCCCATAGAAAAACCCGTATCGCAGGGCCAAACCCTCAATTGCACTGGAACTGAACAACCTCGCTTCCAACTCCTTGTACGTCCGGGCACTCGCTGCCACACCCGGGCTCGCATTTACATCCAATGGAGATGATTCGTCCGCTAATGCCCCTTGGGCAGCCTTCAAGAAGAATCCACTCGACTGCTGTAGATACCGCCGCACTCCGCTCGAAATCGCTGCTCGAAATAAATTTCCTCCTCCTTCGATTCTTAGCTTCCTGTCGCCCGCCGCAAACTTCGGCATATCACTCTGCTCCTTGGGAAGCGAGGTCAATTCATCAATAACTACTTCCGCTTTCGCCCGTCGCAGGGCGCCCTCCAACGCCGCCGCATCGAACGCGTTCACGATCGCTGCCTCGGCTCCCTGGCTTTCCAGGTTCTTCGCCCCCGCCTCGCTCGTTGTCATTCCCACCACAGAGTGCCCCTGCCTCAACAACTCCGCAATCAACGGCTCGCCAATCGCCCCGCTTGCTCCTGCTACGAATACACGCATCGTCCGCTCCTCTGAACCCCACCGCTCAGCAATCAAATGTCGTTATGAACTTGGTACGACCGGCGGAGTCTTCGCGCGCTTGTTCCACCCATGGAAACGCGAGAAGTCTCCCGCACTCCATGCCTGGCGGAGTCCAGGAGCACCTAGATCCCAGTCTGGGCGAACTTCACTCGTTACGGCGCGCAGGTCGTGCCAAAGGTCGGCGACCGACGGGCGACCCCAGAACCAGTAGCCGTTATAGATGCTGTAAATCACGAGGCCAGGCTTGAGCACGAGTGTATATGGGATCATCGGATTGTGCTCGGGGTCAGAGTACTCCTGGATGTCGAGATCCTTTTGGATTATTCGGTCGGGGTCCGAAAGGAATGTCCACTGGGCTCCGACGGATGCACGGAATTCCTGAAGAGTGTGGTGATCGTCGGTGGCGATTGTGACGATCTGTGTGTATGCCACTGCGATCTTCGGGTAGAACGCGGCGAGTTCCAGATGCTGCTGGTGCTCCTTCGGGCAATAGTGGCCGCGCGCAAGCGTAAGGATTAGCGGATCATCGCCCTGTAGCTCGCTGAGCTTGCGCACTTTGGATGTGTGATCAGGTAGTTCGTAGTTGGGGAAAGTGCCTCCGGGCACGATATCGGAACGCATAATTAGACTCCTCGCTTTCCCTCAGTGATCCAGAGTTACACCCGCTGCTGCCTTCATTTCTTGTAAATCTCACATCATCAAAACTGAGCGGAACTGCGACTTACAGCTCTCATCATGTTCTTAACCTTCGGCCACATCAATTACTTATTGCAACTCCAGGCGAATCGAAAATCGTTCGGGAAATCCTTTGGGAAAGTCTCCTCTGCGGCGCCGACGTTAGCACCATCAGTATTTTCATGATCCTTCTCCTTTTTTTCGTATACCGCGCGGTCCCATTGAATCGGACGACATAAAGGGATCAGACCAGAAGGCCGAGAGGTAAACAATTGGACAATGGTATCGGCGGTACTTTGGTATTAATGGACAGGCGAGCGGAATCCGCGGAAGGTCTAAAGACGCCCAAACAAGTTGGCATTGCCACCACAGGCTCGACGACGTTTTAATCAGTCCGTTTTTGTTGATTTCCATCAGATTGTCGTATTAGAATCCCTTCAATGCTGGGGTGTCATCAGGCAAGTGTGCACAGCGAACAATGAGTTTCGGCGCACGTACTTGGCCATGAAATGGGGTGACCGCAAATGTTGCAAGTCACGCCAATCGTGTTCGTTGTCGACGATGACATCTCGGTGCGCGAATCGCTGGAATTGCTGATCCGATGTGAAGGGTGGCAGCCTGAGACATTCGCGTCCGCCCGAGAATTTCTCGACTACCCACGAGTTCATATTCCGAACTGCCTCGTACTTGACGTCTCTCTTCCGGGTCTGAACGGGCTAGACCTCCAAACGCTCGTCGCCGGCGATCGTGCGGATACGCCGATCATCTTCATCACGGGCTACGGCGACGTGCCCATGACGGTCCAAGCCATGAAGGCAGGGGCTGTCGAATTCTTGACGAAACCCTTCAGCGACGGCGCGGTGTTAGGGGCCATTCGGTCCGCCCTCGAACGCAGCCAGGCTGTGCTTGGTCAAGAGGCTCAGATGCGAGTGCTCCGGGACCGCTACGCGTCGCTTTCCCAACGCGAACGACAGGTTTTGGCGTTGGTGGTTTCCGGGCTGTTGAATAAGCAGATCGGAGGCGAGCTTGGTATTAGCGAGATCACGGTGAAGGCACAC
The DNA here is from genome assembly GCA_049520075.1 of Occallatibacter sp. Classification (GTDB taxonomy): domain Bacteria; phylum Acidobacteriota; class Terriglobia; order Terriglobales; family Acidobacteriaceae; genus Telmatobacter. The sequence goes on along the minus strand of JBEKQD010000030.1, from coordinate 31,584 downwards.
CGAGGCAAAGTGATGCAGAAGATGAAGGCCAACTCTCTTGCCGAACTAGTGAAAATGATCACGAGGCTCCGCCCGGCCCCCGCAGCAATTACGGGGGCGTAACGGCAATATCGACCATCGTAATTATTCATGATGACGCGGGGTTCGCAGACGCAGTCCTCTGAGTATTTAAGGAGTAGTGGGCACGCCGGTCCCGAAACCGGGCGGATACGATGAACGGGCTGTTGAGCCACGCCAGCATAGAAACTTACGTTGCGGGCGACCCCTCTGGGAGGAAAAAAATGAAGAAGACCACTGCATCGATTTCCCTTGCCGGCTCCCACCTCGGCGAAGTGCGTCATGTCTGCGCGTTCTTCAATAATGATGACGAGGAATATCGCGTGTTGCTGCCGTTCATTAAGGACGGGTTCGAGTGTGGCGACAAGGCAGTCCACGTCGTGAATCCGGATCAGCGTGATGACCATCTGCGACGGTTGACGGCATTCGGGATCGATCCGAGCGCTGGTGAACGGAGCGGACAACTCGAGATTCGGATCAACACTGAAGCCTACCTTAAAGACGGCTGCTTCGATAAAGATCGAATGCTGGCAGCGTTTGAGCAGATCGCTAGCGGCAGTGCCAAGGGAGACTTCCCGCTGAGTCGCATTTGCTGCCGAATGGACTGGGCGATTGAAGACCGATCGTACATTGACGATCTCGTTGAGTTCGAATCGCGTGTGAATGACGTGTGGCGTCGCCACGACGACGCGGTCGTCTGCACCTACCATCTTGGTAAGTTTGGGGGCGACGCGGTGATTGACATTATGAGGACACATCCGATGATCATCATCGGCGGCATCCTGCAACGGAATCCTTTCTTTTTGCCCCCCGAGGAGTTTCTGCCCGAGCTTCGCGAGCGTCGGGCCATGCGGACTTCCATGTCCACCGCGGCTGCATGATATGAAGGGCCGTCCCGAAGATGCCTACGAAGAGATCAAACACCTTCAACGGTGCATTAACGATCTTGTCAGCCTGCTTGCTCTTCCTGCCATTTGGAGTGGCAGCAATCCGTCTCAAATTCTTCATACGCTGCTCGACGCGCTCATGCGCATGCTCTGCCTGGATCTCGTCTCCGCGCAGTTGAAAAATCCAGCGGGCGAGCCGCCTGTTGAGATCGTCCGAGTCGCCCAATTGCGAGGACCGATGCCCCCGGAGCACGAGATCTGCGAGGCGCTCCGACACTCGTCGGAAGACCACTCGCGGAAATGGCCTCCGTTGCTTCGGAATGTTTTGGGTGACGGAGACGTTTCGATCGCACTTCTACCACTGGGACTACAGGGCGAATTCGGGGTCATCGTAGCGGCGGCGGAACGAGAAGATTTTCCGCGTCAGACGGAGGCGCTTCTTCTGAACGTAGCGGCGAATCAAGCGTTCATCGGACTACAGGAGGCGCGGCTCCTGAACCAGCAGAAGCGTATCGCCGACGAACTAGATCAGAAGGTCGCGCAGCGAACGGCTGAACTTGCCGCAGCCGAGGATCGGTGGCGCTCGGTTTTCGAGAACTCAGCAATCGGGGTTGCCCTTACTGACGTTAACGGTCGATTTCTTGCAGCGAATCCTGTGTACGAGAAGATGGTGGGTTACTGCGAGGAGGAATTGCAGAAACTTTCTTTCCTCGACGTCACGCTTGAAGAGTACCGCGAATCGAACCGTAAGCTTGTCGGGGAATTGTTAGAGGGAAAGCGCCAGCAGTTTCAGATCGAGACGCGATATCGGCGGAAGAACGGGAACCTGATATGGGTACGCGACAATGTTTCTCTGGTGCCGGGCACGGAACGGGCGCCGCGATTCCTTATGGCGCTCTCGGAGGATGTCACAGAGCGCAGGCGGATTGAAGAGGCACTTAACAAGGCTCGTTCTGAGCTGGCACATGTATCGAGAGTCACAAGCCTCGGAGCGCTGACGGCATCGATCGCACACGAAGTCAACCAGCCGTTGTCCGGCATTGTCACGAACGCCAGCACCTGTTTGCGAATGCTTGCGGCCGATCCTCCAAATGTCGATGGCGCAATCGAAACTGCGCGGCGGACAATTCGCGATGGCAACCGAGCGTCTGAGGTGATCTCTCGACTGCGCGCACTCTTTGGCAAAAGAGAGACGATGAATGAATCGGTAGACCTGAATGAAGCTGCACGAGAGGTACTCGCGCTGTCGTCGAGCGAACTTCACAGGAACCGAGTGATACTGCAGGAGGAACTTGCCGACGATCTACCGGCTGTCATCGGCGATCGAGTGCAGCTTCAACAGGTCATCCTGAACCTGCTCCGAAATGCCTCGGACTCCATGAGAGGAGTCGATGATCGTCCGAGGCAGTTAATCATCAAAACCGAAAGAGACGAAGACGATCATGTGCGTCTGATGGTGAAGGATGCGGGAGTCGGATTTTCCCTTCAAGATGCGGACAGGCTCTTCGAATCGTTCTACACAACCAAGAGTGACGGTATGGGAATCGGTCTCTCCGTCAGTCGGTCCATAATCGAGAGTCATCACGGTCGATTGTGGGCAACGCCAAATAGCGGTCCGGGAGTCACTTTTTTGTTTTCTATCCCCTGTCGACCAGAAGTTTTGACGTGCGCCGGCACTCGTGCCGGCCGCATACCTTCCGCGTCGGATGCGGCGTGAGATATCCATGGAGATCACTCTCCCGCAACTGATCTCAGAAGTAATAGCGATACCAAAGTCTAATGGACGCACTCCCCCGCGAGGCGCATTCTTATGTCATGGAATTGCACAAGGAAAGGCGTGCAATGGATCGTCCACTGGTATCGGTCGTTGATGACGACGAGTCTGTGCGCGAATCGCTGCCCGACCTTCTTGGCGAGTTTGGATTTGCAGCCCGCGCATTCTCATCCGCGGAAGAGTTCCTTGCCTCCGACTGCATCGACTTAACCCGGTGCTTGATCCTCGACGTTGCCATGCCGGGAGCGACCGGACCGGAGCTCCAGCAGGAACTGAAGTTTCGCCGGCGAGAGATTCCGATTATCTTCATAACCGGTCAACAAGCGGGAAACATTCGCCCACGAGTACTCGAACAGGGTGCAATAGAGTGCCTGCTCAAGCCTTTCAGCGACACGGCTCTGCTTGAGGCTCTTAATTCGGCACTTCACCCGAAGTGAGAGTTCCACATTTTATTGATCAAGCAACGCGTTGCTAGGGGTCGGATTGAACACGCCTAGAGCGGAGTCTTGAATCCTTCTGCAAGGTCATAACAGGAGGTAAGAATGGCAGACAGGAAAACTGTCATCGTGACCGGCGCCTCGCAAGGAATCGGCGCGGCCGTTGCCCAGGCTTTTCTGGATCGTGATTATAACGTGGTTGCGACCTCGCGCAGCATTTCAAAGGCTGGCTTTGCTCCATCCCCGAAACTCGCACTCGTCGACGGAGACATCGGTCAAGCAGTGACGGCAGCGAAGGTCACACAAACCGCAATCGACAAGTTTGGTTCGATCGACCACGTTGTCAACAGCGCGGGCATCTTCTCAGTCAAACCCTTCACGGATTACACTGCAGACGAGTTTCACCGATTTGTCTCTACCAATCTGGAAGGGTTCATCTTCATCACGCAGCAGGCCGTCAAACAGATGTTGTCGCAGGGTACTGGTGGTAGCGTAACAAGCATCACGGCGGCGCTGGCCGACAACCCCATCGCGGGCACTCCGGCGTCGATTCCAATGATGACCAAGGGAGGACTTGACGCGATCACCCTGAGCCTTGCGAACGAATACGCAGAGAAGAGAATACGCTTTAACGCGGTTGCGCCCGGCATCGTCGACACACCGCTGCACAAAAACGATTCGAAAGAGTCTCTGAAGACCCGTACGCCGATGGGCACGATCTCTGATCCGAAGGACATTGCGGATGCTGTGATTTATCTGTCGGAGGCCAGTCACGTGACCGGGGAGGTGCTGCATGTGGACGACGGTGCGCATGTGGGCAAATGGTAAGCGCGCAAACTTTGCAGCACAGCGGCGCCGAACGCCGGCTGCTGGATCTTGGCATTCAGCTGCCGGAAGCTCCGACGCCGTTTGGGAGCTACGTCGAGACGGTGCAGACGGGCAACCTGCTCTTCTTTAGCGGGATGCTCCCGGTTGTTGACCACAAGCCGAAGTATCTTGGACGGCTCGGAAAGGAACTCGATGCCGAGGCGGGACGCGATGCAGCCTATACCGCAGCACTGAGTGCTCTCGCCGCAGCCAAGAAGCATTTGGGAACTCTGGATCGAGTGACACGCGTCGTCCGGCTTGGCGTCTTCATCGCGACCTTTGGGGACTTTTTCGATCAGCCCTCTGTCGCAGATGGCGCCTCGGACTTGTTTCGCGACATTTTTGGTGTCGAAAGAACAGCGGTTCGGCTCGTGATCGGCGTTGCCAGCCTTCCGCTCGGCATGCCGATTGAACTTGAAGTCATCTTCGAAGTCGCAGAGTAAGCAAGGCAGGATCTCGCGACCTCCGACACTTACCAAAGACAAGGAGGAACTATGGCAACGGCAGCAGTCGAGTTAACAACGATGAAAGTCGCGCAGATTTCAAGGCCCGGAGAGGGCTTCCAGGTCATTGAACGCGAGATCCCCAAACCGGATGCAGGACACGTGCGGATCAAGGTTCAGGCCTGTGGCGTTTGTCACAGTGACGCACTCACCGTGGACGGATTGTGGCCCGGAATTCAGTATCCACGCATCCCAGGCCATGAAGTGGCAGGGATCATCGACGAAGTTGGCGCCGGTGTCTCCGCATGGAAAAAAGGGCAACGCGTTGGCGTTGGTTGGCACGGCGGCCACGATAACACTTGTCCCGAATGCCAACGGGGAGACTTCCGCAATTGCCGGAATGTGAAGATCGCTGGCATCAGCTATGACGGCGGATACCAACAATACATGGTAGCTCCCGTGGAAGCGTTGGTGTCGATACCGGACGGCCTCAATGACACCGACGCAGCTCCACTGCTCTGCGCCGGCATTACCACTTACAACGCCCTGCGGCACAGCGGCGCGTTCCCCGGTGATTTGGTCGCAGTCCAAGGTATCGGCGGCTTGGGTCATCTCGGAGTTCAATTCGCGAACAAGTTTGGCTATAAGGTTGCGGCGATCGGGCGCGGGCCAGACAATGCACCGCTGGCAAAGAAGCTTGGAGCCAGCTTGTACATCGATGCCAAAGCAACAAACGCGGCCGAGGAGTTGCAGAAGCTGGGAGGCGCAAGAGTGATTCTTGCCACTGCCCCGAACTCGAAGGCAATGTCTGAGCTGGTCAATGGACTGGGGCCGAACGGCAAGCTCATCGTTATCGGCGCGACATTCGATCCCATCGAGGTCACACCGATCCAACTCATCAGCGGGAGCAAGTCGATCCAGGGCTGGACCGCGGGAACTCCAGCCGATTCCGAAGACACGTTGCGGTTTGCGGAGCTATCCGGCGTGCGCCCGATGATTGAAACCTATCCGCTCGAAAAGGCGGCCGAGGCATACACGCGAATGCTCAGCGGCAAAGCGGAATTCCGCGTTGTTCTCACCATGTGAAGTTGGCCGGCAACGCAACCGAGAAGGGCTGCAGAAGCGGGTCCGTGGGCTCGCGAAGTGAGGAGGTAGACGATGCGTCCTCTCAGATTGCTCCGTTGGAACAGATACCTGCAGGTTTCATGCTTCGCGTTGGCTTTGCCTGGATTGGCCTAAACCGGCGGAACGGAATCTCTCACGATGCACCCGACTCTTTTCCGGACCATACAGGTCGATCGACTTTCCATCTTTTACCGGGAAGTTGGGCCCAGAGAAGCTCCGACTATTCTTTTGCTGCACGGTCTTCCTTCGTCGTCGCGGATGTTTCAGCCGTTGCTGACGCGGCTCGCGAATAACTACCACTTAGTTGCGCCGGATTATCCGGGGTTCGGCCACAGCGATTGGCCCGACCCGAAACAGTTCGATTACACCTTCGACCACATCGCTCAAGTAATGGATGACGTCACGCAGGCGATGGGCTTCTCACATTACACGCTTTATATGCAGGACTACGGTGGGCCGGTTGGCTCTCGCATGGCATTGGCGCATCCGGAGCGGGTGCAGGCTCTCATCGCGCAGGATGCAGTGGCACACAACGAAGGCCTTGGAGCGAACTGGGGACCCGGCGGGCGTTTTGGGAAGACCGGCCAGCGTATGAGGAAGCGTTGCGCCAGAAATTGCTTTCGCTTGCGACCACCAAGACGCGCCATATTGGAGACGATCCGAATATAGATCTCTATGATCCGGATCTTTGGACCGATGAGTACGCCTTCCTAAACGCGCCGGGGCAGGCGCAGATCCAAAGCGATCTTTTCTATGACTACCGCACCAACGTCGACGCTTATCCAAAGTGGCAGACATGGATGCAGAAGACGCAACCGAGGCTTCTGGTCATCTGGGGCAGCCACGATCTCTCCTTCGATTCTGGCGAATCAGAACGCTATCGCCGGGATGTATCAACCGCGGAAATCCATGTGCTCGACGCAGGGCACTTCGCGCTCGATACCAAGGCGGGAGAAGTTGCGGATCTGGTGCGAGCATTTATGAAGGCGCAGAAGTAAGGGGCGCAACCCGCGTGTGTCGTCAAACTACCGGACAATAAGACCGCCTCGATGATCGCCAGGCTGGTTTGCACTTGGAATCGTAAACGTGACGACCGACTTGTCCAGTGGCTTGTGGTTGGCATTGACGAGTTCAATCAGAACCTTGTGCGGTCCGGGCATGAGGCCCTGAAGAATGATTGGATTTCCACTTGCATCTGCCCAATGCCAGGTGGCGTCATCTACTGTTACGTGAATGTGCCCGACGCGGGGAGCCACGGCGAGCGCGGCAGGACCATATACCGGCACAATTTGCAAATTCTCAGCGCGATATTCAATGAACGCCACACCACGCGACAGCCGACCGGCCTGTGGCGGATCGACGATGATCTTCGCCGGTGGTTCGTTCTGGGAAGCCGGAACAGCTCCCGCTCCATTCACATCTTCCACGGCTTGCTCAGTGGATGGAGTGATCATCTGAGCCTCAGGCACAGTGAATTGAACGATGCCTTGATCGAGGAGTTGATGGTTTGCGGTCTCCAGCTGGATCCGTACCTTATGCGGCCCAGGTGGCAGACCGTTGAGAATCACCGGCTCTCCGCTCGCATCGGCCCAGACCCACGAGGCATCATCGACCGTCACATGGACGTGTCCGATCCGGGGAGACACGGCAAGCGCGGCGGGCCCGAACACCGGCACAATGTGCAGATTTTCTGCGCGATATTGAATCACCACCCGGCCATGCGACAGCGATTCCGCAAGAGGTGGATCGATGACGATCTTCGCTGGCGGTTCGTTTTGAAAAGGCTCGACGGCCGCCGCTCCAAGCACATCCTTTGCAGTCTGCGCAGCAGCGGACGCAGCACCCAGGCAGACGATGATGATGGCGACACTTAAACTCCGCGAGCGCCTTCGATCATTTCGGATTGGCATAGTGGACAGACCACCTAATCTGCAAATTCAGACAACTCAGTAGCCATCGACGTCGATTACGGCTTGCGCAAACGCTCGCGGAGCTTCCTGCGGCAGATTGTGGCCGATACCGCCGGTGATGATCCGATTGTCATACTTGCCGGTGAATTTCTGGCGATAGGCCGCCGGGTCAGGAGGGTGTGGCGCACCATTGGCATCGCCTTCGAGGGTTATGGTGGGCACAGCGATGGTCGGAAGCTGAGCGAGCTGCTTTTCGAAGTTTTCAAATTGCGATTCACCTTCAGCGAGCCCTATCCGAAAGCGATAATTGTGAATCACGATGGCGACGTGATCCGGATTGTCGAAAGAGGCCGCGGTGCGATCGAATGTGGCGTCATCGAAGTTCCACTTGGGCGATGCGATCTGCCAAATGAGCTTCGCGAAATCGTGGCGGTATTGGTCATAGCCAGCCCGGCCACGCCCGGTGGCAAAGCAGTATTGATACCACCATTGGAGCTCGGCCTTTGGCGGCAACGGATTCTTGTTGGCTGCAGGGCTGGAGATCAGATAGCCGCTAACAGAGACGAGCGCCTTGCAACGTTCCGGCCAGAGGATCGCAATGATATCTGCAGTTCGTCCTCCCCAATCAAAGCCGGCGAGGATTGCCTTCTGGATCTTAAGGGCGTCCATGAGATTGATAATGTCGAGGGCCACTACGTATGGCTGGCCATTGCGAAAAGTGTCAGCTGAAAGAAAGCGCGTAGAGCCATAACCGCGCAAGTACGGGACGATCACCCTGTATCCTTTCGCAGCCAACAACGGAGCGACATCAACGTAGCTGTAAATGTCGTAGGGCCAGCCCTGCAGAAGAATGACGACAGGGCCATTTGCCGGACCATCTTCTGCGTAGCCGACATTGAGGAGGCCGGCATCAATCTGCTTTAGTGTGGCGAACGACGTGTTCGTTCCCGGCGCAATCGAGGGCGCTTCTGCCGAATCTACCGCACGGGAAGAAGCGGGAATGTTCTCACCTGATAGTGTGCGCGCCGCGAGCAACGCAGCTCCGGCCGATAGCCCGGTCATAGCAAATTGACGACGTGAAATTCCTTTGGATTCTGTTTGGTTCATGATGTGTCTCCTTTTGGGTTGCCGCGCCAAGTTACTTCGAGGCAGGGAGATGGATTCAAGGATGGCTAACACCAGCGAATTCACAGTTGTGTTAGTCCACCGTCGACGGCGAGTTCGATTCCGGAAATGTAGGAAGCATCGGAGGAAGCGAGAAAGGCCACAGCTTTGGCTATTTCTTCAGGAGCGCCAAACCGCTTGAAGGGGATCTTCTCTTGGAGAGATTTGCCGATTTCTTCAACAACTTCCTTAGGTACGCCAAGTCGGCCAAAGATCGGAGTTGTGATAACGCCGGGGCTGATAGCGTTCACCCGAATTTTTCTTGGCATGAGTTCGCTGGCCAAGGTTCTCGTCAACGATCGCACTGCGGATTTAGTGGCCGACACAACGGAAGTACCGGCCATGCCAACCTCGTCAAAGTAGGAAGTTGTAAAGATTACCGCGCCTCCATCGCTGAGAAGCGGAATGGCCTTCTGTGCCGTGAAATAGGCTCCCCGAAAGTTTGTATCTGAAATTTCATCGAATAGCTCTTCCGTCGTATCTGCAACCGTGGCGACCTTCGCTCCACCCGCGTTCACGAAAAGAACATCGATCTTTTCGTACTTCTCTCGCACCGTGGCGAAAAGGTTGTCGAAATCGGATGTTTTCGCGACATCCGCCTTGACCGTCAATGCCTCCTTCCCAAGGGATCGCGCTGCGGCTTCCAGTGTCGCTGCGTCCCGACCGGTTACGATAACAGTAGCTCCGTCTGCCTTAAACTGGTGCGCTGCGGCAAGACCAATCCCACTGTTGCCACCGGTAATCAATGCGATCTTCCCATCAAATCTGCTCATAACGTCCCTTCTTTGTAAGTCTCGGTTGGAAACGATGCGTGTATGTTCTCTGATATGAAAAACAGGCAATCTGCCAGATAGTCACTGGCAGAACTGATTCGTGACTGGCCTTGGATCGGTGGACGTCGCCCGCTGGTTATGCCTCCTACACAAAGGGTTCGAGTTTGGATAAGACGGTGGGCAAATATTCCGCGACCGTCGGATGAATGTGCATGGCGCGCTGGATCACCGTGTACGGCGCCTTCGCATACATGACGTCCAGCAGAACGTGAATCACTTCATCGCCTCCGACTCCAAAAATCGCAGCACTCAGTATTTGTTTCGTTTCTGCATCGACGCAGACTTTGATGAAACCTTGTGTCTCGCTCTTTTCGTAGGCCCGGCTCACTCGACTCATTGGATATTTCACAGCGAGAGCACGACGCCCCGTTTTCCGTACCTCTGCGTCCGTCATGCCGCATCGCCCTAGCGGCGGATCAATATATAGCGCGTAGGCCAGTATCCGGTCGGAAACCCGGCGATGGTCGGCATTGAAAAGATTGTCCGCAACGATCTCATAATCGTTATAGGAAGTATGCGTAAAGGCGCCGCGGCCGTTGCAGTCTCCTAGTGCCCAGATGCCGGGCATGTTCGTTTGCAGTTGATCATCAACGATGATGTAGCCGCGGTGGTCGGTCGCAACCCCAGCCCGGTCCAGTCCCAGGTCGCTTGTGTTGGGAGTACGTCCGACGGCCAGAAGAACGTGACTCCCTACTACTTCCGGCGGACCTTCTTCGCATGTAAGGCCGACCGCGACGCTGTCATTGCGGTTCGCCAACGAGATACATTTCGCATTCAGCCGGATGTGTATGCCCTCAGCCTCCAGGATTTCGCGCACAGCCTGGGAAACGTCTTCGTCCTCCCGTCCGATCAGGCGCGGTCCCATTTCCACGATTGTGACTTCGCTTCCGAAACGGCGATAGATTTGAGCGAACTCCAGCCCAATATAACTTCCGCCGACGATGATGAAATGCTCGGGCAAGAAATCGATATTCATCATCGATGAGTTGTTGAGAAATGGGACGTCGTGAATACCTGGCATTTCTGGAACCGAAGCGCGCGCGCCAACGTTAATAAAGATCTTGTCGGCTTGCAGAACTTCATCGTTGACCACGACAGTGTTCGACGACTGAAAGCGGGCATGGCCTTGAATGACCGTACAATTTGCCGTTCCTCTCAGCCATTCCTCCACTCCCTTACTTGACCTCGCGGAGGCTGCATCCTTTCGGGCTTTGACGCGCTGGATATCGACGCGCATATCATCAATGGCGAAACCAAATTCCGCACCTCGGCGAGCAAGATGGATCGCATAGGCGCTTGCCACAAGCGTTTTTGTCGGGACGCATCCAGTATTTACGCACGTGCCGCCAAATTTATGGCGCTCGATAATGGCGACGGTTTTGCCGGCGCCCGCAAACCGCGCTGCCAAGGGCGGACCCGCTTGCCCGGTCCCGATAATGATTGCATCGAAGTGCCTCATCGTTTTGGTCAACGTGCTCCCTCTATGCGAACCTTGCCGTCTTTGGCTGCTTCTTCGGGGGTCTTGCCGTTCTGGCGCCCGGCAATGTAGGCGGCGTACCAGCCCGACCATTGGTGTTTGGGAGCGGTAGATTCGTATTCGCCGTGGTGCTTCTCGGCCTCTTGCAAGAGCTCGGCCAGCGTGGCGACATCCAAGTTACTGAGTCCTCGGCCAGGCAGTCGGGTTGTGATTTCCTGAAGCAGCCATCCATTGCCGTCAGGATCGCGGAACGTAGCGAACGAGCCGTAAGTGGCATGCTGGGGCGCCGGTCCGCTGATGCGACCGCTGCCGTCGGTTAGGAACTGAGCGCCTGGTGTTCCCGGGTGGAAGACTTCACTTACCTCAATAGCACGTGCGTCAAGATCTTTCCGTGCTGCCTCAACGTCGGAGACAATGAGGTAGAGACCCTGGGCCGAGCCTGGCGCGGCGGTGCCTATTTTCGTGCCAAACTGAACCGAGCACCCGGAACCGGGCGGCGTGAACTGAACAACCCGGAAACCGTTAACGTATGGGAAGTCGGCGTCGAGTCGCCACCCCAGTTTGGTGTAGAACTTCTTTGAGCGGTCAACGTCAGCGACGGGAATGACGACCACCTCGAACCTCATGTCTACTGTCTTGGCGCTAACGCCGCTGATCGTGTTACTGCTCGGAAGAGTACCCAGAGCTGCCATATTTCCTCCTTGTTCGTTAGCCAAATTGCCGCCAGGGTTTCGATCGGCCTGAGCGGATTAAGGCAGAATCGCAATGACCAATCTATTGGACGAACGTATCAATCAATACCGAACTATTGGCCAGACACGGCAGCCCGGAAGGCCCCAAGCAGAAATCCGCAGCCGTTGAGATTCGCGTCCCCTCCGGCCGGGCGTTAGCTTTACGTGCGGTCGGTGCTCTGTCCGACCTTGATTGGGTAACCGTTAGGATCGCGGATGTATCAGCGAATCTCGCCGTGCTTTTCCTTTGGCATCGCGATTCCCGGCGTCTCTCCAACTTGGCCCCCATCATGCGCGTGGAGATATTCGCATCAGCGGTTGATTTAGGTTATGGCTGCGGGAATCCGAACATCAACCATGACTGATTAGCTACCCAATGCGGATATAGCTCCGTCATCTGATCGAACAGCTCCTGGTCGGATGTCGAGGTTTTCCGCACTCGATCGAAGTCCTCCAGGTAACGCTTGGTGTCCTGGATTGTCGAGGGAGAGTCGGGCGCGCCAGGCTTCTTGTGACCGGCGACAACAATCGCCGGGTTCAGGGCCGCTAACCGGTCTAGCGCCGCGATCCAATTCTTTCGGCTCTCGGGGGTGGTGTCGCCGACGTAAATGCGGCATTGGTTGTACACAACGTCGCCCGCGACGATCAGGCCGATCGATGGAACGTGTAGAGACGTGGAATCGGGACTATCTGTGCGGCCCTGCTCGATGATGCGCAATTCGTGGCCCTCAAGAGTGAACGTATCGTGCTCATAGGGATCAGGCTGAACCAACTTGGTTGGCACTTGCCCAGGAAACATCCGGCGGGCCAGCCGCTCCACTGTGGGAGTGAAAGACATCTGCATTGCATTCACCGTCTTGGGCGTTGCTATCGCCCGAGCGCCCGGGAAGCGGTCGAGCAGAATGCTCAAACCGTAGAAGTGATCGAAATGGGCGTGCGTTATATAGATGGTCTCCAAGTTGCGGTTGTGCAGGGCGACCCAATCCGCGAGAGCCTCGGCCTCAGCCACCGTCCCCATTGCGTCCACCAACACCGCGTCGTACTCGCCGTAGATCAGAGTCGACGTGATGGGGTCAAAGCCGAGCGCTTCGCCGAAGGGCTTTGGCCGTTCGCCGACCATGGTCTTTCCCGGTGCCGTGAAAACGTTCACGCTAAGCGTGTTCAACGTGACAGGCGCGGTTACGCGCGTGGTCTCTTTCAGTCCATTTGTGCCGTCCATTGGGCGCTCCTTTCGATGTCAGAGCCGGTGACTGTTCAAGGCAAGATTGGCAGAAGAGCGACTGTGAATCTATTGGACGAACGTATCGACCAATACCAAAGTATCTATTGGACATATGGCACAAAGTTGGGCTTACTTTATTCCGCTGTGCCCAATACCAAGGCATCGACGATACCATTGTTCAATTGATTCGCCGGAGCACTTCGGGTGTAATTACTCCATCGCAGTCGATTCAGCCGGACGGATCGACAATGCGCTCGCTCTCGAGCAGAGTATCTAGAGAAAGGATGGCAAAAACATGACGCAAGCGACCTGGAAGCCCCACGAGAAACACGGAAGGCTGACGATGCAGAGCGATTTACCCGACAGCGTCTATGCGTTTCCGAAGCAACGCAAAGAACCATTGACCGACGCACAACATGTGCGTAACGCGGTTGCGCGGTTCGATCAAGTCATCGACGTCTCCGATGCCGACCGAGCTTTGGCTTTCGCGAACATCGAGAAAGCAGCAAACTACTATGGCGTCAACCTCGCGGAAACGTCATGGCACGACCTGGACATTCATTCTCATAAGAATAGAAGAGAGGCTGCCGCCGAAGGGGCTGTGACGCGCGAACGTTGAACGCATCGTGAGGTGGGGAGCCGATCGTTTGCGTGACCCCGCCTCATGCGGTTTCGATTGCAAGGATCCGGTCGATTTCTGTGATTCTCGTGAAAGATATCGACAGAGACAGATTCATCCAATTAAGCGAAATGCATTAGAAGCCGTAGTTCTTTTTTCGCAAGGCATTCTTGTATGCGTCGCGTGCCTTCTTGGCCGTCAATTCTGCATCGTGAAGTGTGAAGCCGGCGTCATCCCACTTCTCCATCTGAACCATGGAGTGGTCTTCTGTGGCGAGCGATTCTTCGGCGCGGATCGCTTCTATCCAGGCATCCACTGCCTGCCTGTAGGAGCGAAGCAACTGGTCAAAGTCCGAATTTTCCATGATTGTGAACTTAAAACCGATCCAGCGTTCCGTCAATTGGGGACGGCGACTTTTCACGGGAGTTTAACAAACCCGCCAGAGAGTCAACACAACGCGTGAGAGTGCTTGCCCTCGATTTGAGCGTCTCCCGGTTTTCTCGCCAACTTGTTCGCCATGCTTATCCCGGCCACTTCCAGTTTCGAATTTCTTCTCTGTCGATGCCTTCGGCGTGAGCGTAGTTTATGCTCGAGATGATCTCACCCTTCAGCCATTCCTTGACGTGGGCGCCTACGGAATGCAGACGCGGGACACGATCGATGACGTCAATTGACAAATTGAAGCGGTCGATCTGATTGAGGATCGGCAAGTTCGAGCGGAGTGTTAATGCTGCCCTTTTCCTTGTACCCGCGCACGTGCATGTTGTCGTGATTCTTGCGCCGGTAACTAAGTTTGTGAATGAGCGACGCAGAAGAGTGGAAGTTGAAAATGACCGGTTTGTCGGTGGTGAAGAGTGAATCGAAATCGCGATCGGAGAGTCCATGCGGGTGTTCAGTTTCCGGCGTGCAGTGCGAGCCGATCCCGCCGGGAAACGAAAACTGCTGGAAGAACTTAAGCAGGCCAACTTCGTCGCGACTGATATCGGGATAGATTTCGGAATAGTAGCCTTCAAGGTAGCAGTTGGCCAGCATGGCCGGCGCTCCGTGACCCGGGCCCGCTATATGCATGACATTCAGGTCATATTTCTTGATTAGACGATTTAGGTGAATCCAAATCAAAGACTGTCTCGGATCCGACCCCCAATGACCAAGAAGTCGATTCTTGATGTGCTCCGGCCTCAAAGGCTCGCGTAACAGAGGATTAGCGCGAAGGTAGATCATTCCTGCCGCTAAATAATTGCAGGCACGCCAGTAAGCATCGATCTTTCGCAGCTCGCCGGGGTAAGTGCCGCCATGGCGTCAACCGACACTTCAGTTCTGGTGGCCATACTGTTCTCCAGCAACTTAGAACTTTGCCATCTGAAAGGATGCGCAGCTTTGCTGGCACAGACCTGTGATGTCGCTGGCTTACTGAACGACTTAGAATTTTTCTGATTCCCCCACTCCTTTCTCGCTGCGTCGACTGCAAAAATGCCGACCGATACTATCGTCCAATAGATTCTTCACTCCACTTTTGGCTTAATACCAAATAGCGTGGGTACAGGCTTCGAACTCACCGCGTCGGGGATCTGTCCTTTCCTTTTGAAGGCACTCGCCGAGGGAGGAATTGGGCCTTGGTGGGAGCGAGCTGGCGGCCGAAATGCCACAGTGCGACGAATGGTGTTTCTTCATCCAACTGTTAACTAATGCTTGTTTGTCCGACTTGGAGATGAATCATGAAAGCAATTGTTGTCCACGAATATGGCGGTCCGGAAGTGCTGAAATTCGAGGAATACCCAGACCCGGTTCCCGGTCCGGGCGAAGTGTTGGTGCGCGTCGCCGCCGCGAGCGTGAATCCGATCGACTACAAACGGCGCGCTGGATTAACGAAGGATTTCTATCCCATGCACTTCCCCGGCCTTATAGGAGTCGATATGGCGGGGACCGTGGTGAAGGTTGGACCGGGAGTTGAAGCCTTCACTGCCGGCAACCGGGTGTTCGCAATGGCGGACAACACCTATGCCGAACTCTGCGTGGCGAAAGCCGACATTCTAGCTGATATTCCCCTGGGCCTTGATTTGATCCAGGCGGCTGCGCTGCCGCTGGTGACGACGACCGGCAACCAGCTCCTCTCAGCGACGGATATCAAAGCGGGCCAGGCGGTTATGGTCGTCGGTGCTGTGGGAAATGTCGGTCGTTCGGCGGTATTCACTGCAAAGGAACGCGGGGCGACTGTGATGGCGGGGGTTTTGAAGAGGCAGATGGATGAGGCGAAAACTGTCGGTGCGGATCAGGTCGTCGCAACCGACGACGACAACGCGATTGCGAATCTTCCGCCGCTCGATGCGGTAGCGGATACGGTCGGCGGAAGGACCGCCGAGAAGCTGATCGCCAAGGTCAAGCCGGGAGGAGTGTTTGCCTCGGTTCTCGAGGCTCCGCGGAACGCAGCGAAGTATCCATCTGTAAAGGTGGTGCCAGTCTTCTCAAAATTCGACAGGGAAACGCTCGAGTTCATGGCTGAAGCGGTGCGAGACGGCAAGCTAGTAATTCCAATTAGCCGGAAACTGCCACTCAGTGAAGCGGCCGAGGCTCAAGCAGAGGCAGAGAAGGGTGGTATCGGGAAGATCTTGCTGGTGGCTTGACGCTATTTTGCGGACAGGTGAGACGAAAGGAAAATCGGAAGTGAAAAAGGGTGTGCGCGGAATCAACCCCGCTTCGAAGCCGAGTGGCGATGGTTGTGTAGAATGCCTGGCGTCGCCGAGGGGTTGGTGGTTTCATCTCCGGCGCTGTGCGGAGTGCGGGCACATTGGATGCTGTGACAGTTCTCCTAGTCAACATGCATCGAAGCATGCGGCGGCGACCGGACACCCGATCATAGCAAGCTTTGAGCCGGGTGAGGACTGGTTCTTCGATTACGAGACGGGGGGCATGATCAAAGGCATGGAGTTGCTTCCGCCGCACGCGCATCCGGAAAATCAGCCCATACCTGGCCCCGCCGGAAGAGTGCCGGCCGACTGGGAATCGCTGCTGCGCTAGGTGGGGACGATCTTTTTTTGTCAATGGAAGTGGAACTCGGAGCACCGGATTTGCAATGACCACCGTATCAAAAGGAGCCATCTATGAGCACAGTACAAAAGGAGCTATCAGCAAGCGCAGTAGAAGTCGAACAGAAGAGCTACGAGATGCCCCCGCGCGTGGGGATCACCATCGCACATTTTCTCACGGTCGCCGACATCAACCGGTCAGCGCACTTTTATGAGAAGGTCTTCGGCGCACGAATTTTGAGCCTGGGTGACGGCAACGCGCCAGGGTACCTTCAGCTTGCGAATATCTGGATGATTCTTAACGTTGGGGGCGGGCCGACCCCTGACAAGCCGACGGTAACACTCAGCGTCCCCGACCCGAATCACATCAACAGCTTTATGAATTTCCGCGTCGCGGATATCCAAGCGTGCTATGAGTTGTGGAAAGGTCGAGGGGCCGATTTCATCACAGAGCCGATACCCAAGTACGGCGAGATACGCTGCTACATCCGCGATCCTGACGGTTACATTATCGAGGTCGGGCAAAGCACCGATCTCACGTACGGTTAGCGCTCAACCCAGATGGATCGGGCTTAGATAACTCTTTGGCAAAGGAGAACACACTATGTCTGAACTTGTGAGGATATGTGTGGCGCAGGAGCAACAAGGGAAGAAAATGGAAACTCGCCGCGACGCCGAACGTATCGCCCGGTTTACCATCGTTGCGATAGCCGTGGCGGCGCTCGGCATTTTCGACGCCGTGTCCCTTCGCGCACAAGATAAGTACTCGCTGAAATCGCCGAGTGGAATCGCGTTTTCCGACTTCAGGGGATACGAGGACTGGTCTGTAGTCTCTTCCGCGCGGACCGACGAAGTGCTCAAGGTGATCGTCGCCAATCCGAAGATGGTCAAGGCGTACAAGGTCGGCGTTCCGGGCGAGGGCCGGCCTTTTCCGGAGGGCTCCATGATCGTGAAGCTCCAGTGGAAGCCGAAGAAGAGCACGGAGGCCCAGTTCGCCGTGGATGTGCCAGATGTCTTTAAGCAGGCTTTCGTTATGGAAAAGGACAGCAAGAGATTTCCGAAAACCGGCGGATGGGGATATGCGGTGTTCAACTACGATGCCGCGTCGGACAAGTTCACGCCCGATCCCAAAAGCCTCTCCGACTGCGGAAACACCTGCCATACGGCCGTGAAGGCGAAGGACTACATTTTCCACCCGTACCAGAAACGTTGAACTGCCCCTTCACATTTTTCCTCTAAGTGCCGATTCGCATTCCGATCCACGACCCTGTGGTTTTATGTGAATTCGGTCGTCTCGGGTGTTCTCTTTAGCTTGTGAGTCGTTGAAAAACCTCGGAGTGCACGAATGTCACGGGAGAGGTCGTGGGTTCAAGCCCCGTCGTCTCCGCGAAAAACTAAAGATAGGCAGTTTTTAATTGAACAATGATAAATTCGGATGTAGCAAGCGCGGGTATTATATGGTACTGAGAGTTCAGGTTTCACGCCATTCCCCGGCGACCCGACAGCGGCAGAGGCAGTGATTTGCGGGGCAATTCAGAAATGCCATCCTTCCGATGGATGAGAATCTTAGTGGATCGAGATTGATGCAATGGACGCACCCGAGGAGCTAAACGAGGTCGTACTTCCTCAGAATGTGATCGCCCCACTCACACGCGCGGCGATCTTTCTGGTCGTCTGCATTCGCCAGGAGCCGGACGCCTACTCGCTTCTGCGGTCGTTCTGCGCAGACCTTTCCGGGCTTATCCGCGCCGTTGAGTTTCGAGACATTGAGGCGGGTCTTACGTGCGTCATTGGATTCGGGGCCGATGCCTGGGACAAGCTTTTTGGATCGCCACGGCCCGCTGATCTTCATCCGTTTCGAGAGATTCAGTCAGGCGGGCGCCACGCCGTCTCCACGCCCGGCGACATCCTGTTTCACATTCGAGCTAAACGTATGGACCTTTGTTTCGAGTTGGCGACCCAGATCATGTGCAGCATCGGGGGGGCAGTTTCGATTACAGACGAGGTTCACGGCTTCCGGTTTTTCGATGATCGCGATGTCATCGGTTTCGTCGATGGTACGGAGAATCCGCAGGGAAAGGCCGCTCGCGAGGCTGTAGTGATCGATGGCGAAGACCCGGTCTTTGCAGGGGGCAGCTATGTCATCGTGCAAAAGTACTTACACAACATGAAGGCATGGAACGATCTTCCCATTGAGGCACAGGAGCGCATCATTGGCCGCAGGAAACTCTCAGACATCGAGCTGAGCGATGCCGAAAAACCGGCGTCGGCGCATAACGCGCTGACCGTCATTGAGGAAGATGGAAAAGAACTCAAGATTCTGCGGGACAACATGCCTTTCGGACGGCCAGGCCACGGCGAGTTCGGGACATACTTCATCGGGTACAGCCGCACTCCGCGCATCACGGAAACGATGCTTCAGAATATGTTCGTCGGCCGTCCGCCAGGGAACTATGACCGGCTGCTCGATTTCAGTCGCGCCGTCACCGGCAGCCTGTTTTTCGTGCCGTCCGCGACGTTTCTGGATAACATCGGTGGAGTTGGGCCAGACTCAGCTGATACCGTGACGCGGCAGGTATTTGACCCGCCCTCGGCCTCGTCCGCTAACGATTCATCTCTCAAGATCGGATCACTTAAAGGAGAAAAAGATGAATAACCTCCATCGGGAATTGGCGCCAGTCTCTGACGCTGCATGGGCGCAGATTGAGGAAGAGACTACAAGGACGCTGAAGCGCTTTCTGGCCGGACGACGGGTTGTTGACGTTCCTTCGCCGGGAGGGGTTGGTCTGCCCGGAGTGGCGACTGGTCACATGCGATCGATCTCCCCTCCTGGGGAAAGCATCGTCGCAAGACAGCGCGAGGTAAAGCCTCTCGTAGAACTGCGGGTGCCGTTTGAACTATCCCGTCAGGCAATCGATGACGTTGAGCGTGGATCGGAGGACTCCGACTGGCAGGCCGCGAAAGACGCCGCAAAGAAACTCGCTTTTGCCGAGGACCGGGCCATCTTCAACGGATACGCCGAAGCGGATATTCAGGGGATTCGGGAAGGCACCAGCAACCCAATCGTTTCTCTTCCAGCGAATGTGCAGGATTATCCCGATGCGGTGGCACATGCATTGAGCCAATTACGCCTTGTAGGTGTAAACGGGCCCTACTCGGTTTTGCTCGGAGCCGAGGAGTATACAGCGCTGGCCGAGACTCGTGATCACGGATATCCCGTCCTCGAGCACGTCAAACGCATTGTTGATGGCAACCTTGTCTGGGCGCCGGCGATTGAGGGTGCGTTTGTTCTGACGACGCGAGGCGGCGACTTCGAACTCAACGTCGGGCAGGATGTTTCGATCGGCTACCTCAGCCATACCGATTCTATTGTGCAACTGTATCTTCAGGAAACATTCGTCTTCCGTGTCCTAACCAGCGAAGCCGCGGTCGCGCTGTCCCCGTGGCAGAAGTCTTCGTAACGAGTACAGGCAGGGGGTCAAAACCCATCATGAATGCCGGGGCGTGATCCTGCGGAATGCAAGGAAGACTTTTCTAATCGGTAATCCGGGTAGGACCTCTCGATTCAGCTTTGCGCTTTACTCTGAGGAAGAGACTGTAAGAAAGCCATGGGCGCAGCCATCGAATTCCGTGACCTCAGCTTTGCGATTCCGCAAGGCCGGGTGTTGCTTGACAAGGTCTCGCTCTCGGTTGAGGAAGGGACTACAGCCGCCATCCTGGGTCGGAGCGGATCAGGAAAAACCACTCTTCTCCGTACGGTCAATCGGATGGTTCTGCCGACGAGTGGCGACGTTTTGCTCCACGGCAAGAGTGTTACCGCCTTCGACCTCATCAAGCTGCGCCGTAATATGGGTTACGTGATTCAGGAGACGGGCCTTTTCCCACACTTCACTGTCGAACGTAACGTCAGCCTCGTGTTAGAAGCGGAGGGCCATTCCCGGCAGGATTGCGTGCGCCGCAGCAATGAACTCCTTGAGGTCGTCGGGCTGAATCCAGCCAACTTTGCCAAGCGCTTTTCGTACCAGCTTTCTGGAGGCCAGCGCCAGCGTGTTGGCCTGGCCCGTGCTTTGGCCGCCGAGCCGGAATTCCTTCTCATGGACGAGCCGTTCGGGGCGCTTGACCCGCTGACACGAGCAGAGATGCAGGATATGCTGCGTGACCTTCTAAGCCGTCCGAAGAAGACGGTTCTGCTGGTGACGCACGATCTGGATGAAGCACTATATCTTGCACAGCGCATCATACTTCTGAACGAAGGCAAGCTGCTTGCCTCCCTCGAACCGAAAGAGTTCATCGCATCGCGCGAGCCGCTGATTGAAGCTTATGTGAGTGCCTTTCATCGCGGATGGCGCAATGCGGCGCCGGAGAGAAGCGTATGAGCGGTGACTTTCTAGCGCAACACGGTAGCGAAATTGCAACACTGACCATCGAACACCTCTGGCTCACCGGAGCGGCCATGTTATTGGCGACAGCAATCGCCGTGCCTGCCGGCGTCTGGCTCACCCGTTCGCCGGCTTGGGCTAAGCCGGTGATCGGGCTAACCAGTGTTCTGCAGACCGTTCCGTCACTTGCGATGTTTGGCTTCCTCTTGCCATTACCCTGGTTGGGGGAACGCGCCGCGCGCATTGCAATTGTTGCACTTTCCGCCTATGCGCTGTTGCCAATTCTGCGCAATACCTATGCAGGAATTCGAGGCATCGACCACTCGATCACTGAAGTTGCTTGCGCCCTGGGACTCACCAATGCACAGCGTTTTTTCAAGGTGGAATTGCCTCTGGCGGCGCCTTTCATTCTTGCAGGCCTCAGAACCGCGACAGTTACCTGCATCGGTATAGCGACAATTGCAGCGGCAGTGGGTGCAGGCGGACTTGGTGAACTCATCTTCCGTGGTGTTGCGTCGGTTGATAATCGCCTGGTTCTTGCTGGGGCTATTCCCGCAGCCCTGCTGGCGCTTGCGGCTGACGCCGCGCTCGGCCAACTCGAACGCTGGTTCAAGGTTCCCGCTTCATGATGCGCATGATCTCTGTTACCGCTACGGTCATGGTGTGTGCGCTGCTCACATCGTGCTCTCCTCCGCGGTCCGACCATCCCGTCATCGGCGCGAAGAATTTCACCGAGCAAGTGATCCTCGGTGAACTACTGGCGCAGGAGATTGAAGCCAAGTCCGATCTCAAAGTCGAACGGCATTTCTATCTGGCGGGCAGCTACATTTGCCAACAGTCGTTAGTTGCGGGCCGCATCGACGCGTATGTTGAATACACTGGCACCGCGCTCACTGCAATCCTCAAGCAACCTCTCGACCGCGATCCCGAATCCGTTCTCCGCACGGTCCGCCGGCTTTATGCCTCGCGCTACGGCATCACCGTCGCCGAGCCGCTCGGATTCGAAAATACCTTCGCCATGGTGATCAGGGGAGACGATGCGCGGCGGTTGCGACTCACGACGTTAAGCGACGCCGCGAAGCATACCGCGAATTGGCGCCTTGGTGTCGGTTACGAATTTGAGCAGCGCCCGGATGGTCTGCCCGGGCTGAGCAGAGCTTACGGACTCGGTTTTGCGGGCGCGCCGCGCACGATGGAACTAGGGTTGCTTTATCGCGCGCTCATCAATCACCAGGTCGACATGATCGCTGCTAACTCGACGGACGGGCAAATCCAGGCCCTCGGTTTGACCGTGCTGCAAGATGACAAGCACTATTTTCCACCTTACCAAGCTGTTCCGCTTGTGCGCGACGATGCATTGAAGCGCTGGCCCGGGATTCAACGCGCCCTTACCGCTATTGCCGGAAAAGTCACAGCGGAAGACATGCGGGCCATGAACCGGGCAGTTGACGGTCAGCATCACGATCCAGCCGAAGTGGTTCGCAAGTTCCGAGCCCAGAAAGGACTCTGAAAAGCTCAAGGCGTGTTACGTCTCAGTGGACGGTATTCGTGAGAGTGGCAGCGCCAGTTGCCGTGTCCCGCTCTTTCGGGAAGGAAGCTGATATACCAAGATTTTAAAGTGCTCTCAAAACACACACCACAGAGCGAGTTCAATTGGTTAATCCCGTGTCAAGACAGCCATTTATTTCTCCCTACGCGAGGGTGCCGATTTGATCTGAGCGTGACGGTTCTTCCTTCTTTAGCCACGACTTCAGGTTAAAAGCGTAGATGCAAATGCAGAACAGGTTTGCCGGGATGAAGCCGTACTGGGCGGTATGGACACCAATGACGCAAAAGATCAAGCTATTCACCCCCGAGACAACCAGGCCTGCCCACTGTTTTCGGGCGACAAGGATTGTCGCTACTACGGTGAGAAGACAAGAAAGATAATCCAGCCGGAACATCCCCACAGCGTTTCCCCATTTCAAATGGCTAACGGAAGAGAAGAAATTAACGACATCTCTTATGTCTTGCCGCAGCACTTTGTGGAGCAAATGGCGTGCCAAATTGCGCTGGTCGGACGCGAAAATTGTTCAACACGTGGAATCAATCAGTTAGCTGCTACGAGCCTGATTTGCGGGAAACGGGTGAATCAAAATTAGGACATTATGATAGCGATGCTTCGTGTTGGCGGCCTTAGGCCGCTACGGGGCTCATAAACCGGTTACTACCGTCGGTTATTTGGGCCTCAAGATCCACTCGAGCAACGCGGTGTAAACAAGCCTAGCGAGAGTTGGCGTGCAGAAGCTTGAGCGCATTGGCGCGGTACACCTTCTCCAGCACCTCCGCAGGCAAGAAGAGTCCGTAGACCATCCAGCGGCCCTGCCGCGATGCATGCGACGGGTAGTCGAAGTACTCGTCGGCGGTCTCCAGCACGCGATAGTAGAGGCGGTACATATCGACTTCCGGAAGCAGGTCGGTGCCGAAGATGACACGGTCGGCGTATTTGATCAGGAACTCGCGCGCCGTGTAGGGCTGGCGACCTAACTCTGGAGTGCGGGCGCTGATGTCGATCGACAGATTAGGGTTGCTGTCCAGCAGTTTGGCCACGTAGGCCAGATTCTCGCCACTTTCGGCAAGGTGCGCGCAGACGAAGGTAGTCTTTGGATGGCGCGCAATCACGCGGTCGCGCTGTGCGAGCAGCTCCAGCTTGGGAATCTCCGAGCCGTAAAAGCTCCAGTCCGGGTGCGCTGCCAGTTCCTCGTAGCGTTCGTTGAACTGGTCGATGGGGGTAAAGAAGGCGTCTGGATCAGCGGTGTGGAACATGACCGGAATGCGGAGTTCCGCGGCCTTATCGAACAATGGCGCCAGTCGTTCGTCGTCGATGTGCAGCAGTTGGCCGCTGGCGTCACGGATGCGGAGGCCCAAATCCTTCCAGAACTTGATGCCAACGGCTCCGTGCTCGACAAGGCGCTCCAACCTGTCCAGGCTGAGCTTAACAAAGTCGCTACGCTCGACGCCGCTCCAGTCCATCCAGCCGATGGTGGCAAAGCGATCCGGCGCGGCGCTGTGAAACCGTTCGATGGACTCGATGGCAGCCTGGCCTACCTGCATGGTGATGTTCACGATCTTCTCGACGCCGCACTCGTCCATGACGCGAAGCACTTCTTGAGGGGACTGCGAATCCAGATGGGTGTGATAGTCGATAACCGGGAATAGCGGCTTCTCGATGGCGTGGGCCGTCAGCTTCAGCTCCGAGCGGGGGGTAAAGTCGCTGAGTCGGAGATTGACTTCGGCCTTGGCGTTGACCAAAGCGACAAACATGTCCTCGCGGTTTGCATCTTCGCTACTCATACCTGCACCTCCACCGCTATTCTGTGAACCGGCTTTGCGTAATCGAGTATAGTACATGGTTATTCCTATTTCAACTTTTTATTTCGTTGAATTTCGTTTGATGTATACTTCCCTCATTAGAGCATTTCCCTATGCTTCGTGAGGTAATGAGAGTGCTGACGAGTTGCCGTTCTTTCGACACATGCGAAAGGGTTCTCCTGGGTATCTGTTCTCTGGCTGAACTGCGGTGCAAGCCCTTGTTCTTGGTACTGCATCATTTTGGAGAAATCATCTGGCGGGCATTGATGAGGAGGTCTTCGAGTAGGCAAATGGCACCGATTTTACGATATGCAGCGTATCCTTTAGTCTCTTTCGCGCTATGCGGGGCTCTTGTTGCTGCACCGAACACGCTCGATGAGCACGTTACCGACAGATATGAACTGCGCGGAGACCGGCTCACGGCTCGCTTTCAAGTGGCGGGTGGCAGCATCAATTCTGCGGAAGTGGAAGATCTAACGAGTCGGGCAACGCTGCGCCCAGGCGAGCTTTTCTCTCTTCTTCTTCGCGATGGGCGTGTGATTACCGCTTCTCAACTGAAGATGGATGCAACGCCCGTGGAAGAGGCCGCGGCGCCGAACCCATTGGCGTCGCGGCAGGCGGAGCAGGTTGCCGGACGAAAACTCTGCGCCGATCTGAGCGCAAAGGACCACTCGTTTGCGGTGCATTGGTGCGCGATTGCACGCGATGGCACAAATTATCTGCGCCAGGAGATCACGTTACGGGCCCTGGCGCAACCTTTGGACATCGCCGAGGTAAGGCTGTTCGACTTTGATGCTCCCGGGGCGCAAGTGGTGGGGAAAGTCGCAGGTTCACCGATCGTGGCTGGTGACTTCTTCTTCGGCTTCGAGTTTCCGCTGTCGGCAAGCACGGTAAAGAATGGGCGGGCGACAGCGATCTTGACACGTACATTGCCCCTTGCTGCGGGAAATTCCATCACTTATTCCTCAGTGATTGGCATAACTACTCGGGGCCAACTGCGCCGTGATTTTCTCGCGTATATGGAACTGGAGCGGGCGCATCCCTACCGGACATTCCTGCATTACAACACCTGGTATGACCTGGGGGAGGGTGAACGCTACAGCGAAGCACAGGCTCTCGACCGCATACACGCCTTCGGAGAAGAGTTGGTCCGCAAGCGCGGCGTGACCATCGATTCGTTCCTCTTTGACGACGGCTGGGATAATACACGCGATCTTTGGTCCTTCAACTCCGGATTTGCAGACGGCTTCACGAACATCCGTAATGCCGCGGCGCAATATGGTTTTGGCATCGGTGTTTGGTTCTCTCCGTGGGGAGGGTATGACAAGGAGAAGGAAGAGCGCATCGCCGCAGGAGAAAGGGCCGGCTTTGAAACAGTGAAAGGCGGTTTCGCGCTCTCAGGACCTCGGTATTACAAGCTCTTCGAAGCGAGCCTGCTGGAAATGGTCACAAAGTATGGTGTGAACCAGTTCAAGATCGATGGCACGGGAAATGTCAATCAAGTCTTCCCGGGCAGCCTTTTTGACAGCGACTTTTCAGCGGCAATTCATCTCATCGAGCGATTGCGCCAGGAGGACCCAAGCGTCTTCATCAATCTAACGACGGGCACTTGGCCCTCACCGTTCTGGCTGCGCTATGCCGACTCCATCTGGCGCGGTGGCGAGGATCACAGCTTCGATGGCGTTGGAAGTTGGCGCCAAAAATGGATCACATACCGCGATGAACAAACCTATCGCAATGTGGTTGAGGGCGGGCCACTTTTTCCATTGAGTTCGCTGATGCTGCACGGACTGATTTACGCGAAGGAAGCCGAACATCTCAGCACCGATCCAAACCACGACTTTCCGGACGAGGTGCACTCCTATTTCGGAAGCGGGACCGAACTGCAAGAAATGTATCTGACTCCTTCGCTGCTTTCCGCGCAGGACTGGGATGTCCTTGCAGAGGCGGCGCGATGGTCACGATCCAATGCCGCTATCCTGAAGGACACGCATTGGATCGGCGGAGATCCAGCGAAACTCGAGGTATATGGCTGGGCCTCGTGGACTGCGCAGAAAGGTATCGTGGTGCTGCGCAATCCGTCAGATCATGCTCAGGAGTTTTCACTCGATGTCGGCAAGGCATTTGAACTGCCGCTTCAGGCGCCGCGCGGCTACAGCGCGCACAGTCCGTGGGCCGGCGATCAAGCAGCGGCTCCGCTCTACTTGCGCGCGGGTCATAACCAAACGATGCGGCTGCGGCCATTTCAGGTGCTCACGCTGGAGGCCACACCTGCAAACTAACTCGCAGCCATGGTTTTTCAACTAATCTTAGTGAGCCTGCCTCGGCTTCGATTTACACGCACTAACGCGACCCTGCTTCCGCTTGTTTGCAAGCAAAAAAACGGGCCGCCGAATGGAGAGAAGCAGTGTCGAATGTTTTGCAACGACTAGCAGTTTCGCGGCGCCAAGGCCGGCCGAAGGGAATTTACTCAGTCTGCTCGGCGCATCACTGGGTGCTTGAAGCAGCCTTTGACCAGGCGCTTGAAGATGGATCGGACCTTTTGATTGAGGCCACCTCCAACCAGGTGAATCACCATGGTGGCTACACCGGTATGCTGCCAGAAGACTTTCGGTTGCTTGTTACCGACATTGCCGCCAGCAAAGGATTCGACGAGTCTCGGCTGATCCTCGGCGGAGATCACCTGGGACCCAATCCATGGCAGAGGCAGCCGGCGCTTGAAGCTATGCGCGAAGCCGAGCTGACTGTTCAGGCCTATGTGCGGGCAGGGTTTCGGAAGATCCACCTCGACGCCAGCATGGCTTGTGCAGACGATCGCGGCCCGCTCTCCGGTGAGTTGATTGCCCATCGGGCCGCGGTTCTTTGTGCCGCCGCGGAAAAGGCGAGTGGCGCGCAGAAGCCTGTCTACGTGATCGGCACCGAAGTGCCCATCCCTGGGGGCGCAACTGAGAGCCTGACAGAACTTGCAGTGACCAGCCGCAAAGACGCAGCGGAAACGCTCGCTGTACACCGGCGGGTCTTCAATGAGGCGGGACTTGCCCACGTTTGGCCACGGGTGATCGCGCTTGTGGTTCAGCCGGGTGTTGAATTCAACCATGACAGCGTGGTGGATTATGACCCCGCGCGCGCCGTGCATCTCACTGAGTTACTAAATCAAGAAGAGGGTCTGGTTTATGAAGCGCACTCGACGGACTACCAGCGACCCGAAGCATATCGTAATCTTGTGCGCGACGGATTTGCCATCTTGAAGGTCGGTCCTGCGCTCACTTTTGCGATGCGCGAGGCTCTGGCCGCGCTATCGATGATTGAGACAGAGTTGGTGGGACAGGCGCAGTCTTCACACTTGATGGATGTGCTGGAGCGTGTAATGATCCAGGACCCGCGCCACTGGGAGCACCATTACACGGGAGACGAGAAAGCCATGCATCTGTTGCGGCGCTACAGTTACAGCGATAGGGTTCGCTACTATTGGAACGCTCCGCAGGCGAGGGAAGCGGTAGAGACGCTCCTCTTGAACCTGGGGCAGGTAGCAATTCCGGAAACGATGCTGAGCGCCTTCCTGCCCGAGGAATATCTCGCTGTCCGTGCCGGAACATTGCATCCCGACGCACACTCCGTTGTTATCCATCGCATCCGGAAGGTGCTGAGTGGTTACGCGAGTGCCTGTGGTGGGTAGGCTGCACGGAGCACCGTCGCTGCGGAATCTATTGCTTCTGCGTTATGCCAGACTGTTTTCTGCCAAGGCGGGGTGATTGCGTCAAACGCAGATCACTTCGATGCCCGCAGATTTTAACGTTTCCAACTCTTCGTCGCCAAGCTTGTCATCAGTAATGACAGTGTGGATGGCCGTTGGCGGCACTATTAGCGCCAGACTGCGGCGGCTGAATTTCGTGGAATCGCAGACGGCCACAACGCGCGAGGCTGCATTGACCATGGCGCGATTCACTCGCGACTCGAGCAAGTTTGGTGTCGAAAGCCCCACCTTTGTATCAAACCCATCGACGCCGAGAAAGAGAATGTCTGCATGCATCGCGCTCAGGATGTCTTCTGCCAGGGGCCCGACCAAGGAAAACGAGCTCTTGCGCAGGGTACCGCCGGTCAGAATGACTTCAAAGTCCGTCCCTGTCAATTCGGTGGCAATGTTTACGGCATTGGTAATGACTGTCAGGCGCGAAAAACGGCGCAGCTCACGAGCGACAGCCGTAGTTGTGGTACCAGAATCGAGAAGTACGCACATACCCTCTTCTACCAACGAAACCGCAGCCACGGCAATCCGTTGTTTCTCGGAGTGCTGCATCTGCTCCTTCTCCCTTAAAGAAGGATCAAGCAGTGCGCTGCTGTGTAGAGCGAGCGCTCCTCCGTGTGAGCGCAGCACCAGCCCCTTCGCCTCAAGATAGTTGAGATCTTTGCGGATGGTAATGCGGGAGATGCCAAGCGCATCGGAGAGTTCTGAAACCAGAACGCGGCCGTCACGCTGAATCTTGGCGAGCATATGCTGGCGGCGCTCCTCGATGAGCATATTGCTTCCGTCTTTTGTATCGGCTTCCACGTTTCCTATTCCTATGAATTCTTCCCTATCATACCTGCATTCGCCAACGACGCGCGCGAAATTGCGGCTCGGAAAGATCACATGAGCGAATGGCGTGCTGAGGTTACGGGCAGATCCCTGTATTACTTCATCCGCCTATGTATATAGATAGAGACTCCGAGAGGTTCCTGACCGTCTATTATGCTGTATGGCATTGAATTGAAGAGTGTTACCGTCAAGTACCCACTGCGAAACAGCACCCAATGTTGCTGTTGGTGACAGCAGTGCTGGCAATAACCCATACCTTCGGGAGAGACAGACCTCTAATTAGATAGAAGAAGCTCGATTAACCGCAGCTGGCCCATGGCAGCCTTCACACAGCACTAACGAACGGTTTCGTGGTTTTGTCGCAATCTGCCCAGCCTGAAGTGGCTCTATGCGATGGATTACCAACACCAAGCCGATGCCCGCAGCTGCTCCTGGCAACCAATCGTCGCCGTTTGGCGTTTGCATGATTGTCAACACGGCGTCCTTAACTACTTTCGCAAGTCCCTTAACGCAGTACCCTTTTCGGTCGTTTATGAGACGTTTTGATGCGCTTAATATTTCTATTGACTTCTCTTTCCTTTTGTTTTATTGTTCTTTACAACCTAAGTAGCCCTCTAAGAGCGCTCCCCAAAAGATGCGCTCGTCAATAAGACGGCGCATGGGCAAATACGTGGGCGGGCGTTGGCTAGCGGAAGTGATCTTCGCAGCGCGATTCCGTTGACAAAACATTCAAAAGGGGGAGATGCGCAATGAAAAGCAAATCTAAGCAGTGGCAGTTGTTCTGTCTACCCAGGCTTTGGGTCAGACGGTCACTGAAGGAATTTAACACATTCCTGATTGCGGCATGCTTAATGGCGTTATGCATGTCTGTTCCAGTAGCGGCCCAGCGCTCTGCGGCAAGTTTATCCGGGACGGTCACGGATCAGAGTGGAGCGGTCATTCCCGCGGCGCATATTACGGTAACCGAAGTTTCCACGGGAGTTTCCACGACTGCGCAGGCGAACGCCCAAGGCTACTTTGTGGTTTCCAACTTGAACGCAGGTTCGTACAAACTGCATGTTGAGAAAGCCGGTTTCGAAAGTTACGAGCGGACCGGAATCGTTCTTCAGGTGGGGCAGCCTGCCACGATCGATGTGATCGTGAAGGTCGGCGCGGCCAGCCAGCAGGTTACGGTTACGGGCGAGATGCCGCTAGTGAATACCAGCGACGAAACGGTGAGCTTCGCCATTACTCCGGAGTTTACGGAGCAGATGCCGCTCGACGATCGTCAAGCGCTTCAGTTGATTGCTCTAGCTCCAGACACAAGTGGGCACAATCCATCCGCAAACAACTACTCCAATCAGATCTCATCGCGTCCCGAAAATGCCCAAGCCGGCTTCAACACGGCCAGCGGCGAGGCGCGTGAGAATTCAACCGCTTATTACCTGGATGGCGGCCTCAACGAAGACGCCTATACCGACGTCGCCAACGTATATCCCAATCCCGACGCGCTTGAGGAATTCACCGTTGAGACGAACTCCTACAACGCGAAATTCGGTGGCCGCGGCGGCGCCATCGTCAATGGCATCACAAAGGGCGGATCGAACTCGATTCACGGTAGCGCCTTTGAATATCTGAGAAATGGCGCCGTAAACGCGTCACAGGACACGCCCGGCCTTGCTACGGGGGCGGCAGATACTCTCAAGCGCAATCAGTATGGTTTCAGCCTGGGCGGCCCGCTCGTTAAGAGCAAGACGTTCTGGTTTGGCTCGTTCCAGCGCACGCCCTTCCGCTATCAAACCTCTGCCAATATTGGATTCGGTCCTACAGCTAAGGAACTTGCCGGCGACTGGTCTGCCGAAGTGCCAGCAGTGACCCCCGGTTGTGATCCCACCAAATGTTACCAATTGACGAACCCGTTTACCGGCGCAGCGTTCACGGGTAACCAAGTGAGTACAGGCCTCTACAGCGCTACTTCGCTCGCGCTGCTCAAACTGATTCCCACCGGCGATCCGCTCACCGGAGAGTTCAATTTTCCTACGATCACCAAACAGGACGACACACAGTACGTCGCCAGGGTGGACCAGCATATTGGGGAAAATCTGACCGCATCCGCCAGCTACCTGTGGGACAGGTATAGCAATCCGGATATCGCCATTGCCGGGAATATCCTGAGCGGCGGTCAGAGTGGCGCGGCCAATCAGGTCTTTACCAGTCAGCACATTGCGTTGAACCTGACCTATCGCTTTAGCAACAACCTCTTGTCGACTCTGGGCGGTACCTCGAGCCGCGTTGTCTACATCGAGTCCGGATTGCCGCAGTTCAAGAACGGCCTGTCCAGCCTCACTCCACCGGCAAACTATCCCGACTGGGCTCCTAATTTGAACGAGGTCGGCTTCTATATTGGCGGCGATTGGGGTATCTCGGCCTATTGGAACGGCGCGCTCGACGTAGTCCGCACCCAGACCGACATCACCAACAACTGGACTTATGTCAAGGGTCATCATACCTTCGACTTCGGCGGTGAATTGCCCTTCTACCAGAGTTCCAACTACCAGGCGTACGTATCGGCCGGTTACGAGGGCTGGTGGCAGGGTCCCAACTTCAATAGCTCCAATTCAGGCTCCGAGCCGCTGGACTTCATGCTCGGCTCCAATGAATTTTTTGAACAGTACGTTCCTTCCAACGTGGCTCCGCGGGGCATCGGTCCCGGCTTCTACGCGAACGATA
>JBEKQD010000029.1:0-42465 GCA_049520075.1 Occallatibacter sp. | reverse complement strand
AGGTAGTCTCCGCAAACTCGGCGGTGTTGCGGGTGGACTGGGAAAATTGGGAGGCCTGGGCAAGCTCAACGGCCTGGCGAGAGGATTGAGCAAGGTCAGCAAGACCACAGGCACCTTCAGCAAACTGACCGGTCTCGCCGGAGTCTTGGGGAAGGCTGGGCTGGTACCTCGCGAGGCGGCGAAACTCGCCAACCTGGCGAACGGCCTGGGCCGCGTGGCCAGGACGCCCGGGGCCCTCGGCAAACTTGGCGGTTTGACGGGAGCCTTGGGCAAGGCCGGCCTGTTGCCACCCGAAGTACAAAGGATCGCCAACCTGGCGGGAGGACTCGGAGGCAGACTGAGCGGAAGAGCTGGCGGTTTGGGAAAGTTGGGTAATCTCGCTACCGCTCTCGGCAAGATGGGCGGAGCCAAAGCCGGCAGCGATGGAGGGCTCGGCAATCTCAACAAATTGGCAACCCTGGCCGGCAATTTCGGCAAAGTCCGAACGTTGGGAGACTTCATCAATACCGCGTCTCCTCTACTCAAGAGTGGCGCCAGGCTGGCCGCTCCGATGGTGGGCACGGCCATCGGCGGTCCGTTGGGCGGGCTGGCGGGCAAACTCCTCCTGCAGATGTTAAAAGAAGGCGAATCTGAAGACTTCTATGAGTTGGAAGGGGAATTCGAGCTCGTGATGGGTTCTCCCGAAGCCCTCCATGAGATGATCCATGAGATCGCTCACCATGAACTCGCCTACAACGAGGCGTTGGCGGAAATGATCGCTGAGGCGGCCGCGAATGAGCAGCACGAAGCTGAAGCTGAGGCTATGGCTGCTGTCGCCGCCCTGACCACAATCTCGCCAGAGGACGAGCGCGCACTACGGAGCTATCTCCCTCACCTGGTCAGTGGCGCCGCCATTCTGACCCGCATCCTGCGACAGGATCCAGAAACCCGGCCTGCGGTTCGGGTCATACCGACAGTGACACGGCGTCTGGTGCAAACGCTGAAACGCAAGGCAAAGTCCGGCATTCCGCTGACACGGCGATCAGCAGGCCGAGCCGCCATGATGGAGGTTGGCCGTCTGATGAACAGTCCGACGGCGTGCGCCACGGCGATGGCGGCCAACCTCCACGCAACGCGCGCCCTGCGGAAATTCTCAGAAGCGCACGCTGCGTAGGCTCAACGGCCGGACCAATGAATATGAAATGCCCGCCAGGATCAAGAAACTGATGTGGCGATTCTGGAATGGCGAAAACAGGCCAAATCGCTCGTTGAAAATGTTTTAGGAACGAGCCGTTACGGTTAGTCCTCCAAAACGCCCCAACCTCCACGAGCATCCCCGGCGTCAACCTGGGGACACCAAATACCGGGGCGACACTATTTCTGCGGCGGAAGCCAGCCATGGAGACGCATCCAATTCTCCAGCATGCTGGGCCACACCGAAAGCGCCGGATAACTTCCACCTAGCGCCGTGCCATGCGGCCCCTGCTCAAAGATGTGCATCTCGGCGGGCACGCCGGCCCTGGTCAGTGCTTGAAAGAACACTACCGTCGAGAGTACCGGCACGGACTGATCGGATTGCGTCGCATAAAGAAAATACGGCGGCGAATCGTTTCTAACTTGTTGGCTCGGTGACATTTCCTGCACAACTTCGTCTGATGGGTGATCTCCTAGCAATCCCTTCATGGCGTTCGGTTTTGCCACTCCCTGCTCAAGTGTCAAACCTCCATAAGAACTGATGGCAAAGTCCGGGCGGTCACTTGAGCGATCGACCGGATCGGCTGCGTCAGCCTTTCCGCTATCGAACCGCGTCCCCAGAACTCCTACCAGATGGCCTCCTGCGGAAAAGCCCCAGACACCGATTCTCTCCGGCGAGACACCATACTCCTGGGCGTGCGCGCGCACCCACCGCACCGCGCGTTCACCATCGAGTATCGGAGCCGGGTAGAGGTATCTTGGGCCAAGGCGATAGGTCAACACAAACGCGCTGACACCGCGCACATTAAGCCACTCGGCGATGCGCGTTCCTTCCTTATCGTATGCTAGATGCGTATATCCGCCGCCGGGATATACGATCACTGCAGTGCGCATACCATCTCTCAGCTTCGCATCGGGCGATGCGCCAAAGAACTCCAGATGCGGCTTGTCTTCCTCTGTGTATCCAATCGCGCTGGGTGCTTGTCCGTCCCAGAGCGGAATGATTTGACCGTGGGGAACGTCGTCCGCGGGCTGATGAACCGCTGGAAGCTGCGCAAACAAGGAGGAAACAAGCAGACTTAAGCCGAGCCACTCTACTTTCATAGCCACCTTTCGCGGATTCCCGTTCGACTAACGCAGCCGGATCGAGAATTCCACTCCTGGACGCAATATCCAATTAAAACGATAGCTTACCAGTAATACGCAAATGAACCTGTTCGCGATGTTCCGAGCCGCGGAGTTTTGTTGGATATCAAGAGTGATGATGTTATTTCTGAGGGTCGGGTTGCCGCTCCAACAGCTTGAACCGCTTCCTGGCTGTTTCCTGCTGAAGCGAGACCTGCTGCAAATCCGTGAGACGCTTTACCAGTACCTGGATTTCGTCGCTCTTCCCGCTTTGTCCTGAGTGCCGCAACGCGATGATGAGATGATACAGTGCGCTGCGGTCGGTAGGGGCATATTCGAGCGCGCGACGGCATTGTTCAACGGCCAGGGTGTATTGGCCAGAACTCATGTACATGCTGGCAAGAAGATCCCTTGCCTG
Source organism: Occallatibacter sp. (assembly GCA_049520075.1). Classification (GTDB taxonomy): domain Bacteria; phylum Acidobacteriota; class Terriglobia; order Terriglobales; family Acidobacteriaceae; genus Telmatobacter. The sequence goes on along the minus strand of JBEKQD010000029.1, from coordinate 39,749 downwards.
TATAAAATCCGGTTTTAGTTTCACCGCCTGTAGCGCGGATTTCATTGCTTCTCCAGAAATGTCGCTCTCCGCACCGGGCTTTTCGTCGACAAGCAACCTGGCGAGCAGAAAATGCAGGAAGGCGCTGTCTGGATGATCTCTTAACTGCGTACGTATATCCGATAGCGACAATGCCTTTTCGGGGTGAGTCTTGTCGGACATATCCCTTTGAAGCTCAACAATATCCTTGGTATACACGCTGACGCTCTGTCTTGAATCGAGGCGTTCGGCGGTATTGAAATCGGCTTCGGCTTTATCGTAATCTGCGGTTTGCGCATACAGCAAGCCGCGCGAGATATAAAGAGACGGTTCGTTGGGAATGCGCAGCAGTCCGGCAGTCATCATATCGATTCCAATCTCAAAGGAATCGTGATCCAAGCAAAGTGCCGCAAATGCGAGATAGTATTCTGCATCCGCAGGGTTCAAGACAATCGCCTGCCGAAGAAGGGGCACCGCTTTGGGAGTATCGCCAATAGCCTCATAGGCCCCCGAAGCCAGGCTCAAGAGATCTGGGTCAGTCTGGTTCGCCGCCAGTAAGGGCTCAAGCACTTTAAGCGCAGCCTCGTTCTGCTTCGCTTCGACCAGCACCACCGCAAGATCGTATTTTGGATACGTGCGCTCGGGAAGGAGAGCCGCAAGCTGCTCAAAAACGGGAATTGCCTTCTGCGGCTGCTTTGTTTGCAAAAAGCAATAGCCATATGCTTCCAACGAGTGAGGATGAGTCCCCAACACTTCCGCACTGAGACGGAAATGGTCAATAGCATCCTCGCAATTTCCCTGCTTTTCCTCAAGGTTGGCGAGCATTTCCTGAGCAATCTCATCTTTTGGATCCGCCTTCAATATCCTTTCGAGCAGTGGGATGGCGCGCTTATCCTGGGCTTGATAGAAGAGCTGGACCTCGCCCTTTAAAGCAACAGGGTAGTTCGGGGAGAGATTCAGCGCCTTTTGAAAGGCATCAACTGCATCCTGGTTGTTGCCCTTGATTGAAAGCACAATCCCCTCCAACGTCCAGAGCCGAAAGTCGTTGGGCTTCTTCTGCAAGGCGGATTGTGCGGCTTGTAACGCCCGGTCGTACTGCTTAGACCGAATCAGGGATTCGATTGACGCAATCGGCGTTTGCGCCGGCTGCGCCTCGGCAGCCAATGCCGCTCCAAGGACGAAAAGTGCGATGCATCGGGAATGAAACATAGCTTGGTTCAACTCCATCCTTGAGGTTCCAGCGCCAGCAACCTGCCGAACATAGGACGCCGAAGTCCGCGGCTCTGAAGAGGAGTACTTACGAGCGCGCCCAGCCGGCATTGGGAACGATCCCGTGCGCTTCGCGAATGGTAATAAGTTGATCGCATTTGACATCTGGGTATTTTTCAACGAGGCCGCTTGGCCAGTGGATGGTCAGATCCGCAGTGTTCGCTTGCCCAAGGCCGAAATGAAGGCGAGAGTCACTGCACGAGTAATAACTCGATTGGCTCAACACCGCCTGGGCCTGGACCCGGCTGGAGTATCGTGCCAGCACCCGGGCGCCAATGGCGCTGCGATTCGACTTCGTTCCTACCAGCTTCACTTTGAGCCAGTGGTGTGTTCCCTTCAAGTCGTTTCGCAGCAACGAGGGAGCCTCGTTCATATTTAAAACCAGAATATCCAGATCGCCGTCGTTGTCGAAATCGCCAAACGCGCAGCCTCGGCTTGAGTGAGGCGTCGTGACACCCGGGCCAGAATCAGAAATTTCTTCAAACGTGCCGTTACCCAGATTCCTGAAGAGAATGCGAGGAGATTTATCCGGATACTGCGGGAGATGCTTCTCAACCTCGGGATATACGCTTCCAGTGACAAAGAAGAGGTCAGGCCAACCGTCGTTGTCGAGATCGACCATCCCGGCCCCCCAACTAGTAAAGCGAGTCTCGACACCCAGTCTTGCCGGCAGAGTCGTGTCGTCAAAATTGCCCGTACCGTCGTTGTGATAGAGCGCGTCAGAATCTTCGGTAAAGTGGGTTACGAAGATATCCAGATGGCCGTCCAGATCGTAGTCGCCGATTCCTACCCCCATTCCGGATTGTTCCATTCCATCGCTGCTCAAGGCCACGCCGCGCTCCACTCCATCTTCCACAAATGTCCCGTCGTGCTGGTTTATGAAAAGGAGGCTGGGAGTCGAGTCGGAGGCGACGAAGATGTCGGGCCAGCCATCCTCGTTGAAATCCGCCGCAACAACGGTCATTCCGTAGTCATGCCAGGTCTTGCCGATGCCGGATTCGACACTGACATCGGTGAAGGTTCCGTCACCGTTATTTCTGTAAAGGTAGTGCCGGCCGAAAGGAAGGCCTCTTGGACCGCAGTTGACTGGAATGCCCTTCCAGTTGCAGTTCACACCAGACCCCGGTTTCGGGACGTGCTCGAAGTCGAATTGCAGGTAATTGGAGACGAAGAGATCCAGGTGACCGTCCCGGTTGTAATCCAGGAAGGAGCAGCCCGCGCCCCATTTGACTTCGGATGTTTCCAGACCGGCTTCTTTGGTGACATCTTTGAAAGTCCCGTTGCCAAGGTTCCGGTAAAGCCGGTTCTGGCCATAATAGGTGCAAAACAGATCCTCATAGCCGTCGTTGTTGTAGTCGCCGATGCACACGCCGTTGGCCCAGCCAACTGCCTCAAGGCCAGCCTGCCTGGTAACGTCGGTAAATGTTCCGTCACGATTGTTTTTGTAAAGCCGATTAGAGGCTCCTGGAGGAGCGCCGCTTAGCCGAGTGCCGCTGAGAAGGAAAATATCAACCCATCCGTCGTTGTCATAGTCAAAGAAGGCGCAGCCGCATCCATTGGCTTCCAGAATGTAATCTTTGTGATCCGCGGGGCCGTAAATCACGTGCGCTGTCAGTCCGGCCGAGGCTGCAACGTCAGTAAAGTAAGCATCAAACGGGCGACCGGATTCCTTGGGCCTGTTCTGAGGTGTTGCAATCCTTCCCCCCATGCCTCCCAACTGCTGGGCGTCTCCTCTCCGAGAGAGGGCTCCAGCGAGGGCTGTCATCGATAGATGAAGGAATTCACGCCGTTCTATGAGCATTCTTCCGATCATTGTCTCATAGAGCCTTGGCTCAACACGAAATGACGGATTCATTCTCTCAAGGGAGTATTCATATCGTGCTCCAGACCCGGAGGCACATTACGTCAGAGGCAGATGCTGGCTACCAAACGTACGTAGTAACAACCTGAGGAGAACCAGGTAATCCGTCAGTGACCGGGGTTTGCAGAAGGATCTGCATGTTCTTCCTTTCCCAGTCCGGCGGGGCCTTCTGGAGGGCCGCCTGAAGGTACTCGGGACTTGAGACGAACTCACCAGCTGCTTGAGTGCCGTAAGACTTGATTCCGGCCACGATCAAAACGAATTGACCGGTCCTGGAGTTCAGAAGTCTGGTAACAAGAGCGTAGTCCTCTCCGGTTTTTTCGTTGGAGTCAGTTCTTGAGTACCATCGCCGCCCTAACGGCCCCTGTTCCCGAATGAGCGATTGGTCACCCTCATCAACGAATGCAAAATGAAGACTGGACGTCATTTGCATCGTCCAGCGATTGTTAAAAGCTCCTATGACGATGGCAGGAGAGCTGCGCAGGTCTTCGAAGGAGTAGTTGCCCCCAATTCTGACTTGATTCTTCTTTCCGATCTGGCTAAGGAGAGCAGAAAGCCGAATCGCCGCGGAGACGTCCCCGGCTGCGAGCCCATAGTCGGGGTACTCGACCATGTCGCTCCACGTGAGCTTGTCGTCCGGCTGCAAATCGGGCTTTTGACTGAGCCTCTCGAACTGGCCCAGGAACTCCTCAGAAGTCTTCGAATGCCTTTGGTAGAGCTTAACTGAAGGCAGGTAGACCGAAGGTTTGGCCAGGCAGATCAGAACAGGCTCTGTAGACGAAAGCGCGGGAGACCAGAACTTCTGCAACACCGATTGGTGCGCTCTGGCGCGATAAATGGTTGTCCCGATCAGCGCCAAACCGGCCAGCATGGCGAGGCCGACTGTCGACAAAGCCCACTGAAGTCGCTTGTGTTTCCCGAATGCGCGCGTTGTTTCCGCCAACGGAGGTGACGCAACCTCGCTTGATTCCTGACCGAGTCCCATTCGCTGGGGTGCTTCCTGGAGTTCGGGCACAGTCTGGGGAAGGGGTGATTGCTCCAATTGCGGCGCGGAGTGTGCCCACTTGAATTCGGGAGTGTATGTCCCTACGTGAAGCTCGATGCGGACCGGCGAGTTGTCAGGGGCCGTCTGGTAATACTGGTCCAGTCTTCTGCGCACTTCTCCGGCCTGCACGCGAACTACCGGATCATCTCCGGTTGCGTATCCTGCAGGGCGCTGAAAGAGGTCGACTCCTAGAGTGCGTTCCTTGAGCCGCTCGCGGTTCCCTTCAAGGCGGTGATGAACCACGTAAGACAGAAACTGTTGGCAGCGCTTGCTCGAGTGAAAAACGGGACTATTCAGGATCGCATCGAGTTCGCGAAGGACCGAGGTCTTTTCAAGTTCATCGAAGATGCGGTCATCGCCATCAACTTCTTCGTGCCAACTCTGAATTGTTGTCGACTCCATGGCACTCACCGTCTTCTGGTTTAGAGCGCTGCGATCGAGGATGCCGCGGCCCATGATCACCTTACTCTTCTCTATACAAAAGAGCGACGCGATTGTCACGCCTTTGCCAACAGATTAACCGGAGCCCGTACGCTGTCTATTCCAACTCACTCGTTTTCGGCTCTATCCTGCACAATCTGAAAGGGTTCGTCGACGTGGCATCGTACTGCCTTCCTGCCACCACACCGTAATACACCGTATTTTACTTGAAAAGCCCCTTCACGGAGAAGATGGTGCATGAAGTCACAGCAGGTATTGTTTCACGCTGCATTCAAACGTTTAACTCCAGGCGAGGTCTTCAGGCCCAACCTCGTGACCGGACGACACTTTCTAAACTGCGGCTGGCAAACGCGGCAGGGATGTACAGACCTGATCCCTTTCGGGGGAGAATTCAAAATTCCGCGAGCATCTGCGGAATTGTGCGAACACGTAAGTGAGACCGCCATATTCTGCCTCGGGGTTCGCAAGCGGACTCAGTCCATCACGAGGGCTGTGCGCGCGCGGCAAGTTCAGGAGCGTGCATCACGGCCCTACCCACGTGAGCGATGGCGACCAGGATTCAAACGGTTGCCAAGACTCGAAGCGAAACCAGGATCGAAGACCCGAATTCGAATGGTTTTCAAAAGGCCGTCCGGAACGAGAGGGCGGAAAAACTCAACGGCGATCCCGAAATCACAGGAGCATACCTGAGTTTCGATTTACACAAGGAGACAAGGAGACCACATGACCAGCATTAGATTTGCGACAAGAGTGTCGATCCTCGCGGCCCTACTAGTGGGCATCGGAGGACTACCGGCATTCGCTCAATTTTTAAGCGGAATTGAGGGTACGGTGCACGATCCAAGCGGGGCTCTGATTTCCGGAGCCAAGGTTACGGTTACGGATACCCGGATCGGAGTTACGAGAACAATGACAACCAGCCAGGCGGGCTACTTCCGCGTGGACAGCATCGGCGCATCCACTTACACAGTGCGGATTGAAGCCAGCGGTTTCAAGGCCTGGGAGCAGACGGGACTTGTTCTTCTGGTAGGCGAAACCCGCACTCTTGCGCCAACGCTGGAGTTGGGGCAAGCGTCCGCCGAGGTCGTTGTCAACGCCTCGGAGGCTACAGTCGATCTGGAATCAGGGAAGACCGAGTCGGTCATTTCGGAAGTCACCTTACAGGAGACGCCGCTTTCAGGCCAGAATGTCTACGGTCTGGCTTCTCTGACACCGGGCATGACCGGCGCCGCGACGCAGTCCGGGGCCGACAACTATACCAACGAATACGCCATCAACATCAACGCCGCCGGACTGCGCCAGGAGCAGAACGGGTATGAGATCGACGGCGCGCAGACCAATACCCCGTCCCGCGGCGGCGGTACCTCCATCTCTCCCAATCCTGAGATCGTGCAATCGATGGAAATTAAGACCAACGATTTCGATGCCCAAAAGGGGAGGAATGGCGGCGCGACGGTCGACGTCTTCACCGTTTCAGGCACCAACCAGTTCCATGGAAACATCGACTACTGGTTCACGAACAATAGCCTGACAGCGCTCAACCATTTTCAATCTTCACTTCCGACTTCCCAGCGCAACGAGATCAGCGGCACCATGGGCGGCCCGCTATTCAAGAACAAGCTGTTCTGGTTTGGCGCCATCGACGTGCTGCGCTCCAGCGTTACCAGTTCCGGCTCGTCCACGGTCGAGACGCAGGATTTCTATAACTGGGTCAAGACCAATCTCCCAAACATTGGCGGCAATACAAACTACGCGCTTACCTCCCTTACCGAGGCCCCGCCCCTGACCTACGCAAGCGCAAGCACCGCGACGACTGTCGCCGGAATCGAATCCACGGCTTTCGGTGGCACCTGCGCCACTTGCTCAGAACTTGTCGCGCCACCGGCGGGCATCCCTTCCACGTTGGATGCGGTCGGCAACGTGAATTGGACAGGCGCCGCGCCCAAGAACGGATACCAGTGGAGCTTCCGGATTGACGACTATCTTGGCAAGAACGACCGTATTTACGTAGATGCCATTCGAACCTGGGACTACGACTATAGCAACGGCCCCGGCATACGGGCCGCGCAGAACGCCAACGGCACAAACCATTCCGATTTTGTCAATGTCGATTGGACGCACACGTTCTCATCACGTCTGCTGAATGAGGCGGGCGCGAATATAATTCGTCCTTACGGCCAGAACGGCGGAAACGCCACGTTCGCCATCCCTAGCGTCACCATAGGCTCGGGAGTCTCGGGCTTCGGAGGCTGGGGACCCGGAAACTTCACCCAAACCACAATCGCCTGGCGCGATGTGATGACGGCAACAATAAAAACGCACACGCTCAAGTTCGGTTTTGAACAGGACAATATGCGTGAGTACGATTCACAACAACCTGGGAACGATCGTCCATCGTACACCTTCGAGAATTTGCTCGACTTTGTTCAGGAGGCGGCGCAATCAGAAACGGCTACGCCGGTCAGCCTGCTCCCTGGGACATCTGTCAACGGATTCTACACGCAAGCGCCTTATAACCGGCGTTACCGCGAACTCTTCACGGGCATCTTTGTCCAGGACGACTGGAAGGTCATGCCGAGATTCACCTTGAATGCCGGCGTCCGGTTCGACATGATGACCAATATGTTCTCCATCCTCAGTCCGGCTTTGTCCCCATTGACATTAGGAGCAGGCACAACCCTGGATGCCCAGGTCACGGGCGCAACAGTTGGGCTGGCCAAGAACAACAATGTGCTGGATCACAGCCTGTGGGGCTTTGGTCCCCGCGTGGGATTCTCCTGGGATGTCTTCGGAAAGGGCAAGTCGGCATTGCGTGGCGGCTTCGGCTTGTTCAACGATCAACCGCCATACCTGCATATCACGGACCTACTAGCAAACAACCTGCCCAACTCCTACCAACCGAGCTTAAGCGCGTTGTCGGGAAATACGATCACGTACCAGCTTTGCAACGCTCCAGTTGGCTTCACGATCGTTTGCCCCGTGGTGCCCATCAGCACGAGCTCTGTCGTTGTTAACCCGACGACAGGCGCGCTCAGCGTCAATGGCGTGATTCAAAGAGCGTCTATTGGAGGAAACGATCCCCAATACAAAATGACTCAGGTCCTGGCCTGGACCCTGAGCTGGCAGCAGCAACTGCAAAGGGATCTCGTTGTTCAGGTGAACTACTCCGCTTCGGTTGCTCATCACCTGCCGATCTACAATCAGGACATCAACCGCTTTGCCGGCGACCTGATCGAACACAACGGGAACTTTGACCGCCTCAGTCAAAACTTCGGCCAAATCAAGTACGCCACCTCCAACGGCAACTCCTCCGGCAACTACTTCTCCGCCATGGTGACTCGACTTCCCTCTCACGGGCTGACGATCAGCGGCATTTACACCTTCGGGAAGGCACTGGATGATCTCAGCACCTCGGGCTCGCTGGATAGTGGAGCGATCACCGACACCAATCCCAATAACAACACTCAGGACGGCCCAATCATCGAGAACGGAAACTTACCGTTCCAGCGCGGCCGGGCCGACTTTGACATTCGCCAGGAATTCACGGGCACCGGTGCGTGGACGACTCCAAGTCATTACCAGAGTCATTTCACGAACAACATTCTAGGAGGATGGGAGTTCGGCGGCGCGTGGATCATTGATACTGGGTTGCCCGCCTGGGTAACAACTAACCAGTCCTTCTCTCCGGTCTGCTCAACCGGCACCCCCACAGGCGGTATTTGCCCAGTCGGAACCACCGTGGTCGGCAATACTGGCGGCAACTACAACGCGGATGGAGACAGCCTGGGTGTGCCCATGACACCCAGCTTTGGCAGCCACCTGAGTGGCAAGAAGAAGGCCGACTTCTTAGCCGGAGTTTTTCCTGGCGGTGCTTCGGCATTCGCCGCGCCGGCCTTTGTAGCCACCGGAACGGAAGGGAACCTCGGTCGTAACACTTACGACAACCTCGGATATAACGACCTCAACTTCTCCTTTGGGAAGTTCTTCACGACTCCATGGTTCTTTGGAGAAAAAATGAAAATCGAAGCCAAAGGAGAACTCTATAACGCCTTCAACCGCTCCAATCTGGACGGTCTGGATACGAACATGCCCGATGGCAACTTTGGAAAAGCGACGAGCCAATTACCAGCTCGCAGTCTCCAATTCCACATTCGTGCTAGTTTCTAGACCGGTCTGACCTCGGGGAGAGGTGGTGGATTGCGGCGTGTTGTTTTCTTCGGACTGCGCCGGTTCCACCACTTCTTCTCTTCTCTTTTGCAACGAATGAGTAAAGAGAAGCGTGTTTGCGCCATCTCTCTGCTGCCCGGATTTGCAGCGGGGGACGGCCCAGGCATCTGCCACCCGCCGGTCGAGGCAACGAACATAGACCTTCTGGGATTCCTGTGTTTACGATCATGAGAGTTGCCTCAATCTCGCGTGTCTTAATTGAGAGTGAAATGAATGCGATATCCATTTCGATCTGATTCCATCGTGCATTTTAGCTTCCGACAGGTTCATAGAACGGCGAATGCAGTTATGCACGCCGCGACCGTGATGCTGGCAATTCTTGGCTTGGCCAACTTCGTCAGCGTTGGAGTATTGGCTCAAGCGAACGATTTTTTGGTGGATCGAGAGAATCGAACCATTGTGGTGGAACCCTACGGCCCCAATATCATTCGAATTACATTGAGCTCGGAAAAGTCTGCGGCCCTGGCAGCGCCGGGGTATGGAATCACAGACGCGCCATCGATGGCAGGGTGGACGCAGACGCAGGATTCCGACGGATACGACGTGATTCGCTCGGAACGAATGATCGTGCGAATTGCTCCGCAGGACCTGTCGATACCTCACCGCATGCCGCTCGACGCGTTGAATGAGTCGCTGAGAGAGCACTATTTCGGCGGCGGACCTTCCAGTGGACACGGACCCTTCAATGACGCGATCTCAGTCACTACGGTGTCAGGCAAACCTCTGCTGACTATGCGGCGCTGGACGATGTTCCCCAACCGGCCCGAGGCGGCCACGGCGAACGCAAGTCATGAGCAGGAAGCAGATCCCGGTTACCGAGTTTCCGCGACCTTCGATTCCCCGGACGGTGAGCACTACTATGGTCTGGGCCAGCATCAACAGGGCCTTCTCGATCTTCGCGATCATCGCATTCAATGCTGGCATGACTACTCCGCGATTGGGGGAGAGACTGTCTGCGTTCCCTTCATGGTGTCCAGCCGCGGCTACGGTTTGATCTGGGACAATCCGTCGAAGACAACCGTCGATCTCGGCTTCAACCTACGGAACGTGTGGTCATCCGAAGTGGGAGACCGTGTTTCCTTTTTTGTGATCGCGGGAGATACGAGCGACGAGATCTACGAGGGCTATCGCCAGCTCACCGGCATCACGCACATGTTGCCGAAGGCCGCATACGGCTACATCCAGAGCAAGGCAATCTATCCCACTCAGGACCAGCTCCTGGCAGTAGCGAAGGGATATCGCGACCGCAATTTGCCGCTCGATGTGCTGGTCGTGGACTTCCTGAACATGACCAGGCAAGGCGAGTTGGATCTCGACCCAGCACGATGGCCTGATCCAGCCGCCATGAACAAAGAGCTTCATTCCATGGGCATCAAAACGCTGCTGAGCGTTTGGCCGCACTTCGCCCCTGGCACGCGGTATTACGATATGCTGCTGCAGAAGGGCTGGCTCATCCACACCGCGGACGGCACCCCGGACATCGGCGGCTTCAAGAGCGTGATCGGTCCCAACATCGACACCACGAACCCTGCCGCCGCGAAATGGTTCTGGGATGCGATACGGAATCGCTACGTGAAACCGTATGGCTTTGATTACATCTGGCTCGATGAAACGGAACCGGACATCGATCCAGCCAAGGATTTTTTCTACGTCGGTTCAGGGGCCCGTTATTACAACGTCTATCCCTTATTTCATACAGCTTCGGTTTACGACGGCTTCCGGCGCGATTTCGGTGACAGCCGGCGGGTAATGATTCTGGCTCGCGCGGCTTACCTTGGAGCGCAACGAAACGGTACCGTCTTTTGGTCGAGCGATATTATCTCCACCTGGGACATGTTGAAGCGTTCCATCACTGCGGGATTGGCCTTTACTGCTTCGGGCATGCCATATTGGGATACCGACATTGCCGGGTTCTTCTCACCAGAGATCTACCCCACCTACCGCCCGGCACATACTCCACTGGCGGACCCCTCCGATGCGCGGGGAAACATCGACAATTACTCAGATTATCCTGAGCTGTTTGTGCGTTGGTTCGAGTGGGGAGCGTTCCAGCCTGTGATGCGGGCTCACGGAGAGAGAGAGCATAACGAAGTTTGGTCCTATGGCAAGCAGGCAGAGCCGATCCTAGAGAAGTATCTCAGGCTACGCTACGAACTGCTGCCGTACATCTATTCGCTGGGATATCGCACTTACACAACGGGCGCGCCGTTCATGCGCGCGCTGTTCATGGATTTCCCGGACGATCCCAAAGTCGCCAATATCGGAGACGAGTATATGTTCGGCCCAGCGTTTCTAGTGGCTCCCGTGACGGATCAAGGGGCAACGAGCCGCTCAGTCTATCTTCCTGCCGGCGCCGAGTGGTACAACTACTGGGCGAACGAACGCTTTCAGGGTGGCCAGACCGTTCGCGCCGATGCCCCAATCGATACCATCCCTCTCTTTGTCCGCGCCGGTTCGATTCTTCCGCTGGGCGAGCAGATCGAGAGTACCAGTCAAAAGCAAGAGCTCGCGAAGATCCGCATCTATCCCGGGGCGGATGGAGACTTCTTGCTTTATGGCGACGATGGGAAGACCTATGCCTACGAGAAAGGTGATACCCGCATCACTCACCTGCATTGGAACGACGCGGGGGGCAGGTTTACTCACGAAGGAGCGGAGGCCTGGACAGGTCCGGATAGTGCCCTGGTGGAAGTGGTCAAGCGCTGAGACGGGCTGGGAGTTTTTCAAGAAAAGTGGAGAGACAAAGATGATGTCAATTGCATCTCGGGTCAGAATCCTGACATGGATGTTGGCGGGTTTCATAGGAGCGGCGATTCTCACCGCACAGGGGACAAAAGTAACGCTTGATCGGGATGGCAGCACAATAGTTCTTGAGCCATACGCGCCGAACATTCTGCGCGTCACGCTCAGCCTGCAGCCGGAGACCGCGCTCGCCTCGCCGGGGTATGGCGTTGTGGCTGCGCCTGACGCGGCCGGTTGGAGCCCAAGCCGGACCACGCAGGCTGACGTATATGGGTCGTCACGGATGGTAGTCACCGTAGACCGCGAACAACCTTCCGGCCCGCCGCCTCTGCAGACGATGGCCGGTCTTGCCAAATATTTCAGCGGCTCAACTCCGCGCACGAATATCACTTTTCGCACACCCGCGGGCATAAAGCTGCTTGAATTGACCGGCTGGTCCCAGGCCGTCCCCAATCACAAGGATGGCACTGCCTGGTTGGCCAACGATCGCCGCCCTACCGACCCGCCCTCCTACACGGTGGGCGCGACCTTCGTCTCGCCTGACGACGAACACTATTACGGGCTGGGACAGAACCAAGAGGGCTTTCTGGATCATCGCGGACATCCGGTCCATTGCTGGGCAGATTACACGGCTCCGGCCGCTCCCAGTTTCTGCGTGCCGTTGCTGATCACCAACAAGGGCTATGGGCTGTTGTGGGACAACCCTTCCAGGACCACCATAGAGCCCGGCTTCAACGAACAGACCCGCTGGATCTCCGAGGCGGGCAACCGTGTCTCCTTCTTCGTGATCGCCGGTGCCACCGCGGACGAGATTTACGCCGGTTTCAGGCTACTCTCGGGCCCCACGCACATGCTTCCCAAGGCGGCTTATGGTTACATCCAGTGCAAACAGCGCTATGCCAGCCAGCAGGAGTTACTCTCGGTCGCAAAGGGCTATCGCGACCGCCATTTGCCGGCCGACTTGCTCGTGGTGGATTGGTTCTACTACACGAAAATGGGCCAGATGGACTTCGATCCCAAGTTCTGGCCCGACCCTCCGGCTATGAACAAGCAACTTCATGACATGGGCTTTGAAACAATGATTAGTGTTTGGCCGCGCTTTGTGCCCGATGACCGCTTCTATGCAAAGTTACGGGAGAACGGTTGGTTCATTCACCTCGCCGACGGTACGCCGATCAACGGCCTGCCCTACGATCGCGCCGGTTCCGACATCGACACTACCAACCCCGAGGCCGCCACATGGTACTGGAACACGATCCGCGACAACATCGTCAGTAAGGGTTTTGACTCCCTTTGGGCTGATGAAACGGAGCCCGATCTGCCTCCCAGCGGCGCTTACTTCCATATTGGTCCCGGCACGGAATTCTTTAACCTATATCCGCTCTTCCACACCGCGGCGCTCTACAACGGCTTCCGCAAGGACGAGCCCGGCCGGCGCGCACTGATTCTCTCTCGGGATGCCTTCACCGGAGCGCAGCGCAATGGAACCATCTTCTGGTCCTCCGACATCTATCCCACATGGGATACGCTCAAGCGCCAGATTCCCACCGGCCTCGACGTGGCGGCCTCGGGGATTGCGTACTGGTCTAACGACACCGGCGGCTGGCAGTATCTGCCCGCAGTGCACCATCCGGACCACCCTCCACTCCTCGATCCCTCCGATGCGCGCGATAACGTCGGCGGATACGACGACTACCCGGAGCTCTACACGCGCTGGTTCCAGTACGCAACGTTCCTGCCCATCTTCCGCACACACGGCAGCCGCGTGGCGAATGAGGTGTGGTCGTATGGCAAACAGGCCGAGCCGATCCTGGAAAAGTACCTGCGACTGCGCTACCAACTAATGCCTTACATCTACTCGCTGGGTTACCAGACCTGGCTTTCGGGCGCTCCTTTTATGCGCGCCCTCCCGCTGGATTTTCCGAACGATCCCAAAGTCGTTGACTTGCGCGACGAGTACATGTTCGGACCGGCCTTTCTGGTTGCGCCGGTCACCGACCAGGGCGCGACCAGCCGCGAGGTCTATCTGCCTGCTGGAGCGGATTGGTATAACTTCTGGACCAACGAGCGCATGAAGGGCGGCCGGACGATCACAGTCGCTGCCCCAATCGACACCATTCCAATATTCGTGCGTGCCGGCTCGATTATTCCCCTAGGAGCTACGGTCGAAAACACTCATCAACCGCAGGCGATTGAGCAAGTCAGCATCTATCCGGGCGCCGACGCCAACTTCACGCTCTTCTCCGACGACGGTACAACCTATACCTATGAAAAGGGCGAGGGCTCCATTACCCGGCTCCATTGGGACGACGCCAGGCAGTCGCTTACGCACGAAGGCGCCGCCGGTTGGAACCAACCAGATAGCGAGATCGTGAAGATTGCCGGACATTGATTTGACCCTTCATCAAGGAATTAGCTCTCGATGCATAACCGAAAGAATTCCGGGTCACTGCCGAGAGGAGCAAAGTACTCTCGATGACTTCTCGTTTTTCATGGATTACCGATCTGGCAGAGGTGGCCTCCGCACGCAGTCCCGATGGCGATTTTGAAGCAACGCTCTCGGTGTCGGGCCAGCAAAACTTTGAAGCACGTACGCAATGTCGATGGGATTACAATCCTGCGATAAAGCAATATGGATCCTCCCGGAATACAAGAACGGATGCAGAGCTCCACCGCAGACTTCACAGCAGGGAGCACCGAATGGGCTCCGAATCGGTGTCCGCTCGTCGGCTAAGTAATTGAAAAAACAGTGTGCAAGTTATTACAGACGCGCTCTTGACCGACGGGTTGTGCTCTATTCTCTTGCCAACTTTTCCATCCGCAATACCACCCACAGTTGATGCCGTCTTACGCGACTTACGCGTACTTCCGCAGTCCCCCATGGGCTTGTAAGTCGTTGAAAAACATAATAGGGCAGCCCTGTCACGGCAGAGGTCGCGGGTTCGAGTCCTGTCGTCGTCGAGGCTTCGTTCAAGTCGCCATGGCGACTGGAATCCCGTGCCCTGCCACCAAGCTGGGATCTGAGAATGACCCGTTCTCAGCGACCAGCAGGCCCCATTTAAGGCACAGCTGGCTCCGGAACCGAGATGGGGTTGGAGCCAGACGTCACGATCTAACCTGACAAACGCGCAGTCTGAACCGTGAAAATCCAGCAATTTAGATTCTGTACCAAAATTGTCGTTTCGGTCATTCGGTGCATTCAATTGCATCGATTTGCGTCCATTTGCAGCCGCGAGCGCAACAAATAATGGATCAGAACCTTAGTGGGAGACACGGGCACTTCACTGCCCCGGTCGATGAGATATCGTCCCGGACGCTCCAATTGTGGGATCAATAATACCACCGCTGATACCCCCGGTCAACTCCGGCTGTATGCGGAGACGCGTGGATGAGGGTGGACATCATATTCAATGTTTTCAATTATTTGCGGTTAGGAGCGGATGGGAACGGACGGATATGGACAGCTATGGATAATGTATGGCGGAGAGGGAGGGATTCGAACCCCCGATAGCCTTGCGACTATGTCTGATTTCGAGTCAGGTGCATTCAACCGGGCTCTGCCACCTCTCCGCTTTGTTTACAACAACTTAGGTTCCTGTGGAAAACTACCATTACCGCCGGTGTCAGTTGTGGTGTCAGTTGGAACTTTATGCTGACCGGAATTCGCATAGAACGTGTCGACCACGTTGCTAGCAAAGATGTTCGCGCCCGGCATGAGATAAGTATAACGCATGGTCATCTGTGCCGTAGAGTGTCCAACTTACTCGCCAGCAGCTGCTAACGGCACACCTTGCGTGCGGTTCTACGGCCTGGATGCTGCCCTGCACTGCTTCCGCTTGCTCAAGGTGCCTGGGGCAATGCCTTCGCGAACGCGAGCGCGGCGGCAGATTCTCGTTTAGTCAGGGCTTTCGCTGAGATCAAGCGCAACCGCCGATAGCACTGGTCAAGGAACCGAAGGGAGAAAGCCTTGATGCACTCATATGCGCCAACGATCGAAGATTGTATCCCTTGCAGCCAGAACGATTCCCGAACTCCCTCGGAGATTTTTGCTCCTGGCATGTTGTAGCCATAAAACGGCAGACTCAGGTCTTTAAAGACCTGAGTCTGCCGTTGACGACACCGGCGCAGATATCATCCAAAACCGTTCGCAGTGAACATGTTCATTCTCTTTTCCCCTTCGCTGCATCTCAATTTGGGTGCAGATGGCCCGCACACTCAGGTGAGAGCCGTCCGGCTCTCAAGAGGCGGCAGGGACGTATGGAAACGTCTTGCGTGGTTTCGACGTGACTGATTCCTTGCCGATGCCAAGTTTGATAGGGGTGTTCGCTGCAGTCGAGAACATCACATTGGGTGCATTGTCTGTGAGAGAACGGCCATTCCACTCGACGAAGCCAAACGATGCCTGTGTCCCGACGGTATAAGGGAGCATATTGGGAAGCAACCGATGGGCGATCTTCTCCGCATAGGCGTGGGGATCTTCAGCCGTACCATACGCGGCAACCACAGCTCCGATGGACTTGGTAATGTGTGATCCGTAGGTTGCGAAGTCCTCAGAAGCATGTCCGGCATTAAGGCGATTGCCGAAATCTTCGTCGAACTGAGCGAACAGCGGTGGCATCATCGGAAGCCCTACACGGTTGATCGAGCGCCACCCGCCTGCATCCGTTGCGAGTGTAGCCACTGCCCACACACCGATCTTCCGATGGTCGCCGGCACCGGCAAGCAATTCAGCATCGGGAACTTCCAACACAATGGCATAGGCTGTGTGACCGGCAAACAAGTTGTACGCTTTGCTGGGATCCCAACCGGCGAGATTAACAGTGGTTCCGTCTTCGAACGCGTGACCAACGGCATGGAGGACGTCAGGCTCAATCCAGAACGGGTCACCCGCATGACCGGCCCAGGCGCGCAGACCGGATGGCGTGGTAACGGTCTCATCCGTTGTTCCCTTTGCCATGACCGTACCCGCTGCGTGCGGGTCGACGGCTTCTTTCCCGCTAATGCGCCGGATGGTGTAGTTCTGCTTTCCCTGCGCATCGCGCTCCTCGAACGTAAAGCGGTAGGTGACCTCCTCAACAGCATCGCCGTTGAGATCGATTTTGAATTCGTACATGCCCTCCGGATGGTAGCCGGGTATTGGGGGTTTCGCGATTGAGTGACATACGTTGATCACAAACGCGGTGCCGGTTTCTCCGCGAAATACGTATAGATCGGTGATGTCAAGGCGAACGTCCTGCCGAGCGATAGGTGAGTCGAGATGGTGAGACATAATTTCTCCCTTTGTGGTTGCGGAATCAGTTGAAGTTGGGGAACTTGATCGTGGCTCGCCGTGGATCGACAGAGCCCGGGCGGCCAGGGGAAGGTTCGCCCCAACCGCGACTATTGCGCCGCCGATTAGAACCCGCCGACGCGATATGTCTGTGTTCTTGTTCGCATTTCTTTCAGAAACATCCAATCTCTCTGTTAATCGCATTTGCATACATGACCTCCGTGTGATTTCAGTCGGCGTTAGGTTCGACCTTACCGATGTGCTGCCGCTCTAGTGTCTTAAGTCTGAAATAGGCAACACTAAACTGACGGTCATTCTGAGCGAACGGGGCTACGAACGTGTTACAGTTCGGGGTCTTCAAAGAGCGGTCTTTGCTCTTTGGGGTGGAGTTCAGGGGGTGGTGAGTCGAAGAATCTGCAGTTGTTCTTCGGTGAACTTCAGACTCACCGCTCCAGGCGCATTGAGATAGTCGAGGTGAGTCGAGATAATGCGACATGCTTTACCTCCTTACGACACAAATCGCGACGAAGACGCCAACAGGTAGCAATTCCTGAATTCCAAGGGATATGGGTTTTTTCGTGCGGTGCCTGAAGTTTCTGAGCATGCGTCGAACATCAGGCGGAAATACAGGTAGGGAAACAGGGAAAGGGCCCATCGGCCTCTAGCTTGGCCGGACGCTAAGAATTTACTAATATCTGGAGTGCAACGTCAAGTCAAAAGACTCGCTAAATTGCCATTCCCCAAGACTGGTTATGGAACACTTCCGCTAATCGTCTTTGATCGCATATTTTTTCTGCAGATTACGGGCACCGCACTATTCGGCCTCTTGGAGCAATCCAGCGAGTGCCTGAAGATTGGCTCAGGGGGCGGGACGCCATTTGGTGAAGAGGCCAACGCGTTCGTTGCTCCAGTTCCTGGCAGGACTTGGAACTCCAGCTGGAATCGGACCGGAGGACGCCCCAGTCTGCGGGATAGCTCTTCACTCCCGGGCCAACGGCGCCGCCCCTGTTCATTCGTGGACACTCCGCACTGAAGCCGAACACCCAATTCGATTCCCATTCACCGGAGATACTCCGCAAGTAGCTATTTAATCATAAGGTTGCATTTTTGGACATTTTGGCTCTAAAATTGCATTTCCTCTCGTGGGACCGCATCTTCGCCCGGAGGCAACCCGTGACCACTCTGCTTCAGGACCTCAGACTCGCCTTACGACAACTGCGCAAGTCTCCCGGCTTCACCATAGCCGCGGTGTTGACGCTGACATTAGCCATTGGCGCCAACGCCGTGGTCTTCGGCGTATTGAACGCGCTCATTCTGCGCCCGCTGAATGTGCCTCAGGCAGAGAGCCTTTTCGTCATCCAACATGGAAGCGACTCTTATCCCGATTATCTCGATCTTCGCCAGCGCAATCGCAGCTTCGACGATGTGGCTGTTTTTGCTATCCGCCAGTCAGGGCTGGATACAGGCAAAGATCCATCCAATGTCTGGCAGTACGAAACCAGCGGAAACTACTTCGACGTATTGCGTATTCAGCCTTATATTGGCCGTTTCTTCCACGCTTCCGATGAGCACGGCCCAAACAGCGCGCCTTATGTCGTGCTCTCCTACGCATATTGGCACAACCATTTTCAGGACGATCGCACCGTGGTGGGCCGCGTTGTTCGGCTCAACCAGCATCCATTCACCATCCTTGGCGTTGCGCCTCCAGGGTTCCAGGGGACCATCTTATTTTTCGCTTCGGATATCTTCGTGCCCATCGTGAACCATGACCAGCTATCCGGCGAAAAGATCCTGAACGCGCGCGAGAGCCGTTGGATGTTTGAGACGGTGGGACATCTGAAGCCGGGAGTCACTCCGGCGCAGGCCACTGCCGATCTGAACTCCGTTGATTCGTACCTGAAAAAGAGCTATCCCAAAGAAGAAGGTAATGAGCCTTATACGCTGGCGCGGCCTGGTCTTCATGGCGACTATTTGAACGCGCCCACTCGGGCTTTTCTCACAGGATTGATGCTTCTTTCAGGTTTGATACTGCTGGCGGCCTGTGCCAACCTGGGCAACCTGTTTGCCGCGCGGGCCGCCGATCGTTCTCGCGAAGTGGCCTTGCGCCTGGCTCTTGGTTCAAGCCGCAGTCGCATTTTGCGCCAGCTGTTCACCGAATCCGTGCTGCTTTCGCTCGCTGGAGGCGTTGCAGGTCTCATGGCGAGCATTGCGCTTTTGCGCCGGTTGAGCGTGTGGCAGCCATTTCCGCGATTTCCCCTCCATGTGCCGGTAAGTCCGGACGCTAACGTTTATTTGGTAGCTTTGGTCTTGGCGCTGGTCAGCGGAGTTCTATTCGGAATTGTTCCGGTGCGCCAGATTCTCCGGGCCAATCCGTACGAGATCGTCAAAACGGGATCGACTGGCGCGTTCGGGCGCCGAATTGCCGTGCGCGACGTATTGCTTGTTGTCCAAATTGCAATCTGTGCCGTGCTGGTCACTTCATCGATGGTTGCCGTGCGCGGACTCATACGCTCCATGCGCAGCAACTTAGGTTTTAATCCGCGGAACGCGATGTTGGTAGATACTGACCTGGCGACAGCAGGCTACAGCGGCGAAAAAGTGCCCGCAATGCAACGGCGCATGATCGATGACCTACAAGCGATTCCTGGCGTAGATTCCGTGGGATCGGTGAACTGGCCGCCGTTAGAACCTCCCGGTGGTTGGCAAGGGATGGTCTATAAAGACACAACCACGGATCTGAGCCCATCGAATGCCGCAGCCAACCCATATTTGTACAACGTAACTCCAGACTACTTCCGCGCATCCGGGACGCCCTTATTGGCGGGCAGAGCCTTCACGTGGCATGACGACACAAACGCCCCGCGTGTAGCAGTGGTGAACCGGGAGTTCGCAAGCAAGATACTGGGCTCTGTTCCGGACGCTGTTGGCAGATATTTCAAGCTGCATGATGGCACGCGCGTGCGGGTGGTGGGTCTGGTCGAAGACGGAAAATACTTGAACCTCACCGAAGGCCAGAAGCCCGCGATGTTCCTCCCCCTCCTGCAATCGCCGGCTAGTTGGACATGGCTGGTGGTGCGCTCGAGCCGCGATCCGCAGGAACTTGCTATGGCCATGAGAAGTGTGCTGCGTAAGATCGATCCTGGGATGGTTCTCGCGATTCGCCCGTGGAGCACAGAAATGGGCGGAACTCTGTTTCCTTCGCGCATGGCGACAGTATCGCTTGGCGTGCTGGGCCTGATGGGCGCCATGCTGTCCATTACCGGCATCTTTGGAATGGCTGCTTACTCGGTGAGCAAGCGGCTGCGGGAGCTGGGAATTCGCATCGCCCTCGGCGCGCAGCGCACGGAACTGTTGCAGGCTGCGTTGGGACGGCCCCTAAAATTACTGGCAATAGGTTCCGTGGCAGGACTGGTGCTGGGAGTTTTGGCGAGCCGGGTGCTGGCTTCCATCGTGTATCAGGCAACTCCTCGCGATCCGCTGGTCTTGGCCGGTGTTGTTCTGGCGATGCTGCTGCTGGGGCTGGTGGCCACATGGATTCCAGCGCAACGCGCACTCGAGGTCAATCCTCTGATCCTGCTGCGCGAAGAGTGAGTCGGGCTCGCTTCTAAGTTGCCGTACGACGGGCTTCTCGACCCATTGGATGCAGCAGAGGAGGACGGCAGCGAGCCGAGTACGCCAGCCGGTCAGTAGCCCCTATCAACGATTTGGGTCAGTGCGAAAGAATCCGTATGCGCAGAAACGCTCCGGTCACGCGGCCGAGGCTCTTCGTGACCTTGTGGGGACGAGAAGTGGAAGAGCTAAAGAGGGGAATTCTGGTGTCAGTTTGAATCGTAACTCTGTGCAGGGGAGTGCAGCCCAGCGCAAACTCATTTGTATTTTGATTCTGTTGACCATCGGAATGCTAACAAATATATCGCAGCGTTGGTCATCGCCGCTCAATGAGGGCCGAAGACAGATTTCGAGCGGGGTGCATTCAGCGGGGCTCTGCCACCTCTCCGTTAGTGGACTCTCTTATTAAATTCAGCATAATCGAACCTTGAAACTCCGGCGGCCCTGACCAGTAAAGCTTAACCCATCATGCCTTTGTGGCCGAGGCAGCTGCGGAGATAGGAGACCTGACCGACGTGGAGAGTCTCATGCATGGCGAGGAAGTTTACCACGCCGCTGACCATGCCATCGGCGCTGGGAGGGCCTTGTTTGGAGAGCTGCGAGAGAACTTCGGCGGAGGCGGTTTCCATTGCGGCGGTCAGCAGTTTTGAGGTCTCGTTCCAGGCTTCAATCAGTGTAGAGGGCGATGGGTAACTGGCCGCTTCGCCAATCTTCGATCCGCGCCCGAACAAGGTGAGCCAAGGCTCAGACCATTCTGTTCCCAACCGGCCGAGCACTGCCTTGCGCGCCCAGATGACATGACCTACGATCCACGCGACATGGTTCGCCTGCTCATTGGGGCGGCTCAGCCATTCCTCAGGAGTGAGGTCACAGACCAATCCCGTGAGGGTTTTGGAGTTGAAGCGAAAGTTTTCTGCGGCGGCTGCGATGACTGCGGGAACTGGCATGGAGGTTTCCTGATTCTTACGGGTTGCAGGGACTGAAGCCCCTCATATATTTGAGCGTTCGCAGGACGACTGAAGTCGCGTCCCGATACAAAACGCTACCGCGCAAAATGCTTATGCTCTGCTCAGGTAGGCGCCCTCGCTGGTGTCTACGCGGATTTTTTCGCCCTCGTTGATGAATGCGGGCACCTGGACGACGAGGCCGGTTTCCGTTTTGGCAGGCTTGGAAACGCTGGAAGCGGTGGCCGCCTTGAGGCCGGGCTCGGTCTCGACAACGGTCAGCTCGACGGACGCGGGCAAGTCAACACCTACGGCCTGGCCGTCGAAGTAGCTGACCTTGATCTGGAGGTTGGGCGTGAGGTACTCGACCGCATCGCCCAGCGTGGAAGCCTTGAGAACGGTCTGCTCGTAGTCCACTGGATTCATGAAGTAGTAGTCGTCGCCGTCGGCGTAAAGGAACTCCATGGAGACCTCGTCCACCACGACCTTATCAATCGCGTCAGCGGAGCGGAAGCGCTCTTCAAACATGGCTCCGGTGCGGATGTTGCGCAGCTTGGCCTGGATGAAGGCGCGCAGGTTGCCGGGGGTGCGGTGCTCGACCTTGAAGACCAGATGCAGTTGGTCTTTGTGTTTGATGATCATGCCGGGACGCATTTGTGTGGCTGGAATCGACATCTAAGTTGAAGCTCCTTGCTCTATTTGCGGGCGCTCCGCAGGAAAGTCTGGCCTTGGCCTTGCTTTTATTGTAACTTAGGGGCGGATAGAGCGGATTGACGGTAATAATGCAGTCTTAAGTGAGCCGGTGAATCAAGTTGAATTTTACTCGGGCGCGATACAATTCAAGCCAAATGACGCCGAAACGAAGATTCCGGCGTACACGGTGACCATGGCGGCATAGCTCGGACATGCCTGCTGAGTTGGAGGTCCATTGTTCCCCAATAGACTTCATGAGCACGCATCCAACCAGTTGCGGCGTGAGCGTTTTCCTGCCTGCAACCTTTTCGTCAATAGCTTCTCCATCCTGGCCTCGCTCGGTCTACTGATGGCGCCAGCCGCGCACCCTCAGGATGCCGGAACGCAATTGGAGGACAAGGCTCAAGTCAGACAGCTTCCTGAGAGCGAGATTATCTTTGGAGGTTTGGCTTCCTACGGCAATTACCAACTCTTTGCCTCCGAGGTCGATACCAAGATCTACACCGGCGGAATTGAATACGATCGTCATTCGTGGGGCTACGCTCTGCACGCGCGGATGGACTACGTCGCGGAGTTTCTGCCTGTGGTTGTTTTCAGCGAGCTTACCGATACCGACTTCTTTGGCAATCAACTCTCGCCGCCATCTGATAACCGGAGACTCCTTTACGGGGTGGGGTTTTCGCCGATCGGCTTGCGGATGATGTGGCGGGACAAGAAGGCTATCAAGCCCTACGTGCTGTTCAAGGGCGGAATGCTGGTCTTCGACCATAAGGCGATCTCGAACCATGCAGCTTATGAGAACTTCAGCATGGAGTCCGGACTCGGAGTGCAGACAAAGCTGACCAATCGACTGGACCTGCGCCTGGGATTGTGGGGCGATTTTCATTTTTCAGACGGCTTCGTAGTCCCCGTCAACCCAGGCACGGACATGATGAGCTCGAACATTGGAATCAGCTACCATCTCGGACCACAGGAAACCGAATTCGGCCGGCGTCACTGGTACTCCCGGTTCTAGGCTCTTGTACGCCACGAAAGAAGGAAGCTCGCTTGCAGAATGCCGCCGGCGTCGCCCGCCACTCATTACTCTCATCGAGCTTAGAGCAATCCCTGGATTGCGTTAACCATATGGACAGTTATACCGACCAGACGATGCGATAAAGCTCACAGTCTCACAGTTTCACAGTCTCACAGGAAATAGGGGGGAGGGGGGTACCTCTTGGCAGGGACCAGGGAATAGTGATTCGTGGTCAGTGACAGTTTGCGCCGCTGTTCAATGTTCATTGGGTTATTGTGCGCCGATGGGGGATAATTTTCTGCAAGCCGGGTGCGACATCCGCAACGGTCAGGACAATGCTTGTATCGTCTGAGGTTCCAGGGCACTGCAATTGTGGAATCGCCTTAGAAGTGCCAGACCAATCCGCTGGAGATGCGGCCGAAATAGGTGGGCTGGCCAGGGAGCCGGGATGGGTAAGCGACCTGAGGGCTGCCGAGGTTGAAGTAAGCGTATTGAAAACCGCCGCTCACGCGGAAGTCGAATCGCCGCGTGAGCGGAGTGTCCAGGCCGCCGCCCGCATAGGTTGAAATCGAGGCCGTATAACCGATTTCTTCGTTTGGGCCCCAGTTATGGTTCATGCCGGCTTCTCCCAACAAACCCTCCACAAATACAGATTCCCGTCTGACGCGCCAACTGTATTGCCCGCCGCCCATGATGAAGAGTGGATGTTGCGGGGCGCCCAGGTTGGTGCCCCTGTATCCGTAGGTGTCGATCTTGAAACGCAAGTTGTGCCAAGAGAAGAAGGCCACCGAAGCATCCCATCCGTTCAGTGGCTGGCGTGATCCGGGCACACCGTTGATGGTGTTGGAGAGAAAGGAATAGCCGCCGTAGATCTGGTATCGAGCGGGGGCCTCCGACTGGGCATGGACGGCGGCTGACAGGCAAAGAATCGCGATCATCGAGACGAGACGAGATGGCATCGAGGGCCTCCAGGTGACGTCATTCCGTCCATAATAACTGGTCGGTTTCGCTGTGGAGAATCAGTAAGGCGCCGTGGTTGTTTTTTGGATCCGGGAACGATACTTGCCACCCACCGCGCCCCGCGTCCACAAGTGCGCGGGCAACTTCGCGAGTCCCGTGCTCGCTCTTCCCGTGAGAGTAACGGGGATTGAAGGTCTGATTGCGTGACATTCCGCCTTTCACAATGCTCAGTGCTGTTGGCAAGTCCAATCGAAAGTTCTTGATTGTCCGATAGCTGTCAGTTTTCATGAACCGGCCGAGGCGCGTTTCGAAATCCGACCGGATTCCATCTTGTTGTTCCAGTCAACTGTTCGTCGATTCAAGCGCTGCACCTCTCACCGAATTGACTCGCCCGCGGCTTCTCTGCGAGACTTGCGCGCATGGAATACAAAGGGAAAGTGGAGTACGCACGGGAGCGGAAGCTGCGCGCGCGGAATACGCGCATCTATCGCGCTTGTCATTGGCCGATCTGGATTTTTGTCTTTTTTCTTGCGCCGGGGCCGCTGACGTTCACGCTTTTTGCGCGTGGGTTCAGCCTGGGCAACTCGCTGTGGCTGGGATTGGTGCTTGCGGGGACGGGCGTTGCCGCGCTGCGCGGGCGGCTGCCGGGCGCAGAGCCGGCGCCGTATATTCTGCGCTTCGACGAGGACAAGCCCAATCCGCTCTACCGGCGGGTCTGCTACACCTTTGCGTGGACGGCGGCGTTGAGCTACGGGCTGCTGAACCTGAGCGGTTTGCTGATTGCCGCGGTGACCGGCGTGTGGTACATGAAGCAGATTTACAACTACGCTTATCTGCCGCTGGCCGCGACGGTTCTGCTGGTGGGCGCGCTGGGCAAGCTGCCGCGCGTGGAGCCCTCGACCAGGAAAGAAGGCACTCACCGGCGCTATTTCTACGGCACGGTATGGGCGGTGACGGCGGCGCAGACCGTGCTGATGTTGCTGTGGAAAGTGCTTCCGCAAAACGGCGCTACAAGCTGGGTGAAGTTGGGAGCCTTTGTGGGAGTGCTCGCGCTGATGGGCTGGTTTGCCTATTGCGGGCTGTTGCCGCGTACAAGGCCGATTTTGCCGGGCGAGGACATGGTGGCGGACTGAGTTACCGCATCGGCTGATACGGCTCGACCAGCAGCATATCGGAGAGGATGCCGCGCTCCTCGGGAGTGAATGCGCCCTCATAGCGCTCGGAGTTGAGCACGGTCGGACGCTGCTCGAGCGGAACGGCGCGCAGATCCTGGAAGGCTCGCTTCATCATCGCCTGGCGGTCGATGGGCAAGGTGGCCCAGCGGCGCGCGGAGAGGTTGATGCGCATCTGCTCCTGCGGCGGCAGATGCTCCAGCATCTCAGCGCGGGCGAGGCGGCGCTGCCGCTGCTCTTCGGACAACTGGTTTACCTGGTGCAACTGCTGCACCACCCGCTGTTGCTCGCCAGGTGGAAGCCGCCGGAAATTTGGGTCGCTGCGCAGCATGCGCTCCTGTTCCTGCACGGGAAGGTTGCGGTGCTGATTGAGCCAGTCACCCAGGTGGCCGGGCGGGCCTTGCACAGGTGGTGCATACCCCGGATACACAGGGCGGGCAAAGCCTGGACCAAGGTAAGGCGGACCAGGATAGCCAGGGCGAGGTGCTCGATAGCCGGGCGTCACGCCTCGCGGGGAGTTGGCTCGCGACCGTCCCTCGCTTTGCGCTCCAGATTGCGGCCGGGAAGCCTGTGGCCGGGCGGCTGGTCCACCGGAGTGCTGGCCATAAGCCCAAGCCGCCGAAACGCAAAGCATAGCCGCCGCAGCAGCCACGGCCGCGCGGCCAATTTTTCCCGCATTGTGTGTTCCGGTCGGCATTCTTTCTCGTTTTCCGCCGCTGGTTAAGAAGCTACTCCGCGCTGGAGTTGTTGCTGGAGAGATCCTCCAACTGGTCCAACAGTTGGGCATTGTGATCCATGGTCTGCAGGTCATTTACCACGGCGGCCTGTATGGGAACGGTGGGCGGTTGGTTCCAGTCGGAGACGCCCAGATACGTCCCGCCGCCAAGCAGTAAAACAACAGTCAGAGCCATGGCCGCCAACGGGCGAACATGAGTCACCGGTCCGTAGGCGAATCGTGCGCGCAGACGGGCGTACCAACCCTCCGGCTCGGCCTCACGCTCTTCGCGCAGACGCGCATCGAGACGGGTGAGGAAATATGGATTTGGCTCCGGGGCTTTCCAGGTATCGAGAAGCGCCATGGTCGCGCGCAGTTCATCCAACTCGCGGCGGCAGCGGTCACACTCGGCGAGATGCATTTGAAGCTTGGCCGGCAAAGCGGCAGGCGCAGCGGCAGGGTCAAGCAGCAGGCTTGCCAGCCTGGCGTCCACTTCCGCGCAATTTTTGTTGGTCCGTTCCATCGGTACCACCCCATTTCCCGCCGGTCACAGCCGGCCCGTTCCATTTCAAACAAGCTCAAACAAAATCCTTCAACTTGTCCCTTAGCGTCTGGTAAGCGCGGAAGAGCAGCGACTTGACTGCCGACTCGCTCAGCTTGAGCACCTCACCGATCTCGCGATAATCCATCCCCTGGTACTTGTGCATCAGAACGGCCATCCGCTGCCGTTCCGGCAGAGCCATTACATGCGTGCGAATGGCCTTCATGCGCTCTGCGCGCAGAAGGCTCTGCTCCGCCGAAAGCCCCTCGTCAGCCACATCCGGCGTAGTGCCGGTTTCCTCGTCCGGGGCGTCCAGATAAACATTTCGCGCGGCCCGTTCGTGTCGGGTGTCGCGCGCGTGGTTCACCGCCAGGTTGGTGGCAATCCGGTAAAGCCAGGTAGTGAACTTGGCCTCGGCCCGGTAGCTTTCCCTGGAGCGGTAAACGCGCAGAAAAACCTCCTGCGCCAACTCTTCGGCAATGGCCTGGTTGCGCACCATCCGGAAAAGAAAGTGGATGATGGGCCGGTGATACTTCTGGGCTAGATAGCTGAATCCAGCTTCGTCGCCCGCCGCCGCGCGCAGCATGATGGCTGCATCGCTTGCGGGATCGAGACTGGCAGAGTTTAACCCGCCGGCTGCTCCTGGCTGCCGGTCCGGCCGCTCAGCCGGTTCCGCCCCCAAAAGCGGGTTGTCCAGGACCAAGGTTGCCATATCCTCTGGAACCCCATCCGGGCCGGAATGTTGCGCCGAAGGAGTAGTTTCCGGGCCGAAATCTCCTTTGTTCGGTTCGTCTGGGTGCGCATCGGGCCGGTTGCCGCCGGTTCTGGCCAATACAGGCGTAAACCCGGTTGCTGGAGGGCCGGAGGTGAGTTTACCCGGACCGGCAAGCCCCGGAACCGGGCACAAAATTGCCTCACCGTCAGAGGTGGAATCGGCTCCTGGTCGGATTGATCTGGATTTCCAGCGCATCGTTCTTATCGCGCGGGCTCCGGCGGGCCACACCTGGCCGCCAGTGTTGGCCGTAAAGCCGCGCAAGTGATACTCTAAATTACGAGATGCCCCGCTGGCTTGTCATTTCGCCAGCCTCGACGTGGTTACAAAATTGGGCGCTTAACTCAGCGGTAGAGTGCCACCTTCACACGGTGGAAGTCGCAGGTTCGAATCCTGCAGCGCCCACCATTAGAATGAACAGCTTAGAGTAAATTTTAAGATCGATCTCGCGAAAGTTCAAATTCCAATGCGCAATTGTGGTCAGCGCGCGTTTCAAGTTCTTTGCCTGCTTAGTGCAGAGCTATGATAAGACGTGGAAAGCTTGACCATGCAAGACACGATGAATGATCCTTCACGGGTCCCCGCCCCTACCCAGCGTCTGCTTTCGCTGGACGTACTGCGCGGCATTACCATTGCCTTCATGATTATGGTCAACAACAACGGCGGCCGCGGCTCATGGGGCTTCATGAATCACGCCCAATGGAACGGCCTGACGCCCACGGATCTGGTCTTTCCGACATTTGTGTTTGTGGTGGGAGCCTCGATAGCGTACGCATTTGAGGCCCGTCTGGCCCGCGGCGCCACGCGCGCCCAGTTGGCCCGCCACACAATGCAGCGGGCTGCGATCCTTTTCCTGCTCGGCGTCCTGGTCAACGGCTTTCCATTCTTTGAGTTGGCTCACCTGCGCATTTACGGTGTTCTGCAACGCATCGCCCTCTGCTACCTTCTGATCGGCCTTTTTTACTTGTGGGATAGGCGCGTATGGACTAAAGTCGCGGCGCTCGTGTTGGCGCTCGCCGGCTACTGGATTCTGCTCCGCTGGGTTCCCATCCCCGGCGCAGGGATGCCGGGGCGCGATTTTCCCTTCCTGGACCAAACTTTGAATTTGGCTTCATGGATTGATCGCCATCTCATGCCCCATCACCTCTATCTGGAATGGCCGGGGCCCGGCGTACTTGACCCACACAACCTGCATGATCCCGAGGGACTGCTCAGTACGTTGCCCGCCTTGGGAACCACATTGCTGGGATTGTTGACCGGCCTGTGGCTGCGCGCGCGCAAGCCGCCTGCTGCCAAGGCACTGGGATTGGCGGCTGGGGCGTTGGCTTGCCTCGCCACCGGTTACCTCTGGTCGATATGGTTCCCACTCAACAAGAACTTATGGACCAGTTCTTATGTGCTCGTGGCTGCCGGCTGGTCGCTGACCGTGCTCACTTTGGCCTTTTGGCTTGCCGACGTGCGTGGCTGGCGCAAGCGATGGACCTGGCCTTGGCTGGTACTGGGATCAAACGCTATTGCGGCCTACATGTTCAGTGAACTGGCACCCAACTTGCTTGGCTATATTCATTTCACAGTCGGCGGACGGCGGACCGATGTACTGCGTTGGGTCTTCGTCCATGTCTTCGCGCACATCCCCAACCCCGGCTGTGCCGCGTTCGCTTACTCGGTCTCGATTCTCGCGTTTTGCTTCATTCCAATGTGGGCGCTCTATCGCAAAAGGATATTCATCAAGGTATGAGCGATTGATCGCCTGGAAGCTTCTCGATGGAGAAATCATCGCGACGTGAGCGGTATTAATAAATGATTTCAGCGACAGTTGGATACATTCCCTTTTCTGATGCGCCCCTATTTGGGTGTAACGTCTGTGCCGCGATCCGCTCCGGGTAACGGGTTGACGCCGCCCATGGCATCGAGCCGCGTCTGCACTTCGTGCACAGATGGGTCTTCCGGAAAGAGTGCGCGAAATTGCTGCACGAGTCCGCGGGCACGCCAAGTTTGGCCGCTGAGGAAGTAGGACTGCGCTAACCGCGCCACCAGAGGTCCCGAGTAAGGATAGGCGGCAACCCCGCGCTCCAGCACCAATCGGGCTTCCTCCACCCGGCCCATATTTCCGAGAGCCGTGGCCAGGTTCAGAAACGTTATCGCCTCCTCGTTTCCTTGTTTGAGCGCACGGGAAAAATACTCGGCAGCCTTGGCATTGTCCTTTTTTTCGGCCAGCGCGACAGCTCCCAGTGAGCTGAGCACCGCCGGGTCGTCGGGCGCGGATTTGCTCAACTCGTCCAGCTTTCGGAACCAGTAGGGCCACAGCGTGGGATCCTTGCGGGCAACCGTGAAGTAGGCTTCCAGTTGCGCCGTGTCGGGGATGCGTGCGTTCGGTTCGCCTTCGGGGCGATTGAGCCATAGCAGGGCGGGCAAATCAGGCTTGGGCTGCTCAAACGCAAATTCCGGTAACGGCTGGCCGGGATAGCGCACGATGCGGTGCTTCGTGTCGTTGGAGTGCGCGATGCCAGCCACCGGTCGCTTTTCCATGTGACATTCGATGCAATCGTCCTTGACCGCGAGCCGCTTGCTGTCGTCCGGCTTCAGCTTGCAAGTGGACTCCTTGTGACATGTGAGGCACGCGGCGCGATAGGCGGCCTCTTTATTCTCCGGCTGGGGAGCGTGGTGGACTGAGTGGCAGGTGCTGCAAGTAAGCCTCCCATGGCTGGCCTGGTAGCACACGCTCAATTCGAGTGTGGAGTTCTTCCACCATAGCGGCTGCTCCAGGCTACCGCGAATGGGTGGATTGGTCTCCAGCCGGTTGGCCTCTTCACGCTGCTCGGGCTTGATGGGCCGTTTGACAATGATCATGGTTTCGGTCAGCGGGGTTCCTGGGCGGTAGTCCATTACCGTTTTGCCTGGATAAATCACCTCTGAGTCGCCGGCCTGGTGACACTCGCGGCACAGGTCGTCGGCCAGGCGCGGGGGGAGCTTGGCGGGATTCACGATGGAAGTGTCCACTTCATTGGGTCCTAGGACGCGCCCTTTTTTGGTCTGCATCTCCTTCACGTGCAGCGCGCCTGGGCCGTGGCAGGTTTCGCAACTCACCCCCAACTCGCCGAAGCGGAAGGGAGGTTCCTTGAATATGCCGTCGCGCTTGGCCACCGGATCAGGCTGTCCGTTGTGGCAGAGCAGGCAGCCGGTGGTCATCACTCGGCTGAAGCCCACGTCGTCGACCACGTAGCCCGGCGAAAGCTCCCAGCTTCTCGTCCGGATATAGTAGGAAAGCGGCGCCTGGAAAATCCATGCGCCGACGCGGTAAAGATAGGAATAACCGACGATATCGCCGCCCGAAACGTAGTCGATTTTGTGCGCGATTGAATAGATCTTGCGGCCGTTCTTATCCAGCTCATAGGCGCTCTGGTACATGTTCCCGTCCTGCTGGTAGACGGTGTAGGTGCGGTTGTTTTTCGCGTTGAAGACGGTGATTGGCTGGGGCACTAGAGCCAACTGCGCGGGCGAGTTGGCTGGTGCCATCGATTGCCCGTGCGGCGTGGGGAAATAGGTGCGATTGATCTCCTCGTGGCAGCCGGGTGCGCCGCAGCTCTTCGACCCCACATAGGCTACTGATGGGCCCACGTTGCGGAAGACGCTGGCGCCGGTCTGCGCACGAAGATTGGCGACCGGAAATAATGTAGTCAATGAAGCCAGGAATAACGCAGAAACGGAAGATGGTGGATGAGCGGAATTACGGATGAGACACGGCATGAAGAGTTCGACCTTGCGCCAGAATAGGTTGCTCTCTATCGGGAATGCAGAAAGTGCTATGGATAGCATCCGGCCGCCCCAGTGTAGATCACACAAATATCGTCAGGCAATACAAGCCAGGACGCTCCAAAGAATGGTGGGTGACAAGAGAGCGCTTCAGAAGGTGTGATTCAAGGCACGGTAACGACAAGCTGGAACAATTGAATAGATGCTTTGTATGAAACATCTTCGGACGTGTCGTTCTGGCTTTACTCGGTTAATATAAGTCATTTATTTTCAGAAGAATAACCGTAGAAACTGGCGATGTGTCCTGTCTTCTGTATCGACCCCTTAACTGAGAACGCGGCCTCTGCGATGAATGCGTCTGTGGCTGCCTGGCAGAACCTGAACTTAGCAAATGTTGGCACTGCTGCTGCGGTGGACCGCTTCGATCGCGTTAACAGATCCTGATCTCTTCCGAATTCGCCGAGCTCGCTCTCTTCCTGGAACAGCCTTGCCTTAATACGTTCATTACATTTCGTGGATTAGGTTCGGTTGCATTCATGAACAGGTACTGCGCCATGTTCCAACAGGTAGTGTGCTTGTTCATTCACCGCTAAACATAGCGGTTTAATTGACTTACTCAAGGAGCACAATTACATCGCCTGGAACGTATGATACCTTGTATAATAGTTTTCTTTCGAAGCGATTGCGTTTTTTTGCCGCACATGGATGCAGCTCGATTTGGTTGAGCCAGGCTGGATGCCTTGAGATGCGGAATGTGTGAGGAGTGCTGAAAATGGCGTTGGTTGCAACAGCCAAGCCGGAGACCGCGCAGACGGTTTCTGACTTGGAAGCTACCGCGGTTCGTGAACAACTGAAGCGACTGCTTGCGCATTCGCTCTTTGCCAACAGCAAGCGTTATCCAGTTTTCCTGGCGCATGTCGTTGAACAGACGCTACGGGGCAACACTGCCGAGTTGAAGGAACGAAACATCGGCATCGATGCCTTCCGCCTCTCCCGCAGCTTCGACCCCAACGTCCATCCCATGGTCCGGGTCACCGCTGGCGAGGTGCGCAAGCGGCTTTCCCACTACTATCATGACTCTGCACATGATGGGGAATGGGCGATCGAGCTTCCCCTCGGCTCCTATGTTCCCACCTTCCGCTCCCCGCAGCTTGATGTCACTTCGTTGGCTGCAGCCCCTGAACTACCTACGCATTCCTCGCTGGCAGAATCCGTGTCAAGGTTGCAAGCGGTCGCGCGGCGACGGCGGTGGCTGATTCCAGGGCTGGTGGTAACGGCTGCCTTAGCGGGTCTGGGCGTTGGATTGTGGTTTCACGAACTCCAGCCGCCTACGGCCATGGATCGCTTTTGGGCTCCAATGACCGCCGGCCCCGCTACTGTCACCTACTGCCTCGGAGAACCTGCGAAACTGGTCGACGAGGAATCGATCCACTCGCTCGACGCCCCCAAGGTCAGTTCTAAACCGGTGCCTCTGTACTTCAATCTGCACTATTCCGGTCTCCTGGCCTTGGCTGATGTCGTCACACTAACCCGCACAACCGCTGCTCTCGAAGCAAGGCACAAAGCCTTCCGAGTCGAACCGGCCTCGGAGGTGAGCTTTGCCCAGCTTCGCGAGGGTCCTAGCGTACTGATCGCGGGCTTCGATAATATCTGGACACTCCGGATTACGCAGGGGTTGCGCTTCGGCTTCGAATATAGAAATGGAGTGGCCGAAATAGTCGACCGGAAGAGTGGCAAACAAGCAAGTTGGGCTGAGGACTGGAGCGTGCCTTACGAGAAGCGCTCAAGTGATTACGCCATTGTGGCTCGCATCCACGACAGCGTGACGGGGCAGCCGGTCATTATTGCAGCCGGTATCTCAGAGGAAGGTACGGAATCTGCGGGCGAGATACTCTACAACCCTGTCTATCTTGACTCGCTGCTCAAAAAGGCTCCTTCAAACTGGGAGCATATGAACATGGAAGCGGTGATCGAGACGCAAGTGATCGAAGGGCATCAAGGCCCACCGCGCGTCCTGACCGTCGAGAGCTGGTAAACGCCGGATGGAATGGGGCACAGTCATTCTCCGATGTTCGCAGGCGTTCGCGAGCCGCCTGGGTCTCCTGTAGTTACATTTTTTGAGCGCGTACTCTGGAGCTGCGGCGGGTCGTGCGTGGAGAGAGCATCTAATCCGGCGTGATGCAAAATGCGGCTCGCCGCAGCCCGGACCAACTTGAGTTCGCAATCGAAACCAAGATGTTTACTTGTTTGGAGTCTACCGTTGCTGAAACCACGCGGAGTGGAAGAAACACCAGGAGAACGAAATGCACCGGACACGATCCAGCACAATCTGCGCCATCGCCTTGTTTTTCGCAGCCATCGCCCTGCCCGTGGGAGCACAGAATGCGCCCGCCAAGCTTGCTTCTCAAGCCACCGTGGCCACCGACAAGGACTGGTGGAAAAACGCCGTCATCTATGAGATCTACCCGCGCAGTTTTCAGGACTCGAATGGCGACGGCATCGGCGATCTGAATGGGATCACCCAGCGCCTGGACTACCTGAAAGAACTGGGCGTTGACGCCATCTGGCTAACGCCTGTCTACCCCTCACCGCAGGCCGACTTCGGCTACGACATCTCCGACTACAGGAACATCGATCCGCAATATGGCACACTGGCCGACTTTGACCGGCTGGTGGCCGAGGCGGGGAAGCGGAATATTCGCATCGTGATGGATATGGTGATGAACCACACGTCGGATCAGCACAAATGGTTTCTAGAGTCTCGCTCGTCACGCGCCAATCCCTATCGCGACTGGTATATGTGGCGCGACGGCAAGGGGCAGACAGCGACGAGGAAAGGCGAGCCACCGAATAACTGGCAGTCTGAGTTTGGCCACACGGCGTGGCAGTGGGACGAAAAGACGCACCAGTACTACTACCACAAGTTTTATCTCCAGCAGCCGGACCTGAATTGGTACAACCCGAAGGTGCATGAAGCCTTCAAGGACATTATCGGATTCTGGCTTCAGCGCGGCGTGGGAGGCCTCCGGTTCGACGCCATCACGACTCTCTTCGAAGACCCAAATCTCACGGACGAAAACGTCCTCCTCGACAAGAACGGCAAACCCATTTTCGACGCCTTCGGCGAACCAAAGGTTGACGGCCTGAAGACCGAATTTCTTCCTGGTGTCCACGCGGTCATGCAGGAGATGCGCGCCAAGATGGACACATTCGACGGCACGAGATTTCCCGGCACGCGGGTGGTAATCGGCGAAACCTACGTGCGGAACGTCGCCGCGCTGGCCGAGGAGTATGGGACTGCGGAGAAGCCGGAATTTCACCTGCCCATGGACACGCAACTGGGCATGCTCAACACCCTCAATGTGGCCAAATTTCGTGCCCGGCTGCTCGACGCCGAGACGGGCCTCAACGGCAACACGCCTCTGTTCGTCTTCGACAATCACGACAGGCCTCGCCTGGACGAGCGCTACGGCGATGGCGTTCACGACACGGACATTCAGCGCGTCATCTCCACAGTTCTATTCGCCAGTCGCGGAGCGGCGCTGTTCTATTATGGCGACGAGATCGGCATGAAGACCACCCCGCCCACCCGAAAAGAAGACGTGAAGGATCCGATGGGCGTGACCGGATGGCCCAAGGAAAAGGGCCGCGACGGCGAGCGCACTCCCATGCAGTGGAATGCGAGCGCAAACGCGGGCTTTACCTCCGCCGGCGTAACGCCCTGGCTGCCTGTTCCGCCCACTTCCGCCACAGTCAACGTGCAGGCTGAGGAAGCCGACCCTAACTCGCTCCTGGCCTGGTACAAAGCCCTGATTCACTTGAAGAAGACAAATCCGGTATTCGCTGATGGAACTGACACCATGCTGGACACTAAGAATACAAAGGTGCTGAGCTGGATGCGACAGCGTGAGGGCGCGCCTCAGGTGGTGGTGGCAGTGAATTTCACCGCCGATAAGCAAACAGTGAATTTGGCGGCAAGCGATGCGGGCCTCAAGGCAGCACACCTTAAGACACTGCTGAAGAGCCCCGGCGGCACCGATCCGATGGCGACGGAGGCCATCGAATTAACCCCGTTCGGAGTTTATATCGGAGAGGTTCAATGACAGCTCGAGTGTAGGTGGTCTTTATTTGTGGGGCAGCGATTCCACTTTGCGGGATTGCTACACGTGCCTGAATGTCATGCGCTGGGAGTTTTTTCGGCTGCTGGAAAGTCGGCTACATCTCCATTGGGCAGGGGGATATACTCGCCTTTCGGAGCGTGGTTCCAACCAGCCATGCGCAAAGGAGTGTCTGGATTGCCGTTTACACGTCGCGGATTCCTTAAATCGTTGTCGAGGACGGCGCTGGTCTTGCCGCTTGAAGAGGTGTTGAGACTAGCGAGGCCGGCTTTTGGACTTGGGGGACGCGGGCCGCAGGAAGGGCAGTCGCACGGTACGATGGGTAGCGAGCGCCAGGGATATGAAGCGCAGGCCCGCCCCGCGCCGAAGGGTATTCCATCACCAGTGACCGGGACGCCGCTGGGAGTGCAGTTTGTCGACGTGGCCAGGCAAGGCGGACTCGACGTAAAGACCATCTACGGTGGCGAACATCGCAACAAGTACCTGCTTGAAACCACCGGCTGCGGCGCAGCCTTCTTCGATTACGACCAGGATGATTGGGTAGACATTTTCCTCGTCAACGGCTGGCGGCTCGAAGGCTTTCCCAAGGGCCAGGAGCCGGTCTGCCACCTGTTCAAGAACAATCGCGACGGAACCTTTACCGATGTGACTGAAAAAGCGGGACTGGCTCGTTCCGGCTGGGGCCAGGCGTGCTGCGTGGGTGACTACAACAACGACGGCTGGAATGACCTTTTTGTCAGCTATTACGGCCAGAATGCGCTCTTCCGCAACAATGGCAACGGGACATTTACTGAAGTCACCAAAGAGGCGGGCCTTTTGCAATCCCGGCTCCGTTGGAACTCAGGCTGCTCCTTTCTCGACTACGACAAGGACGGCCATCTCGACCTCTTTGTCGGCAATTACATCGACTTCGACGTGAAGACGGCGCCCAAGCCAGAGGACGCCAATTGTACATACAAAGGAATTCAGGTGGCATGTGGACCGCCGGGGCTGGAGGGCGGCAAGAACCTGCTCTACCACAACAATGGCGATGGCACCTTCACCGACGTGAGTGAAAAATCCGGTATGTGGAGCGCGGTGGGAAGCTACGCGTTGAGCGCGGCCGTTGCCGACCTCGACAACAACGGCTGGCCCGACATCTATGTGGCCAACGACTCGACCACCGCAACCTACTACCAGAACCAGAAGGACGGCACCTTCAAGGACCTGGCGATCGAAGCGGGAGTAGCATATTCGCCGGACGGCAAGCCACAGGCCGGCATGGGCGTTTCCATCGGGGACTACAACCGGGATGGATTGCCGGATATCGTAAAAACGAATTTCGCCGGCGATACCGATTCCTTGTTCATGAATCTGGGCGACGGCTCGTTCGATGACCGCACATACCAGGCGGGACTGGGTATGAACACGCGGCTGATGGGCTGGGGTGTAAGCTTCGTTGATATCGACAACGACGGCTGGCTCGATCTTATGATCGCCAACGGTCACGTCTATCCTGAGGTGGACGGAACACAGGTGGATGCCGCTTATGCCGAGCGCAAATATTTATACCGAAATTTGCGAAATGGCCAGTTTGAAGACGTGAGCCTGATCGGCGGCAGCGGCATCATGGCCGCGGTTCCAGCCCGGGGCTTCGCAGTGGGCGATTACGACAATGATGGCCGCCTCGATATGGTGGTGAACTGCGTAAATGCCGCACCCCAGTTGCTCCATTGCGAATCGGCATTGAACCGCAGCTGGATCAAGATTCGCGTGGTGGGGACCAAGAGCAACCGCACCGGAATAGGCGTGCGGCTTAAGGTCGTGGCCCGCACTGGCACTCCTCTGCTCAATGCAAAGCCAGACGCGCAACTGATTCAGATCGACGAGGTCCACTCCTGCAACGGCTACTACTCGGCCAGCGACCTTCGTACACATTTCGGACTGGGCGATGCAACCAAGGTGGACCTGGTGGAGATTCGCTGGCCATCTGGCGCGGTGGACACGCTGAAGGATCTGGATGTGAACCGGCTTTATGTGATCGAGGAGGGTGGAAAAATCCTCAAAATTGACACTTTTAGCGCAACAAAAGCGAAGTCCTGAGGCGCGCTCCACAAAGCAGGAGTGAGACACAAAACAGATGGACAGTTCCATACGTTTTTTTCGGGCTTTTCCACCTGCAAAGCGGAGCTTTTCCCTCCTGATCGATTAGAGCAAGTTGATGATATTAAACAGCTACTATCACTAAATGACGACTGTTGAATGGTGAGGTCCCAGAGATTTAATGATTAAATGCATACAGCAATCGATACATTGTATTTAACACTAGGCGTCTTCCATTTTTTCTGTTGACAACGCTTCAATGCGAGGAATATGTTCTTGAGCGGTTCCGGTTTACGCCGTTTCTTGCGCTCCTAATTTTTCGATTCAAGGAGCAGCGACTCCGGGTATTAGCGACCCTGCCATTGCGGTGGGGAAGTCTTTCGTGCCGACCGAGAGTTGCGAGCTTTCATGTCGGCAGCCACACCAGAAGTTCACACAGAAAAACGAAGCATCTTCAAGAGACCAGGAGACCAAATGATCAAGACTCTACGTACAGCACTCGTGCTGGCGCTGTTCGCCTGCGCGGGTCTTCTGCTTATTGAGCCGGCCAGTGCGCAATCGGTCTACGGATCGATTTTCGGCACTGTGACCGATTCGACCGGGGCAGCCGTAGCAGGCGCCACGATCACGGTAACGGACGAAGCCAAAGGTACGATCGTTACTGCCACTTCCAACGGTGCGGGCGACTACAGCGTCCCCCACCTTATCCCAGACGTTTACGACCTCAAGGTCACATTCAAGGGCTTCAAGGCCTTCGAGACCAAAGGCATTCAGGTTGAGGCCGACACCGCGCCCCGCATCGATCCCATCATGACGATCGGCGCCGGTAATGAATCCGTCGAAGTGAGCGCCGAGTCGCAGCCCGAGCTGAAAACCGACCGTGCTGACGTCTCCACCGTCTTCAACGAACAGCAAGTTTCCAGCCTCCCCGTAGGAGATCAGAACTTTACCAACCTGCAATTGTTGCTGCCGGGCGCCCAGCTTTTGGGGTGGTCCCACGCGGCCGATGAAAATCCCCAGGGCTCCAAACAGATTCAGGTTGACGGTCAGGCTTTCGGCGGAACCGCATTCGAGCTGGACGGCACTGACAACCAGGATCCGATTCTGGGCATCATCGTCATCAACCCTTCAATGGACGCGGTGACTGAGACCAAGATCACCACGCAGAACTACGACGCAGAGTTGGGCAAGGCCGTTTCCGCAGTGGTCACCGCCCAGACACGTTCTGGCACCAACCAATTCCACGGCAGCGCTTATGACTTCCGCACCGGTAACGCGAACGAGGCTCGCGATCCATACACGCAGTCGGCGGCCAATGGTCTTCCGGCCGGCTTGAAGAACCGCTTCGGCGGGTCCATCGGCGGACCGGTTCTGAAGAACAAGGCGTTCTTCTTCTTTAACTATGAGGCGCAACGCCAGAAGGTCGGAACAGCAGCTTCGGACACTCTGCCCACCACTACGCTTACCGAGACGGCTCTGGGAAAAAATACGACTCCAACGGCCGCCGAGGCAGCAGCGGGGTATGAAGGCGCGGATTTCAGCGAATATCTCACGGAGCTTGGGCCCGCGGGACAACTCTGGGACAACCCCGGCGGCGGTGGCCCGATTGTGCCATACACAGACAATGTTATTCCGGCGATCCAGCTTTCAAAACCGGCACTGAACCTGTTAACAGCTCTCGAGCCTTATACCAAGAACGTCACCCTTGGCGGCTCGGGCAATTTGGACGGCTTGGACAACAACTACCACGAGAACGGCACGGGCCTGTTCAACAGCAACCAATGGACAGAGCGCGTAGATTATTCCCTCAGCGAAAAGATGCACGCTTTTGAGCGCTTCTCGCGCTTCTGGGACGTTCTATCGGGCACAGTGATGTTCGGCGACGCGGGTGGCCCTGGCTTCGGTATCGGCGGCTACGGCGGCACCTCGCAGGGCGCAAACGACAGTTTGGCCTCGGGCATGGATATTGCTCTCAGCCCCAATCTTCTCACCGACTTTCGCCTCGGCTACATGCGTTACAACGTAGTCGACTCCAAGTATGACCAGAGCACCGATTACGCTACTACCCTCGGCATGCTGGGACTCAACGTTTCCACATACCCCGGCTCCAGCGGCGCGCCTGGAATTTTCCCTCAAGTTTTGCCCGGAGGGAAACAGCAACCCCTTTATGGCGGTGCGTTGAACATTAACCGCTGCAACTGCCCGCTGACCGAAAAAGAGGATCAGGGCCAGATCGTCAATAACTGGACTCTTATCCGGGGCAACCACTCCATCAAGGCAGGCGCCGATCTGCGCTATGGTCGTAACCTCCGCGTTCCTTCCGATACGGATCGCGCCGGAGATCTGAACTTTGGCAACGGTCCTACGTCCAACCCGAACTTGACAACAGCGCAGGGCGGTCTTGGCCTGGCCTCATTTTTGCTTGGCGACGTTTCGGAGATCCTCCCCTCCGTTGGTACCGCTGCTGAAACCAATACTTTCGGCCGTTATGTCGGCAACACCA
>JBEKQD010000028.1:0-45071 GCA_049520075.1 Occallatibacter sp. | reverse complement strand
CTCACCCGTGCGCCACTTTACTCATGGTATTGCTACCACTTTCTCGTTCGACTTGCATGTGTTAGGCACGCCGCCAGCGTTGATTCTGAGCCAGGATCAAACTCTCGTTTGAAACTGTTTGCTTCCCCCAAACCGACGGAGGTCGGATGGGTTCGGCTGCATCGCGCGCTCGAAAGGCGCGATGCCTATTTAGTGAGAATGATCAAGCCAAACCTGATCTTTTCTCACGACTGGCATGTTCAACCTAATTGTCAAAGATCCTTGAGAGACATCCGCCTAAGCGGCGCCCTTTTGGATCGAGGCCCGGCTGTTACACCAGGTTGTCCTCGAACTTGTTGCGCTCACCAGTACCGCGTTGCACTGCGTCTACCGGCGTTTTTGCGCGAACCTTTCAAACATATCGGACTTCATCCCTCATGTCAAGCTTGATCTCTTCCTGCACCCGGGGCCGTTCCAACTCACCGTTGGCGGTCTGTTCCTCGTGTGCGGATCCGATCTGCCTGGCCGGGAAGACTCCCGTTCAAAAGCATCGCGCAGCGCAAAATATCAATGAGCGACCAACAAACCGCGTCCGAGCCGCTGAGGCTCGCAGGAGATTACCTCCTGGGTCTTGCAATGGCTTGTTCTCTGAGGGTTTCCCTACAGGGGTTCAGGGGCACTTGCCTCACCCGACCCAACGAACCAGCATTACAACTTGCTTCCCACTTCCCTCAACGGGGCAGGCCAAATGGCCACCGGGAGGCTCTACTTCTCACTCTTGCAACTTTCAAAGAGTAGCACATGCCACTTTCGTTTGCAAACGGCACACATTGAGTGACGCTGCAGTTGCAACTTTTTGAGAATAACAATCATTCAGTAACATTGCAAGCGCACTACCTGTGGGAATGTGGGAAACCCACCCTCAGGGGCGTGCAATCAGCCCCAAATCCGTTAGCCCGTTGACGAAAAACTGCATGGCCAACGCCACCAGTAGCAGTCCCATCACGCGCACCAGCACACGAATCCCCGTTTCACCCATCACCCTGCGCACATTGCTCGCACCGGACAGAACCCAATAAGAAATCGCCGCAGTCAGTGCAATCGAGCCCAGAATCGCGCCCATCTCCCAATGCCACAGACTGGGCACCTGGCCCACCAGCACCATTACTGAGGAAATCGCACCCGGCCCGGCCAGCATGGGAATCCCCAACGGCACAATCCCGGCATCTTCCTTGTGCGCGGCCTCCTCGGTATCGCCCATGGCTTCCTGAGTCGCAGACCGTTTGGCTTCAAGCATGTCCAGCCCAATCAGCAACAGAATCAACCCGCCGGCTATCTCGAATGCCGGCAGCGTGATGCCCAGCAGCCGGAAGATCAACTGCCCGCCCACGGCAAAGCTGGTCAGCACGATGAAGCAGGTCAACGCGCCTTTGCGCGCCATGCGCTTGCGCCGCGCCGGGCTGGCGCCTTCAGTAATCGCCAGAAACGAGCCAACCGCGGCAAAGGGATCCACCAGAAAGAAGATCGAACTGAGCGCCAGCGCACTGAAGCGCACCAGCGGCTCCCGGCTTAACTCGTGCAATGCCAACTCGGCTGGGTTGGTAAAGATCATGTTTTGAGGCTAGCTTACTTTTGCGCCCGAGGCCAGTGGCGGCAAGTGGGCTATGTGACGTTCGATGTGCGCGTCCCGCTGAAACCAAGAGCCTGAGAACCTGTCTAAAAACCCTGGCTTTGTGTCTGGGCACGACTTCACAGGCTGCGGAAAAACTCGCAGAGCTTGTTTCAAACGGCCGCGTTGTGTCAGGGCA
The DNA here is from genome assembly GCA_049520075.1 of Occallatibacter sp. Lineage (GTDB taxonomy): Bacteria > Acidobacteriota > Terriglobia > Terriglobales > Acidobacteriaceae > Telmatobacter. The sequence continues at coordinate 43,284 of JBEKQD010000028.1, read as the reverse complement.
CGACTTTAGTCGTGCCGCAAGTGCCGCAAAATCAGCGTGGCCTTTAGGCCCTGAGGGATGCCTTTCGAGAGTTCGGATCAAGTCCAGGCCTTTTTCCGCAGCTTGTTCAGTCGTCCCGTAAATGCCGAAAAATCGACGCGGGCTTCAGCCCCTGAGGAAAAAACCGGCGGCCCTGGTGACTGTTTTTAGACAGGTTCTGAGAGGCAACAAAGAGGCGACACTCCAGATACGCGACATTCGGTGGAGAATTGGTGAATTTGGGCGCAAATTAACGTCTTTTGGCACCGTAGGCTTCTGAATAGCCGAGTCTGTGAGAGATATGCGTATGTACGTAAACTGATAACGATTTCCGGCGCTGTTACCTGTTGAGGTTCGTTGTTCATATTTATTCTCAATGACTTGGCAAAGCAGCGGGGCGTAGGCTCGGGCGGCAAGCCAGGATTTTACCCCAATTAAAAGCCAATCCGCCTGCTTTTTGGAGATCGACCGGCGCGGCAAAGTCGCACTCAAGCCTGATCGAGTCTCAACCTTGTCGCGTCTTGCTCAAACCCGCGAGGCGAGAAAATTTATGAGCTTCTTTTCTATGCGTTCGGAGTTTTCTATTTCGCATTCCCAGACAACGAGAACCTTCCAGCCAAGTTTGCGAAGAGACGCCAAGTGTTTGCGTCCCCTTTCGACGTTCCCAAGCAACTTAGGCTCCCAATATTCACGCCTGGAATTGGGAATTCGGCCTTCGCGGCAGGCCTTGTGCATGTGCCAAAAGCAGCCGTGAACGAAGATCACTTTTCGCAGTTTCGGGAAAACCAGGTCGGGTTTTCCAGGAAGATCGGGCGCATGCAGACGATAGCGGAAACCCAGCCCGTGCACAAAACGCCGCACAAACATTTCGGGCTTGGTTCCCTTGCTGCGGATAGCGCGCATGTTGGCACTACGGTCCATCACTGTTGTTCGAGGGACGCTCTTATGGCCTTTTCGTAGACCTGAGGAGGCGGCAAATTGCTCGGCGATGTGAATGCTAGTGCTACTTGGTCAATTGTCGTTGTGAATTTCCCAACGCTCACGAGGTCGCGCTGGTGCCCTGGCGGCACCTCAGGGCCAATGTCGTACCACATGATAGTCAGTGAACCCGGCTGAATCGGATGAGGACGCAGACCGCCGCCTAATCGTTCGCCGATTTTGTGATGAACGGGCGTCGGACAGACGAAGAAAAGGTCTTTCTGACAAAGCGGTTCCTGCCTGAGCACGTGCCGCGCTCCTCGATAAGTATCTTGGGACATTTCGCACTACCAGTGGCAGAGGGCCCGCAGTTGGGTTCGTTTCCTGGCGGAGGGAGCAGGAGCCTTCAGGCTCCTGAATGCGGACTCGTCGTATGAGTGGCTTTAGCCACGGGCCTTTCATTTATGCTGCTGAGATGCGGCTCGCTCCCCAGGAAACTCGCACCTATCTAGTTACTGCTGTGACGGCGCAGCGCCGCAGCCTTTTCCAGGTCATTGCTACTGCGGAATTGCTGGAGCGAACCATCCTCGACTATCGCAATCAGGGGAGATTTCTCTTGCATGCGTTCGTCATTGTGCCCGACCATTTCCACGCGCTAATTACACCCGCTACTGATGTTTCGCTGGAGAAAGCGGTGCAGTTTATCAAGGGCGGATTTTCGTTTCGATTGAGGAGCAAGCATGATGTGTGGATGCGCGGCTTCAACGAGAGCCAGATCTCGACCGAGGAAAAGTTCATTAGCTGTGTGCGGTATATCGAAGAGAACCCAGTGCGGCGGGGGCTTGCGACAGCGCCGGAAGATTATCGCTTCAGTTCGGCTGCCTGCGAAATTTTGGACCCAATGCCTCTTCATATGCAGGGCGATAAGGCCCGCGCCTAAAGGCCGCCCTTTATGCTGCTGCATTCAGGAGCCTGAAGGCTCCTGCTCCCTCCGAAAAGGCCATCTGCAAGTGCGGTACCAGACCGCGCTCAAACCTGGTCGACTCCCAGAGCGGCCAGTTCCCGCACCAGCCTTACAGTCTCCACCGAAACAGTCACCACCTGCCCCACCAGCCGGACAATGTACTCTGGATCGTCTTCGCGATTGGGGTCGTTCACAATCCCCGACCGCTTATCGGTTGAAACCCTATATTGATCCACGACCCATTCAAGGGCGCTGCGGTTGCCCAGCCGGTACTCATAAACCTCCGGCGGAATCCCGCTCAATGTCAGAAACTCGTTATACCGCAACTGCGTTTTGTCCTTTGAAAGCGCCATCTTATCCACGCGCCAATCGAGCTTGCCCGTCGCCGTCCGCTGCAACGGAAATTCCTTTTGCTTTTCATACTCGATATGCAGCTTCATCAGCGCAGCGCCAATCTCCGCAATGCGCTTGAAGTCAGGAGCCATCGGAATCCGCGGCAGCTCCCGCTTCAGATTCGCCGCATACTTCGTCCGGTACTCAGGATGATGCAGCAGCCCGTATGTGTAGTGAAAAATATCCCACTTGGAAATCTTCTTATCGCCGTAATGCGACCGAAACTCCGCAAGCGCCCAGTCGGTAATGTTCTCCCGCCTGTTCGTGCCGTCTTCGTCGCAAGTGTAGAAGGGGAAGCACTGGCCGGGCTCTCCGTAGAAGTTGATGTCTGGGACGTTACTGACTGATAAAATAGCAAACGGTCTCCTCCCGCAGACCTCTATTGTCGTCCTCACACGGCGTTGCACCTAGGAGACACCAGGCAGGCCGCGAATAAAGGCCGGCCTACCGGCGCCAGTGTTGAACATAGCAGACATTGCATCGAGGTCCAATCTGAACTCTCTTGGAGAACGATACAAGTAGCACCATGCACTGAACACAGTCCTTGGTGCCATAGCGATCCGAGCGACCGCCTCATCATGAAGCTGCCGCGCGCGGACAAGGTCGCCCACTGCCCAGTAGGCCAGAGAGAAGCATTGCAGGTGGTTCACATCTGTATCACCCGCCCGTCCTTCGATCAAAGGAATTATCTTCTCGAAGAGCGCCTTTGGCACGTTTTGCGAGGACCCCCATTCCGCCATCGCGTAGTTGAAGGAATTGGCCAGATCTAATTCCACCATAGTCCTGTTTTGGTCGATCTCTTGCTGTGCCTCTTTAAAGTTCCCCGCACCGATCAGACAAAGAGACAGTTCCAGTGATATCGATCCGCCCTTGGCTGCCGTAGTGTTTGAGGCAAACCAATCTCGAAGGAGCGAGACACCATAGCGGCAGGTCTCATTGTCGCCTTGGAGATCACGGACTATCTCCAGGACGGTGTCCACCGGAAGAGTCGGAATCGCCGGCGACCTTAACATATCCGGGACTCGACCCTTGTCAATTGTCAACAAAAGTCGAGCCGCCAGCTCAAAGCCAAATGGCGAGACGTCCTTGAGTTCCCAGAAGGACACAAGGTCTTTTAGAGCCTCATCGTTTCGACTCGCATTTGTAAGGATTTCCGCTCTTCCCACAAGACTTTCCGGATCCTTCTCGCTCAATTGAAGTACTTGCTCGAAAAGATCGAATGCCTCCTCATTGCGACGCTGTGTTCTTCGAAACCTCGCAAGGCCGCGCAGAACTTCCGTATCTTGAGAGTGCAGGGTACGAATCGATTGAAGCGTGGATTCCAACGGGGGATCGCCACCAACTTCGCTTCTCCCGCGACGACCGCCGAGCGCTTCATCCAAAAAAGAGATCGCCCCATCCCGATCCTCAAGATTCCGGCGAACTATTGCAGACGCGAGACGTCTGTACTCACCAGCGATTTTTGACCTAGGTCTATCAACGAGTAACAATCTCTGAGTGAGCATGCTTAGGCTGTTGAAGTGGTGGATTGTGGCAGCTAGTTCGTCATAGTGCAGCGTTGCCTCAGAAGCAGAGCATGCATTCGATAAAATCGCATCCTCATCGTCTATGTCAGGTACGTTTCCCATGACGAAATGGAGATCAATCTTCTTTTTGAGTGGGCCACTTTCTTCATTCCGAACATCCTGGACCACAGGAGCCAGACCCCGCATATTCTGCTCATTTGGATAGAACATGGCGACAACACAGTCTGGTAATTGACGAGTGCAGATACCTCCCGTGTCGGTATGTCCGGTTCGGGAATCAATCAGCACATAATCGGGATTAAATACCTGCTTCCACTGAATCTTGAGATCCTCAAAAAAGAGAAAACCACCTTGATCCTGATAAAAATCCTGCCAGTCGATGCAACGGAACCTCGAATCATATAACGCGTCTTGGCGACCAGCTGGCATGATCCACAATGACCCGTCGTCAACGCCATCGATCCGGGCTTTATACACGTACCCCTGCACCGCAGGCGGCGACTCGAAACTCGAGTCCAAGTAGTCGGTAATCATTTCAACTAGTCCACGATCAACAGGACGATCGAGCTTCAATGGAAAGGTGTCCAAACCTGGCGCCTCGAGATCGAAGTCGACTACAAGAACTTTGCGGCCCCGCGCAAGCAAATCCGCGGCGACGTTAACGAGCGCCATCGAACGACCCGTCCCGCCCTTAAATGAGTAAAACGTAACTATGTACATTGGCTTCGCCTCAAACTCCACGTTGCCGACTGAGAAGCAATTCGTGGCTGTTGCGCAAGACGCTCAAACCTCTTAATCGCACGCCGCGTCCGGATTTCTGGCACTCCCTCGTCAAATCTTTTTATCGGATCCGCACCCGCAGCCACAAAGGGGAGCACACCTTGGGAAACTGCTGTTGCACGCCTCCTCAAACGTTCGACATTGTCAGCGTACCGGAGCAGAAAAATCAGCCTGTCACTTGACGCGTTGGGAACAACCATGCCACACTCCCACCGCTGAAGAGACGCAGACCCAAAGCCAGTTAGCTCGCAGAACTCCACGCGAGAGAGACCAGTATCTTCACGCGTCTTACGAACCTCCGCGGGGGTTTGAACCCCGCAGTGCCTGCAGACCGCATCATGGCGCGCGGCCTCACCTCTCTCGTCGAAAAACTCGTAGCCGCAGTCCGCGCAGGTAAAAACAGGCATTGACGCGGTAAGAATCACTTGGTCCCCAGGAGGCCCGAAAGCGAAGCTTTGTTCCTTCTTTTGCTCAATCAACCTTGCACCACCACATTCGATGCAAAGCTCCTTCGAATCTTGCGTACCGCTTGTGTCCTGATACATCCCCTACTCCTTGGTGGATATATGGAAGCTTCTTCCGTAGGCCTTCCCGCGGAAAAGCTGGACCTTGATGTATACACGATCATTGCTCGGCAGCGTTAATACAGTCTCGAAAGCGATCTGCCCAGGCGGCTTTCTAAGCCTCACCTCCTGGAACGACTCGGGACGTTCGTCCAAATGCCTGCAAATCAACTGCCAAGCACTCGCGTCCGAAAAGCAAAGTCCGGTCTCAGGGTCTACGATCACGTGCGGAGACCAATCACACGGAGAGGAGGGGGAGAAATCTTGCCGTCGCGAACTCGCATACCGTCCCAACCGCGCGATTTCTGCCAGTATTCCCCTCGTATCGTCCACAGCACCTCGCCATATCATTTGATATTAGCAGATGTCGACTAGCCCGCGCAAGAAATCATTTGATATATCGGCAAGCCAAGGAAAACCATGAATCTCAGAGAACAAGGCTGACGGTGGGCCGCCCAGGGTTTCGTGTTTGGGATTTGGCAGACCTGCTCACCCCGGCCAGACCTTTTCTGTCCCCTATTCCTCGTTCCAGTAAAAGGCACAAAACATTAATTGAGCGGGACGCAATCGACGACCTGGAGTCCGCCGTCGGATCCGGCTTACGGCCTGACAGGGGCGCGGCTTCGCCGCGTGGATCAATCTCTAGAAACAGGCGAAAGGGGTTTGTGCAAGGGTTGAAACTCCGGCCTACCAACCCGCGGCCCATCGCCTTCGACGGGAACAAAGACAAATGCAGGTCCTTCGACTTCGCTCAAGATGACAAATTGAGAATGAAGATTACTGTTGGGCTGACCCGTGCCCCCTGCTCTCTTCGACAGGCGCGAAAACCACAAGAATATGGTTGCAGAAGCCTTTGAATGGATCGAACCCCGCTGAATCCGGACTTGCCAAAAATCAACTTGGCCCATTCCATGCAGACTCTTCTCTGATTTCGCAACCTTCCAAACCAAGCCCTGTCCGCTCTGGGTTGTCTGCATGGTCAGCGGAGTATGTTTTTCGCAACCACCCAAGCAAATCTTTGGCCCTCGAAACGAACCACTCAGGCAAACTTTGGCGCACGGAAACGAACCTCTGAAGCGAACCGTTTCGCCGCCGCTCTACAATCAATTCTTGCTTCCGGAAATTCAACGCGAACGCTTCGACGTGGTGCTGGTGAGGCCGCGCAACCCGCTCAATATAGGTGCGGCGGCACGGGCTATGGCCAACTTTGGCTTTTCGCACCTCTCGGTGGTGGCTCCCTTCGCTCCTACGTGGCGCGAGGCGCGCTCAGCTGTGGATTGCCAGGATGTGCTTGTAAGTGCCGTGGAATCAGCGACTCTTGGCGAGTCCGTGGCAGGCGCGACGCTGGTGTTGGGCACGGGAAGCCTCCAATTTCGCAAGCCGGAGCAGAGGGTGGTGCGGCTGCCTGAGTTGCCGGAGCTGGTCAATCGGGAACTGGCACGCGGCGGGCGCGTGGCGCTGGTCTTCGGACCGGAAAAGCATGGGCTTACGCGGGATGACCTGTCGTGGTGCCACGTGCTGGTGGAGATTCCGACAGACCCTCGGCAGCCCTCGATGAATCTGGGGCAGGCGGTGGCTGTTTGCCTTTATGAGTTGGCGGTACGCATTGATTCCACTGAGGTTATGAGTGGGCCGGAGCCGGTGGAATCTAACCGGTTGGAGCTGTTGGCGGGGATGGTGGAAGAGGCGATGGAGGCGGCGGACTACCGGCCTCGCGCGCTGCAGCCGACCAACCGGCACGATTTGCGGTTGCTGCTGCGGCGGCTGAGTTTATCGGCGCACGACACGCGGCGGATTCTGGGCATCTTCCGGCGGATTCTCTGGCGGCTGAAGCACGGAGTTGGCGCGGAACGATAAATGGGACTGTAAAGGTGCAAAGGGTGGTTTCCTGATAGAGTCAAGCGCAAGGACTACTGAAATGCGGATGGATTTGATGCGCTTTCATTTTGGATTTTTGCGATTTTTTGTTGGTCTGGGCTGCTGCGCCACGCTGGCTGTGGGGATGGTTTTCTGTGCTCATGGGCAGGAACCAGCAGCATCGGGAGAGACTCAAGCGGCAAAGGCGCCGGTTGCGGAACAGGCTGCAAGTGCGCCGACGGCCGCTCCGGAAAAGGCTCCGTCGGAGCTGGCATCCGCTGCTGCCACGGCTGAGGCCGGCGGCATCAAGGAAGACGACCTTAAACAGTTATTAGTTGGCAAGGCCCTGTATTTGCGCGGCAGCTATCTAGACAACACTCTCAATTTCGACGAGCACGGACGGCTGATTGGGTATTCCCCGCAGGGGTCGTTTACGCTCTGCGCAGTCGAGATCGACAAAGTGCGGCTGACGAAACACAAGGTGACACTGGAAGGCGCGCGATACGGGTTGCACTTTCTGGGCCAGTTGGCCGTGGAAGATCAATCGAGCGCTTTCGACCGGGTGAAGATCACGCCCAAGAAGAAGGTGGTGAAAATCACCATCGACCGGGAGATGGTGGTGAAGCCAAAGAAAGAAAAGGCGGCCGGCAAGCATAAGGGCAAGAAGGGCGAGGCCGCGACGCCTGAGCCAGCTGAGCTGAGCGAGGCTGAGCAGCTAAAGGCCTCAATTGCCGCCACGCCCGAGGCTGAGCGCCCGGCGGACCCGAAGAGCGTGACGACAACTACTTCACCGGAGCACGCGAACCGTTTGCTGAAGGACGCGATTGATAACGTTCTTGCGCAGGGGATGGACGAGCGGATGATAGCCGCGATGCCCGATTTCTGGAAACTCTACTACCAGGCTGTCGCGGATAAGGCGGATTACAGGCCCAAAGACGCGACGATTTTGCGGCAGAGTGGAGTGGATCAGAAGGCCGCGCTGCTGACGAAATTTGAGCCGGAGTCGAATGAATTTGCGCAAGCGAACAGCGTGGCGGGCATGGCGCTTTATCACACTGTGGTAGGCGCGGACGGTAAGGCGGTCGAGATTGCCGTGGGGCGGCCAATCGGCTTCGGGCTGGACGAGAACGCTGTGGCTGCCATCAGAAAGGCCAGTTTCCAGCCGGCGATGAAAGACGGCAAGCCAGTACCGGTGCTGCTGGACCTGGTGGTGCAATTCAGGATTTTTGACAAGCGCACCGATGTGGCCGCGCCGCCTGAGGCAGCCAGCAAGCAAGCGGAGCCTGTGCTTCCCGGGCCTTATAGCTTGCCTCCGGCGCAATAGGCTGGCCGAAAAAGCTGCCCCTCGCAGGCTCGCTATTCTTCTTGACGGATGATCTCGTCGAGCTTGGGTTTGTGCTTTGCGGCGCGGCCGGTTCGGGGTTCCGTGTCGATTAGACGCGAAGGTTTCGGCTGGCCTACACGCGCACGTGCGTTGGCTTTGACGGCCTTGGCGGCCGAGAATTTCCCTGGCTTGCGTTTCGTCATGGCAAGGCTAGTATGGAATATATGGCGGCGGTGTGAAAGCGCCTTCGCGACCCTGGCGGCGGATTTTCGCCGGGATGGAGATTTTGGAGACCATGGAAGAACGGGATTTTTTTAATGAAACAACGGAGCAACGCACTCATACGCTGACCTGCCCCAAGTGCGGACAGGAGGGCGAGTACAAGGTGACATGGGTGGTGCGGCGGAAGCGCGCGCAACTGCCTCACGGGGCGGACGAGCGGGACCGGGCCAAATTCGCCAAGGCGCAATCTTACATGGTAAGACGCGACGAAAAATTGGCTTGCGGGAATATTCGCTGCCGCAAGGCTTTTGAGATCAGCTCGCTGCAAACGGTGGCGTTCATCGCCGATTGAGCCGGACCTCAAGTGGATCGTCTTTCCACGGCTGCGACATGGCATTATCAGGTGAATCGGCCGGGCCCTCAGCAAGTCAAAAAAAGCATGTTCCGCAGGGGCTAAAGCCCATTCATTTTGCTGGCATTTGCGGCACGACTAAAGTCGTGTCGTGACACAAAGCCCGTTGATTTGGGATTCGCTTTAGTTGGGGTTCGCGTAAGATTCACCAGACACTGCGTAGAGCGCAGTCGCCTCAACACTTCTCCGGTTCCGCACACGTTCAGAGGCCTCGGACTTCGAAAGAAGAAACTCGAAGCGGCTTCAAATTCATATTTTGTGGGTTGATGGGAACCAAGCTATCGTCGTAGTCTGGGGCGAGAGGCTCACACTTTGATAGGTTTAAAGACCGCCACAGCGCAACCTGCCCACGCTGATGGAGATGCACCGGCGCTGCTGTTGCGCGGGCTGCGAAAGACATTTGGCGATTTGGCCGCAGTGGACGGCCTCGACCTGGAGGTGGCGCGCGGCGAGTGCTTCGGCCTGCTGGGGCCGAATGGTGCAGGAAAAACCACGACCATCGAAATATGCGAGGGACTCACTCCGCCAGATTCAGGGACCGTGGAGTTGCTGGGGCTGGATTGGCAGACGGGCGCCACGGAATTGCGGCAACGGATCGGCGTCCAATTGCAGGAGACGCAGCTTCCGGACAAGTTGACAGTTATGGAAGCGCTGCGTCTCTTTCGCAGCTTTTACCATCGCGGAATTCCGGTGGACGAATCGATTCGGACGGCGCAGCTTGAAGACAAGCGCAACGCTCGCATTGTGACTCTCTCCGGTGGGCAAAAGCAAAGACTGGCCATGGCCTGCGCGCTGGTGGGCGATCCGGGACTGCTTTTTCTGGATGAGCCGACGACCGGTCTCGACCCGCAAGCGCGACGCCATGTCTGGGATTTGGTAGATGCGCTTAAGCACGCCGGACGCACGATCATTCTCACTACGCATTACATGGAAGAAGCGGACCGGCTCTGCGACCGCGTGGCCATCATGGACCATGGCCGCATCATCGCGCTGGGAACAACGCCACAATTGATCGCCTTGGTCGGTGCGGAGCACATCGTCGAGTTTGCCGTGAAGGAACGCGAAACGCGCGAGGTAAGAGTCGCTCCTTTATTGGCGATTCCCGGCGTTCAATCGCATCGCGTGGACGCAGGGCTGCATCAGCTTTCAGTGACCGAACTGCACACCTCTGTACCGTTGATCTTTGCCGAACTCGACAGCCAGGGACTTAATCTGAGCGAGTTTCGTACTCACTCCGCAACGCTCGAAGATGTCTTCGTAAACCTGACGGGAAGGAAGTTGCGCGATGAGTAGATTTGAAACCAGCTCTCTGTTGCAACTCACCGCCATGCGCTTCAGGCTCTTCTTTCGCGAATCGGAGGCGATTTTTTGGACATTTCTCTTTCCCATTCTGCTTGCAGTGGGACTGGGCATCGCGTTTCGCAACCGCCCGGCGGATGTATTGCAGGTGGGCGCGACGACGACGCAACTGACGCAAGCCCTGGCCGCTGACAAAGGGCTCGCCGCGTACACGATGGACGAGGCAGCGGGGACGCACGCGCTGGCTACGGGCCAGATTTTCTTGCTGGCTATTCAAGGGCCAAGTGGAATCGATTACAAATACGATGACACCAACCCCGATGCGCGAACCGCGCGCATGGTGGTAGACCACGCGATTCAGACCGCTGCGGGACGGCAAGACGCGGTGCGCGCAGACAACCAGCTGGTGCATGAGAAAGGCGCGCGCTACATCGACTTCCTGGTGCCGGGGCTGCTGGGGATGAACCTCATTGGTTCGGCGATGTGGAGCCTGGGCTTTGCCATTGTCGACGCCCGCCAGAAGAAGCTGCTTAAGCGCATGGTGGCTTCGCCGATGCCGCGCTGGCAGTATCTTGCCTCGTTTTTGTTTTCGAGGTTGGGATTGCTGGTGATCGAGGTCGGCGTCTTTCTGGGATTTGCGCGGCTGGCTTTTGGAGTGCCTTTTCGCGGCTCGCTGTGGCAGTTGGGATTTTTGTGCGTACTCGCTTCTCTGACCTTTTCAGCATTGGGACTGCTGACCAGTACGCGGGCAAAGACCACTGAGGCGGTCAATGGCCTGATGAACCTGGTCATGCTTCCGATGTGGATTCTGTCCGGGATTTTCTTTTCTGCGACGCGCTTTCCAGCTTCGATTCAGCCGTTGGTGCGGGCTCTCCCGCTCACCGCGGCTATCGATGCATTGCGCGGCAACATGCTGCAAGGGATGAATCTGGGCCAGTTGGCCATGCCGATTGCGGTTATGCTGACGTGGCTGGTGGTCACTTTCGCCGTTTCACTGCGGATCTTCCGCTGGAGATGACGACCGGTCGCTTCGCTGCGCCACCGGGAATGGAATGACTATTTAATTGAGACATTCTGGCCCTCCCCCGGCGGTATTCTGTTACTCATGCCGAGCTATTTGCGCTGGTGCACCGGCAGAAAATAGGTGGCCGGAGGCAGGCGTGCATAGCCCGCGTTCTTCGAGGAGGACTCGTGTACGCTCCCGCAATATCTGGCCGCCGTTCACAAGCCGCGCTGCTGGGCCTGATCGCATTGCTTTGGGTTGCGCCCGCCTGCCGCGCACAGGATCCCAAGCCTATCCAATTGCCCAAGCCGCAAATGACGGCCGGGATGCCGCTGATGCAGGCTCTAGCCGAGCGCAAAACCACGCGCGCGTTTGAGGACAAGCCGCTTCCGCTGCAAACTCTCTCGAACCTTTTGTGGGCGGCATTTGGCGTGAATCGGCCGCACGAAACGAAGCCTGGGCTGGGCCGCACGGCGCCCTCGGCGATGAACAAACAGGAGATTGAGATTGACGTGGTTCTGGCGCAAGGGGCCTTCATTTATGACGCGGAGGCAAATGTGCTGCGGCCTGTTACAGGAGGCGACCTGCGCGCGAAGATGGGCGCGCCTCCCGCAGGACAGGCAGCCGTGACGCTAGTCTACGTGGCCCAGACGAATTGGGATTTTGCGCAAGTCGACACGGGATTCATTGGGCAGAATGTTTATTTGTTTGCCGCGTCGGAGGGGTTGAACGCGTGGTTCTATTCCCTGCACGGGCAACAGGACGCGACGGCAGTGGGGGCGGCGCTGAAATTGGGTGCCGAGAAACGCGCGCTTTATGCGCAGTCGGTTGGGTTTCCGTTGAAGTAGCGCGTGATCCGGGAATCCCCGATCGCCTTCTTTGCACGATTGATGTTCCCTCAGAGGCTCAAGCCCGCGTCGTTCTTGCAGACCTTAACGTACGGGCTGAAAGCCCGTACCTTTCACAACATCAACTTGATCAGTAGTTCCTCATGTCAGCCAACGAGTTTTGCCGACTGGCGCGAATTCCTCAGTATGTGATTGAATCTAGGGTAAGAGCGGGCGCGCCGGGAGATCAGAAGGATTTGGCGTGGCCCGACAGGGCAAGTTCAGCCCGAAAGAAAACTGGAGAGACGAAAATGGCAAATTCCCTGCTTCCCCCGGAGGAACGAAATCTGACTCCCGACCAGGTGGAGGCGCTGGACAAGCGGCGCGACCTGGGTCACACACTGCTGGTAATCGCAGGACAGTTTGTGGTGATCGCCACCTTTCTGCTGCTGTGGGTGGGCCAGGACCTGGAATGGTCGCCGGGCTGGGCGCATCCCATGGCTTATTACTTCGTCATTGCGTTGGTGATTATCGCTGTGTGTGGGGTGGCGGGTTTCTTGCTGCGCCGGGGCACGCCAAGAATCGACTGAGGGCAAGGTTTGTTCATTCGGCCTTCGGGGTGTTGTGATACCCATCCATTCCGCAAAAGGCGCGGAATGGATGGGCACCCGACATTCGGTTCCGGGGCTAAAGCCCTCGTTGATTGAGTTAGCTTTGTGCGAGGGTTAAAACCCCCGCCTCCCTCCAAAGGAGTTTTTCCGCGATTCACGGATCGAGTGGATTGCATAGCTGGAATCGCTGAAAATGCGGGAGCGCTGGAGTTACCGATGGCTGCTGTTTCCCCAAACTTCGCTTCTGTTGACCGCGCGCCGGACAAAACGCCGGCGGTGGAAACGGCCGTGGCCCCTGCGACTCGGCTGACAGATGGCCTGGGACGAGTCATTCACGATCTGCGCGTCTCGATCACGGACCGATGCAACTACAAATGCGTTTACTGCAGGACGGGCGAGCTGGGCGCGCAGTTTCCGGAGTTGGGTATCGATGAATATCTGCGGATGATTGGGATTTTTGTTTCGCTGGGAATTACCAAAGTGCGATTGACGGGCGGCGAGCCGCTGCTGCGTCGAGGAATTGTGGAACTGGTTCAGGAACTGGGACGCCTGCGCACTCCGAACGGCGAGACGCTGGACCTGGCGCTGACAACCAACGGGCATCTGCTGGACGGGCTGGCAGCACCGCTCAAGAATGCCGGATTGCGGCGCGCTACGGTGAGCATGGACGCGGTGGATGCGGCGACTTTCGAGCGAATTACGCGGGTTCCGGGCAGCTTTGCGGCGGTGCTGGCGGGGATTCGCGCGGCGCGGGCGGCAGGACTGGAGCCGCTGAAGATCAATTGCGTTCTGCTGCGCGGCTTCAACGACGATCAGATTGAAGGCTTTGCGCACTTTGCGCGGCGCGAAGGCGTGGTGGTGCGGTTCATTGAGTTCATGCCGCTGGAAGAAGGCCGGCTGTGGACACCGGAAATCGTAGTGCCTCTCAAGGAGATTGTTGAACGCATTGGGCAGGCGCTGCCGCTGGTTGCGATGGAGCCGCGCGAGGCGAGCGAGACGGCGCGGCGCTACGGCTTTGAGGATGGCGTCGGCGAGATCGGCATCATTGCGCCGGTGAGCCAGGCTTTCTGCGGGGCGTGCAGCCGGGTGCGGCTTACCTCAGACGGCAAGATTCGCACCTGCCTGTTTTCGCAAGTGGAGCACGACCTGTATGGACGTCTGCGCGCGGGCGCGAGCGATGCGGAACTGGCAGGCTACATTACACGTACAGTACAGGGCAAGGAGCCACGCCATCATATCGGCGAGCCGGGATTCCTAAAGCCTTCCCGATCAATGGTGCATATTGGCGGTTGACTGAAGCCACCCGGACGGAACACAATCTTAACTAACTTCCCCTACAATGCAGGGCAGATGGCTGCCTGTTTCTGGTTCTTTTCTGGCATCATGGTGTGGCAGAATTGCGAAGAGACTCATAGCGCAGACAAGCTGACTTTTTGAAAGCCGAAATGGGCACCGGATGACAAAAAAGACGGAAAGCCGCATCCCGCTCGACGACCTTCTCGTCTTCCACCAGATTACGCGCTCGCTGACCTCGAGCTTCGACCTGGATACGATTCTGCGCACCATTATTGAACACATGGAGAGATTCATTGAGGCGGAGCTTTGGACGCTTCTGATGGTGGATGAAACCGGCAAGGAACTCTACTATGCGATTGCAGCAGGCAGAGGAGATGTGCCGCTGCAAGGGCTGCGCATGAAGGTGGGCGAAGGCGTGGCCGGCTGGGTGGTGGAACACGGCGAGACGCTGCTGGTTCCCGAAGCCGGGGACGATCCGCGCGTGGCGCAGGAGAACGCCGCGCAGCCGAACAAGGTGCGTTCAGTAATCGCTCTGCCACTGCGGGGGCGCAAGGGAACGCACGGCGCTATCGAGATATTCAATCCGCGGGCAGACCAGCTCACCGACTATACCATCGCCTTTTTGCATATCCTGGCCGACCACGCGGCGATCGCGATTGAGAATGCACGCGACGTGGCATGCATTCAAAAATTGACCATCACGGACGATTGCACCACGCTCTACAATGCGCGCTACCTCTACGAGGTGCTGAGCCGGGAGTTGGAACGGTGCGTGAAGGCTGGGTTGCCGGTGAGCATGGCGTTCCTTGACCTGGATCACTTCAAGATGGTGAACGACGCGCACGGCCATCTGGTGGGCAGCGAGTTGCTGGGGCGCGTGGGGCTGCGGCTGCTGGAGCTGACCCGCAAGCAGGATTGGTGCTTCCGCTACGGGGGCGACGAGTTTGTGGTTCTGATGCCGGAGACCGGCGAGGATGAGGCGCTGGCGCTAAGCACCAAGCTGCTGCGCGGGCTGATGGATACCGAATTCGAGATGAAGGACAAGCTGAAACTGTGGGTGAGCGCCAGCGTGGGCGTGGCGACCGCGCCCGTTGACGGAACAACCGTTCACTCCGTGATCGGGACTTCCGATATGCGCATGTACGCGGTGAAAGCGCGCGGGCGGGGCGCGGTGCGGGGAGCGTAGGCGGCTGAGCTTGTTTGGGCCTTTGCCGCGTGAGATGGCATTTGCGCCATCGTGTTTTATTGAAGGAAATTGTCAGCCCAAAAGCATAGCGGGGCGAAGGATAAGTAGTTGTGAAAGCCTTGATGATGGAGTGATGATTGCGATGTAACAGAGCCGGGAGGACGTCTTTGTGAGATCGGATGATTTGTCTGGATATAGGATGATTTTGCTTCTGGCGCTTTTGTTAATTTGCGGAGCAACATTTGCAATATATAAAATTGCTCCAGCGGAGGCTCGAATTGCCAGCCGTGAGCGTGTCATCACGGGCCATTTTGTCGCGCATGTCGGTCAAGGCAAGTCATCGCGCATTATTTATGCATATTCAGTAGACGGCCTTTCTTATGAAAAACGAGATTCTTGCTGGAACTGGCTGATGCCATGCAAAATCGGGAGCGAGGTCGCTGTCTATTATGATCCGTTGAATCCAGCGGAAAGTAAGATAATGGACTATCGCAGGGACCGTGCGAGAGGTATAAAATTTTGCAGCATATGCATAACAGTAGGCATTTTTCTTTTAGGCTTGTATTTTGTTTTGATAAAAAGAGCACGTGAGAGATGTGCGGCACAATGCGCAGATCCGGAATGATGCCGAAGACCGCTGAGGCAGGGGAGTCGGCCTGCCCGATCTTTTCTACCAGCGAGATTGTTAGCGTGGCGTCGAAGCTGCCGATTCTATTCGTCTCCATCCTCCGGCTTCTGGGTGATCTGCTCTGTAGCTAGCCGCTCCAACTGGTTGCGCCAGTCGAGGGATTCGACAAAGCTCTTTGACTCGCGCCAGTTGGGCTCCACGATGACGTGCAGCTCCAAATAGACGCGTGTTCCGATGAGGGACTCAATCTGACGGCGAGCGGCAGTGCCGATTTCCTTGAGCTTGGAGCCGCCTTTGCCAATCAGGATCGCCTTTTGGCCGTCGCGCTCGCAATAAATAGCGGCGGCAATGCGAGTGAGCGGCAGACGGGCCGGGACTGCGCCTTTTTTCCTCGGCACAAAAGGCTCCGGCTCTTCGTAGCGCTCGATCACAACAGCGGAAGCGTAGGGAACCTCCTCGCCGGTCTCGGCAAGGATGCTCTCGCGGATTAACTCGGCGACCATGAAGCGCTGCGGCTGATCAGTGTATTGGTCCTTGGGGTAGTAGCGCTCACCGGTGGGCAGAGCCTCGACAATCTTGCGGACGAGAATATCCATGCCGTCGCGCTTGCGGGCGCTGATGGGAATGACCTGAGCAAAGCCGAAATGATGGGTGAGCGTATCGATCAGCGGCAGGAGCTGGTCTTTGGCGACGAGATCGATTTTGGTGAGCACAAGGAAGACCGGGCAATCGAGGTTGCGGATGAGGCCGAAGAGAAATTCGTCCTCGCTGGCCCAATTGGTGCGGGAGTGTTTGGGGGATACGACTGGCGCCTCCACGTTCCCAGGTCCCAAAAACGGGACCTGGGGCACCCGATCATTGTCGGTTGGCTCGGCGGCGGCTTCGAGTTGGACGCGGCGAGTGGCATCCATGAGGACCAGGACCAGGTCGCGGGTTTCGAGGGCTTCGTAGACTTCCTGCAACATGCGGCGGTCAAGGTGCGAGCCGGGTTTGTGTACGCCGGGAGTATCAACAAAAACAATCTGCGCAGCCGGGTGCTGACCTTTGCGCGCCGGGACCTCAACCACTCCCGCGATGCGGTTGCGGGTGGTTTGCGGCTTGGCAGAGACGATGGCGACCTTTTCGCCGGTTAGAGCGTTGAGGAGGGTGCTTTTGCCGGCGTTGGGCCGACCGAGAATGGCGACAAATCCTGATTTCAAAAGGTTTTCTTACTCCTAACCCCTATTATCGCGGATTTAGAGTTTGCGCGTTGGAGAATCTGCGCATGATGCGCGAAGGCAGAATTAAACGAGTCCCCGTTGAAGCTTTGTGCGGATTCTCGAATTGGTTGACTCTACAAGAAAAACGGCACTAGACGAAACTTAACCTTTCGGCAATATTCCGTATAACCGGGCAGACTCTGTTGCAGGAATCTCTCCTCATCTTGAAGCCGCAAGACGAGGACGAAGGTCATGGGGATGAACATCAGCAGTCCCCACCACGATCCGAGCGCGATGGGCGTAGCAAAGAGCATGACAAGCGCACCGGCATACATAGGATGCCGAACGATTGCATAGAGTCCGGTGGAGATCACTCGCTGGCCGGGAGCTACTTCGATCGTTGCAGAGGTAAAGGTATTCTCCTTATATACGAAGAAGACGGCAAGAAATCCAAGCGCCACAAAAACGTCACTTAAAACAACGAAGACAAGAGGAACATGGGACCAAAGATATCGACGATCAAGGGAAGGAAGAACCAAAGTTCCGATGAAGGCCAGTGATGCAAGGACCTGAATTACCTTTTGACTTTTTTCCTTTTCGGCGATTGGGCCGGCCTTTACGCGCCGCTCAAGAAGTTGAGGATCTTTCTTCCATAGATATGCAGTAATTAGCCCCGAAGCCGCGAAGAAGATGAGCAAGTAGACCCAGGCCTGCCAGAAATCGAAGGTCCACGCAGGAGCAAAGAGCAAGACTGCCATACAGAGTAAGAGTTGCAAAAATCCCAGGATAGTTTTTGTAGCGAGGCTTTTCACCCTCTGAGTTTACGACGTTTGCCACCGGCCGATTTGGATTCGTGGTTTCCCACCCATTCGCAAAGAGCGCGAATGGATGGGGCACCCAGGTTTTGTGGGGCGGTTAAGAAGCCAGTGCTGGTCCAGGTTCTTCAGCCGGTGGGAAGATGCGGAGGCGTTCGACGCGGCGGCCAGTGGAGGAGACGATCTCGATTTTCATACCGGCGGACTCGAGGAGGACGACTTCGCCGGGGAGCGGGATGCGGCCTTCGATTTCGCTGACCAGGCCTCCGAGCGTGGTGGCTTCGTAGGCCTCGCCGAGATTGGCCAGGCAGGGCTGCTCGCCGAAGAGATCAGGAAGCTGATCTACGGGAAAGCTGCCGGGAACAAGCCAGACGCCGTGCGGCTCGCGCTGCGGGTCTTCGATGGGCGTCTCCACTTCATGCTCGTCTTTAATGTTGCCGACGATCTGTTCGAGCAGGTCTTCGATGGTGACCAAACCGGCGACGGCTCCGTACTCGTCGATGACGATGCGCATGTGCTGCTTTTCGCGCTGCATCTCGCGCAGCAGCTCGTAACCGCGCTTGGTTTCAGGGACGAAGACGGCCGGGCGCTTGATGGAGGCAACCGTACGGGTGTGGGCTTCCTCGTCAGCGATTTGCAAAAGGTCGTGAGCGAAAGCGATGCCGGTGATGTTGTCGAGAGAGCCGGAATAAACGGGCACGCGGGAGAAGTTGTTCACGCGCAGCAGATAAAGAAACTGCTCGAGGGTTGTGTCCTCGCGTACGGCAAAGACGTCGGGACGCGGAGTCATGACCTCGCGGACCAGCTTGTCACCGAACTCGACGGCGGAGCGGACCAGGTCGCGGTCGCTCTCTTCGAGGATGCCTTCATCTTCTCCAGCTTCGAGCAGCGCCTCGACATCGGCTTCGTTCTCTTCTTGAGGGCTGACAGGCTGCTCGGCCAGCGAGGCTACGGAGAGGAAGAAGCGGAGAAAAACGGTGATGGGCGTCATAAGCCACAAAAGAAGACGGATGGGCCAGACGAGCCTTCTTGCCCAGCGGCCTTCGGTGCGATTGAAAAGGAGCGCGGGCAAAAGCTGGTTGCAGAAGACCACGACGAGCACCAGCGCGAGAATTGCTTGCGCGATCTCGGCTGGAGTGGGACGAGCGAAGTCCGGAGCGCGATCGAAGAGGAACGCACCAAAGCCAAGGGCGATGACGCCCAAGGCGAGTTGTTGCAGAACCGCGGCGCAGAGCCCCGCGTGATCGCGACTGAGGCCCAGTTGCGGCTCGACCAGTTCCTCCCAGGCGTCGAGATTCTCTTCGATGTCGCGGGTGAGGATTTTGCCGAACTCGGCGTAGACGCGGCTGATGTAAGAGGCCAGCGTCTCGATGGCGGCCAAGAGGATGAGGAGGAGGATGAAAAGCGGGGTCATGGTTTGTGACTCCGCTTACGGGTTGGGGTTTTTGGATTCCCAGGTCTCAAAACCGAGACTTGGGCCACCCGTTTGGACGTGCGCTCGATGAGGCCCTGCGGCAGGTTGAGCTTGGCGCGGAGGAGCCGTTCGCGGCGGGCCATTTGGCCGGCGTCAGATTCGTGGTCGTGTCCGGCGAGATGGAGCAGGCCGTGAAGGATGAGAACTTTGATTTCTGTAGAAAGCGAGTGGCCCTGCTCGACGGCCTGGCGTAGCGCAGTGGGGACGGAGATGGCCAGATCGCCGGCGATTTCTTCGGCACCGATGCCATCGGCGGGAAATGAGAGCACATCGGTGGCCCTGTCCTTGTTGCGGAATTGGCGATTGAGCTTGCGGATGGCCACGTCAGTCGTTAGCAGAACAGTAACCTCGCCTTTGAGACGGACGGCGGATTGCGCTTCGGTGAGAAAGCGGCTCAGGGTGCGGGCGGAGGGCAGGCGGAGATTCTTCTTTGGAGTAGGATGGCCGGACGCAGCCGTTTGCTTCGCTGATGTTAATGTCAGCGCGGCGTCGGGGTCCAAATCTGGTTCGAGGAGGATCATCTTGCCCGGGGTCGCAAGCCTGCGCGGCTCCGGTAGCTTTCATTCTACGCGAGTTGAGGTATCTCAGGTCCCAGAATCGGGATTTGGGGTCACCCGGCCCGCTCATGGCGATAGAGCTGCTAAAAACGGGGCATAGCTTCTCTTGCCAGATTGTTACTTTCGCGGTTGAAGAGCGGCCAACTGCCGAGCGCGAATAATTTTGGGGCCGTTGACAGTTGTTTAAACCTGGTTCTCGTGAATGCCAGTGATGAGGAGCCACGCGGCTGAAATGAAAAAAGCGAAGGAGAGCACCATCGCTACGGAGGCCACATAAAGTCCGGCAACATATCCTGAAATAAGTAAGACAGAACCTATTATCTGAGCCAGGTAACAAGCTGTGCCCACGATGAAGCGGCCGATGCTGAGCCCCACAGAGCTTCTGCCTATTTTTGTGGCCCGGAAGTATACCCGTATGTAAGTAATCGTCGGAACGAGCGTAACGACCAACCATTCAACGCCGATCCATTGATAACTTTGATTTCCAATGAGGGCGAACGCACAGATCATGAAGACGGCAGTGAAGCCCGTGAGCGTTGCTACGGCACGATTTTTATGGGTTGCATCCCGAGTGACGATCGAAAGATTCATGGACATGGCTATAAACACCAAGCCCGCGAGAGCTGCCGCTCCGCCTCCTACCATAATGAAGAAATTGTTCCATTGGTCGATGGCCATCGCACCTTATGATACTAGAAAATAAATCACCTATGTTCTTCGTTCCGGGAGCTCTTTAGTTCTATTTGCCGGTTGCCCAGGTCCCCAATTGCGAGGGACCACCACCCCACGGACGAACACCTGTCCGTGGGGACCCCGGACCTGGGCCACCCGATCTTTGTTCGAGTTATTGCGGCTTGGCGGGGTGGATTGGCTGCTGCTGCGATCGGTTTTCGCGGGACTGGGCGCCGACCTCGATGGCTTCGCCGAGGGCCAGCGGCAGCTCCTGCTGTTGCGGCTTGACCGACTCGTAGGCACGGACTATGCGCTGCACGAGAGCGTGGCGGACGACGTCACAATCTTCGAAATGGCAGAAGTGGATGCCTTCGACTCCGTCGAGAACGTTGATGGCGTCGATGAGGCCGGACTTGCGCGGGTTGGGCAGATCGATCTGCGTGATGTCGCCGGTGATGACCGCTTTGGAGTTGTTGCCCATGCGGGTGAGGAACATCTTCATCTGCTCGATGGTGGTGTTCTGCGCTTCATCCATGATGATGAAGGCGTCGTTGAGGGTGCGGCCGCGCATGAAGGCTAGCGGGGCGACCTCGATGACGTTTTTCTCGAACATTTTGTCGACCCGTTCCGGATCGAGCAGGTCGTAGAGCGCGTCGTAGAGCGGGCGCAGATAGGGGTCCACTTTTTCCTGGAGAGTGCCGGGAAGAAAGCCGAGGCGCTCACCGGCCTCGACTGCTGGGCGGACGAGGATGATGCGGCTGACTTTTTTGGCGTTCATTGCGGAGACGGCCATGGCGACAGCGAGGTAAGTTTTCCCGGTTCCGGCGGGGCCGACGCCGAAGACCATGTCGTTCTGTTCGATAGCCTCGACGTATTTGCGCTGATTGATGGAGCGCGGCTGTACGGTGCGCTTGACGCCGGCGGAGCGCTGCTTGCCGGAGTCGACCAGCGAACGCAGAGTGGTGGCCTGATCGGCCACGACAAGGCGCAACATTCCATTGAGTTCGCCATTGTGGGGGTTGACACCCTGGCGGCGGAGGGCCTCGAAATCAGCGAAGATGCCCCGGACGCGGGTCACGCCTGTTTCCGGTCCCTCGATATGGACGGCATCGGAACGAAGATCGATGCGCACGCCAAGCGAGTCTTCCATGAGCCTGAGGTTTTCATCGCGAGTCCCGAACAGGGGCTCCAGATTGGGAGTGATCTCCAGAGCGATCTTCAAAGGTTTCGATGACCTCCAGTGTGGCGTGACGAGGTTGAACAGAGCCAGGTTGGATTGGTGGAGAGGGCAGGCACACGGGACAGAGCGGCAACTCGACCCATGAGCAGCGGGCTAGGGGCTGATTGTGAGGGAAACCGGCGGACGCGGCGCAGAACCGGGCACATGCTCTCGACTGAAGTGCGGGACCGCGGGTTTGAGAAGGCTACCAAATCTGGTATCAGTCTTCGCTATCTGGGCTTGAGATTAGCGCCAACCGGGCCAGGAGTCAATGCACGGGGTGATGATTTTTTGGTGAACGTGTCCCTTGGCGGTTACGGGCTATGCCCGAAGGCGCGAAGGATCACTCGTTTGTACTTAAAGCTGTTCCTCCGCCGGAGGCTCCGCGTGCGTCTCAGCGAAGGACTCGTCGGGGAATGTAGCCGGCCAGCCGACTATGACCAAAAACATATCGAGGACGAAAAGCGCAATGGCAACGTCATTGAAGAGTGTGGCTTGGGGCAGGTCCGGCCAAAATTGATTGGCCGCCCAGAAAAGAAAGGCAACTGCCAGTAAACCCGCCTTGACGGCTTCCAAGCGCGCTGGCCTGCGCGCGATCTGGAAAACGAGGTAGGCGACGGCGATCATGGCAAGTGGAAATGCGGCGAGAACGTCATGAGCTCTGGCAGGAAAAAGCCGGGGGAAGGCGTCCCGCGCAGCCAGCACTGCGACGCTAGCCAGCGTGAGCACACTGAGGATCACGGGGAGAGCGCGATGGGCCCGGTTGAGACGAGTTTTCATAGGTTATTATTGCCAACACTTCAAAAGGGAACCATAAAAATGTGCGGAATGCCCGGGATGCCCCGGCTCTTGTGGAGGCAAAGGTCAACCGATTTGCCTTCAATAAGTATCTTTGGGGGTTGGCTACATGGCCTGCCCTCATCGATCACAGCGTGTGCGCATTGACCCGATGCTCTGTTTCCAGTAGACTAGGAAATTGCGAGGGATGCGGCTCTAGTTGCATTCTGACACCGCATCATTTTGCCTGAAATCAGGGTTTGCGATTTTGCCCCTGAACCCAGCGCACTGAAATAAAGGATAAGCAATGGCAAACCATGTATCTTCGCTGAAGCGCGCCCGGCAGACCGTAACCCGCACCGAAGTAAACCGCGCCAACCGCAGCCGCGTGCGCACCAGCCTGCGCTCGCTGCGCGAGGCACTCGTCGCCGGCGATGTGAAGGCCGCACAGGCGCAGTATCGCGAGACCGTCTCCACCCTCGACAAGAGCGTGCAGAAGGGAATTTTGCACGACAATACCGTCTCCCGCTACAAGAGCCGGTTGAACGCGCGGCTGAAGGCCTTGGTTACAGCAAAGGCGTAACGCGGCGAGAGCCGTCAAAGACAAGATTGAATGAAGACGAGCAGCCGGGAGAAATCCTGGCTGCTTTTGTTTTGTATGCGCGCCTCGGGGTGGGGAACCTGTAGCCAGCTACCGGTGTCCAAGCTAAAAGGAGGCAAACAATGTTGCAGCCGGCAACAGCGTCTCGCCCTGCCGACGCGGAACTTGTGGTTTCGCTGGCCAAGCTTTGGCCACACCGACAACATGAGTCGAATGCTGTCAAGAATTTCTTTTGTTCTGTTGGACTGCACAGGTGGCGTCAGTTGGATTTGAGCGAATTGTGCCGAGGGAAAGAAATCCGATTTTGCTTCTGGTGCTCGAAGATCAAGATCGATGGAGTGATCTATCAACCTTAAGCCGCGGGAAGAGATCATTTCTGCTAAAAGTCGTAGCGGAGATTGAGGACGGGGTAGCGGCTCATCTGGTCGGCTTTGGCGATGGGCTGGCCGCTGGAGTTGCCGCAGCCCCACGAGACCTGGCAATCGTCGAGCCAAACATAGCCCAACAGGTTGCCGCGATTGAGGATGTTCTCAGCACCGGCGTGGAATTCGAAGACGCCTCGGGGAACGCGGAAGTGGCGTTCCAACTCGACATCAAGGCGGTTGTAGAGTGGGCCGCGCTCGGCGTTGACACGGGCGAGATCGTAGATGCCGCGGCTTTGAGCGGTGGAATCGGCGATATCGAATGGCGTGTAGGGGCGGCCGGTGGAAACCGACTCGCGCACGTCGAGCTGAATTCCCTTCCATAGCAGGAGGTTGCCAAGCGCGTTTGCCGCCATGGGCGTGTCGTAGTTCCCGAGGCGGCGAACGCCGTCGAGCGCGCGGTAAGTGG
Organism: Occallatibacter sp.; assembly: GCA_049520075.1. Classification (GTDB taxonomy): domain Bacteria; phylum Acidobacteriota; class Terriglobia; order Terriglobales; family Acidobacteriaceae; genus Telmatobacter. The sequence goes on along the minus strand of JBEKQD010000028.1, from coordinate 19,312 downwards.
TTTGGGAACAGGCAGCGGAGAGAAGCAACTGCGCACGGCTGCGGGAGTGAGCGCGAAGGGCCAGTTCGAGGCCGCGCGCTTGAGCGGTTCCCGCGCTCGTGAGAGGCAGCCAGACAAATCCTTGACCGAGCGTATCGACCATGTTCGATAGCATGAGGGCCGAATACTCGGTGGAGACAGGTTCGCGGCGATAATTCTTCTGATAGGCCTCAACGTCCAGTGTGCCCCAGGCTGCCTGCACGACTCTCATGCCGACCGTTTCCTGGCGCACTTGAGTGGGTTGCAGGGTGCGATTGCTCGCGTAGCTGATCATGTCCATGATGGGTGGTAATTGCGAAGAGATGTTCATGGAAGCGTGAAGAATTTGGCGGCTGTTGAGCTTGTAGGCGAGCGAAACGCGCGGATCGAGAGCATAGTCGCCTGTGATGGCGAAGGTCTCAGCACGCAGGCCGGCTAGCAGCTTCCAGCGCTTGGCGAGATTGCCTTCGGCTTCGACAAAGGCGGCGGTTTGGCCGGTGGAAAAATTACGCTGGAAAGTGAGGGAATCAGGGCGCTCGGGGTTGACGCTGAATGGCGATTGCTGGCCGTTTGGCTGGGCTACCGAGTCATTTGGGGTGGTGAGCTTGCCAGTCAAGCCCGCGGAGAAGAGCCACCCGCGTACACTGGCGCGCAGTTCGTAATTCAAAGCTGACAGGCCGGTGCTCGAATCTTCTTCGTAAGCCGGCAACAGAATTACAGGATGACAGTTACCGCTGCTGTCAATAACTTCACCTATTTGTTGCTGCTGACTTATGTTCTGCTTGGTAAGCGATGAGCTTGCAGTGAGATTGGCGGTAAGTTGCGGGGAGTAGTTATGACGCCAGCTAAGTGCATTGGTCGAGCGCCAGCCGGAATATTGAGTTTGATAGATGCTGGTGGCGTCGGGTGATGGGCAAGGCGTCATATCGATGGAATCCGCGCCACTCAAGCTGAGGATCGAGAGCGTATCACGGTCGGTGGGATGAAGCTCCATTTGCGCCATGCCGTTGGTGTAAGTGGGAACACCATTGATGCCGATGTCGTTGGTGACGAGATTGAGAATGCTGCGGTGCGCGGTGAGGAGAAAGCTGCCTTTGCGAGCCAATGCACGCTGGTAAAGTCCGCCTGCGCCGGCTATGCCAGCGGAGAGATTTCCCGACTGATGAGCTTCGCCCAACTCGCGAGTATGAATCTCAATCAGCGACGAGAGACGGCTGGAGTAGGCGGCATCGTACACATCGTCGCGCATATCCATGCTTGCGACAGAGGTGGAATCGATCATGGAAGTGAAACCGCCGGTTGTGCCGGAGAGAGAAAAGTGGTTGATATTCGGGACTTCGACGCCATCAACGACAAACAAGTTCTCAGTAGGATGGCCGCCGCGCACCAGCACGTCGTTGCTGAGATCGGAGACCCACACCGCGCCCGGTAGCACTTGCAGATAGCGGCTGAAGTCTCCATAGGTTCCCGCCGACGAAAGAATTTCGAACTGGGTAACATTGGCGGCAGGCGAGACAGGATCGAGCGCGGCCGATTCTTCGGCAACTACCTTGAGGGTGGTGAAAACTCTGGGCATAGGTAGCGCGTGAGGGATTGTGGGCACGATGCGCGCATCTGCGCCGGGAGCTTCGACGGGGACGGCACGGGCAATTTCCGGTCCAGCCTGCGCAAGAAGATGGCCGGGGTTCATGGCGAATAGAAATAACAAAGGCGAATAAACGAGAGGCGAGACGCCGTGGGTTGATAAGTTAGACATTTCTAATTAAGTGTCGCTTTAGTTTAGGGGAATGGAAATATCACATTCGGGCGGGATTAAGTAATGAGTGTCTTGTTTTGCGACAGTTTTATGAGCGGAGTTATGGGTTTGCCAAACGATAGTTATTGCGTAGACGGTTGCCGGTGACTCGGAGGGAGTTACCGGCAAGATTAGTTATGGCCGAAGTTGAGTTAGTCGATCAGCTCGAAGATTGCGGCTGCGCCCATGCCTCCGCCGACGCACATGGTTACCATGCCGTAGCGAAGCTGACGGCGGCGCAGCTCGGCGAGCAGGGTCGCGGTGAGTTTAGCGCCGGTGCAGCCGAGCGGGTGACCGAGGGCGATGGCTCCTCCGTTGACGTTGACACGGTCGGGATCGAGGCCTAGTTCGCGGATGACGGCCACCGCCTGCGATGCAAATGCTTCGTTGAGTTCGATGAGGCTGATGTCGGAAAGGGTGAAACCGGCGGCGCGGAGAACCTTGCGAATGGCGGAAACGGGGCCCATGCCCATCTCCTCCGGAAGGCAACCGGTGGCGGCGTAGGCTAGCAGGCGGCCGAGGGGATGAATGCCCAGTTCGCGGGCGCGTCCAGCTTCCATAAGAAGAGCGGCGGCAGCGCCGTCGGAGGTTTGTGAGGAGTTGCCGGCGGTGACGGTTCCCTCGGCGTGGAAGGCGGGTTTGAGTTTGGCGAGAGCCTCGAGCGAGGAGTCGGCGCGGGGACCCTCGTCGGCGGCAAAGATGGCTTCAGTAACAGTGGGCTTGCCGGCAACCGCGCCGGGAACGGCGTTGGTGACAGGAACCGGAATAAGTTCATCGGTAAAACGGCCAGCGACCTGCGCGGCTACGGCCTTGCGATGGCTGGCGAGGGCGAAGGCGTCCTGATCGGCGCGGGAGACCTTGTAGTGGCGGGCGACGCGCTCGGCTGTGAGGCCCATGGTGAGGAGCGAGGCGGGATAATGGTCGGCGAGCCAGGGGTTGGGGCTGGGCTTGAGGCCGCCGAAAGGCAGCAGGCTCATGGACTCGACCCCACCGGCGATGACGACGCGGTCACCGCCCGAGCGGATGCGCAGATCGGCCTGAACGATGGCTTCAAGGCCGGAGGCGCAGAGGCGGTTGACAGTGACACCGGGAACCTCGACCGGCAGCTCGGCGCGCAGAGCGGCAAAGCGAGCAACGTTCCAGGCCTGCTCGCCCTCCGGCTGGGCGCAGCCGAAGATTACGTCGTCGATTTCAGCCTTCTTGAGGTTGGGAATCTTTTTCAATACTCCGGTGATGGCGAGGGCGGCGAGATCGTCGGGGCGAGTGGTGGAAAGAGCGCCTTTGGGGGCGCGGCCGACTGGGGTGCGAACGGCATTGACGATGACTGCTTCCGGCATGGGGATTGCTCCTTTACGATCGCTTGACACTCCTGGAATCTTTGCACAGTTCTTTTTGTGAAGCTGAGTTTCCCTCAGGGGCTAAAGCCCCGTCAATTATGTTTGTCTTATGTACGGGCTAAAGCCCGTACCCTTCAACATTTGCTTTCACTCAGGGGCTGAAGCCCAATCTTTTTTGACTACCGTTGCGGCACGGCTAAAGCCGTGCCCTGACACTTCAACCAATTGGCATCTCAAGCGGCTGACACTTCAACTAGTTGACTCTTAAACCAACTGACACTTCAGACAACTCCGAAGTTTTCAGCGAACCTTGAAGCCCGTACCCTTCACAGCATGAACTCTCCCCGTGGTTCTCGACAACAAACAGTTAGTCCGGCATTTCCAGTATGGTCCAGGCGTTTTTCGAATAGAAGTGATAAACGGTGCGGCCTTCGACGACCGAATCGGCCAGGGCGTCGTGGTCGAGCCGCGCGGGGTGAAAGACGAGGCCAGCCTGGGCCTCGCGAATTTGCTCGGGCGAGGCGGGGTCGATGCCCCAGTTGAAACCGAGAACGCCGGTGGGATCGTGCGGCTGAAGGCGCTCGGTTTCAGGCGCGGCGGAGAGCACGAAAAGACTGGCTGGGGCGCTGGAAAAGAAGACCAGCAGGGAGACTGTTCCCCGCTCCGAGCAAAGAACCGCCCAATCGGAGGAGCCGGCGCGCTCCAGGCTGGCGTGGATGACGTTTTCCGGGCGATGCGCCTCGTAAGTCTGCGGAATGAGGCAGCCGCGCTGGGTGAGCAGTGTGACGAGTCCCTGGGGAATGCCGGGGAATGAACTGAGCGGCAGATGACGGATGCGGTAGAAAGTTGCGCGGCCGCCGAGGAGAATCTGACCGGATTCGTTGAGCTGCGCGGGGGCAGGTTCCTGTGGCTGAGCCGGAAGCATGGACCAGAAGCAGAGCAAAGCGCCGTGCAAGCAAGCGAACTTTCTGAGGCCGGCGCAAACCATGGAGATTGCAATCCCTCGGGGGCTAAAGCCCCGCTTTCATTTGCTGGGTTGATGTACAGGCTAAAGCCTGTACCCTTCACTCGGAACCATTCTCGATGATTCTGCGCCGCAAAGCTAATTGCGCAGCGGTTTGCCGGTTTTGAGGGTGAAGGCGATGCGCTCCTGCGTTTTGGGCTCGCCGCAGAGGGAGAGGAAGGCCTCGCGTTCGAGGTCGAGGATGTACTGCTCGGAAACCAGGGTTCCTGCGGTGACACGGCCACCGGAGAGGATGTAGGCAGCCCAGCGAGCGACCTTCTGGTCGTGCTCGGAGGCGAACCCAGCCTCACCCATGAGGGACACGCCGGTTTCAAGCATTGCCAGGGCCGAAGCGCCTGGCGCGGGAATCTGCATGCGCGGTTGCGGCGCGATGTAGCCTGTCGCGGCCAGTAAACCGACATGGGCCTTGGCTTCGAGCAGCAGGCGTTCGCGGTTAAGGGTGATGCCGTCAGCGGGGCCGAGCAGGCCAAGGGATCGAGCCTCGGCGGCCGAAGTGGAGACTTTGGCCAGAGCAATGGTTTCAAAGGAGCGACGCAGCGCAGTGGAGAGTTCAGCCGATTGGGCAAAGCGCGAAGGCAGATTGGAATTTGGCACGCGCGGGTCGGGAGGCGCGAAGATCGTGGCCGCATCGATGGCGTGAAGCAACATTTCCTTTGTTCCGCCGCCAGCGGGAATGAGGCCTACACCGGCCTCGACTACGCCTATGTATGTCTCCGCATGGGCCTGTCGGCGCGCGGCGTGAAGGCAAATCTCGGCACCGCCGCCGAGGGTCAAGCTGAAGGGTGCGGCGACCACGGGCCGAGGGCAGTACTTGATGGCCATGGTCATCTTCTGGAAGCCGTGAATGACGGCGCCCAGTTCGTCCCACTCGCCCTCTTGCGCGGCCATGAGGAGTTGCATGAGGTTGGCGCCAACGGAGAAATTCTCGCGGTCGCTGGCAATGACAAAGCCGGCAAAGTCGCGCACCGCGTCGGAGTCTGGATTGAGCACCGCCGAGGCGAGCGCCAGCACGTCGCCGCCGATTGCGTTCTTGAGCGAGTGCAGTTCAATGCAGCCGATACCGTCACCTAAATCGACGAGCGAGGCTCCAGCGTTGGAGCGGAGGACCGCGTTGGAACGGCGGAAATCCGCGATACGGGCGTGGCCGGGGAAGATGGCGACTGGCTCGAGCTTCTTTTTTTCTGGCTGGAAACATTCGCGGCCGTCGCGGGCATACCAGGAGGTATGGCCGGCAGCAAGCAATGCCTCGGCGTGCGGGCTTACCTGGAGCCCAAGCGCCTTCATGCGGATGACGGTGGTGGCGACGCCAACGGCATCCCACATTTCAAAGGGACCCATCTCCCAGTTGAAGCCGGCGCGCATGGCTAGGTCGATGGAAGGCGCGTCCCCCGCGATTTCGCCGATGCGGTCGGCGGCGGAATTCCAAAGCGCGGCGAGAAGCGGCCAGAGGAAGGCCGAGGCTTTGTCTTTTGCGGGATGGTTTTCGAGCAGCATGCGCAATCGCTCGGGGAGCGAGGTGGCATTTTTCGCCATTTCCAGTGCGGGCAGTGCGGGTTTGGCCGCCGGACGATACTCCCAGGTGCTGAAGTCGAGCACCATTCGAACGTCTTTACCGTCTTCACTGCGGAGTTTTTTGTAAAAGCCTTGGCCGGTCTTGTCGCCGAGCCAGCCGCGGCGGACCATCTCTTCCAAAACTCCTGTAAAGCCGCTTTGCGTAACGCCCTTGGGGAAGTTGGCGGCGACGTGAGCGGGAATATCGAGGCCCACCATGTCGGCGAGGCGGAATGTGCCGGTGCGAGGCCAGCCGATGGCCTGACCAGTGAGCGCGTCCACGTCTTCGATGGTCAACTTCTGCTCCAGCATGAGTGCGGCGGCGGAGAACATTACCGAGATGCCTATGCGGTTGGCGATGAAGTTGGGGCTGTCGTTGGCGAACACCACGAGCTTGCCCAGATTGCGGTCAGCATAGGCGGAAAAAGAGGCGACGACGGCCGGGTCGGATTCGGCGGTGGGAATAACTTCGAGCAGGCGCATGTAGCGCGGCGGATTGAAAAAATGAGTTCCGAAGAAGCGATTGCGATGCGAGGTGAGCCCGGCAGCGATTTGCTTAAGCGGCAGGCCGGAGGTGTTGGTGGTGAGCAAGGAATGAGGGGCCAGATGCGGGACGACGCGAGCCAGGAGCGCCGTTTTTATCTCCAGATTTTCGGCCACGGCCTCGATCACCCAATCGCATCCGGCAAGCCGCGGCAGATCATCCTCGAAGTTGCCGGGGGTGATGAGCGCGGCGAGCGACGGCTCATAAAGGGCTGCAGGTTTGGCCTTGGCCAGGGCAGCGAGCGCGGCCTTCGCCAGGCGATTTTTATCGCCTTCACCGGGTGGAACGAGATCGAGGAGCAGCGTGGGGATGCCGGCGTTCGCCAGATGAGCGGCAATGCGGGAGCCCATGGTGCCGGCTCCGAGCACGGCGGCTCGGCGGATGAGAAGCGAAGAAGCGACAACAGAAGCCGGACCGGCCGGGCCGGGAGCGGAGGTTACAGCCGGGGAAGTCGTGCTCATACGGGCTCTCCCTTGGGGGGTTGGGGTTCAAGAACCATTCGCCATGAGGAAACCCTCGCAGGATACGGAAGTGCGGGGCATGTGGTCAAGGAAGAAGGCGGCTCTCCGCCGAACGAAAGTTTTCAGGCTAAGGAGCGGTCTCCAGCAGCGCGCCCAAGCCTTTCATATCTTTTACTACAATCCGGCGGGCGTCCACATCCAAAAGCCCTTCGGCCTGAAGGCGCATAAGATTGCGCGAGATCAGCTCGCGCACGGTTCCCAACTGATTGGCCAGCTCCTGGTGGGTTGCGGGCAATTGAAACTCGATGCCGCTGTCGGTCTGCGTGCCTTGACTCTCGGCGAGACGGACGAGCGTGGAGACGAGGCGCTGGCGAATGGTGGTAAACGACAGCTCCTCAATGATGCCTACCAGACGCCGGAGCCGCGCGCCGGCCACAGAGAGCACCTTGAGCGCGACCTGAGGATGTTCGAGACAATAACTGTGAAAATCGCGCTGCGAGATGAAGGCGATCTGTGTTTCTTCGATGGCGACGGCCGATGCGGGATAAACTCCTCCATCGAAGATGGGCAGCTCGGCAACGGACTCACCGGCTTGATTGACGGCCAGCACCTGCTCGCGGCCGTTGACCGAAGCCTTGAAAATGCGCACCGTGCCGGTGGCGATGACGTGCAATCCATGGCAGGGCTCGCCCTCGGAGAAGAGCAGTTCGCCGGTCTTAAACTGCTTGCGCACGGTGCGAGCAGCCAAAGCGCGCAGTTCTTCCTCGGAGAGGCCGGAGAACAACGCCGTTCCTTCGAGGACGGCGACAAGATCAAAGCGCTGAGAGCTCACACTTGGATTCTACCAGCGGGCGAAATCTCTGCGCTCAACAATGCCCGAAGAAGGAGCTCTTCCCCGGGCATTAAGCTTTGGCTCAAGCGGAATCAGGCCAACATCGCGGCCAGATCTTCCTCGGGCGTCTTGATCGCCATCAGATTGAACTTCTCATTGAGCAGGGCCAGCACCGCGGGCGAAAGGAAGGCCGGAAGCGTTGGCCCGATGCGGATATTGCGCACGCCCATGTGGAGCAGTGTGAGCAGCACGGCAACCGCCTTCTGTTCATACCACGAGAGGACCAGCGAGAGCGGCAGATCGTTAACGCCGCAGTCAAATGCTTTGGCCAGAGCTAGCGCGATCTGCAGCGCGGAGAAAGTATCGTTGCACTGGCCAACGTCCAGCAGTCGCGGCAGCCCGCCGATGGTGCCGAAATCGAGCTTGTTGAAGCGATACTTTCCGCAGGCCAGAGTGAGAATGAGGCAGTCATCAGGAATCGCTTCGGCCAGCTCCGTATAATAGCTGCGCCCCGAGCGCGCGCCGTCGCAACCGCCGATGAGGAAGAAGTGACGAATGGCGCCGGCCTTCACCGCATCGATAACCGTGCCGGCAACGCTAAGTACCGCATTGTGCCCGAAGCCGACAGTGATTTCTTCGTTGCTGCCGTCTTCCGCATAGCCGGGAGCTGCTAGAGCCGCAGCAATCACAGGGCTGAAATCCTGATCGGCAATGTGACGCACTCCGGGCCAAGCCACCATTCCTGAGGTGAAGATGCGCTGCTTGTAGGCGAGCTTCGGCTCCTGAATGCAGTTGGATGTCATCAGAATCGCGCCGGGAAACGCATTGAACTCCTCATCCTGGTCCACCCACGCGCCGCCGTAGTTCCCGGCCAGGTGTTCAAAAGCTTTGAGCTTGGGATAGCCATGCGCGGGCAGCATCTCGCCGTGCGTGTAGACCTGAATGTCGAGGCCCTTGGTCCGCTCAAGCAGCGCGTAGAGATCGTGCAGGTCGTGGCCGGAGACAAGAATCGCCTTGCCCTTGCGCGCGCCGAGACGAACCTTTGCGGGCTGCGGAGCACCAAAGGTTTCAGTGTGGGCGTGATCGAGAATCTCCATCACGCGATAATTCAGCTCGCCCACGCTCAGCGCCGTATCCAGCAGCTCCTCGGAGGTGGGTGAGGGATGAGTGAGAATATCGAGAACCTCGTGAATCTTGGCAAGCGAGGCGGGATCGCCCGCACCCAGCGCCAGCGCGTGCGCCGCATAGGCGGCTACGCCTTTGATCCCATAGAGCACCAGCTCTTGCAGATTGGCAATCTCCTTGCCTTCGGCAAGAAAACGCACAGGCAAGAGCGCCTGCCTGCTCTGGGCAAGCAGCCCATCGAGCGTCGCCGCGGGCTTCCAAGCCGCAGCACCACCCAGTTCCGCAGGTGCGATCCCGGCTGCGACGCTGGCGTTCTCATAAATCTCTCGCGCCGCGCTGCGTATCTCTACGGCCTGATGAATCAGCTCAACCAGCCGCTCCGGATCGAAGTTGACGTTGGTCAGTGTGGCGAAAATGGCTTGAATGGTGAATGCGTCGATCTCAGCATCGGCAATACCGAATTGCCGTGCACGGTGCGCATACATCGAAATGCCCTTGACGGCATGGATCAGCAAATCCTGCAATCCCGCCGTCGTTTCGTCTTTTCCGCAGACACCGAGAGTCTGGCAGCCTTCGCCCTTCGAGGTCTGCTCGCATTGATAACAAAACATGATGAACCTTCCTGCTTGATTTTGATTGCAGGATGAGCATAGGCGGCCTGCGAGATGGCCACAGCGACTAAAGTCACTCGCAGGCCAATCGGGCGCGAGAAGAGATTCTGTTGCAGCAGGTTCATTCCATCTGCAGATTGCATGCAGATCTCTGGGCGGTCTCTTAGGCCGCGGCAGCGACTGCGCTAATTTGCGCGCCGCTCCGTGGGATTTCGGCGCCAGTCCGCTTCATTTGCCCGGCGCTCTTCCCGAGGCTCCGCTGACCAGGGCTTATCAGCCGGTTTTTGAGGAGAAGCGGATGCGCTGCCGGCAGCGGAAGAACCCGCTGCGGCAGGTCCCGTGTTGCTGGTCAGCAGTTTACTCAGAACCGGAATATTCGCTCGCTGGGTCTCTACAAAATCCACGCCCTCGGCAGTTAATGTGAAAGCCGAGTTATCGGCGCGAGTGATGTAACCCTTCTTTTGAAGATACCAGGTGGTGAATTCCAAATAGTCGCGGGGAAAACCCATGCGGAGTTCAACTTCCATCAGCGAAACGTCCGGGCTGGAGGGGTTGGTGCGACGCCGGATATAGAGCACCGCGAGCACCGCAAGCCGCCGGTTCAACTCGCCGTCGATTTGATCCATGAAATCAATCGAACTGGATAAAGGGTCGGGCGGAGGCACCTCGCTTTCGAAAGAGGCATCGTACTTGGCGCGCCGCTCTGGATCGGACAGGACGTCATAAGCCTGCTTCAAGAGGAAGAACTGCGAAGGATCGCCGGTCTCCGTGTTGTCGGGGTGAAAGCGGGCCGCGAGAAACCGGTATACGCGGTGGACGGTTTCGGGCTCGGCATTGCGGCTGATCTGGAGGAACTCGTAATAATCCGGGATTTCCATCTGGTCTCCGTGGAGATTGGCTTCTCTTATTTATAGACCGGGCTTCGAGCGTCTCCGCTCCGTCAGGGTCCGTTGGCACTCAAAGGGGGACAACACCTTACAGGCGCTGGGAAGCCTCAGGGACAAATATAACCCAGTTGTGTCTATTTGCGCTGATCCTATAGTGGGTTAGGACGACGGAGCGTTTCAAAACAGCGAGCAGAAAAGAGAGGCGGAAAGGGATTTCTTTTGAAGCTAGTGACGAAAGTCGCTGCTTGTGACGGTGGCGCTGGCTGATGCTGCGAGAGAAGGAGATCGAAATGAACCCAGCCACACAGACCGTTCGCGAGATTGCCCTGAAACAGCCTTCCTCAATGCGGGTCTTTGAACACTACGGAATCGATTATTGCTGCGGAGGGCGCAAGCCTTTGGCGGAGGCCTGCGCGGCCAGCAGGGTGGAAGTGGACGCAGTGATTGCCGCGCTCGAAGCTGCGGCTACTGTCGCCGCTCCCGTGACTGAAGACTGGACGCAGCGCTCGATGGATGAGATTGTTGCCCACATAGTCGCGACGCATCACGCTTATGTTAGAAAGGAGTTGCCGCGCCTGGCGGAACTGGCTCAGAAGGTGGTAAATCGCCACGGCGCAAAAAGGGCTGAGTTGCCCGCGATTCAAACGGATCTGTCTAGTTTGAATGAAGAGCTGATGCTGCATCTGGCGAAGGAAGAGACCATCCTGTTTCCTTACATCGTCAAGCTGGAGCGCGCCCGCACGAGCGGAGCAGCGATGCCGTCAGCATGTTTTGACACGGTGGCCCATCCCATCCAGATGATGACCCAGGAGCACGATGCGGCCGGGACGCTGCTGGCCGAGATGCGGCGATTGAGCCAGAACTTCACCACGCCGGAAGACGCCTGCCCAACCTATCATGCGTTTTATGACGGATTGAAGGAGTTCGAGCAGGACCTTCACCAGCACATACATCTGGAGAACAATATTTTGTTCCCGCGCGCGATTGAGGTGGAAGTGCAGGCGGGTGAGAGCCGGTAAGAAGGAAGAATCTACCGGTGCATAGGCCTTCGGTTTGACCCTGCCCGGTCGAGGGCAATACTTTGAAAGGGTGCGCAAAGCCACCCCAGCGACTAAGACCCATCGCCGGGGACCCCGGATCACCACTTTTGCGCGCCTCGACGAAGGAGGCCGGATGCAGGATAGACGTTTCCCCTGGTTTTGGAAGGGCTTATTGGCGCTGATGCTGGCGGCGATGGCCGTGGTGGGCGCACGTGCTCAGGACCTGAAGAGCTTTGAGCAGAGAATTACGACCAAGGTGCTGGCCAACGGGCTTACGCTGATCATCTGCGAGCGGCCGGAAGCGCCGGTCTTCAGCTACGACACCTTCATTGATGCGGGCGACGTTAACGACCCTTCGGGCGAGAGCGGTCTGGCGCATATGTTCGAGCATCTGGCGTTCAAGGGAACGAGCCAGATTGGCACCACAGATTACGCCGCCGAGAAGATTGCGCTGGCCAAGGTGGAAGAGGCGAATGACGCCTACGAAGCCGAGTACCTGAAAGCTGTGGGCCGCGACAAGGCGAAACTGGACGCGCTGGAGGAAGCCTTCCTGGAGGCTCAGGCCGAGGCACACAAATACGTGGTTCCCAACCAATTTACAGATGTGGCGGAGCGCAACGGGGCGGAGGGCGTGAACGCCGAAACCGGGTTGGACGAAACGCAGTATTTCTGGTCGATGCCGGAGAATCGCCTGGAGCTTTGGGCGTGGATGGAGAGTGGACGGCTGGCCGATGCGGTGCCGCGCGAGTTCTACAAGGAGCGCAAGGTGGTGATTGAAGAGCGGCGGATGCGCACCGACTCGAACCCAATTGGCCGGCTCACCGAGCAGCTTCTGGCTACGGCCTACGTGGCGCACAACTACGGTCGCAGCGGCATTGGCTGGCCCAGCGAAGTGAGCCAGATTAACGCAACCGAGGCAATGGAGTTCCACAAGAAGTATTACGTGGGAGCGAACATTGTGATCGCCGTGGTGGGCGACGTGAAGGCGAGCGAGGCGCTGCCGGTGCTGGAGAAATATTTCAGCCGCGTTCCCGCCGGTCCCAAGCCGGAAGAAATGACGACCGTCGAGCCGAAGCAGTTTGCCGAGAAGACGGTGACGATTCGCGAACAGACACAGCCGTTTTACATTGAGGGCTACCATCGGCCCGATTATCGCGACCCGGACGATGCGGTCTTCGACGCCATACAGGACATTCTGTCGAATGGACGCGTCTCACGGCTCTATCGCAGCCTGGTGAGAGACCAGCAAATTGCTGCCGAGGCTGCCGGATTCAGTCCTTATCCCGGAGACAAATATCCCAGCCTGTTTGCGTTCTATGCAGTTCCTCTGCCGGGTCACACGCCGGCCCAGATGCGCGACGCCATTCACAAGGAGATTGAAAAGCTGAAGACGGCGGACGTGAGCGACGAAGAGCTGGCCATGTTTAAGACGCGCACTCGCGCCGATTTGCTGAGGGGACTGGCGGATAACCAGGGGCTGGCCAACAATCTGGCCGAGTATCAGACGCGGTATGGCGACTGGCGCCAACTCTTCAAGCAACTGGACGAGGTGGACAAGGTGAGCAAAGCTGATATTCGGCGGGTGGCCAACCAGATTTTTGTAACCAGCAACAGGACCGAGGCGTGGATTGAGACGGCGGCTCCCGCGCAGAAAGATGGAGGCGCGCAATGAAGAGCGAAAAGCATACCTCAGGGGCTAAAGCCCACGATTCTATTGCTGGGTTTATGTACGGGCTAAAGCCCGTACCCTTCAGTCGAGAGCAAGATGTAAAGATCGGGATCTCGTTTATGAACGGGCTAAAGCCCGTACCCTCCAGTCGAAGACAGATTGTAAAAGCGGGGATGGCGTGCGCGATCTTTGTGACGCTTTTTGCCTCGGCCAGTCTGTTCGCGCAGCAAGCCAAGCCGTGGGAGCAGATTCCTGTTCCAAAGCTGCATGAGTTCAAGCCGCACCAGCCTGTACGCGTCGAATTGAAGAATGGCATTGTGCTGTTTTTGCAGGAGGATCATGAGCTGCCGTTTGTCTCCGGGTCGGTGCTGATTCCGGGCGGGGCGCGGGACGAGGATGTGGCGAAAACGGGGCTGGTGGCGCTTTATGGGCAGACGTGGCGTACCAGCGGCACCGCGAAGATAAACGGCGACGCCATGGACGACCTGTTGGAAGCCAAGGCCGCGCACATTGAAACCGGCGGGGATGTGGACTCCACGGCGCTGTCCTGGGACTCGCTCAAGGGCGATGCCGATCAAGTGTTTTCGCTCGCCATGGACCTGCTATTTCATCCGCAGTTCAGCGCGGAGAAGCTCGAACTGGCGCAACAGCAGATGGCCACGGGGATTGTGCGACGCAACGACGAAGAAGACGAGATTGCCAACCGCGAATCGGCCAAGCTGGTGTACGGCGCGAACAGCCCGTATACGCGGCAGCCGGAGCTGGCCACCATCGGCGCGGTTACGGTGGACGACTTTAAGGCGTGGCACGACCGGACTCTCGGCGGAAAGCTGATTGTGGCCGTGAGTGGCGACTTCGATCCAGTGGCGATGGAAGCCAAACTGCGCGGAGTCTTCGAGGGGTTGCCAAAGGCGAAGGCCGCGCCGGCGCGACACGATGTTTTTCCGGGACCGAAGCCCGGCGTTTACTTTATCGACAAAGAGGACGTGAACCAGTCGAATGTTGAGATTGTGGGGCTGGGCACTGACCGGCGAAATCCTGATGTTCCCGCGCTGGCGATCATGAACGAGATTCTGGGCGGAGGGTTTGCAAGCCGGCTGTTCCAGAAGATTCGGACAGAGAAGGGTCTGGCCTATGAAGTCGGCGGCGGTCTGAGCTTCGCCTACGACCATCCGGCGGAATTCCGCGCAGTGGCGCTCACCCAGAGCGTGAACACGGTGGAAGCTACGCAGCTTGCGCTGGCAGAGATTAACGGCCTCATCACGCGGCCTTTTACCGGAGAAGAATTGGCGCGTGCCAAAGACAATATTCTCAACTCGTTCCTTTTCCGCTACGACACCAGAGGGAAGGTGCTCGCTGAACGAGAACGGCTGGAGTTTTACGGCTACCCGGCGGACTACCTGGAGACCTACAAGGAGGCGCTTGAAAAGGTCACGATCGCCGACCTGGACCGCGTGGCAAAGAAGTACATTCACACGGACAAGATGGCGGTGCTGGTGGTGGGTAACGGGCCGGAGATCAAGCCAGGGCTGGACGAACTGAAGCTGGGACCGGTGCAGAAGATTGATATCACGATTCCGATGCCGAAACAGCCGGGTGGGGCCGGGAATGAACAGTAAACTGGGTGCAACGACTCTTCAGCTGAGCGGGCGGGTTCTCGACGCGTCTCTGCTTTTGTGGAAGAGGCAGAACGATATGGGTGCCGCGGGGCCGCTTGTAAGGAGGAGTTAGGTGGAATCGAAAGGAAAGCTGGCGGTCGTCATTATGGCGGCGGGCAAAGGGACGCGGCTGAAGTCGCAGCGGCCCAAGGTGCTGCACGAGATTGGCGGCAAGCCGCTGCTGGCGCACGTAATATCGGCGGCCAGCCGCATTGTGGCTCCGGCCGATATTTACGTCGTGATCGGCCACCAGGCGGAGAAGGTGCGGACTGCCGTGACTTCTACGGGCGTCGCCTTTGTGGAGCAGACTGAGCAGCGCGGCACCGGCCATGCCATTCAATGCGCGCGGCAGGCTATCGCCGACTACGAGAACATCCTCGTGCTTTCAGGCGACGCGCCGCTGGTCCGCCCGGAAACGATCAGGCAACTCTGGCAGTTTCACCAGGCAGAGCAGACTGCGATGACCATTCTGACTGCCGCACCCGCGGACCCGACCGGCTATGGGCGGGTTCTGCGCAAATCGCCAACGTCGCCGGAAGTTGAGGCTATCGTCGAGCAGAAGGCGCTGACACCCGAGCAGGAATCCATCGGCGAAATCAACTCCGGGATCTACGCCTTCAAGACCGCTCCGCTGCTGGCTCGGCTGGACCTGCTGGACGCCAACAATGCCAACAAGGAGCTGATACTCACCGCAATGGCCGGCTTACTGCGCGCGGCTGGCGAGCGCGTGGTGGCCATTGAAGCCGCCGATGCGGGCGAAGTTCTGGGTGCGAACACGATTGCAGAACTTGTTGCACTGGACGCCACTCTCCGCGCCAACACAGCAAACCGGCTGATGGCGGAGGGTGTGACCATCTTCCGTCCGGAGACTTCGGTGATTGATGCGGAAGTGGAGATTGCGCCCGACACGGTGATTGAGCCGTTTGTGCAGTTGCTGGGCCGCGTGAAGATAGGCACTGGCTGCAGGATCCGGTCTTACACGGTAATTGAGGACTGCACTCTGGGCAACAATGTGCTGGTTCGCCAAAGTTGCGTGCTGACAGAAAGCGGGATTGCGGATGGCGCGCGCATTGGCCCCTTTGCGCGTGTGCGCCCGGGTTGCGAGATCGGCGAAGACGCCCACGTGGGCAACTTTGTGGAGACCAAGAAGGCGCGGCTGGGCAAAGGCGCCAAGGCCAACCACCTGACCTATTTGGGCGATGCCGAGGTGGGCGAGCGGACCAACATTGGCGCGGGAACCATCACCTGCAACTACGACGGAGTTCACAAGCACTTTACGCACATTGGCAAAGACG
Source organism: Occallatibacter sp. (assembly GCA_049520075.1). Lineage (GTDB taxonomy): Bacteria > Acidobacteriota > Terriglobia > Terriglobales > Acidobacteriaceae > Telmatobacter. The sequence goes on along the minus strand of JBEKQD010000028.1, from coordinate 3,465 downwards.
CTTTTGTGGGCAGCGATTCCACGCTGGTGGCGCCGGTGACGGTGGGGGACGGTGCCTACGTCGGGGCCGGCTCCTGCATTACCAAAGACGTGCCCGCAGGCTCGCTGGCCGTGGGGCGTGCGCACCAGTTCGTCAAGGAGGGGTGGGCCGCTGCACGACGTGCGGGCCGGCAAAAGGAATGAGCCTATAACCGCCGGTTGTAGCAGTTTTGGTGCAGTTTCGAAAAATTTTATTGCTGCTGGCGGGTACGAGCGAAGATTTCGTATTGTTGAGGGTTAAGTCGTTTTCCTGGGCGATTCTACTTATATTTATAGAAAGTGCGAAGATTACCGATAGGGTACTGAAGGCGGCATTCTTTTCCGCGGTGGGGTCAGACAATCCACTGGCAGGATAATGATCGCTCGATCAGGGGATGCAAATGCGGCTGTCCAAGGCTGGCAGGGTCACGGGGGATTAGGGCTTGATATTCAATCTTGCAGGATTGGAAGTACTTATCGGTGCAGCGGTGTCTCTGGAGACAAACGCTCGCGCGGATGCAAGACTCCAAAGGGCAGCACAGATATTGGTGGTGGATGGCGAAGCTCATGTTCGGGCGGCGATCGGGGCCACGCTGGAGAGCCAGGGGTATTATGTGCGGACGACTTCGAGTGGGCGTGAAGCCAGAAAAATGGTGGAAGAGATTGACTTCGACCTGGTTCTGACCGAGGTCGTAATCAAGGACGGAAGCGGCATTGCGCTGATGGAACAGATCCGCGAACAGAAGCCGCAGCTTCCCGTGGTGATGGTCACGGCGATTCATGACATCAGCGTGGCCATCGACTCCATGCACCGCGGCGCTTATGACTATGTTCTCAAACCTTTCGAGCGCGGGCATCTGGTGGGTACGGTTCAGCACGCCCTGGAGTACCGGCAAACCCTGCAAGAGAATCACAGCTACCAGCAGAACCTTGAAATGGCGGTGCGGGCCAGGACCGAATTGCTGCGTCAGGCAATGGATGACATTGAGCAGTCGTACGACATCACGCTGGAGGCGCTGGGCGACGCGCTGGACCTGAAGGACTCCGAAACCGAGGGACATTCCAAGCGTGTGACAGCGTACACAATTGCGCTGGCACGGGCCATGGGCGTGGCATCGACGGAGATCAAGGTGATTGCGCGCGGCGCTTTTTTGCACGACATCGGGAAAATGGCGCTTTCTGACCAGATACTGCGCAAACCCGGCCCGTTGAACGCGGAAGAACAGGAAGCCATGCGGCGCCATTGCGCCAACGGCTACGATATGCTGCGCAAGATTCCGTTTTTGCGCGAAGTGTCGGAGATTGTATTTACTCACCAGGAACACTACGATGGCAGCGGCTATCCGTCGGGGCTACGCAGTAGCGAGATTCCCATCGGAGCACGCATTTTTGCCGTTGCCGATGCGCTTGACGCCATCACCAGCGAACGGCCATACCGCAAGGCGCGCAGCTTTGAGAAGGCTCGCAAAGAGATTCAGCGCTGCGCAGGAACGCAGTTCGACCCCGCTGTTGTGGAGGTCTTTCTTAAGGTTCCCATTGGAGTTTGGCACGAGTTGCAAACGCAGATCGGCGAACAGAGCAAGAGGCTGTCGACCTTCGACATTGTGGACAGACCAATGCCGAAAGAGAAATAGAATTCATCTTCGGAGCTGAAGCCATGCACCCACTTTCAAAGGAAGAAATTGCTTCCCTTCTGGGCGCCCTTCCCGGCTGGCAGATTGAAGCCGGGGAGTTGACCCGAACCTTCAAGTTTGATGATTTTATTGCCGCGCTGGCCTTCGTCAACCGCGTGGGCGACCAGGCTGAGAAGGCGGGTCACCACCCGGATATCGACATCCGCTATAACCGGGTGCGCCTGGGCCTGGTTACACACGACGCCGGGGGCCTGACAGCCAAGGATTTCGAGCTTGCAACCGTGGCCGACAAGCTGGTCTGACGCCGGGGCACCGGTCATGTGGTCTGATCTGCGGCTTTTTCGTCCGAACTGGGCATGAAAATCCGGAAATATGTATATCTAAGCGCATATGGCTTATAAAGAGTAAATAGGTTTTTGGGGTATTTCCGGAGAACGTCCAGCCCCTTGGTGAGCTCGGAAACTTCTCCGATTGCCCCGAAGCTCGCGCTAGGAGAAGGCTAGAGTAATCCGTCTTCCGTTTTTGGTAAGTGCAATCGTTTAAGTTGATTAACAGAGGTTTTGCCGGTTGGAAGTTGGCTAAACGCAGCGTTTACCTTAAGAGTGTGTCACGTATTGAGACGCTATAGGGCGTTTGAGTGCGTAATGTGGAACAGTTCAAAATAATTTCGATTTTTGTATTTGACTTCCTCTGAATCTATGCTATGGTGTATATATTCCAGTGATGGAGATCCTCTCTGTACTGGAAGTAGTTTGCGTCACTGGCCTCCCGGCACGAACAGCAAGACCGTTCGTGCCGCCTTTTTTTTGCGCAAAAGCCGACGCGAACACCGTCCGCCGACCCTGCGGCCGCAATGGATTTCGATTTCCGTCTAGAATGACACCAGGGGGTGTTATGACGAGTGGCTGGATGAAAAGCCGTTGGATTCTTGGTTTGGCCGTCTTCGCCGCGACTGCGATCAGCTTTGCGCAGTGGTCGAACCCGGCTGATGACGTTCCCGCATACCATCCTTCCGCGCCGCTCAAAGTGGGCGCATTGGCCCCGATTCTTTCCGGGAGCAAGTTAACCGGAGAACACTTCCGCTATCCCTGGCAGGTTCATGCCTACCTGGTTGCGGCCAAAGTTGGGAACGTGCTCTACCAACTGCCGTGCAATTGCCGCTGCGACCGCTCACTGGGCCACACAAGCTTGCGAAGTTGCTACGAGACCACGCACTCAACCGAGTGCGACACCTGCGCCAAGGAAGGCTTCTTCGCCTACCAGCAGACCAAGCTGGGCAAAACGCCCGCCCAGATTCGCGCCTCAATTGCGAGACACGAATACGAGAGCATCGAGCTGGAGAAGCAATAGGCCTGCGGGAAGACCGGAATTAGCATAAAATGGAGGCAGCAGCACGAGCCAGTTGAACGGGCTCGCACCCAAACCGAGACTCCGATCATCCAATGGGGGCCGGTCATTATGGGGGCGTCACGGTTTCGACGGGATCGATTGCGGCTTAGGAGTCATGTCGGGGGGTGGGCACCCGTAATCGCCTGCAAAAACAAAGTTGCCAACGATAATCTGGCACTTGCAGCTTAATTAATTAAGCTGCCGTCCTCCACGGCTTCGCCTATGGGCTGTGAGCGGACGTCATACAGTAGGCTGGCGTGAGCGGCTCGGTCCGTGTTGCTTGCGCGAGATCATCGGACTAGCTTTCGGCACATCTTGTCCGCTCTGAGTGCCGGGAGCGAAACCACAAGGAACCGGACAAAGCATGAACACTCCTGGCTGACAGCGATTTCGGACGCGGGTTCGACTCCCGCCGCCTCCACCAT
>JBEKQD010000027.1:0-45814 GCA_049520075.1 Occallatibacter sp. | reverse complement strand
CAGGCTGCATCGCCGGAATCCGGCGAAGTTATGCAAGCAAGCCATCGGCGCCCGACGCGTATTCGAGGAGATTTATCTTGGAATTCTTCAGTTCAATCGGGGAGAATCAATTCAAAGAGTCTCAAGTGAATGACCGAAGTGCGGCGTGCCCCAAATCTGTACGGGATCGCGTGTTCTTCGCAATCTATGCCCTCGCTGCTGCCTTGTCGGTCTCCGTCTGGTTTCTCGCCATCCGCTCCCCGCTCTGGGTGGATGAGGCTGCCACGTATTGGCAGATCAATGCGGGTTTCTCGGAAATATGGCCTCGCCAGTTCCTGACCTTTTCGTCGCCCGAGTATGGTTACATTCTTTGGCTATCGAGCAAACTATTTGGAACCAGCGAGTTTGCTCTGCGAATTCCATCCATTCTCGCCATGCTTGTCGCGGGCTACCTGCTTTATCGTGCGGCCCGCGAGCTGTTCTCGCGCGATTGCGCTATCCTCGCGACCATTATCTTCTGTGTTGATCCGATTGTGGTTTTCGCGGCCAACGACGTCCGTCCCTACGCGTTCGCGGTCCTGTCAGCGAACGCCGCCATTCTTATCCTGTTTCGCTTAAGACGCAGCAGCTCAAATTGGCTCGCAGCCTTGTTCGGCCTTTCGGCAGCATGCATTATTTTGTTTCATTTTTTGTTTATCGTGATCCTGCCAGCCCTGGGTCTTTGCTTTTTTGTTCTCAAAATGGGCGACCGCAAAGTCGCGTGGAGGCAGTTCGGTGCTGCTCTCGCAACGTTTGCGCTGGCGATTTTGCCGGTCCTCCCACTGACGATTTCCTTGTTCCACAACGCTAATTCCCACGTTAGCGAGCCGGCTCCGACTCTGCTGCGCCTCGCCTGGACGCTTGCGCCGGGGTGGTTGCTTCCCTGCCTCTGCGGCACTGGTTTTGCCGCCTTTCTTGTATCCGCTCTTGCGCCGCAGCGGCGCGATCTAAGACGCCAATATGAAAGCACCCCGATCCTGCTGTGTGCATACCTGGCGCTTATTCCGGTTCTCATTCTGTATGGCGTGAGTGCGGTTACATCCTTCCACATGAACACCCCACGCTACTTGCTGATCGCCGTTCCAGGCATCTCGCTTTGCTGGGCTGTGCTGGTCGACGCCTTTCGTCCCCGCTCGATACGTCTGTTATTCTGCGTGGCGTTCGTGATGATCACTGCTTTCTTTTCTTTTAGCTCCCCACTCTCCCGGCGACACCAAGTCTCATATAAATACGCCTTGGAAGCTGCCGAACGAAGCGCCTCTGTCGACGGGGCCCCGGTGTTGATCTGTAGCAACTTCCCCGAGTCGAATTATGTCGAAATGCCGCTTGATTCCGCAAAAGAGAGCAAATTCTTTGCGCCACTTTCTTACTACAAACTCAGCGTGCCGGTCGTGCCACTGCCCGAAGATCTCAATGGAGAGGCAATTCGCGTGGGTTCGCGGTTTCTCAAAGAAGCGGCGAGCAAGCGTGAGCGTTTTCTGGCCGTCGCTTATCAAACGTCATACAGAACTCTGGATTGGCTGACGCAGAGTGCCGCGGCAACCTACACTGTTCGAGAGTTAGGAACGTTCGACGATACCAAGGTGCTGGAGTTTATACCGCGAACCGCGGCGAGAAACTAGAAAGAGGCCGACCATGACAACGACGCGGCGGAATGCCCTGATCTGGATACTGCTGGCCAGCGGAATTGCCATCAGTTGGGGCTTTTCGATTGGGCAGACGGCAAATGGGTGGGTGGATTTCAGGGCAGTTTACTATGGCACGCGCTGTCTACTCGAGCACCACAATCCATACAACGTGACGGAACTGGAGCAGGTTTACCGCGTCGACGGCGGGGAACGTCCGACAGAGACCATCGCGGCACGCCAGGCCGTTATTTTGTATGTAAACATGCCCACTGGATTCATTTTTGTAGCTCCCTTCGCGATGTTGCCCTGGGGACCGGCGCACTTGTTGTGGGTCGCCCTCACTGCTGGAGCCTTCACGCTTGCCGCCTTCTTGATGTGGGATATAGGCTCGCGTTATGCGCCGGATCTCTCCTTGTTTCTGATTTGCATCTTGCTTGTCGATTGCGAATCGATATTTGTCGCGGGCAATACCGCCGGGATTGTCGTAAGCCTATGCGTGATAGCCGTATGGTGTTTCTTCAACGAGCGGTTTGTCTGGGTCGGCGTCCTTTGCCTTGCCGCCAGTCTCGCAATCAAGCCACATGACTCGGGGTTGGTATGGCTCTTTTTATTGCTGGCGGGCGCACCTTTCCGGAAGCGCGCGCTGCAAACCCTCCTTGTTACAGCCGTCCTCGGAGTGTCAGCTTTTCTCTGGCTATCGTACGTTGCGCCGAGTTGGATGCACGACTGGAACTCCAATCTCGCGGCGATTTCAGTGCGCGGCGGCATCAATGAGCCGGGCCTCGCATCCCTCACCGGCCATTCAGCCGCTATGGTCATCGATTTGCAAGCGGCCATCAGTGTCTTTGAGGACAATGCACGCATCTACAATCCGATCAGTTATCTGGTTTGCGGAACGCTTCTGCTGTTAGGCGCGGTGCGCACACTTCGATCGCCCGTCTCGCAAGAGAGAGCGTGGATTGCGCTTGCGGCCGTTGTGCCTCTTACCATGCTCGTCACTTATCATCGGCCGTGGGACGCAAAGTTAGTGATGCTCGCTGTTCCAGCCTGCGCCATCCTATGGGCCAAAGGAGGCCTCACTCGCTGGCTTGCGCTGCTGATAACTACCGCGGGGATTGTGTTGACCGGCGATGTTCCGTTAGTAGTTCTCACCCTTCTTGCGGAGAAGCTGCACGTGAGGACAGCGGGAATACTCGGCCAGGTACTGACCGTCATGCTGAACAGGCCAGCCTCGGTCATTCTGTTGGTGATGAGTATTTTCTATCTTTGGGTATATTTGCGGCGCACATCCGACTCTGCCGAGATGGACTCCGGCGGCCCAGCGAAAATGCCAACTGCCTTCACGCGAGCTTAAACTGAATTGTTCCTCAGCGGTCGCTTCGCGTGTTATCAATCAGGACGTTCTCGGCGCAGCTGGCTCGCCGAATTCTTCCTGCTCCCCGGCCGAATTACCCGCGTTACGCCTACGCGTCGGCCCGCCCCTCGTCTTGAGCAGTTGCACTGTCCCGCAGTTGGAACATCGCCAAGGATAGAAGCCGAACAGTGGTGCCAGTCTCGTGCGTAGGAATCCTTCCCTCTTGATTCGACGGATCCTGTAGCTCTTACACTTCGTACAGATCATGCGCGTTCACTCTGTCAATTCGTAAGCGGACCGAGAACTGACCATATTACACCTAATTCTCTTTTTAATCGTCTTAAAATAGGATCTCGTACACAACATTCGAGTCTCAAAGGAATCAAAGGTAATTTGGCGCCGGTGTGCTGTTTGAAGCTGACCTGAGCATCGCCTAGTCGAAGCAGGCGTCCTGCACAATCTGACGAAAATCCTCGCCCGTAAACGCATAAACAACGTCGAAACCACTTACAATCGCGCCTGCTATGGCGTCAGCCTCGGCGAAACCGTGATCGACGTCACCATCGAGGTGCGTGGCACCACTCACATTACCGCCATCAGCCACGCCCTGCGTTAGGGCGGTTTCCGCTTTGAGTGCAATCAATAGGAGCTGCAATGTACACACCTAAATTCAACCAGATCACCGACCGCGTTATTCTCATCGAGGCCATGCGGGCCTACTCGTTTGCCATTCTCGTTGGCCCGGAGGCAGCTCCGCAATTGAAGACTGAGGCCGATGCGCCCCTGGTGGCCACGCATCTGCCGCTGGTGGTCAAAGATGAGGGACCGCACGGCCTGCTTGAGGGCCACTTTGCCCGTGCCAATCGCCATTGGGGGGCCCTGGCCGGTCACGAGATGCTGATCATCTTTTCTGGCCCGCACAGCTATGTTTCGCCCACGCTATACGCCGATCCTCTCTCAGTACCCACATGGAATTACATCGCCGTTCATGCCTACGGCACTCTGGAATTGGTCGAGGACGAACCCGGCAAGGAAGCCCTGCTTTTCGGTTTGATGCATGTCCATGAGCCGGCCTACGCGGAAAAATGGCGTGCCATGCCGGCCGATTTCCGTCGGTCAATGCTCAAGGAAATCGTAGGCTTCCGCATCGCTATCCAACGCATCGAAGGCAAATTCAAAGTTAGCCAGAATCGCGACGCAGCAGACCAGGGCAAAATCCAAGCCGATCACTCGATCGGTACAGATGACCAGCGGGCTCTGGCCGCGTGGATGGTCCGGCTGGCCGAGTGAAAGAACCCTCTGAAAACACCGTTTCTCGACACCCCAGACTTTTGCTATACTTGTTAAGTTCACCTCAGTGCGGAGGTGGCGAAATTGGCAGACGCACCAGCTTGAGGTGCTGGCGCCCAAAAGGCGTAGGGGTTCAAGTCCCCTCTTCCGCACCAAAATTTCTCGTCCGGGCCAGCCGGACTGACCTGGAAAGTAGCTTCCAAAATGAATATCCTTTTCGGTTTCATCGTCGGCCTGCACATTGTTGTGTGCCTCTTTCTGATCGGTGTAGTGCTTTTGCAGCAGGGCCGTTCGGCTGACCTCGCTGGCGCCTTCGGCGGGCAGGGTTCGCAGACCGCTTTCGGACCTCGCGCTGCAGCCAACGTGCTCACCCGGCTTACCACTTGGTCGGCGATCATTTTCATGCTTACCTCAATAAGCCTGACCATCCTCTACCAGCGCTCAACCGGCGGCTCACATTCCGTGCTGGAGAACTCGAAGCCCGCGCCGGCCTCGGCACCCGCCAAACCAGGAAAGTAGTCCGCAAACTATTCTTTTCATTCAGATTTACAGGAAACGGCAGGCCTTTCAGCCTGCCGTTTTTTTGCTGATTCGTCGCACACTCCACAGAGCCTTAACTATTTTTGTTGACAAACGTATCTGACAGATATATCTTGCAGATGTATGAAACACAGTCGAACCGATTACGTTATTCTTGGCATGCTTTCCATCGCACCGAGTGGTTCCGGTTACGAGATTCACAAAGCCATCGAGGATAACTTTGGCAGCTTCTGGGGCGAGAGCTACGGTCAAATTTACCCCGCTCTCAAGCGGCTGGCCGCCGAGGGCCTGATCGAGCCATGCAAGCCAGCCTCCGCGCCCAAGAAGCGGCGACAGGAGTATTCGCTTACGGACGCAGGCCGCGCTTGCCTTCGCGATTGGCTTGCTTTGCCTTTTCAAAACGATCCGCCCCGCAATGAATTCATGCTCAAGCTCTTTTTTGGCCGGGAGGCAGCGCCCGGCGTCTCCATCGCGCATGTCCGTGAGTTGCAAAAACGAAACCAGCGCTCGCTGGCCATGCTCGAAGGGATCGAGAGGATGGCGAACCAACATCAATCTCAGAACCCGCATATGCCCTACTGGATGCTTACCCTGAGCCTGGGAATCACAATGACCCGCGCCGCGCTCGATTGGGGCGAATCCGCGCTGGCTCAGCTTGCTTCTATCGAAGCTGCAGCACACGAAAACTCAAAGCTCGCCGATACACCCACAATTTGCTAACCGGGCCTGTGGCCGCAACCGGCGTATAGGACCGCTGAACGCGCAACGAAAGGAAGACTGTAAGATGCCTACGCAAATCCGTCCCAGTCGCAGTTCGCAGATCATAGCTTGGATTGTCGCCAGCCTTTTCGTCCTTGGCTTTTTCATCTCCCAAGTGGGCATATGGACCGGCCCAATTCTAGGCGCATGGTTTGTGGGCACACAAAAACCTCGGCGCGGATTCCTGTGGATGATGGGCTTCAGCGTCGTCCCCAGCATGATCTTTGGCTGGCACAAGATTCCCCTGACTGGGCTGCAACAGGTGCTCAATTACCTTGGCTGGATGGTTATCGCCGCGATACTCGGCGTCCTGCCCTTCACCTTTCACCGTCTCATCAGCCCGCGCCTGCCTGGATTTCTGGCGACCCTGTCCTTGCCGCTCGCGGCGGTGGCTATCCCATCGTTCGCACTGGCGCTTCACCTCCGCACCGCTCCAACAACCGGGATCGCCACATTCCTCATTTTTTGGTTTGCGGCGACAATCGTCTGGCTTTGGAACCGTGAATCTCGCGCCACTATCTTCGTCTTCGCCGCGGGTATTGTTTTTGCTGCGGGCGTCGAACTCACTCGATTCTTCGATCTTGTCGAACCGCACTCGTCCATGGGTTTCGGCGCAATCTTTGGCCCGATCTGTCTTGGCGGAGCCTTGCTTCTCAGTATCTTGGCGTTGTTCAATCCCAGAAAATACAAGTCTTGGGCCGGCCAATCGGAGACCATTGCCCTTCTCCAGAGTCCCTTTACCAGAAGCCCATTGCATGTAAGCACTGAAAAAGGCAGAGAGGAGTTGGTCAGCAGCTCCGGTGAGCGCTTCCCAGTTCGCAACGGGATTCCAACTTTTCTCAAGCCGGAGGATCTTACCGGCGACAATGGCAAATACAACCAACTGTATGAAACCATCGGCGGATTTTACGACGATACGCAACGTCTGTTTGGCGCCTTCCGCGGCCTTGAGCTGAACTCGTATTTCGAAAACTATATGAACCTGCTCGAAGTCAAGTCCGGCGACTCTGTGCTCGAGACCTCCGTCGGCACAGGACTCAACTTCAAATTCTTGCCCGATGGCGCAAAGCTCTCCGGACTCGATCTCTCCCCCGAAATGCTCGCTAACTGCCAGAACAATATGCGCCGCTGGCAGATGAACGCCGACCTTTATCTGGGGAATGCCGAAAGCCTGCCCTTCGCTGACTCGAGCTTCGATGTGGTCTTTACCTGCGGCGGCTTCAACTTCTTCAGCGACCGTGCAAAGGCCATCCACGAGATGATCCGAGTGGCCAAGCCGGGCGGCCATCTGATGATCGAGGATGAAACCGAAGAGTACGTGAAAAGTACATACGAAAACATTCCATTCACAAGCAGTTTTTATTCGAAGCGGAAGCAGGTTGTCACGGTACCGATCGACCTGGTGCCGCCGGAGATGAATGACATCCACGTTGAAATGCTGAAAGACGGCAAATTCTACGCGATCACCTTCCGCAAACCCGCCCTCGTTTAAAGCGCCCGTGGCAATACAATGGAAGAATGATTTTGGAAACCTTCCCTGTTGGCCCGCTGGCTTGCAACTGCACCATACTCGGCGACCGTGTGGCCGGCGAGGCCATCGTCATCGATCCAGGCGATGAGGTCGGCCGGATTTATCGCCGGCTCGTCGAACTAGGCCTCAAGCTCAAGCAGATCCTGGTCACTCACGCCCACATCGATCATGTGGGCGGAGCTCTTAGGCTCAAGGGGCTCACCGGTGCTCCTATCCTGCTAAACGAAAACGATCTCCCGCTGCTCAAGATGATGGATCAACAGGCTGGCTGGCTGGGTGTGGAAACGCCCGAGACCGCTCCGCCAGACGAGAGCCTGGCCGACGGTATGCGCGTGGGTTTGGAACTCTACCCCGCACAGGTCATCTACACTCCTGGCCACACCCAAGGCTCGGTTTGTCTTCACTTTGCCGCGCTCAAGCTTCTCGTCGCCGGCGATACGCTCTTTGAAGGCAGCATTGGCCGCACAGATCTGCCCGGTGGCAACTACGATCAGATCATCAACTCCATCCAGTCTCGCCTGCTGACATTGCCAGACGAAACCCGCGTCCTCACCGGCCACGGCCCCGACACCACAATCGGCGCGGAACGCAGAAGCAATCCATTCCTGCGCGGCCAGTGAACCGGGATCGCCTCTTTGAGATGGCACTCAAACAGTCATAGGCACTTTCGCCAGGGCCTTGCGCATATTCAGTGAGGGGTTAACGACTCGGACCTGCCATGTTGTCCCGATGCGCATGCTCCACTCATCCTGCTGACGATGGGCGTATATTATCCTTGGGTAAACACACAGCTCTCCTCCATCATTTCTAGAACAGTACTCCAATCGGCCGTTCACCCGGCAACAGGAGTACAATCCCGGGCTTGCGTGACGTCGCTGGCGCAGAGAGGCTTAAGATGACCAAAGCGCGGCTCGACGGTTTGTATTTGCTGCTGCTGGGCGCTACGGTGTTTGTTTTGCTTGGCACCACCCTGGAGCACAGCGCTCCCGCCCCGATGTCGGATTTCAAAGCAGTTTATTACGGGGCGCGATTGCTGATCCAACATACCGACCCCTATAAGTACGGCGAAATTCTGCGTGCATATCAGGCAGATGGAGGCACTTTTCCATCCGATCCCGATATCTCCCGTTCGGTTCGCCGCTCCATACTCGTTTGCATCAACCTGCCGGTTACGTTGTTTCTCGTCTCTCCGTTCGCAATGCTGCCGTTAGTGCCGGCCCACATGCTGTGGATGACCCTTATGTTCGGTAGTATTATCTTTGCTGCCTTCCTGATGTGGAATCTTGGGGCGAACTATGCGCCGGCAATTTCTGGCTTGCTGATCGGCTTCATGCTCGCCAACAGCGAGGTGCTCGTAATTATTGGCAATTCCGCCGGGATTGTTGTGAGCCTCTGCGTGATCGCCGTTTGGTGCTTCCTGAAGCCCCGCTTTGTTTTGGTCGGAGTTCTTTGCCTTGCGATCAGCCTCGCAGCCAAGCCTCATGACGCGGGTCCAGTATGGCTTTACTTTTTGCTGGCGGGCGGTGTCTATCGAAAGCGGGCTCTGCAAACCCTGTTGGTGACTCTTGTGCTGGCGCTGCCGGCCGTACTATTGGTCTCCAACGTTGCGCCGCAATGGCCCCAGGAACTGCACTCCAATCTACTTGCCACTTCCGCACGCGGCGATCTCAACGACCCAGGTCCAACTTCCATGGGAGCACATACCCTCGGGATGATAATCAGCCTGCAAACGGTCGTCAGCGTCTTCCGAGACGATCCTCGTATTTACAATCCGGTCACCTATCTTATTTGCGCGCCACCGCTGCTCCTATGGGCGTTCGTTACACTGCGTTCCCGCTTCTCGCCGGAGAGAGCGTGGCTGGCGCTCGCGGCCATTGCGCCTCTTGCCATGCTGCCCGTCTATCATCGGATATATGACGCCAAGCTATTGATGCTCACTGTTCCCGCTTGCGCCATGCTCTGGGCTGAGGGAGGCTTGATCGGCTGGCTCGCGCCGCTGCTTACTGCGGCAGGGTTCGTCGTGACCGGAGATCTTCCGTGGGTAATCTTCCTCAGTCTCATCCGCACCCTGCACTTGCCGGCGGCGGGAACGGCCGGCCGGATGGTGGCAAGTGGACTGGTCTTTCCAGTCCCCCTCACTCTGCTGGCCATGGGCGTTTTCTATCTGTGGGTCTACGTGCGGCGCTGTTCTACTCTCGCCGTGCCAGCTGAGTCTGGAAGCTCCGAGGGAGTCCCAATTGCGCCGGAGCGGCTCGATTCTGGCATACCTCTGAATAGTCCATTCAGGAAAAGGATTCCGAGCTCGTGCGTTTTTCTCAATACCGTGAGAGGCTCAAGATGACCAAGGAGCGTCTCGACGGTTTGTACATGCTGGCGCTGGGCTGCGTGGTGTTTTTCTCGCTGGGCGCCATTCTGGCCAGCACCTCCCCTATCCAGATGGTGGATTTCAGAGTGCTTTATTACCCCGCCCGATGCCTTGTGCAACACTGCGATCCCTATAACGAAGGCGAGTTGTTGCGCTTCTCCGCGGCAGATCAAGGAGGCCGCCCCGAGGATGTCGCGAAGGCCCGCCAAATCATGCGGTATATATATCTTCCAACTGCGTTTTCTTTCTCGGTACCCTTCGCGCTGTTGCCGTGGGGGCCGGCGCACTTGCTATGGATGGCGCTTATCGCCGGGAGCCTGATCTTTGCGTCTTTTTTGATTTGGAGCCTTGGGGCGGACCACGCGCCGATCATTTCCGGGCTCCTCGTCGGTTTCCTTCTTGCCAACAGCGAATTGCTGGTGATAACCGGCAACATGGCCGGGATTGCCATCAGTCTTTGCATTGTTGCTGTCTGGTGTTTCCTTCGCGACAGGTTCGCTGCGGTCGGTGTTCTCTGTCTCGCGATCAGCCTCGCAACCAAGCCGCACGACGCGGGCCTGGTCTGGCTTTTTTTCTTGTTGGCCGGAGGAGTTTACCGCAAGCGCGCATGGCAAACTCTGCTGGTAACGTTGGCGATAAGTCTGCCCGCAGTCCTGTGGGTCTGGCGTGTCGCGCCGCTCTGGATGCAGGAACTGCACTCCAATATTGTGGAGTACGCGGCACTCGGCAATTTGAACGATCCTGGACTAACCTCGTCGGGCGCACACGGCCTGGGCATGCTGGTCAGCCTGCAATCCATCATCGGTGTGTTCTGGGACAACCCGCGTGTCTACAATACGGCCAGCTATCTTATATGCGCACCGCTCATCCTCGGGTGGATGCTCGCCACTCTGCGATCTCGTTCCTCTCCGGCTCGAGCGCGGCTGGCGCTGGCCGCGATCGCGGCTCTAACTATGCTGCCCGTCTATCATCGGCAACAAGACACCAAACTCTTGCTGCTCACCGTGCCCGCCTGCGCCATTCTATGGGCTGAAGGAGGCCGCATCGGGCGTCTGGCGCTCGCTGTGACAGTGGCGGGGTTTGTCCTGACCGGGGATATTCCGTGGGCAATTTTCTTTAGCGTTATCGGTAAACTGCCCCTTCCCGCAAACGCGCTCACCAGTAAGATGCTGATAGGTGCGCAAATTTTTCCCATTCCACTCATCTTGCTGGTGATGGGCATATTCTATCTGTGGATTTATGTAAGGCGTGATCCCGGCGCCGTGATCTTGGCTGACCGAAAATTGACTGACTGATTGCAAGACTCGGAACGGTACTCGAAGAGAAGGCAGAAAGAAACGCAAGATGAGTAAGGCAAGGCTAGATGGGCTGTATTTGGTGCTGCTGGGAAGCGCGGCGTTCGTGCTTCTGGGAACTGTCCTGGCGAATTCGTCGTCTGTCGCAATGGTGGATTTTCGAGTGAATTACTACCCCGCCCGGTGCCTTATGCAGAATTGCGATCCTTATGACGAAAGCCAGGTTCTACGCATAGCTCGGGCGGAAGGAGGAGAACTCCCCGGAGATATTGCCAACGCTAACCATTTTGCGCGGTATTTATACTTGCCGGCCGCATTTTTATTTACCCTCCCCTTCGCTGCGTTGCCGTGGGGGCTGGCGCACCTGCTATGGGTGGCGCTTATGGCTGGCAGCCTTATCCTTGGCGCCGTCCTGATGTGGGATCTTGGGGCCAACTGGGCGCCTGTGATCTCTGGCGCTCTCATCGGCTTTTTGCTTGCCAACAGCGAATTGCTTATGGTTCTTGGCAACATGGCCGGATTTGCCATAGGCCTTAGCATGGTGGCCGTCTGGTGCTTTCTTCGCAGGCGGTTTGTCCCGGCAGGCATACTTTGTCTGGCTATCAGCCTGGCAATCAAGCCGCAGGATGCGGGCCTCGTGTGGCTCTATTTCTTATTGGCGGGCGGAGTTTACCGCAAACGCGCATTGCAAACCCTCCTGGCCGCAGTTGCGCTGAGTCTGCCAGGAGTCCTGTGGGTATGGCAAGTATCGCCGCGCTGGATGCAGGAGCTTCACTCCAATCTCTTGGCATTTTCGGCACACGGCAGTCAAACTGATCCAAGACTCGCTTCCATGGGCTTTAGGGGTCTCGGCATGATGATCAATCTGCAAACTGCTGTCAGCGCCTTCTGGTCCGAACCGCGCATCTACAATCTGGTCACCTACCTTATTTGTGGGCCACTCCTGCTCGCATGGGTGTTGGTCACTCTGCGATCCCGATCCTCCGCTGCAAGAACTTGGGTGGCGCTGGCGGCAATTGCGGCTCTTTCCATGCTGCCTGTCTATCATCATCAATACGACGCCAAGCTGCTTCTGCTTACGGTTCCCGCTTGCGCCATGCTTTGGGCCGAGGGCGGCGTGATCGGGTGGCTCGCCTTGCTGCTGAATACCGCGGGATTCGTGTTGACCGGAGACATCTCCTGGATAGCTCTCCTCGGTCTCATGCATCGCCTGCTCCCTGCGTCATCGGCGCTTTCCGCGCAGATCCCGACAGCGATGCAGGTCTTTTCAGCCCCGCTCATCCTCTTGCTCATGGCCATATTCTATCTGTGGATTTATGTGAAGCGCGGTCCAAGAATTGTTCAGCTCTTGGTGTCCGCAGAATCGGATGAAGCGCCGCTCGCACTCACGTCGTGATAGTTCGATTCACGATGCGAGTGGGCATGAAAATCCGGGGATATTATGCGCTCAATTCCCCGAAGAAGCAGCCGAGAACTCCAAAATATCTCCAGGTTGTGTCTGAGTTTCTCGGATCGTGCCTGACGGCAGTTCTAAAACGGAGTGGGCCCGGAGACAGCCCGACAGCCGCCATGGACGAACCTCGCTCACAACCTTCCTGATTTGATTCTTGCTGTCCAAATAGACCAGATCGATGGGGAACCGCATCCAGAAGGTATGCACGGATTCACAAGGGCGAATCCACAACCCCTCTCCGATAGAAAGACCCTCGCGTCCCAGCAGGCCTTTCCTGCGCTTTGAACTGGTGTTCGCCACCTCCATCGAAGTTGCGAGCACCGTATTGCGTGTCTGGTTTGAAACCCGCAGACGAAAATCCTGGGGGGCGTGGCGATGTAATGAGAAGCAATTCCGCAGCCCCGACGCGATCCAGCGGAACGGACTCATCCGGTTGTCTCCGATCCTCTCGTCTGTAGCCGCAGAGTTCTCTGCGATCTCTTCTGAAGATGGCCGGCTGCCCGCATAGGGGCAGCCGGATACTTCGTTACGGTTGTTGTGAGGGAACAGTTGGTGTATTGCCGACTGGCAACGCCCCTCCCGAGCCAAATGTGCCCGCGCCTCCTTCAATCACCAGCGGCACCTCCGGCTTCATGCTATCGATCAACTTCTCGACCGGCATCGATGGCGGCGCTGGGGGTGGGGTGTTGGCTGCGGTTTTAGCATCCGGATTATTCATCGGTATACCGGAGTTGGGCGGAAGGAACTTGGCAGGAAACTTTAGCGAAGGCAGCGGATCCCCGGCCGGAATGGGCGCCACAATCTCCGGAGTCACAATCACAATCAGTTCGTTATTAGCCTTGGTCTTCTGTATCGACTGGAAGAACTTGCCTAGTACTGGAATGTCACCCAGAAACGGAATCTTCATGAAGGTTTCGGATTCCGTGTTGTTCAGCAGCCCACCGATGACGAAACTCTGACCTTCGGCCAATTCAACTTCGGTATTCACCTTCCTGACGGTGATGGCGGGCACCACAAATCCCGAGACTTCCACCTCATCTGAAAAGTCTAGAGCACTGACTTCCGGAGCCACCTGAAGGCGGATCGTTCCGCGGGGAGTAATGGTGGGAAGGAAATTCAAGCGAATTCCATACTCCTTGAACGCGATGGTAACCGCCGTTGCCGAGCCGACAGTGCCGCCCTGAACCGTCGGATAGGGAAATTCGCCACCAGCCAGAAAGCTGGCTTCTTTGCCGTTGGCCGCCAGAAGGTTCGGTTCGGCCAGAACCTGCGACCCGGTTCTGGTCTCTTCGGCCATAATGGTTGCACCCAAGCCAAGGCCTGGATAGAAGGCGGAAAGATTCATCCCGAGTTCGTTGGACACTGTGGTGGTGAGGGATGATGCTGAACCAGCAAAGGTGATCCCCGGCGGCGAGAACTGTGTTGTTGAAACCCCTCCAATAAAGTTCCCCGCGCCCAGGTTGTAGAAATTGACGCCAAAGGATGACGCCTTGGTCCGGTCGACGCTGATAAATTTCACCTTCAGCAGAATCTGCGGTTCGGAGGCAGGCACATCGACATTGAGCAGATTGACGACTTTCCCGCCCATCGAAGCAATCTTCACCGCGCGGCCGGAAGCAGTCAGATCCCTGACCGTGCCGCGAAGAAATACGGAACCATTCTCCGAGCTGACCTTCAGGTTTTCGCCAGGAAGCTCTGCCTTCAATTCGCGGCGGATTGCGTCGAGGGTCTCATTCAGTCCAGCCGCACTGGCGCGCACCGTCACGTTGAAAAACTGCCGGCCACCATGAGTATCCCAGATAATCAGGCTCGTCTCTCCAAGAGCCTTGCCCTCCACCATGATCTCGCTCGGGCTGGTCGCATGGACCTCGGCAATTTCGCCAAGACCGATGGAAACCCTCGCTACCGGCCACTGACAATCCACCAGCACTGTCTTGCCTACGGCGACTGACAAATCATTCGTCGAGTCTTGAATCGACGGGCCAGCGGGTTGAGGAGGAGGCGGCGAAGTTTGAGCCTGCAGCCCTGCACCGGCGTACAGCAGTAAAAACAATGCGCTGCAACATAAGATGGTAATGCTACTCTTCGCTCTCACTGGCGTCCCCCCGGAGAAGCAAATTTTTCTGAAGACTGTTTTGATCCGTTGAACACCTCGACAACAAAAGCCTGCGGAGCAACGTGTTTTACGACCTTTACGACTTTTGCCTGCGTCGGCGAGGTCGGGCCCCCAAAGAGATTGACTGTAGCGGTGCCGGGGACCGGTTCAACTTTGGTATCCAGCGGGTTGCGCAATACCAACCGGATTGTGACCTGATTGCTCGCCAGGCTTAGTGTCTCTGCTTGTTCCGGAGTGACCAGCAGGTTGACCACCTGCACCTGCTTCGGCTTGCCCTGATTGTCTTTTTGAATATCAGTGCCTGCGGACAAGACTTGAATGTTCTGCAGGAGCGTTCTCGCTTCTGTGCCTTGATTGGAGTTCTGCTGGCCAGGCGGCGTGCCGGAGATTAGAACGTCCACGCGCATGCCGGGAGTTACGAATCCCGACACGTTCACCACATCATCGACCTTGACGGCGCAGGCTCTCATGCCCGGCGGAATGGTGGCTGCCAATCCCCCGCCTGAGCCGATTGCTGCCAGGCGGCTCTCGATAATGGGCTCGCCCTCATAGAGGTCAGAGACAACGCCCCGCCCGATGACAGTCTTCATGTCCTTTTCGAGGATGGCCTCTTTGGGCGGTGTTCCCGTAATTCCCAGAGTCGTGATGTTATCGGCCGTAAGAATGTTTCCGAGTTTAATGTCCGCCTTCGCCGCCACCACAAGTGTAGTGACTGGCTGTCGCGCCGCCGCCTGATTTCGAACCAGATGTGCAATCAGTAAAGTACAAACGGCAGCAATGAAGAATGCGATCAGAAGAATCGTGAGTAGTCTTCGGTTCATTTGGAGGCCTGTGTGAACTGGCTACCCGGCCAGATTCGCCTTTCTGTTTCTTGTGGCCAGTGCCACGCCTTGGGAAACTTGTATCAATTTTACGCCTATTCAGGACTTGAGCAAGCATATTATCGTGCAAGTTTTACCGTGCGTTCAGTGTATTCTTTTCAAACCTCATGAAAGTCAAATGAAAGGCTTGAGGCGGTACGAAGGTACCAAGAGAGTTATAGGTCAAAGCAGTGCAGTAAGAGATTGTGGAAGAGAATATAATTAAGGTCTTGAGAGGGGCAACAGGGCTTTTCTCAGCGCTCCCCCAAGCCGGAAATGTCCAGAACGTAACCTCCATTGCAAGTGGGTCCAGACAGCGCGAGGGAGGAATTTCGCAAGATCATGAGGTTTCCCCTATGATTACGCTGTTTTCTGAGCGACCCGAACAGGTACAAAAACCCTACACCTTTGCCGCGTCGGTTGTCTTTCATATAGTAGGTGTCATTTTGTTGGGTGTTGGACTCCTCAATGCGCCCAAGGTAAGGACCCCCTCTAACGCAGATCGTATGTCCGTGCGCCATCTCGACCTGCACTCTCTGGAGGCCCAGCTGCAGCGGGCCAAACTGGATATTGAATATCCGCAGATTCATCCCAAAGACCACCCGCTTCCGCCAGACAAGAGCGCAGCAGCGCGACCGGTTATGCGCCAGATGGTAGAAGCTCCTCCCGGTCCTCAAACGTTGCTGCAACCGGATATTCTCAAACCCGTCACACTCTTCGAAAAAATTCCTTTGCCCACAGTCGTAATCTGGGAGGGGAAAAAGTCTCCCGTAAAGACGATTGTTCCACCTGTTCCGTTGAAGCCGTCGGTTGCGATAATCAAACCTTCCGTCCACTTACCCAACAATGAGCAGAACCTCGCGGACATCGCCATTGCAGCCGCCGAAATTCCCGTGCGGCCTCAACCGATTCTTCCCAGCACAACGTCACCTGTAGTGGTCGCCGGACCAAAGCCGACGCCGCCAGCCCCTGTAACTACAGCGGCGGGAGCAGCGAACCCCACTCCCACTACAGTAATGTCACTCTCCGAAAATCATATGGCGAACGGAGCTGTCACGCTGCCGCCAGTCAACCAATCGGCCTCCTCTAATTCTCCTGGTGGGTTGTCGCCCGGCCAAGTCAAGGGTACCGCGCAGTCAGGCCAGACAGGTTCGTCCGATAAACAAGGCGGAGCAGGTGACGCCCGAGCTGAAAAGGGAAATGGAGCGGGTTCAGGAAAGAATGTTTCCGGGCAACCTGATTTCGGACAAGGCAACCAGTTTACGACTGCACACATTACGCGGTCCATCACCGGCCAATTCGGAGCGGTGGTGGTCGGCTCCTCGCTTGAAGATCAGTTTCCGGATATGCCACCGGTGTGGGGTACGAGGTTGTCGTATACGGCTTATCTGCCGGTGGGCCTTGCCAAAAGTTGGATTCTTCAATACTCGCTTCCGCTCACTGCCCAGGCTGCAGCGGCGGGTAACATCATTCACATTGAGGCGCCCTGGCCCTATAGCATCGTGCGGCCTAACCTAAATCCGGACTTAGTCGCAGCCGACGCCATCTTGATTCGCGGATTTGTAAATCAGGCCGGCCGCTTCGAATCGCTCGCCGTCGTCTTTCCACCGCAACTCGCGCAGGCGCAGTTTGTGTTGGCTTCGCTCGCCCAGTGGCAGTGGAGACCGGCGACGCAAAATGGCCAGAAGATCAAGGTCGAAGTATTGCTGATTATTCCCGAAGAGCAGGACTAAGTAACGTCTGACGAATGTGCGAATGGACCGGCTCTTTGTCAAGGCATGACTTCGCTGAGGTCCCCGTCGACAGGTTTTCGTCGATGGGGTGGGCTTTACAGCTTGCGGAATAACTCACTTGGGCGGTAGGCCGGGGATTTATCCCTGGCATAAATCCAGCTAGATCAATGCGGCCTTTAGGCCCTGAGGGACGCTTTCGGAAGCCTGAACCAAGTCTAGGAGTTTTTCCGCAGCCTGTTTAGCCCCTGCTGTGCATTCTTCTGCGCCTGCATGATGCTCGGTCGATTCACCAAACACTTCCTTGAGCAGTTCTCCAATTCATTTGCTCTTCGCAGCCTCGTGCTAAGTGGCTCTTACTTCCAACCGAGCAACAATGACCTGTCACTGGGTGCCCCAGCCAAAATCGAAACCACACAGCGGATTGGTTTTCTGGATTTGGCAATTGAAGAACCGTCCTAAAACTCGAATCCCGGACGAGTCCAATAATCAGACCCGCCCGGGATGCGAATTTGTTTGTCTCTCAGTTGACTATGACGCGTTGTTGGGAAGCATCTTCTGATGCGTGAATGTCGATTGAATCGCAGTGAATATGGAGCCTAGACCGATGGACGTATGCGTGGGATCCGTGCAGCCGTTGGCTGCGCTTGATCCGTCTGTGTAGAAATACCAAGGGTCATTGGCGGTAGCTCCCGCCGATGCCATATCCTCCATCACCGTGCATGGGATAACCTGGGACGCCGAGGTGATAGGAATATTAAGAGTGCCGGTAACAACGACTTGGGCTGAACCATATGTGCCGTCATCCGTAACGCATCCGTTAGCCTCGGAACCATAAGCGACTGCATAAAATCTGGTTCCTGCATTCTTGGCATATTCGGCTGCCATAATCGCCTGCTGGCAACCTGCGTTGGAGTCCGGGTATTGACCCCATGTGCTCTTAGTACCAGTCAGATTGGCAGCAGACGAGGAGTACTTCGTGGTCGCGGCAGACGTAACCGAGTCGCCGCCGGATCCAGCCGTGCTTGTCTTCTGCGGGAACCCATCGTAACGCATGTTTGCCTGACCATCACTTACGAATATGATCGCGTTCTTGGTCGTGATTCCCAACGCAGCCGTCGCCGCCTGTTCGGCCTGGAGCGCCGTCTGGGCCGCATAGATCGCTCCCGCAAAGGAGGTCATGTAATTGGTGTCAGGCCACGAGTACGGCCCGTTTCCGCTCGTCGACCATCCGGCGAGAGTAGCAAGGCTCTTCGTGCGGGTCGAAGTACTCGGAGGCTTCAGGCACCCGTCGGTGCTGCCATTCCCGATCAACTTCACGAGGATAGAGGCGGGGTTCAATGTGTTGAGAGAAACGAAATAATCGCTCGTGAAACCATTCGCATCGATATTGTTCGGGTCGGCGCTTTGCGGCGTGATTTGGTAAGTCGCGGTGTACGGCGTAGTGCCTGTGTATGCGAATGGCGTATAGGCAGTACCTGCAACGTAGCCAGGCGTCGATACCGAGTCGGGCTTCGCGGGCAGGGAATAAACTGACGCGATAGGCGTTCCCGTGCATTTGTAGTCGTCCTCGACCGTGCCGGTACCCGTGCCTGAGGGGACATTTGGAAACGCGAACAAGCTTACGCGGAAGTTCGCCGTCGCATCTGTGGCTTTGCAGCCAGTCACGCCCGTAGCACAGGGATTAATGCCTCCCAGCATAGTCTGGATGCCCGACATCGCGCACTGCTCTGCCGTGGTATTTGCTGTGGTACAGTAGGAGTCCTTATTGCCCATCGACCCCGTCGAATCCAAAATGATAGCTACATTCCATAGCTGCGCTACGCCTTGCATGGACGCCACCGCGGTGGCCCCCACGGTAAGGTTCTTGATGCCCGCGACTGCAAGAATTGTCGTGGGCACCAGTACCGCCGCCTTGACTCGGAGAGCGTTAGCGGGGGTCTGATTAGAGCCTGATGTGACACACGGCGATGTCTTCGGCATCAGCATGTTCAAGCATACTGGAGTCACTTGCGGATAACCCGAAACCGGGGTCAGTCCAGTCGTGTTATTCGCCGTCAGATAATCGTTCGCTACTTTGCTTGCATCGTTAAGGGCGGATGAGTTGTATACCTCTGCCGCTCCCGCCAAAGCTGCGGCATTCACGGCGCTCTGGAGTTGGTTGCGTACGGCGTAGGCCTTACCCACGTCTATCGAAACGCCAGCCATCGAAAGCATGCCGATCATTCCGAAGATTACCCAAGGCATCACCTGCCCGCGCTGATCGCGGAGCATTCTGCGGACAAAGGACTCAGAATTGTTTTTCATTGCATTAGCTCCTGTACTGTGACTTTCATTTGACAACCGTTTGCAGCAAAATTGAATCCGTAGGTTAACGCCATGCAGGGGTAGGTGCCCGTCACAATCACGGGTATGGATGTGCCGCCTCCGCCGGCCTGCACGGCAGATGCCAAGTTCCCGCATGAAAAACTTGCGGCGGGCGAGGGACCGGCCGGCGTGTTGGAGCCAACCGTTAACGTCAACTGGATGCCATTATTCCCCGTCGTTCCCAGATTCCCCGCCGATCCAATAACAGCTGTGGCAATATCAGCACAGGGGTCAGAGGTGCCACCCGAGCTAACAGGCAAGCCTGAAAGTTGCTGAATCCTCACCCCTCCTTGATTGACGGCCTGCGTCAGCGTCTGAT
This sequence comes from Occallatibacter sp., assembly GCA_049520075.1. Lineage (GTDB taxonomy): Bacteria > Acidobacteriota > Terriglobia > Terriglobales > Acidobacteriaceae > Telmatobacter. The sequence goes on along the minus strand of JBEKQD010000027.1, from coordinate 26,189 downwards.
AGTTAAGGAGGAAGATCCCAAGCTCGAAGATCGCCAATAGGACCAACAGAAGTATCGGGATCACAAAGGCAAACTCCACTATCGCTTGTCCTCTTTCGCGGGAGTGAAGCCAAGTTCGAAGCCGGCCACAAAGGGACAGGGAATCCGCGCCCGCACTGCGAAACACAGCGGCCTGTCCGCGCAAATCATTCACCTTTTTCATTGTGTACTCCCCTCTATTCTCCTTCACATTTGTCCAAATTGGTGACAAATTTTACTGAATAGTACCTTGCTTGTTACACCAAAGTACCGCAAAACTTGCACGAAACCCTACAGCAATTAGCCTTTCACCTTGCGCAGCTGCTCCAGGAATTGGTCCAGTTCCCTCTGATCTGCTCCGGCCACCAATGGATTCGGCCCTTTCTGCACTGCCAAAGTGTTGTGGGGAATAAACTGGAGCCCCACACCGTCGTTTCCCCAGCGAACCGCCCTGGAGTGTACTGAAATCGAATGCCCCGTGTTTTCCATGCCGCCGTCAGTCTCTTGCAGCGTCATTAAAATCAGGGTACCCGGATACCAACGCTCCTCCGTCACCACATACAACCCGGTCGAACTGATGTCTTTAATGCTGTGTGCCTTCGGAGCAGCTCCTGTCCAGTAATATGCAGCCAGTCCGGGAACTCCTCCCCTTGGAGCCTTTCTCTGCTCCGGCGCTTTTCTCGGATCCGGAGACCACCACCGCTCCAGCCAGTTCTTCGGCGGCTTCACATCTCTCATCCCCGGTTCAATGAGGTCCATCTCATATGTCTGCTCGGACCCTGTCCGGTCATCGTTTGAGCGGTCCTCCAATTCCACCACACCCGGGCCGCCGCTCCAAAGCGGCTGTCCCCTCAAAAGAACGGCGCTTTGAACTTTGCTGGAGCCACCTGAGCTCGAGAAACGCTCCAGGCGTCCCTGCATCTCTTCGGCCAAACAGAGCACCAGTTGATCGCCCCTTTGGCTTTGCGAAGAATAAATCGAGTGAATCGGCAGCGCCAGAACACTCGAGGCCCGTGCACTCGTTGGGCTCACATGAAATGTGGGAAATGACTCAACCACATCATTGACCCGGCAATCCTCGTCCAGATAGATCAGATCCAGCGGAGCCTGCATATCCGTATCGGGTATTCCTCGGAAAGGCGCCATCCAGAGGCCCTCACCCGACTTCAACGTCAATTTCTTGAACAGAACCTTGAGGTCCGCGCACGATAGGTCGGTAGCTGCGACTTCCAAACCGAGGAAGCATTCTCGAGTCTGGTTATATGCGCAAAGTTTTCGTGATTCCATGGAACCTCCGGCCCTCGGCGGGAACCCGACAATCTGGCGCTATCCCAAGCTATCCGCCGTTAGTTCAACCTCTCCGCCAAAAACATTCATACAAGTCCTTTCTCGTTGGGCATCGAACCATGCGTGAAACCTGCCTGGCCCAGTGCGGAGAAGACTAAGGCATCGGGCTGAGATCTGGGTAAAAACTCACCCCGCCTCGCCCGTCGCCGGATACGAGACTGAGACACTCAGCGCCGAAACAACCGTGTCCCTCTCCATAGAGATTCTCGAGTCGGCCAGCGAACTCGCTCAAATTCACCGAGCCACCGGCCCACTCGCAAAACGCCTGCTATTACTTGGTCCGCGTGCGCCGACGCTGAATCAGGACAATCAGAATGACGACAACCAGCACTCCGGCAACAACTCGAATGATTGTGGTACTGTCCATGCAAATCCTCTTTCTTAAAGCAGCTTCCTTGTTACGCTTCCCGGCTTGAGCCAGACAAAAGCTGTGCCGGCAGCTTTAGTTGAAAAATCGCCGATCCCAAACAGCAACGAACCGGCAAGCGAAACGAGACTCTTGGGCGTCGCTAAAAAAATGCGACCCCACACTACTTGGTCCGCGTGCGGCGACGCTGGATCAGGACAATCAGAATGACGACAACCAGCACTCCGGCAACAACCCGGATGATCGTGGTACTGTCCATAGCAATTCCTCCTTCCCTCAATGACTAAAAACTTTGAACGACTCCATAATGGAGATCACCGCAGGGCCAAGAACCACCACAAAAAGTGAGGGAAAGATAAAAAATACAAGCGGAAAAATCAGCTTGATGGTCGTCTTCGCCGCCGCCTCTTCCACAGCCTGCACACGCTGCGTTCTGAGAGTGTCGCTGTGGATTCGCAACGTCTTGGCGATGCTGGTTCCGAATGATTCCGCCTGAACCAGCATGGAAACAAGATTGCGCACACAGTCAACGCCTGTACGTTCCGCCAGATGCTTCCAGGCGTCGCCGCGCGGGCGTCCAGCTCGTTGCTCCAACACCACAAGGCCCAGCTCATCGCAAAGTTCCGGCTGGGCATGCTTCAATTCCACTGAGGTGCGCGCCGTTGCCTGGTCCAGGCTGAGTCCGGCCTCGATGCAGATCACGAGCAGATCAAGCACATCCGGCAGGCCGCGTCGAATTTTACCCTGACGGGTTTTAATTCGCCGTCCCAGCCAGAAATCCGGCACCAGAAAGCCCACGCCAAGGCACAAGATAAACACGAAAATCGGACTTAGGCGGAACAGTCCTGAAACCAGCGCAACAAGGCTAAGCAGAATGGGAACTAATACTTTGGAGCCATAGAACACTCTGATCGCTGATTCATCGCGGAAGCCGGCGCGCTGCAGGCGCGAGGTGACGACGGAAACCTCGGCATCGGTCTTCGGCAAAACATTCTCGAAGCGCTCGATCACGCCGCCGATCGAGAGGCCCGTCTGCTGGATCGAGCTCAATAGGGACTTCGGCTTGGGCTGCTGCGGATTGATCGCCTCGGAAATGCGCTTAAGCATCTCTTCGCGATAGAACAAAAGCAGTCCGCCACTCACAACTAGCAGAAAAACCACGCAGAATGTAAAAATCGTTAATCCCATACAACTCCCTCAAACGTCCATATTGACGATATTGCGAATGACCAAACCGCCAATAATAATCATGATGCTGGCTGTCCAGAGCAGCTTGATGCCTAATGGATTCTTCCAAAGGACGCTCATCATTTCAGGATTCACGAAATACAGTATTGCTCCCAATATCACAGGAAGAAATGTGAGTACCCAGCCTGTCATGCGCCCCTGGGCTGTGTGAACACCAACCTGCCGCTTGAGGCGGAAGCGCTCCCGGATGACATGAGCTGTCTTGTCAAGAACCTCTGCAAGGTTTCCCCCGCTCTCCTTCTGGATCATGATTGCGGTCGCAAAAATGCGAAGATCTTGAAGCGGGACGCGGTTGATCAGGTTGTCGAGAGCGGTCTTTAGTTCAAGACCGTAGTTTTGCTCATCGAAACACGCTCTGAATTCACAACCGATCGGGTCAACGCATTCACGAGCCACTGAGCCGAGTGCGGCAACAAGACTATGTCCAGCACGAAGAGCGCTCACCATCAAATCCAGCGCCTCCGGGAGCCCCTGCTGAAACTTGTCAAGACGTTTGTTGCGCTTATAAAGTACAAATAAAATTGGCACGGAACCGAACAGCAGGCCGATCGGAATGGCCATGAGAATTGAATCCAGGCGCAGATAGGCCAGATAAGCCGGAATCGCAAAACACAAGCCGGAACCGGCAATCATGCCTCCTGTACTCCACTTCAGATCTGCCTGATAGAGCAAGGACTGGATCCGAGGCGCCAACTCGATCTGATCGAGCTTTTTATTGAGCCATGGGATAGCGCTGAACTGTTCTTTCTTGCGAAGATTGATAAGCGCATCGCGATCTTCCAGCTTGTCTGTGGCTAGAGCCGAGTCGAGTGAGGCGTGCACTTGCTTCGCCTGCTCAGAGGCCTTGCTCCCAATGGCGACCAACACCAAAGCAACCACTCCAAACACGCCCAGGAATGTCAACCCTATGATCAGTCCCATAATTGTTGCCCTCCTTCCCGCTCAATTGACCTGAGTTTCACGCTCAAACAGAATCGGTGGCAGGACGATACCCGAAATCCGAAGCCGTTCAAGGAACCGGGGACGGATACGGGTCGGCTGGAATACACCGATGACCTTGCCGTCAGGTCCAATCCCTTTCTTATCGAAGGTAAAAATCTCCTGCATGCTGATGACGCTTTCTTCCATGCCCGTGATCTCGGCCACGCTGGTTACCTTACGCGTCCCATCGCTCATGCGTGTGGCCTGCACCACGATCGTGATGGCCGATGCAATTTGCTGACGAACCGATTTCTCGGGCAGGTTCATATTGCTCATTGCGACCATCGATTCAAGCCTGGAAATCGCATCGCGCGTCGTGTTCGCGTGAATCGTGGTCATTGAACCTTCATGACCTGTGTTCATGGCCTGCAGCATGTCAAACGCTTCTTCTCCGCGAACCTCGCCCATGATGATGCGGTCGGGGCGCATACGCAGACAGTTGATCAGCAGTTGCCGCTGGCGAATCGCTCCCTGTCCTTCAATGTTCGGCGGACGGGTTTCCAGGCGCACGATGTCTTCCTGGGCCAGGCGCAGTTCGGCGGCATCTTCGATGGTGACAATGCGCTCGTTGCGCGGAATGTACTGCGACAGGATGTTCAGAAACGTGGTTTTGCCGGCGCCGGTGCCGCCTGAGATCAGGATGCTGATCCTGGCTTTCACCGCGGAGGAAAGCACCTCCATCATCTCCGCCGAAACACTCTTCAACTGAACCAGTTGATTGGCCGCAAGCGGGCCTGTCCCGAAACGGCGAATCGAAAGGGAGGGTCCATCCAAGGCCAGCGGCGGAATGATGGCATTCACACGGGAGCCATCTGGCAGTCGCGCATCGACCATCGGCGAGGACTCATCCACGCGGCGGCCTACGCGCGACACGATGCGGTCAATAATCTGCAACAGGTGATGGTCATCGCGAAAAGTAGTATCCACCCGTTGCAGCAGCCCGCCTTTCTCAATGAACACATGATCTTTGTCATTGACCAGGATGTCTGAGATCTTTGCGTCTCTCAGCAGCGGCTCCAGCGGGCCAAGGCCGAAAACCTCATCAAGCAGATCTGCCTGTATTTTTTCCTGCTCGTCGAAATTCAGAGGCACCCGTTGCTCGGCAATTATCTCTTTTACAATGCCGGCCACCGCCTGGCGCGCCTGACTCGAGTTGACGCGCGACAGCTTCTCCAGATCCAGCTTGGAGATCAGGGTCCTGTGTATTTCCGCCTTGTACTTCTCCAGGTTCAGAAGTTCCACGTTCCTCCTCCCAATGCGACAGAACGCTCGTCCGCTCGGCCATCATTCCAAACAGATGCCAGTGACCAAAAGACGGGAAGGAGCCAGAAGGCTCATCACCCGCCCAGAGTAAAGGTCACGCTCACCGTGGTTTCGACTTCCACCGGTTCCCCGTCGAGCATGTAGGGCCTGTAACGCCAGGTCCTTACGGCATCCATCGCAGGCTGCCGCAGCATGGTCGGTCCATTGACAACATGAAGATTCTCGATCTGTCCGGATTTGGAAATCGTGGCTTGAATCACCACCGTTCCCGATACCCTGGCTTCCTTGGCAATCTGCGGATAAACCGGCGCGGTCTTCTGGATCAGCAAACCGCCGGCAACGCCCGCCGAAATGTTCATTACCCTGGGAGCTTCAACTTTCACGTTGGGCCCGTTCCGTCCGCTGAAGACACCGCCCCCGTTGCCAAAACCTTCCGCGCCTGTCCCAAAACCCGAGGAGGGCGGCGGTTCCTTGCCGGCCAGCATTCTGAGGTCGGACGAAATCCGCGAAGGCGCGCTGAGCTGACTGTTCATTACATCCGACCGTGAGCGCAGCTTTTGGTCTGGACTCGGGGCCGTAACAGGCTGCGCTGTCTGTGTAACAGCTGGCGTGTTCGTGGGCTCTGGCAACACCACATTCGTCGTCGCCGGTTGCGATACAACAGGAGGCTTCGGGGCAACCTGCCCTGGCCGTAGCCGGGAATAACCAAAATAACCGGCAAGGAGCACGACCGCGACAGAACCAACGGCGGCAAGCACCACTATCCCCTTACGCTTGCCTGTGCCATTGTCCTCGCGCTCGACCCTCTGTTTCCCAACTGAAACCTTTACGCCTTCGGACTTGCGAGGTTGAAAAAGCTTCTCAACTTCCTCGTAGGCCGCTGCCGGTTTGTTTGACCCGGCGTTACGCGGCCGTGCCACTGGTGGTGGTACGGCGGCTCGCGCCGTCGACTGCCTGACAGGCTGTGCTGCGGGGCCTTCCCCACTATCCCACTCGCTGAAATCCGCGGGAAGCGTTGCGGGTTGCGCCTTCTCTATTTCTTCTGGAGGTACCATTGTCCATCGGCTCCCTTCACATAGGTAGCGCCTTTGTAAGAACGCGTTTCAAGAACGCCCTGCTCGGTGGGTGTGTCGCCAGGTTGCGGACCCTGCTTCGCGCCGGCAAAATCAGAGCGATCATTGTTTGACTCAGCCATTGCAGGCATCAGCGATGCGATGTTAGGCAGCCCTTCCACCAACAGCGATACAGAACCTTGCGCCGTCGTATAGTCCGCGGCGTCCGTTGGAGTGAAGGTTACTGAGAGTATATGCGTTCCCGCCGCAATTACGGTACCGGCGGCTGGGGTGTACGCGAATGTCCCTGGAATCAAAGACGTAGCATTCAGCTCTGCGGCGCTCAGTGGCGTGCCGTATGAAATTGCTTCCGGGGTCTGCCAGGTAACGATAGGCGTGGCTTTGTTGACAGTGAGTGATACGGTAGCCTCCGCCGTCGTGTTGTCTTCGCTGTCTTTCGGCGTGAATACCACTGAAAGCTTATGGGTTCCCGCCGAGAGAGTTTCGCCAATCGCGGGATTGTATGCGAAGCTTCCCGCAACGGACGCCGTGGCGTTCAGTTGGGTGCCGCTCAGCGCGATGCCGTAAGAAATGGCCGCGGGCGTCCCCCAAGTGATAGCCGGCGTTGCCTTGGTGACTGTGAGCGATACTGAAGCCTGCGCAGCGGGGAAATTAGCGTCCGCCGGAGTAAAGGTTACCGAGAGCGTATGCGTCCCAGTCGCCAATATCTCCGACGCGCCAGGACTATAGACAAATTTTCCCGGAAGCGAAGCCGTCGCATTCAGCTGGGCGGCACTGAGCGCCACGCCGTGGGCGATGGGGGCCGGCGCAGCCCATGTAATCATCGTCGGCTTTGCCTTGGAGACCGTCAGCGACACGGTAGCCTGCACTGCGGCATAGTCTGTGTTATCGGTCGGTGTGAAAGTTGCCGTGAGTTCATGTGTCCCTGCCGCCAGCACGTCACCCGCAGCAGGATCATACGTAAACTTTCCCTGAACCGATGCGCTGGCATTGAGCTGAGTCGCGCTGAGGGGGGTTCCGTAGGCGATAGGAGCAGGCGCCGACCATGTCACCACAGGCGTCGCCTTGGCCACCGTGAGCGACACTGCAGCCTGCGCCGCGGTGTAGTTCACGGTGTCCGCCGGAGTAAAGGTTACCGAGGGCGTATGCGTCCCCGCCGCCAGCACGGCCCCTGCAGCGGGAATATAGACGAACTTTCCCGGAACCGATGACTTCGCATTCAGTTGCGCAGCGCCCAGCGGGGTGCCGTAAACAATCGCGACAGGAGTCGGCCACGCGATCTCAGGCGTCACCTTGCTGACACTGAGCGATACCTCGGCCTGGGCTGAGGCGTAGTTCGTCGAGTCAGTCGGAGTGAAAGTTGCCGAAAGCGTGTGCGTCCCGGTTGCCAGCACCGTGGCTGCGGCAGGAGTGTAGACAAACTTTCCCGGAACCGATGCGGTGGCGTTCAGTTGGGCAGCGCCCAGCGGATTGCCATAGCTGATTGAGGCTGGCTCCGGCCACGTAATGCTCGTTCTTTCCTTCTCGACGGTAAACAACACTGCGGCAGGCGCCGTGGAGTAGCCTGATCCGTCTGTCGGTGTGAAGACCGCCCCCAGTGTATGGACTCCCGCTGACAGGATTTCACCTTCTGCCGGGGTATAAATGAACCTTCCCGGTACCGATGCGACGGCATTCAATTGAGCCGAGCTGAGCGCTGCGCCGTAAGTAACGGGAGAAGGCGCCGGCCAGTTAATGACTGGCGTGGCCTTCGTTACCGTAAGTGTCACGGAGGCCCGCTCCGAAGTGTAGGCCTCAGTGTCCTCTGGCGTGAAAATTGCCGTCAACGTGTGCACTCCAGCAGGGAGCATCTCACCAGGACCAGGGGCATAAGCAAATCTTCCCGGAACCGATGACATGGCGCAGAGCTCACTCGCGCCGAGCGCGCAACCGTAAGCGATAGGAGCGGGCGTCGACCATGCGATTGCAGGCGTGGTCTGAACCGGTTTTGCCTCTGGTACTACCTGTGGCGCTCTTTCTGCTTGCGTTCTTTCTACCGGGGCTCTTTCTACTTGCGCTCGTTCTGCCGGCGCTCTTTCAACTGGCGCACTCTCTAGCTGCGTCTTATCCAGCCGCCACTCCCCATCCGCGCCCTTTACATAAGTGGAGCCTTTGTACACTCGGGTTTCTGGCCCAGCCTGAGGCTTGGCGACATTGGTGGTCTGCGCTTCCTTCAGGTGCCATTCCCCGTCAGTGCCCTTCACATAGGTGGAACCCTTATAAGTGCGCGTTTCAGGCTCACCCTGGCGGCTTGGGGTGCTGGCGATTTGCACCGCCTCTTGCTTCGCTTCTGCACGAGCTGAGCGGTCCGATTTGTCGATCGGAGTAACCACTTTCTGAGCTGCCGCAGGCAATGCGCGAGCGGCGGGGGCGGCGGGAGCAGCCTTCTCAGGCGTCCTCACCTTGGCCTCAGGCATGTCGTCGTCCTGGCCGGAGCCCAGCCCTAGCTGAGTCAGTGACCCCTCATCTTTCGGATCAGTCGACCGTGATGAGAAGCCTCTGCTGAAGCTCTTCAGACTGAAGCCTCTCCTTTTCTCTTGAACCGGCGGCAAGCCGCACGCGGTACGGGCCATCTGCCGAATCAGCCGGGATATGGGTGAATCTTCCAGCGCCAGCGGAATCGCGGAGGTCTGCATGCGCCGTACGGCGTCGAAGTCGTTGGGAATCTTCCACTGCGCCGGACGGGTGAGCGCCTTGGTAATCTGGTCTTCACCAACGTCCATGCCGCGAGGCTCATAGCGGTTCAGGATGATCTCCAGCTGAGGCATTCCGGTCGAGAAAAACTGCGAGATCAGCCGATTCGCATTGCGCAGTCCGGCGATGCCCGCCTGGATGACCAGGTAGACCGTCGAATGGTCCTTGAACAGGCTGGTTCCCATCAAATCCAACCGGGAACCCAAATCAACGACCACATTCTCGAAGTCCTGCCGCGCGACTGATACCAGCCTGTCGATGGCGTCAGTGGTGGCGTCATACGTGGGGAACTTTCCGGGCGCCGTCAGCACCGATACACCCGAACTATGCTTGACCAGCAGCTTCGAGAGAAAACTCGAGTCCAGACGTGCGGAATTCTGAAGGGCGTTGATGGTCGAATACTCGGCAACCACTCCCAGATTGAGCCCCGCGTCTCCCAGCGGGAGATCGAGATCGATCAGCAGGGTGCTTTGGCCCGATTCCTTCGCTATCGCCACGGCAAAATTGCAAGCCAGCGTAGTCGCGCCGTCGCCGCCCTTGGCGCCGAGAAATACCAGCAGCTTTCCGCTCGCCTTCTTCGGAGCGCGCATTGCCGGACGCCGTGCAGAAGCCCTGACCAGAGCCTCCGCCATCGTGCTCTGAGAGAAGGGCAGTGTCAAAAACTCTCTGGCGCCCGCTCTCATGCAGTGCACCAGCAGCTCCGAATCGGCCTTCATCGAGTAGACCATCACCGTCGCCGCGCCTTTGGCGCAGATGCTCTCTACCAGTTCCAGGGCGTATTCGGGATGGCTGTCCAGGTCAATGATGATGACGTCGTAGTGCTGCTCCAGCAGCTTTGGCACATCGTCCAGGCTCGGAGGATACGAAGAAAACTCACGAATTTCGCCCCCCTGGCAGCCGGCCAGCGCGGCAGCAGCAGCCTTGCGGCGGTCTTCGTCTGGGCCGATCAGCGCAATTGAAAGCATGTCGCCGCCCAGAGAGTCCGGATACTGATCATCGAGATAGCGAGAAGAATCTGGATTCACGGGATTGTTTCCCCTTTCCGCTTGTGACCTTGCTCGCGGGTTTGTCGAAAATTCATAAGACGATTGCCAATTGGACATGGTACCTAGCTCCAGATCCTCACAGCGCAAAAAAGGACAGTAGCGTTCCGATGGCGATCGCCGGAGCGTATGGCATCCTGCGTTTCAGCGGATTGGCCAGAGTCAGTTCCGGATCGCGCTTCATTCCGCGCTGCTTCAAGCCAAACACTAGATCGCCTGCGCCGGTGAACAACTCCTTGAAAAACCCTCCAAATACCGCCCAGCACAGCACCATAATTCCGCCTGCAAGGCCCGTGTACACCATTGCGTAAAACAATTGCATTGGACCTATCCAGGCCCCCAACGCGGCACAAAGCTTAAGGTCCCCGCCCCCCATGCCGCCCAACCAAAAAAGAAAACCGAAAATCAGAAGACCAAGGCCCATGCCCGCAAAGCTCTGGCCAAGCCCATGCCACCCAAATCCTTGAATGTTACCTCGCCAGTCGGGACGCCAAGGGGAGATCAAAATCCCGGCCAGCAGAAATGGAAGCACTAACCAATTGGGGATGCGGCGGCTACGAATGTCCGTAAACGTCGCCACAAATAGCACGAGCAGTGTTGGCCACCATGCGATTGAATGCATTTCCCCATATTCCTTCCCCGAAACTCCGGGAGACCAGATTATAGCAATTCCATTACCATACACTGCAATTAGCGCGCCAAACCAGAAAATCCCCAAAAACGCCCGAAATCAAAGAGTTGACAGCATCTCCTTGAACCGGTGTACACGGATGTTTACTGAGATGCGATGAGGAGTGCAGCGGGGCGTATACACCCGACGGAAAGCCAACTGAGCAACCCCCATCAACGCATTCTGAGCCCGGCGCAAGTCCTTGGAGCTAAGAAACATGTCACTTGGCGATACGCCAAAAAGATCGTCTCCAACCTTTAGTAATCGTCGCGTATGTTACTAATGATGCTCTCATGATATTCTAAAGTCACGCAGTCGAAGTTCGTTAAATCGACCACCTTCAATCGCAGTTTTCCCCTCGGCTACCAAGCAAACGCCATAGGACGATGCTAATTGATTGAAAATGAATGGCATGGCCCTTGTGTTATATCAGGCTCATTGTTCTAGCGTGAGAAACAAATGAGCTGAACTGCCGATAGGTTTGGAATCTCTCGCTCGGTGAGGTGCCTAAAATGGTCCGTTTGGACAAAAGAGTTCCAAATTGCTCTCGACACGGACATCACCCGGCGCTAAGATTGGGGGCAAAGTCGGTAAATGTCTAACAAAGGTTTTTGGCTTCGCCGTCGGTTTGAAAGTTTTCAAGTGGCAAGGGCCCCGGCGCGGAACACCCTTGTGCGGCATTGCCGAGGATTGAAAGGAACGATCGCAACTCCTCCGCTTTGCCCCCCGGGAGCCGATTAAAAGAGCCGGGCGTTTGCAACCGGCGATTTGGCAACTGGCGGTTTGGCCGCTGGTGATTTGACAGCTAATTGTTGAGAACGGGCCCAGTGATGATCAAGATCGGATTGTACTCGGAAGACCGCACGCTTCATACGCTGCTTTCTTCAGCTCTTGGAAAAGAATTCGAGATACTGATCGAGCCGGACGAGGATGGGATGAATCTCCTCCGCGCCGCAGGCGATTGCGACGTCATGATTCTGGATCTGCACTCAAACCATGACTCGCTGCAGGACCGGATTGGCTGCACCCAGCGCTTGATTGCAACCAAGGTTCCCGCCGTGGTCATGGCTGACGATGGCCTTCGCTCAACCGCATTTGAATTGGTTCGCACAGGGGCCTTTGGCTACTGCCGCAGACCGCCGTCAATTCGCGACCTCAAGACAATGCTCAGCCGGGCGTATGAAAACTCCACGCTCAGGCAACAACTGCAGACCGTGCAGCAGCAGTTGGAAGTTCCAGGCACTTGCGACCGGATGATCGGTTCCAGTCCCAGGATGCAGCGGGTTTATCAACTGGTGCATCGTGTTACAAATCTCAATGCCTCAGTACTGGTGACCGGTGAAAGCGGAACCGGCAAGGAACTGATCGCTCGCGCCATTCACAATCTGGGCTCCCGCGCCAACCGGCCTTTTGTTGCCGTTTCCTGCGGCGCCATCCCTGAAACCCTCATCGAAGCCGAGTTATTCGGCCATGAAAAGGGAGCCTTCACCGGTACCGTGGGTTCGCGCGAAGGCTATTTCGAACAGTCAGCCGACGGCACGCTTTTCCTCGATGAAATAGGTGATCTAAGCCTGTTCACGCAGGTCAAATTGCTGCGCGTTCTCCAGCAGATGGAATTCTGTCGCCTCGGAAGCAACAAACTCATCCCCTTGCGCGCGCGCCTCATCTTTGCCACGCACCAGGATCTTGGGAAATTGGTGGCCGAAGGAAAATTCCGTCAGGATCTTTTCTACCGCATCAACGTCATGCGGATCGATGCGCCGCCGCTTCAGGAGCGTGCGGAAGATATTCCGTGGATTGCCCGGCATTTCCTTCGCCAATATGGGCAACTCTTCCAAAAGCCGATGGACGATATCGACCGCGATGCGGTGATGATGCTTCAGAGTTACCAGTGGCCCGGCAACGTGCGCGAACTGGAAAACGTGATGCAGAGAGCCATCATTCTCGCGCCAGGCAAGACAGTCCGCGTGGAAGATCTGAGTTTGAATACCGAGGAAGTTGACGTTGACTCGGGCGACAATGGCGATATCAGCGACATCGTCGATATCGGCGATTACCATCCCGCCGGCTCATTCGAGCGGCAGCTCCGCGATTATAAGATCAAGCTGGCTGAAACCGCTGTTCGTGAGAACAATGGGAACAAGACGCTGGCCGCCCGCAGCCTGTGCATCTCCAGGGCCTATTTGCATCGCTTGATCAGGCTCAGCGAACCAGACGATGCTCCCTATGAGCAGAACCTTCGGGATGTGGAGTCTGCTTGAGCGCGACATCTCCGGCTGCAGACCGCAAGGCTCTCCTGGCACTCTATCGAATTCTGCATAAGAGCTTCTCGTTTCCTGTCATGTTGGCAGGCCTCCTCGCCGTGCTCGCCGTGCTGACCGTCCGGTCGCGCTTTGACGACCCGGATATGTGGTGGCATCTCAAGTTGGGTGAAATCATCTGGACCACCCACACCATCCCTCTTGCGGATACATTTTCTTACACAGCTAATCATCAAGCCTCAATACCACAGGAATGGCTCGCGCAGGTGGCCATGTTCGGCGCTTGGAAATGGGCCGCGTTTTCGGGCCTGATGTTGTGGCTCTTTTTGTTCACCGCCGCCGTCCTCATCGCAGGGTATGGTCTTTGTTCGCTTTATTCAGGAAATGTCAAAGTTGCTGTCCTGGGGGCAATGATCATCTGGCTCTTTTCGACCGTTGGCTTTGCCATTCGGCCGCAAATAATCGGCTACCTGTTTTTAATTGCCGAGCTTGTGCTCATTCATCTTGGGCGCACTCGCGATCCGCGCTGGTTCTTCGCGCTGCCCGTCCTGTTTGCGATTTGGATCAACTGTCATGCGTCTTTCATCCTTGGAATTATCCTGGCCGCCGTAATCCTTTTCACTTCCTTTTTCAGTTTCCAGGCAGGCTCCCTGACGGCGCAACGCTGGAATCCGCGCACCCGGCGCATGATGGGGTTTTCGCTCTTGTTGTCGTTGGCGGCTCTGTTCCTGAATCCGAATGGCATCCGGCAGATTCTCTACCCCATCGACACCATGCTGAATCAACCCCTCAATCTCGGCAGCGTGGACGAGTGGGCGCCGCTCAACATGACCGAGGAACGCGGCCTGGCGCTGCTGGCCATCCTGCTATGCATCTTTCTTTTGGTTGCCGTCCGCAAATCCGAGTTGTTCTTCGATGAGTTCCTCTTGCTGGCCATTGGCACTTGGATGGCCGTCAGCCATACGCGGATGCTCTTCCTGTTCGGCATTTTGGCCGCGCCAATTCTCTCTCGTCAACTCGCAACTTCCTGGGAGGGCTACGACGCGCAAGCCGACCGCATCTGGCCCAATGCCGTCATGATCGGCGCTTCCCTGCTGGCGATTTTTCTCGCCTTCCCCGGCAGCCGGGATCTCGAAGAGCAGGTCGAGAATCAGAGCCCTCTAAAGGCAGTGGAATTTATTAAAGTAAACCACCTCTCAGGGCCCATGTTGAATGATTATGCTTCTGGGGGCTACCTGATCTGGGCGATGCCGGAGCACCCGGTATTTATCGACGGCCGTGCCGATATCTATGAGTGGTCCGGAATTCTTGGCGAATTTGGAAAATGGGCCACGCTCCAGACCGACCCCAATGCGCTTCTTCAAAAATACAGAATCGGCTTCTGTCTCCTGAACCGCCAATCCCCGATGGTCCACGTCTTGCCGCTCTTGCGTGAGTGGAAGATCGTCTATGCGGACGATAATTCCGTCATCTTCGTGAGAACCACGCCAATCTAGGTATGAGAGTTATATTCGGGCGGCCCGGCAATCACCAGCCCGCTGTTCTGCCGTCCGTGAATATACCAGCAGCACCAATTCGTTTCATGCATTTGACTGTCGGGCGGCGCAATCAGATCTCTGTATGTCACCTTCCCGTACAGAAACACTCTTTCTTCCCAGGTCTCGATGCGCCTGAATCTTTCCTCCGAGTCGCAAAGACCTCTCACATCGGCCCGGCTGAAAGGCTCGATGGGCGTCGATTCACCAGGGAGCAAAATGATTGGTGTGACCGGCGTATCCGTCTTTTTTTCTTTATACTCCGGGGCCTTGGGAAGGCGTTTCTCGTCGATGACAATTTTGCTCGCATTCGTGGTTGCGACAATCCTGGCTGGAGTGCGTCCGCGATTCGTTGCCATTACGATAAAACTGTTCTCCGCGCTCCTGGAGGGCTCCACGGTCATCAGAACCCAGGGCCTCTCCGAATGGACAAGAGCCTGAGCGTTTAATAAAGCAGCCTGGGCGCTTGCCGCAGCAGCCTCGGCAGCGGTTTCCGCATAACTGGTTTGGCGATCAATCTTTTTCAGTAGAGAAAGCGCCAGCAGGATGCCGCCCCACCCCAGCACAGCCAGAACCACTGTCGCTGCCCATGCAATCTTGTCGTGCAAGGCCCATTCCAGTGGGGTGGGTGGTGGGTTGGCAACCGTGATGTGGGGCACTGATTCGCTGCTGGCGGTGCTTCCGGTTTCGATGCTTGGCGCTGGGCTCGTGGTCGCTGGCTGGGTTGCAGCGGGGGTCGAAACAGGTGGAGTCTGCTTTGTCGCTCCGGCGCGACTAGTGGCCTGGGCATCCGCCGCCGCAGGCACATGCATCAGTGTCAGCAGCACCGCTGTGATCGCCAAGCCCTTGAGGTTCATGGGGAAAATGTATCACATGCGCCTCAGGAATTTCTGCGCCCGGCTGCCGCTCGCAGACTTGCCCGCATCCGTTATGCCAACACATCCACGCCGCGCCAGAAGGCCACGCACCCTTTCACCTTGCGCGCCACTGGCTTGGGGTCCGGGTAGAACCACGCCGCGTCCAGATTTTCTTCCCCGTCAACCACCAGCGTCATGTATCGTGCCTGCCCCTTCGCGGGATCGAGTGAGGTCGTCGTGCTGGGGCGAAAATACTCTTTCTTAAGGCTGGGTTCAGGAAAGTACACGTTGCCATCGACGGTCACCGTCTTCTCACTCTCGGCAACGACTTTGCCATTCCAGATTGCTCGTGCCATGGGCTCTTCCGATCACATCCGTTTCTACCCCCTACCGGCCCCAATAGCGGCTCCAGTGAGAGTAACGGATACGACAATAGCAGAGATTCCCCGCTATGGCGAGTCCCTGCTTCGGAAAACCCGGAAGGTTTATTGGACCTCTGCGATTGTGCTGATGTGAACGCTCTTCTTGCCCGCATCCGTGGTGGCCGTGACGGTCACGTGATCACCATAGAACGCCTTCACCGCATCGGGGTTGTCGATGGTCCAGACTGCCTTTTTGGCCTCGTCCACAAACACCGGGGCCGCGCCGCCATCGATGCATTTCTTCACGCACTCTTTTCCCGTTCCGGAGTGCTTGGCGCCGCACATCGAGTCGGAAACCCAGCCATTGATTTTCATGGGGTGGCCGGCGCCGACCGCAACTCCGGTCAGGCCAAAGGCAACTATCAGCAGGGGGACAACACGATTCATAGAAACCTCCAGGGGAATTGGAGTTCTCGAACAATTATTATCTTGCTCCCGTCCGCGGGAATTCGGCAAGGGCCTTCTTTCAGGGCTTCGGCGGGTAAGAATACTGGCCGTGCGCTTCCTGCCGTCCGGGCAGGCTGTTGCGCCGGGCCTCAATGTTCTTGAGCGCCACTTCGTAACGCTGAGTCGCGGCTGAAAATCGGTTCACAAGCTCTGTCGTCTTCATCAGGAACCCCGGATTCTCTGCCCGAATTCCCTCCAGAATGTGCGAAAACTTGGCCATCAGGAAGAAGCCTTCGCCATTGCAGTCCACAAACAACTCCGCCGAAACCGCGCCGTGCAGAACCATCGCCGCCGCCATCTCCCAATAGGTGAGCACCTGGCGCAGCCACGCGTTGTGCGGGTCAGCGGGGTTTTCCGCTACGGCAAAGAACTCCTCGGCTGTGGCCGGCCAGAATTCGCCCGTCATCCACGCGCGTGCCTGGCGCATCACCGTTTCGGTGCGTAGTTCATAGAGCCTGAGAATAATTTCGGCATCCGCCGGCGTTGCAAGCATCCGTTCCATGTATGAGTTTCCCCGCTGCTTCATACTACTTGATTCGGGCGGCGATTGATGCTCAACCGGCTACGCTCGGTAGGCGATCAACTTGAATGAACTTCCCTCCGGGGCCGTACAAGCCGCAGAAAGACTCATAGGGCGTGTCTCAAGAAGCCACGTTGTTTCAGTCGTCCACCGGCATAGCCGATCCACGCTTCGATGAAACATTTGGCGCATCTTCTCCCGGAGGGAGAATCGATAATAGCCCAGGACAAGCGCAGTGCAGTCCTGGATCAGTGTCCAACAAAAGTCCTCGTCCCGTAGGGACGGTGTGAAACTTTCTCAAAAGAGCTTCTGATGGAATCCATCATTTACAGGCTATGCGAGGAGCCGTTTCTTTTTGCGGCGCGGCTTCAGCTGTGCCGCAAGCGCAAGAAACCGATGGCGGGCTTTACAGGCTGCAGAAAAACTCGTAGAAAGTATTCTAAAAGACCACTTGGTGTCAGGGAACGACTTCACCGGGGTCCCCATCGACAGGTCTTCGTCGATGGGGTGGGGCTTTAGTCGTGCCGTAAATGCCGCAAAATCAACGTGACCTTTAGGCCCTGCGGAACGCTTTTCGGGAGTTCGGATCAAGTCTATGCGTTTTTCCGCAGCCTGTTTAGCCCCTTGGAGGATGTATTTTTCTAGTTTTGCCTGGGATTCGGAGGTAGGCGGGGGTTTCAACCCCCGCATAAAGCCAACAAAACTAACGCGGGCTTCAGCCCCGGATGGAAACTTTTATCTAAAACAGCCCTGAACTGCATTGCACCCTAGCCCTTAGGCTCCCACAATTCGATGGGATTCCCTTCGGGATCATTCAGGCGTGCAAACCGGCCGTTGGGATAAGTCTGCGGATCAACCTTCACCGCGATTCCCGCTGCTTGTAACTGCGCCGCCATTTTGTCGAGATCACGCACTCGAAAGTTCACCATCCAAACCTTGCTGGCATCTCCGAAATAGCTGCTCGTCTCCTTGAACGGAGAGAAAACGGTGGGTCCTGCCTCTTGCTGCCACACGGAATCCTCAAGGCTCGTCGGCGTGAGCGAGATCCCCAGGTGCTGCTGGTACCAGAGCCCCAATGCTTTCGGGTCTTTGGCTCGAAAGAAAAATCCTCCGATGCCCGTCACCTTTTCCATCTTCGCTTCTCCAGCGATCCCATCATGAACAGTCGCCCCCGCAGGCGTAGGAGAGGCCTTTGGCTGTGTGCCCATTTGCGCGGCGACGCCGAGTTGATTCCGGCTCAAGATCAAGCTCGACCCAAAAGCTAATGACAAAGTACGAAGTAGTTGACGTCTTTCGAGACGCATTCCATCCCCCTTTCGTGAGCAGCGCGATTCGATTCAGCATACCTGCGCAAATAGAGTTCTGTGAAGCGTAAAGATAAGGCTCCGGGCGGTTTGTCCCCGAACCGGAAATTACCTTTAGGTGTATACTTCGGGCGAACATCCAATCTTATTGATCTGAGGGTGGAAATCATGCGCGGACCCCTGTGTGTGCTCGCTGGCTTTGTTGTCCTGGGATTGAATGTATTTTCGCAGCAAGCCGCCGTGCCGCCTACTGCAGCACGGACTCCGGAAAAACCCAGAATCAGCTTGGACGTGGTGGTAACGGACAAAGCGGGGAAGGCAGTAGGCGAGTTGGAGCCGTCCGACCTGACACTCCTGGACAATAATCAGCCACGAAAGATATTGAGCTTTCGTAGAACGGAAGCTTCGACGGGAAGCAGGTTTGACCCACCCGTAGAAGTGATCCTGGTGATTGATGCAGTGAATTTGCCTTACCATGCAGTCACTTCGCAACGGCTGGAGGTGGAGAAGTTCCTGCGGCTGAACAATGGGCTGTTGGCATTTCCAACATCTGTGTTTTTGTACACCAGCGAAGGCTTGCACGTTCAGCCTGCACCGTCGAAGGACGGCAATGCGCTGGCGAAAGTGCTTGATAAGGCGACGGGCGTGGTTCGGGCGCGCGACCTTTCAGGCGGCGTGTACAGCTTGAATGAGCAATTCCAAGACTCTTTCAAGACCATGCAGGGGATCGTCGAGAACGAGGCGCGAAAGCCAGGCCGGAAAGTGCTGATTTGGGTTGGGCCAGGATGGCCGCTGCTGACGGAACGATTCTTCATCGAGTCGGATGAGTCGCGGCAGAATTACTTTCACCAGCTTGCGACGCTTACCAACCAATTGCGCCAGGCGCGCATTACTGTATACAACGTTGCTCCCATTGTCGGTGTGACACGGGATCTGTACAAGGGCTATCTGAAGCCAGTAACCGAGGCACGCAAGATGGAGGTTGCGGATCTCGCCCTGGAGGTGATGGCGGTGAATACGGGCGGCCGCGTTTTAGATCCGAGCAACTACCTGAGTGAATTGATTATGAAATGCGAGAGCGATATAGGCCCCTATTACACGATCACCTTTGAGCCTCCCCAGGCCGCAGGAACGGATGAATTCCACAGCCTTCGCGTGCAGGTCAGCGGGGACGGACTTACGGCACGGACGGAAAGCGGGTATTACGACGAGCCATAAAGAAGAACCGATGCAAGCCAAGTAGTCAACTTAGTCTGGTTCCATTTTGCGCAGGGGAAGATGAGTCATCCGCAAGCAACTCCGGCGCCTGATTACAAGCGCCGGTAATCGCGTCGCGCGTTCTGCAACACCTTCTTGCCGCTCTTTTTCGCGGCCTTCTTCGCCACAGGTTCCGCCGCCGCGCTATTCCATCTCTACCCAAATCACCACTGGCAAAGAGCTAAGCGGATGTATCGACCAGGCTTCCCGAACCCTGCCCGTTCTGCACCAGATAGCTTGCCAAATCCTGCAATGCGCCCTGGACGCTTCCCGAACTTAGCGAGGAGGCCATGTTTGAAATCAAGGTATCGAGCGGATTGGTGGTCTGGGAACTGGAAGTGGACGAGGCTTCCTCACTCTGCAAATCCTTCTGAACCTTGGCGATGTCTGTCTTTGCCGCCGAGGTGTTTCCTGAAGTCAGGTCTTTCAAAAGCGAGGTCATGTCCTTGGCAAGACTATTGGTGGCATCCGTGGTGCTACCTGCGGATTGCTGGGCTGCCAAGTCTGTTTTGAGCTTGGCGAGATCGGACTTCGCTCCGGTAACGTCTCCAGAAGCCAAGGCTTTGAGCAGTGTGACCATGTCCTGCGTGAGGACATTGAGCGAACTACTGGTGCTTGTGCTGCTTGCGGCAGTGGACGACGTACTGGCAGCGGTGGTGGCGTTGGTTGTCGCAGTCTTGCTTGTGCTCGTGGCCATTGCTTCGAGCGCTTGCTCCAACTGCGAAACAGATGAGACGGCAGATATCGACAAGATAGGGCTCCCTTCAGAGTGGTAAACACTAGGTTTCCGTTCTATCGGCAACTGTGCGAAAGAATTTCAACAGATTTTCGATTTATTTTTGAGCAGCCTAAAGCAGAGCCGTAGAAAGCGCACCCTCTTTGAAAACTTTCAACGAGGGTGCTTCACGAGGGAACAACCGCTTGGCGAAGTTGCCCTGCCCTCGCCTATGCCGTTTGCAACACCTTCTTGCCACTCTTCTTCGCGGCCTTCTTTGCCACAGGTTCGGCAGCGACCTTCTCTACCACCGGCCCATGTGTTTCGGCCGTCGGCATCGCAGGCGCATCCCCAATCCTCTTGGAGTAGCTGCATACCACTGTGCTCTCCGCCGCCGCCGAAGCGCCCTTCTTCGCCCGCTTCTTTGGCGCAACCTCTTCCTCAGCCGCTTTCTTCTTGTTCGGACATTCGAGGAAAATCCCCGATCGCAGAGTTTTCTCCACTAGGTACGGGCTGCCGCATTCCGGACACTTCGTCGCCACCGGCTTGTTATTCGAGGTGAAGTCACACTTGGGATAGTTGGTGCAGCCCCAGAAGATATTTCCCCTTCGCGCCTTGCGCTCGGCCAAATCGCCCACGCCGCACTTGGGACATTTCATCCCTTCAATCAGGTTCTGCTTCACGTACTTGCACTTGGGATATCCGGAGCACGAAACAAACTCGCCATAACTCCCCTGCCGCAGTACCAGGGGCTTGCCGCACTGCGGACAATCCTCGCCTGTAGGCTTGGGCGCGGCCACCTTCTGCTGTTGTTTGCTGCTTAGCTTGCGGAATGTCTTGCAAGGCGGATCTTCGTTGAACCCCGGGCACGACATGAACATTCCGAACGGCCCACGCCTGAGCACCATCACGCGTCCGCAGTTATCGCAGTACTCTTCCTGCTCGCCGACTTCCTGCGCCTCAGGCGTATTCATGTCTGGCTTGTCCGCCGTGTTTTCCTTGGTAAATGTGCAGCTCGACTTATCTTTTTTGTCATAAGCTGAACAGGCAAAGAAGCTGCCGAATTTGCCCCACTTCAACACCAGCGGCGAACCGCACAGGTCGCACTTCTCGTCTGTCTTCTTTTCCATGCGCTTGATGTCGCGCATCCGCTTCCCGGCATCCTTTAATTCATCTTGGAAGTAGCCGTAGAAGCCGTTGAGCAGAGTGGTCCATTTTTCCGTACCCTCTTCAATCTCGTCCAACTCGCTTTCAAGTTTGGCCGTGTAAGCAATGTCGAAGATATACGGAAAGCTCTCCACCAGAAGGTCGCAGACCACCATTCCAATCTCGGTGGGATAAAAACGCCCGCTGATCTTGGTCGCGTACTCGCGGTCCTGGATGGTGTTGATAATCGACGCATACGTCGACGGGCGCCCGATGCCCCGTTCCTCTAACTCTTTTACCAGCGAAGCTTCGTTGTAGCGCGGAGGCGGCTGTGTGAAGTGCTGCTCAGTGTCCAGCTTTTCCAACTCAAGCCGCTTCACATTGTCCAGGTTGGGCAGCTTGTTGGCCGATTCGTCGTCGTCATCTTTCTTGTCTTCCAAAACTTCATAGACCTTCAGGAATCCGTCAAAGCGCACCACTGATCCGCTCAACCGGAAATCATACGTCTTTCCTGTCGTCGCACTGACCGCGGCAATCTTCGCGGTGGTCACGTCAAAAATCGCAGGCGTCATCTGCGAAGCCACAAACCGCTGCCAGATGAGTCGGTAAAGCTTCAGTTGCTCCTCGGTAAGGTAGCGCGCAATCGACTCCGGCGTCCTCGACGCATCGGTGGGCCGAATCGCTTCATGAGCATCCTGCGCGGCTTTCTTGCCCTTGTACACATTCGGCGACGCGGGCAGATACTGGGCTCCCAACTGCTTGCCGATCCACTCGCGCGCCCCTTCGATCGCTTCCGGCGCTATGCGCGGCGAATCCGTTCTCATGTAAGTAATGAGTCCGGTTGCGCCCTCTGCGCCTATGTCGATGCCCTCATAAAGCCGCTGCGCCACGCCCATCGTGCGGCGCACATTAAAACCCAGCTTGCTGGCCGCGTCCCGCTGCAACTGGCTTGTGATAAACGGCGCCTGAGGCCGTCTCTGTTTCTCTGTGGACTGCACTGAAGCCAGCGACCACTCCGCCTTGTCAAGCGCCGCAACCACCGCCTTCATTTGCTTCTCATCGGGCAGCGCATTTGCAACGAACTGATCTTTTCCTTCTTTGTCCTTGCCCGTGGCCACTCTCGACGGCTCTCCGTCGATTCCCACAAAACGCGCCTTGAGCTTTTTGTCCGCCTGCTTTTCCGGATGCAAATTCGCATCCAGCGTCCAATATTCCACCGGGCCAAACGCGCTTATCTCGCGCTCCCGCTCAACGATCAGTCGCACTGCCACAGTCTGCACGCGCCCAGCCGACAAGCCACGCCGCACTTTATCCCACAGCAGCGGCGAAATCTGGTAGCCCACCAACCGGTCCAGCACGCGCCGCGTCTGCTGCGAGTCCACAAGATTTTGATCCAGATCTCTGGGATGCTTGAACGCCTCTTGCACAGCCTTCTTCGTAATCTCGTTGAAGGTCACGCGCTGAATCTTTTTCCGCTCTTTGGCCGACGTTCCCAGTTGCAGCGCCAGGTGATACGCAATCGCTTCGCCCTCGCGGTCAGGATCGGGCGCAAGATAGATTTCATCCGCCTTGGCCGCCGCCTTCTTTAGCTGCGCGACAACTTTCTCCTTGCCCGGAGACACAATCAGCGTCGGCTCGAAGGTGCGATTTTCCAACTCCACGCCCAAATCGTTCTTGGGCAGATCCATGATGTGCCCCACAGAAGCCAGCACTTCAAAGCCCGCGCCAAGATACTTCTCAATCGTCTTCGCCTTGGCGGGCGACTCGACGATCACCAGTGATTTGCTCATTCCCATCCTTGATTCCAACCCCACTCTATCCTGTCTGGCCTCTTTGACTCCGAGCGGGACAACTCAGTTGTCATCGCAAAGAGCACAAACTCTGTCAACGCCGGCGGCCGCTCATCCCGTCAAAGAAAAACCGCCCGCAAGTGTTGGACACTACCACGGAACACCGCCTCATTTCCACTCAGGACAATCTTTTCTGCCGCTCTTTGCCCCATTTCCGGTGCGCGCAGAAGACCTTCCGCGGAAGGAAAAATCTCCGCAAAGTTCTTTCGTTCCATCGTTTCCATGGGGAAGAAAGGCTTATGTCCCACCATCTTCGCAGTCGTATCGCGAAAAGGCCGGGTAAACACGAATCCAGCTCAGCTCACATAGTACGCACGTAATTCTTTCCCGGCAAGCTGCGCACCCGGCCCGTGATCTCAAGCTCGAAGAGAGCCGTAAAAACCTCTGAAGAAGTCAATTGCGTCTCCACCATCTCGAGAATCTCGTCGATTTGCAAGCTCTCATCGGTGCGCAGAACCTCCAGCACCATGGCCTCTTCCGGCCGCAAAACTTGTTCAGGCAAGAGAGATGCAGTCACCTCGGATTTGGATGCAACCGGCGCTTCACCCTCCAACTCCAGCCTCACCTGCGAATGCAAATCTTCCCACACGTCTTCCCAGGTGGCGACCAGCTTTGCTCCCTGTTTAATCAGCGTGTTGGGGGTCCATGAACCCTTGCTGGTCACGTTCCCGGGAACAGCAAAAAGATCGCGGTTCTGCTCAGCAGCGCAGCGCGCCGTCACGCGCGTGCCCGAGTTCTCCGACGCCTCCACCACCAGCACAGCTACGCTCAGCCCGCTCAAAATCCTGTTGCGGCGAGGAAAATTTTGCGGCGCCGGAAACGTACCCATCGGCAGCTCACTCACAATCGCTCCGCCAAGAGCCAAAATCTCCTCGGCCAGCTTCTTGTTTTCCTTGGGATAAACCACGTCGATGCCTGTGCCCCAAACAGCTACTGTGGGCATGCGCGCGGCCAGCGCTCCCTTGTGCGCGCAACTGTCCACGCCCCGCGCCATGCCGCTGATAATCAGCAGCCGCCGCACCGCCAGGTCTCGCGCCAATATCTCCGCCATCCCCGAGCCGTAAGGAGACGGATGCCGCGTACCCACAATCGCAATACCCGGCCTGTTCAATAGCGCAACCGGCCCGCGCACCCACAACACCGGCGGCGGATCGTAAATTTCCTTCAGTCGCTCGGGATACTCCGCGCAACTGTACGTGACCACCGTCGCCCCTTGCGCCGCTACCCGTGCCCACTCTTCTTCAGCCGCTTGGCGCGCCTTGCCGTCGAAGATGAACTGCGCCGCCTGTGCGGAGAATCTCAACCCTTCCAGCGAAGTCAGCGGCAACGTGAATATTTGGCTCGCCGAATCCAGATTCTTTACGGCATCCAGAATCCGCTTCGGGCCCAGCCCCGGCGCCAGCACCAGCGCAAGCCACGCCAGCCGCTCCTCATCGAGCGCCGAAGTCGCGGTGCATATCGTCTCTTGGGGCAGCGTGCTCATCGTGTAAGAAACCTCTGAATAAATCGATGTTTTGAAAGGGCACGAATTTAGTCGTGCCGCAAGACTGCAAAATCAGCGCGGGCTTTAGCCCCTGAGGGAAGGTCTGCTCAACAGAATTTGCTAAATCAGAGATCCCCTATTCCGTCTGTCCAAAAACGGCACAGGACTATTTTCCTCACAGGAAAGCAAAGCCTGTACATTTCGGCGATTTTGCCCACCTTACCTTCCTTCATTAGAAAAAGTCAAGCCAAAGAGCAGTCGCGCCCATTGACGCTCCAGATTCATCCCACACACTCCACACGCATTATTTCCCTCATGGCGGTACTCTAGGAGTATATGAATTCTCATTCCCCATCCCGTCTGCGCGTCGCAGGCATCGGCTTTCTCAACCCCGCGCCCCTCATGTGGGACTTCGAGCATCCGCCTCTCGATGCGCAGCTCGCCCTCCGCTATCAGATTGATCGTATGTCGCCTTCCGAGTGCGCCACGCGTCTCGCTTCGGGCACAGCCGATATCGGCCTCATCCCCACCGCAGCTCTGGCCACCACCCCCGGCCTGCGCATTCTGCCCGGCTGCACCATCGCATCAAAAGGCAAAGTGCGGTCCCTGTTGTTGGTTCGCCGCGCCAGCCAGCGGCTCCATGAATTGCGCTCTGTAGCCGCCGATATGGCCAGCCGCACCACCCTGGCCCACGCCCGCATCCTCTTTCGCCAATGGGGCAATCCCGATGTACCTTTTCTGCCGGCTGTCGCTGATCTCGACTCCATGCTCGAACGCGCCGACGCCGCCATCCTTATCGGGGACCCCGCTCTGATGGCACTCGAAGAGCGCGCCAACCGCTTCGAGCGCACCGGCGAAGAATTGATTTACCACGACCTTGCCGAGGAGTGGTTCACCCTCACCGGCCTTCCATTTGTCTCCGCCGTCTGGGCAGTTGCGCCGGGCAGCCTTTTGGACGAGAGCATTGCTGGAGACTTCATCCAGTCTCGCGACCACGGCCTCGCGAACATGGACGCACTGGTGGCCGAGTGGTCCCACCGCATGGCTCTCTCCGAGCAAACCATCCGCGCTTACCTCACCACCAACATCCACTACATCCTCGACGACGAATGTCTTGAAGCCATGAAGGTCTTCTTCCGCATGGCCGCCCAGGCCGGCGCCCTGCCCGAGTACAGTTTCTCGATCAGCGAGTTGGCCAGCTGTTCTAATGCAAAAGGGTAGCGAAGACCACGAAGGCGACGTGGGGACATCCCACGCTCTAGGGTCTGTCATCTAATTCCCCGCCGCGAGGATTTAGATGACAGACCCTGGGCTACTGGTGGTAGATTGGTTCGCAGCCTAGAGGCAGGACGGAAACCTTGGGTCAATAGGGAGGCGAACATGAAAAGGATCAAGAAGGTTGTGTTGGTCATCCTGGCGCTGGGAGTCGCGTTCACGTCGGGGTGTGGCGGCAGGCACTCGAAAAAAGAGGTTTACTACCTGATTTCGGCAAATACGGCTTTGCCTTACTGGCAGACCGCGGCGGCCGGCTTCAAACAGGCAGCAGCGCAATACGAGGTGAAAGCCCGGGTGGTGGGCCCTGAGGGTTACGATCCGCAGGCCGAGCTGGCTGAACTGCACAAGGCGATTGCGGTCCATCCGTCAGGCAT
>JBEKQD010000026.1:0-46899 GCA_049520075.1 Occallatibacter sp. | reverse complement strand
TGAAGAATATCCGGCATGGTCTAGAAACCGTCTCATAGATGCCTGACAAAAACGAGCAGGCAGGCAAGCTGCGAGAACCCGAGGAGATTTTCGACGTGAAATTCCCAGCGTGTCAACAGTCTGCGGTAGTCTTGCATCGAAGCGAAAGGGCACTCAATCTTCCATGGTTGACAGAGGCGTGAATCACAGCTATTTCTCTTCACCAAGGCGATCTATATTCAAGCTCAATTCCTGCCAAAGACAAACAGTACTCTTGGATCGGAAATGCCGAGACCGATCCAGGAGGAACTCCCGAGTGGATTAGAGATTCTACTTCTACTGAGTCGCGGCTCGCGGTTTGATCAACTCGTCGAGATAGTCTGGTTTGTCCGCTGCGCGTACCAGGTGCGGTAACTTAGCGCCTCCATGGTAGTTCATGACGCAGGTTCTGAAATAATCGTCCACCACAACCAACAGCGCGACAGGCTGCGCGGTGTTCTTGGCGGCTTTGATTGCATCCTCAAGCAAGTCGTGGCTGTAGACGCGGCCATTGACGCCGATAACTTTCATTCCGGAAGAGACGCCGGCCTCGAATGCGGGACTGCCCACGATGGCGTCGGTTACTGCGCCGTCGGCACCCAACTTAAGCCCTGTTGAATAGACATCGCCGGGGTCGTCGCGACGTCCCTGCAACTTCGTTGGCTCGCTGTTCAGAACTACTTTCCAGCCGCTGTCTTTGATGCCGCCTGTGGGCGCGTCCGCTGAGGTGGAATTCAGCCGGGTGTGAAAGAAGCCGGCCCAGTCAAAGGGCGCAATCGCGTTCAGCGCGCTCACCAATTCGTCGAATGTGTAAGTTTTCACCTCCGCGCCATGATTGGGGCCGCCGTGGAAGGCCTGGCAGAAATCATCGATGGATTTCTGGCCGTGCGATTCGCGATGAATGATGGTAGACACTTCAAGCCAGAGCAGATCGCCTTCATCGTAGTAATCCTCGCCGCGGTGCCAGTTCATCCAGCCGCTTCTGCCACTACCAAGGCCAGGCGCCCCAACAGCAGTGTCGAGCAACGGACGCCAGGTGCGGCCGGGACGTCCCGGTCCAACCGAGGCCGCGATGGCGGCCAGATATTCGTGGTACTGCTCCTGGGTCCACAAACCGCTGCGCGCGGCCAGTATGGGCCCAAGATAATCCGTCAGCCCCTCGTAGGCCCATAGCAGATCGGTTTCCATCGGCGCTTCAAAATCCGGAGTGGAAAGATCGGCGGGACGGCGGAATTTACCGTTCCATGAGTGAACGAATTCATGCGCCAGGAGGCCGCCGAGAGACATACCGGAACCAGGCAGGAGCAGGGCGCGCTCAGGCAGGCGGCTGTCGTCGGACTCGTGATGTTCAAGGCCGAAGTGTGCGACATGATCGCTGAGAGCAAGCAGGAAATGATAGTCGCGATAATGGCGCGCGCCGAAGAGCTTGCCCGACTCGGCAACCAAGTTGATCATCTGCTTCTGGTTTTCGGCGCTCATATTTAGCGCGGCTTCGCTATCGGCAGCCATATTGAGTTCGTGATGGATGGGTTCGCCTGGAGGTGTGATGTCGATGGCGCGATAATATTCGCCGGTAATTACGGGCGAATCCACTAACATTTCAAGAGAAATCGGCTTGAACGAAATCTCATTGCCGGATTGCTTTTCGATGGGAAGCGATGTGCCGAATTTCCAGCCGTCGGGCATGATGAGTTTGGCTTCATAAGTGAGCTGTTGAGCAGGGACGCCAGAAGGATAGAGGACCACATCATTCCATTCGAGGATCATCAGCTTGTCAGTGGCTGAGAAGTCAACGGGCTCAATGAAGTCGTACTTCGCTTCCAGACGGCTGACGCCTGCGGGAATCTCCAGATGGAAGGTGAACACATCCAGCAGGTCACGCTGCCACGGTATGGTCTTGCCGCCAGCTTCGAATTTAAGGCCGGTCAAGTCTGAGATGGGCCCGCTGGGGTCGTGCGCGCCAGGAATCCATTTAGGATAGTAGAGCGTCAGCGGCCCCGGCTTGACGGGAATGATCTCGCGGGCGCTCAGGAGTTTTTGCTGCGTCCTGGTTGCATCGACTGCTACCGAGATCGTCTGGCTGGTGAGCGCGGCGGGCGCGGCGATGACAAAGATCAGAGCGAAAAACAACCATGCGCGAATGCGGCAACATTTCATGTGAATACTCCTAACACAAAACAGAACAAATCACCTATTAACAGGATTGCGCGGCCTGTGTGTTCCGCGTTCGAAAAGGCGATAGAAAGTTTCGGAAATCTCGGTAGAGCTGCGCGCCTTGAACACATTTGCGGAACGAAGACTATGCGGGCGAACGCGCGGAAGTGATGGCTCGCGGCGTATAGGTGAGGTCTTCAACGAAAGGATAACTTGGTTTGCGCAGCCTGTTTTTCGGCAAGTGGACGATGTCCTGATTGATTGCGCCGTCAGACAGAGCCAACAGGCTGGGATTTGCCAGCGGCGCGAGTTCAGGAGAGAGGTATCCCGATTTGACGACGATCATTTTGAAAGACGCTGGCTGAAGACCGAGTCGCGAGAAGTCTGCAATGTCGTGATACGGACGCCTCCGGGCGGCAAGAACCAAAGTGACGCCCTCAATCTGCACCACCGCCTCACGCAGGCGGGGTGTGGACGCAGGAAGAAGGAAGATCACCTTCGCGTTGACATGAACGGGCTTGCTGCCAAGCGGGTCGAGCGTCGCGCCGATGGAGAGAGGCAATGCGGCGCCCACGCCGGCCTTGTAGCATTCATCGGTAGCAGGCCTGTCAATGATTCCAGCGAAGACCACACTCTGCGCCTTGTAGCGCAGTAACTCTTCAAGAACTTCGGCTCGGTCGCCGGTGCCGCCGCCGGTAGGATTATCGCCCGAGTCTGCGAGAATCGCAGGATGCGTCGCCGCTTTCATGGCGCGCTCAATGCACTCATCAATGGTTCCGGTCTCGGCGCCGAACTGAAACTCCCTGCGCGCATCCCAGTACTGCTGAGCCAGATCGACGGCAATCTTCTTCTCCGTGTCCGGAGCGATCCCGGTGACAACGGCACACGCAGTCGAGCGCGGTTCATCGGCCCACACATAGCCAACGAGCAGAGACACATCCAGAATTCCCGGACTTTCGTTCAGCTTTGCCAGTTGCGCCCAAAGCCGCTTACCCGGCTGCCATTGGGTGCTGCTGCGTTCGCCGGGCATCAGCACCGGAATAGGAGCCCACGCGAGCGACGGACGAATATGCTGATCCAGACAATACAGCAGCATGTTACAGGCGCGCTGCATGGTCTCTTCCTTGTCGATGTGCGGCGCAGTCCGGAAGGCGGAAAACATGTCGATGTTGTCAATCACGCGATGACTTACGTTGCCGTGCAGATCATACGAAGCCGACAGAAGGCAATCGGGACCGACAACTTTGCGCACCGCTTCCATCCAATCGCCCTCCGCATCCTGCATTCCCTCCACGAACATCGCTCCGTGCATGGGAAGATAGAGACCGTCGAGTGGAAGCAACGCCTGAAGCTCCGCCAAGAACTCGTCCTTGATGGCGTCATAAGTGGCCTTTTCAACCGGTCCCCCAGGTTCAGCTTCGGCAACTATAGTCGGAATAAAAGGAACAGGATACTTTTTCAGAAACGCGAATCGCTCCGAACTGGCAAGTGCGTCGCCTTTGAGAATTTCAAAGTCTTCCGTACGCGTCCGGATGCGGCTGTAGGTGCTGCATTCGATGCCGATGCCGCCAAAGGCAATGCGCTGCTGCTTCCCCTTTGCGCCGATGCCGGCAAGGATGTGACGAGGGAATGAACCGAAAATGGTAGCCGCAGTTGCGCTCTTGAGGAAGGATCGTCTTTGCATGGAATGAACTCCGTTTAGAATTTGGCGGGATAGATCAGCAGGCCCGTCTGCGTAATTTACTTATCACTATAGCTATATAGCACGTGGAACAAGGTGTCAACACGCAATCTGCCACTAAGCCAGCATTTTTTATTTTCAGCGATGCATTGCGTTGCCAATCTTGCATGTGCTATATAGTAATTGAACGACGTAATCAGTCTTTTTTGCGCTGTGAAGCGTGACCATGCAGGCCGATGCATGCGCGATTATGCGGCCCGAAGACTCGTTTTTTCCGGCAAGCGCACTCTCACATCACAAGCAAGAATCGCCTGCCCAACATTCAACCGCGGTCTAAAAGAATCACTCGAACTGCGAGAAAGCACACCATTATGTCTACGCCAAAGACCTATTCCACGCCCTTATCTGCCGATTCCTCCGCCAAGCGCGGCTACAACCTTTTTCTACTAGCAGTTGCGGGGCTGGGCGGGCTGCTCTACGGCATGGACATCGGCATCATCGGCGGCGCGCTGCCCTATCTGCAGGCTACTTCGCCGCTCACCGCCGCGCAGATTTCCATCGTCGTGGCCGCGGTGCTGCTGGGCGCGGTCTTCTCCACGATGTTTGCCGGCATGTTGGCCGACTGGATGGGCCGCAAGCCGCTGATGATCCTCAGCGGCCTCACCTTCGTTGTCAGCATTCCCATGATCGCCCTCTCGCACGGCTACTCGCCTCTGCTTGTCGGCCGCCTGCTCGAAGGCGTCAGCGCCGGACTCATCGGAGTCGTCGTGCCCCTCTATCTGGCCGAGTGCCTGGCGGCGTCGGATCGCGGCAAGGGAACAGGCGTCTTTCAGTGGCTGCCCACCTCTTCCATGGTCTTCGCGGCGCTGATCGGCATTTACTTCAGCTATCACGTTGCGGCAGTGGCCAAGACCGGCGACGCCTCGGCCCTCTTCGCTTACAAGGATCAGGCCTGGCGCCATCTCTTCTGGGTTTCGCTGCCTCCCGGAATCCTCTTCATCCTCGGCTGCCTGCTGGTCAGCGAGTCGCCGCGCTGGCTCTTCAAGCGCGGTAAAAAGCCACAAGCCCTTGCCGCCCTGCTGCGCTCCCGCGCCGAGCAGCAAACCGCTGTCGAGTTTGAGGAGATGGAAGAGTCTCAGCGCAAGGCCTCCGCGCTCTCCTCTACCGGGAAAAAAATTCAAGAGTCGCTGCTGCGCCGCAAATACGTGGTCCCGTTCCTGTTGGCCTGCATTATTCTTTTCTGCAACACGGCCACTGGCATCAACTCGCTGATCGGCTATAACACGGACATTCTGCTCCAGAGCGGACTCTCCGATCTTCACGCCCACTGGGGCTACGTCATTTTCACCTCGATGAACTTTCTGCTGACCATGGTGGGCATGGCCCTGGTCGATCGCAAAGGCCGCAAGTTTCTGCTCATCCTGGGCACCAGCGGCATCATCGTCTCGATGGTGGGCGTGGGCATCCTTTTCCTGCGCACTGAAAAAATCAGCGTGGATGCACGCTCTCAAGTGCAGGCCATGATTTCTCCCAGCCAGGAACTCACGCTGCCCTTCAATCACGATGAAGCCGCGCAACTGCTCTCGGCGCAGGGCGATGGCGCCAAGGACATTGACGCCGGCCGCGCATCGCTGGCCATCATTTATTCCTACGGCGACTTCACCGCCGCCACCAGCTTTGTGCGCTCCGACGACGCCGCGGCCCGGCCCATTGAAATCACGCGCTCGAGTTGCGTGCCGGCCAACAAGGTTCTGGCCCTCTTCAAAAATCCACTGGGCAATCTGGACGCCGCGCAGACCGCGCCGCTCAAAATCGAGAAGGCCCTGGTCGGCCGGGTGCCTGACTCGAGCCACGGCTGGCTGGTCGCTCTGGGCCTCTTTCTGTTCATGGCCTTCTATGCGGTCGGCCCCGGCGTCTGCGTCTGGCTGGCCTTGTCCGAGCTGATGCCCACGCGCATTCGCTCCAACGGCATGAGCATCGCGCTGGTCATCAACCAGTTGGTTTCCACCACCCTGGCCGGCATCTTCCTGCCCTTCGTCAGCAAGAACGGCTACTCGTCCATGTTCTTCCTCTTCGCCGGATTCACCGTGATCTACTTCATCGTCGCCGCCTTCTTCCTCCCCGAAACCAAAGGCAAAACCCTGGAAGAAATCGAAGCTCATTTCGAGGGAAAGTAAAAAGCTTGAGAGCGGCAAAACGCGAATCATAAAGGGGATGCTCCGTAATCCAGAGCATCCCCTTTTCTGCTGTTCGTCGCAGGTCTCGTCTTCTCTCTACTGCCGATGCCGTCCGGAATGACGCGCATTCCAAAGGGCTCCCGAGGGAGGGTCGGAGGGAGTGTCCAGAACTACGATATCGGGGTAGCGCTTGCGCAGGCCGGCTTCAAGAGATTGACGGACCGGAGCAACATGTTCCATGATGCTTCCGGCGACGGCCACGGGTGGAGGAGTGAACGGTTGCGGGGAGCCGGCTTCCATGCTGCGGATTCGTTCAATGACCAAGCCGGCCAGGTAGGCTAGATCGGCTCCGCCCTGTTCGAGCACTTCCCGGGCAACCGGGTCGCCCTGCTCCGCGCAAGCAACTACCAGCGGCGCCAGTTTGGAGAAGTCGGGCGCGGGGTTGGCGTTGGCGAACTCGATCAGTTCACCGAGTGAGTCAAGGCTCCACTGAGCTTGCGCTACGCTCAACAAATGCGTGGGAAGCTGCTGATCGATGGCGAGAAATCCGCGGCGCAGGCCTTCGAGACCGATGAAGTGTCCAGAGCCCTGATCGGCCATCGCCGGTCCCCAACCACCTGCTGTGACTATGCTCCCTGAGGCGGCGCGGCCGGCAACGTTGGATCCGGTGCCGGACAAGACCAATACGCCGCGCTGGCCAAAGAAAGCGGCGTCCAGTGCTACTTCCACATCGCCGATCAAAACCAGCTCTCCGCCCACGTGGCGGGCAAAAGCCTGGCGCAACCAATCGACGACCAGCGGGACGGTTTCTCCGGCAGTTCCTATGCAGCAAGAGGTAACGGATTGCATTGAGACACCGGTAGCCTGGGTGAGCTGATGCAGCGCGCTCAGCAGGTTCGCCTCGGTGGTCTCCGCGTCGGCTTTCATGCGCTTAATGGTGCCGGTGCGGACCCTGGCTAGTTCGCAGGTTTCATCTCCCAGAAGAAAATCAGTTTTGGTGCCACCGGCATCTACGCCGAGAAAATATTGCATAATTCCAAGCCTTTCAAACCGTTTATGTGAGGCCGCAGAGCCGTTGGAACACTAACTTCCAGATTGCATAGTCTGCTTGGCAGATGTCGCCTCAGTTGCAGCCCGGAATCTGAATGCAGACAAACACCGCCGTCTAAACCGCAAAATAGTTTCTCCGCAGGCTCAGCATTCAAACAATGCCTCGCCTGCAGAGAAACCAGGTTTCTACCTTCTAAGTCTTAGAAGTAGAGCTTCGCGCCAAGTTGGACATTACGCGGAGTGTGCGCTGCCGTGGCCTGGCCAAAGGTGGTGCCGGTATCAGTGTTTGTATCAATGGAGGTGAAGTTCGTGTGGTTAAATGCGTTGAAGAACTCGCCCCGGAACTGGAATCGATAGTTGCCTGCAATCCGGGTGTTTTTCACAATGCCGATATCCCAACTGTCAATTCCCGGGCCGAGTAGGGTTCCGTTGCCCGTGCTGCCGAAATGTCCGACTGCATCGGTAAAGGAAGTGGTATCGAACCATTCGCCCTGCTTTTTAATCATCTTGATTGGTCCAGTGCGATCGGGCCGAGGAAGAATGTCATAGTTCGGAGTCGCGATATTGATGCCTCCAGGATAGCCCGAGAAGGGATCATGTGCCTGTACGACGGTGATCGATTGACCCGACAGGAAGGCAGTGATGCCCGAGACCTCCCAACCGCCGAGAACGCGCCCGCTCAAACCGTGGGCTTGCTTGAAGAAGGGTAGATCGTAAACGTAGTTGGCCATGAAAGTTTGCGGCTGATTGAGGCTCGCCGGGCCATGGTCCATTTGGATGTCGTATGAGTCTGATGATGCCTCGCTGGTGCCGATGACCACGTCGGGATCTCCGTTCAGGTTCGATAGATTCTTCGACCAGGTATACGAGAGATTGAGCGTGAGTCCATTGGAAGAGTGATGAGTTAACGTTGCCTGCAGCGAGTTGAAATTGCTATTGTAGGCCGGATTGCGCTCTGCGAACCACGAGTATCCCAGGTAAGGGACGATCGCGTTGACATTCGTCGTGGGGTTGGCCAGACGCGTGGCGACTGTGGGCTGGTTTGCATCGATCTCGCCCAGCAAGTGTCTTCCCGTTGCGCCGACGTAAGCGACACTGGCGACGGTGTTGGGTCTGAGTTCAGCCTGGAACGAGAGGTTGTAATCAGTGTAGGAGGGAGCATCGAATTTCGGACTTCCGGTGGTGATAAGGTGATTCGGTCCTGTCGGGCCGGAGACGTTTCCCTGTACCGGGTTATCGAAGGAGGTATTACTCACTGTTGCCGTTTGCACGAGCGGCGGATCTTGGAAGCCGTTTTGCTCCCATATTCCGTCGAGTGTGCGGTCGTAGAAGATGCCGAAGCCGCCACGGATCGCAAGCTTGTTGTTCGCAAAAGGATCGTACGCAAATCCGACGCGCGGCGCAAAATTCAAATTCGCAGGCGGATTTACCGTGCTGCCCCATGGCGAGCAGGTGATCTGCGAGGAGATTGCCTGAGCCTGCGTGCATGCGCTTCCTGTGGGGAAAATCAAGCCGTTGGTATAGGTATTCGGCATGAAAGTCTGACCGGTTACAAAGTTTCCGCTGCCCGGATCAATTAGAGGGGCTTTGGAAGCGCTATAGATGGATGGAACAAAGTTGTTGATCACATCCTTGACGTCACCGGGTGAAGGAAAATGGCTGTAGCGGACGCCCAGGTTGATCGTCAGGCGCTGTGTAAGTTTCCAGTCGTCCTGAACATAGGTTTCCATATTCGCAAAATGCAGATCGGGAGTAATGTCGCGGCTGGTCTGCGTATAGACGGATGCATTGCCTAGCAAAAAGTCCTGCCAGGTATTGAAGTTGAAGCTTGAGTTGCCCTCGGATGCATTTTCCGACTTGAGCATGAATTGGACGAGGAAGCCAGCGCGCAGCGTGTGCTTGCCAAGTACCGCGGTGAAATTGTCAAAAATCGAGCGATCCAGGTTCCGCTCATGGTACGGTGTCAACGGCAGGGTGAACGGATTGAGGATATTGCCGGTAAACGAGACAGCCGGCAGGCGGCCGTATGGATCCTGATAGGCGAAATTGTTAGTCAGTTGACTGTCAATGGTCGGGGAATCGATTACCTGATTCGAGCCAAAGCTGGCATGGATCTCTCCTTGCGCGAAGACTCCTTCGATCTCGTTTACCAGGTTCTGATTAGGAGTCCAGGTGAGATTGACAACCACATTCTGGCCGGGGACATTTACCTTTGAATCCGACATACCCGGGAAGTTTGTGGAGAATAGCCCTTGCGGATAATCTTGAGGCACTTCGTCTTGCATGCCGCGCGCGAAAATGCGCAGCTTGCTCGAGAACTGGTGGTCGATCCTCAGCAGGTCCTCGCGGAAATTGTTCGTCGACGAAATGGACGTGCTATAGTCGCCGTTGCTGTTGCCTGGAAAAGGGTCGAAGACGTACTTCAGAAAGACTTTGGCGTTCTGGCTGTAGCAGCTTGGACTGATCTGGCTCAGATTTGTAGTCGCGTCATATGAGACGCATGCTTGTTGAGCAGGCGACGTGAACGTGATTGGTCCGGTAAAGGTGCCGTTCAACATCGCCTGGGTCGGCGCGAGAAGAAGGATGGAGTTTGGCGAACTGACTTTGCGCCACTCCTCCGACCAGAAGAACATCGTCTTGTTCTTCGCCGTGTTATAAACCTTGGGGATGTAGAGCGGTCCACCCAGCGTAAAGCCAAAGTTGTTATAGTGCTCCGCGCCGCGCGGAGTAGCGACCGCCGCATCCTTATTGAAATAGGTGTTGGCGTTGAACATTGTGTTGCGATCAAACTCGTATACATCGCCGTGAAAACTGCTTGTGCCAGACTTTGTGACCGCGAGAATTTGGCCGCCTCCGCTGTGGCCATAACCTGCGTCGTAGCCGCTGCGCTCGAGAGTGAACTCCTGAATAGCATCGACGCTGGGCACGTTCAAGAGCGTTCCATTGGAACCGCTATCGTTGATGTCGGCGCCATCCACAGTCCAGTTGTTTGCCGTGGAACGCGCGCCGTTCACCGAAATGGTAGTGGCGTTGTTCAAGCCGAAGCCAACTTCGTCCGGTAAGCCGCTGACGACGCCGGGCTGCAGTGTTACAAGTTGTTCGAAGTTGCGATTGTTGAGCTCGAGCTCGCGTACCTGCGTACCAGAGATCGTGTCTGCCTGCTCGCTGCTGACGGTATCGACTTGAACCGCGCTTTCCTCCACCGTCACGGACGTAGTCACCGCGCCAGGCTTCAGAACTACATCAAGTGAGCGGTGCTGGGCTACGTTCAGAACAAGATTTTTTCCCGTGAAGGTGCTAAAACCCGTTGCGGTCACTGTCACCGTATAGGTTCCCGCAGACATGTTCGTGGCAGTATAGTTTCCCGCCTGGTCCGAGGTGACGGTACGTGACGCGCCGTTGACCCCGTTTTGGATTATGACGATCTGTGCGCCCGCAAGCGCCGCGCCCGAGGAGTCGGTAACCGTCCCGGTGATTGTCGCGGCAAGTTCTTGGGCCATGAGCTGTGATGTGGCCAGAAACGCCAATACAACCATGAGCACGACAGACAGATAGATTTTTTTCGTTAAAATACTGATCTGTTTGGACATACGTGACTTGTTCATGTACAGGCTCTCCAATTTTCTGCGGGCATGGTATGTAGCTTGCGCACTTTTGTACGGAGTATGGCTTCAATTCCACCCGCACCATAGCTATATAGCACATGATTAGCTTAGTCAAGAGGTTTTTCGCGATAACCCAAATTCTTTATTTTCTGGAATGGATTGCGTGATCTGTCCTGAACGTGCTATATAGTAACTGAGGGTTGTGATTTGCCGCATCGGTGCCTCCTGCCGGCGCGCTCGGAGTCAATGGTGTAAGCTGACAACGAAATCCAGAGGGGCTGTTTTGGCCAAGAACAAAGAAAGTCGCGTGCCTGCGTATCAGAGGATCAAAGATACCATTCGGCTCCGTATCGAGTCAGGGGACCTGCAACCCGGTGATTCGGTCGACTCGGAGCGCGAGTTGGCAAAGATCCATATGGTGAGCCTCATGACCGCGCGCCACGCTCTCGCCTCACTCGAGCGCGATGGCTTGGTTGAGCGCAAGCGCGGCGTGGGGACATTCATCAGCAAGCCGAAAATCCATATCAACAAGCTGATAAGTTCGACCGAACAACTGTCGGAACGCGGCCTGGTCGGTTATTCGAAAGTAATGTTTTCAAAGATTGTTTACGACGAGCAAGAAGTTACCGCACGGCTGGCGCTCCCTCCGGGCAGTGGAATTTTCAAACTGACGCGTCTTCGCTATGCGGCAGGTGAGCCGTATTCTTTACAGACATCCTACCTGCCTGTCGTGCAGTTTCCAAATCTCCTGTCCGCCCCACTTGTGCGCGATTCACTCTTCCAGACACTGGAACGGAATTACAACGTCACGCTCGGATATGCGGATGAGGAAATCGATGCGACGGACGCGGATGCAAAGATCGCAAAAATGCTGGCAGTTCCCAGGCGCAAATCGATACTGCGCATTCGTCAGGTCATTTATTCGACGGGTGGAGTGCCGGTGATGTACGTCTTGGGATTCTACCGCTCGGATCGGCACAACCTGGTCATTCGGCGGTTCCGGGAAAACCTATGATGGCGTCCCTGCCTTGTGCCTGCGCACATCCACGCAAATCAAACTTGTATCGCGCTGGCGTTCAGGCAGACCGGCGCAGATACGTTAATACCGCAATCGCATTATCTGGCAGTTTACAAACCACACGAATAGCTGTTGCCACGCTCGGTAAGTACTCTGTATTGCGAAGGTTTTCTTTTTGTAGACAAAGGGCAAGATGCCGGAGGAGATCAAAGACGTTTTGAAGCTGCGGTGCTCATAGGTCATAGCATTCGCCATTTGAAGTTTATTTTTACCGGGCTGCCAGGGTTTTCCTCTGCGACCTTGTACGAAGGGACAGAATGATAGAGAAAGTGCAATTGGAGATCTGTGTAGATTCCCTCGAACTGGCGCTGGCCGCTGTTCGCGGGGGCGCTGATCGAATCGAGCTTTGCGGACCGCTCCGCGATGGCGGTGTCTCTCCGAGCGCGGGGCTTGCCGCTGCCGCAAGAAAGCTGATAGATCGGCCCATTGCGATGCTTGTGCGGTCTCATACTGATTCATTCATGGCATCGCAGGAAGATTTCGAAGTTATGCGCCAGGATGTTCTGTATGCGCGCAATATCGGGATGAACCTCGTCGTCCTCGGAATTCTTCGCAATGACAAGACCGTCGATCTGGAGCGCACGCGCCAGTTAGTTGAATTGGCTCTGCCGATGCAAGTAACTTTCCATCGCGCCTTCGATGTCACGCCCGATCTGAACGATGCGCTTGCACATGTCCTGGAAACCGGAGCAACCCGAATTCTAACTTCGGGCGGGCGTTCTTCAGCGGTTCTGGGCGCGCCGGTTGTGCGCAAGTTAATCAGAGCTGCAGCCGGCCGAATTGGAGTGATGCTTTGCGGCAGCATCAGCGAGTCGTCCGTTTCCGAAGCCCTGGAGCTTTCAGGAGCGCTAGAGGTTCATGCCGCGTTACGCGAGAGTATTTGCAGCCAGCACTCGGCGGGAATCACCCCGCCTGAAATCTTAGAGCATTTCTCAGAATGTGTTGGGAGGCTCAAGGAGAAGATTCGTCAGCATGAAGTCTATCAATTGAGACTTTCCCAGGCTTCGAAGATCAACTCACTATGAAATGAGGGATCGAGTAGGCGAGGACGTCGAGTTGGCGATTCAAAGCAGCAACCTGCAACTTCACGCAAGAGATCTTCCAAGAGGCGTCTCACATGAGAAAAATACATTGCATGCTGGCAGCGGTAATCTCACTTGCGGTCATGACAGGGACGGCCGCGGCACAACAATCGACTCGGATCTGGGCCATTGAGCTGCACGGTGGCGCGGGGGACATATTTCGTGCCGATACCGACTCCCAAACCGATGGCGCCTATCGCGCG
This sequence comes from Occallatibacter sp., assembly GCA_049520075.1. Lineage (GTDB taxonomy): Bacteria > Acidobacteriota > Terriglobia > Terriglobales > Acidobacteriaceae > Telmatobacter. Next base: position 33,851 of record JBEKQD010000026.1, on the reverse strand, counting down.
ACGCTGACCGAGGCCATTCGCGCCGGCGCCGCAGTGCTGGACAAGGGCGGATCGTCGATGGACGCGGTCGAGACCGCGATCCGTATCCTCGAAGATTCGACGCTCTTCGACGCCGGCCGAGGCGCGTTCTTTGCCGCCAATGGAAGGAACGAGATGGACGCGGCCATCATGGACGGCTCGAACCTCAAGGCCGGCGCCGTGGCCTGCGTGACCCGTACGCGCCATCCCATCAGCCTGGCCCGCACGGTTATGGACAAGTCGCCTCACGTGATGATCGTCGGGCAAGGCGCAGATACTTTTTCCGTCCGGGCCGGTCTGGAACAGGTGTCTCCGAGCTTCTTCTTCAGCGAACCGCGCTGGCAGGCGCTGGTCGACCAACTTAAGCGAGAGGGCCGTCCGATTCCGCCGCGTCCCGACAGCGTGCCACCTCCGCCAGCCGGCCCCGTCTCTGCTCTATCAGTTTCGCGGGATTACCGGTTCGGCACGGTAGGTGTGGTGGCGCTCGACCGCCGCGGCAACCTAGCCGCAGGTACTTCTACCGGCGGTTCGCAGGCCAAACTGCCCGGCCGCGTAGGCGACTCGCCAATCATCGGGGCCGGCACCTATGCCTCGAACGCCTCCTGCGCCGTATCGGCCACCGGCGAAGGCGAGTACTTCATCCGTCTGGGCGCGGCGCGCGAGGTGTGCAACCTAGTCCAGTTTCGCGGGATGCCACTGCAGCAGGCCGCCGACGAGGTGATTCACAAGGAAGTGCAGGAGCTCGGCGGAGAGGGCGGCGTCATCGCACTTACTCCTGACGGACAGGCGGTATGGAGCTTCAATACTCCCGGCATGTTCCGCGCGCGGCTGGCCGAAGGCGGCAAACTGAAGGTGCTCGTCTACGGCGATGAACAGTAAAAGGACGCGCCACGTCAATCGGGAATCTCGAATAAACGAACTTCTCAAAAAACGGGGTCCTGCCAAATTGCCATCCATATACGGTGAGAGTCAGATTCTGGAATCTACTGTGGCGGTTGAAGGGTTTATCGATTGAAAGAAGGAACGTTCAGTGATCATGAACTGTCACGATGAGATCGCCAAGCCAGCAGCGAATGGGCTGCGGGCGCACTTCCGCCGTTGTTCTTCTTCGACTTTGAGGCAAGATGCGCTCTGTTTACGGAGGGAGGAGAAAGGTCGTCAATGACATCCGATGCGCTTTTCTCGTTGTTCCACCACACATAGCCGCAAGCAGATTCACTGTAGGGACTTTCCTTCAAAAAGACCGGTATTTATGGGTAGTACTCACAATTTAGCTGTTACAACAGTCTCCTACAACATACTGAAAATAAGTAACATATAGCAACAGGTAGTATTGTTGATAAAGGCAAAGCCCTAACTCTAGGTATCTGTGTTACAGAAACTCTGCTTGTGGCCAGCGCGAATTGCCCGGCACGGATCAAAATTGCTGTCGAGAATGCATGGTTTACCAAATTTAGGTCATTAGGGTCCGTTGGTTGCTTCTTCCGCTCGGAAAGCTTCTTGTATCCCCTCCCTCGACATGCGGTTGTCATCTTGTAACGATGAAGACATGCCGGCCATGAAGTGTGCGAGTGCGGCGCTCGGTGGCAGAGGGGCAGCTTGCGCAATGGGACACGCATCACTTGTTCCGAACCATTAGTTCAACTTGCGAATTGCGATACCTCTTCACGATGAATAAACCAAGCCCGACGAAGAGTAATTTGACCGTTGATTCTGTAATGAGGAACATCTTGTGTTGCGTCGGAATCAGCAATTCGAAGACATGTGCAATTACGACAGAGATGTCCAGACACCAAACGAGCATGGTGCTCAACGCGAATAGCAGAGGCCAAATGCCGGCCAGACCGTATCTGCGCCATGAAAGGACCGCAACTCCCGAGACATAAACGGAGGACATGGCGGCCCAGTGCGTGGGAAGAAGGTGGTGAAAGGGAAACAAAAGACCAGTGGCGCTTGCGACTACGGCGCACTTGAGAAAAACTATGGCTCCCTTCTTGAATAACTTTCCTTTCAGAAAGCCAGACAGTACCCAGGCTCCGGCGCCGATTGCGATCGCACCAGAGATGGCATGAATGAACATTAGGATCCCGGAAATCATGGTTCTTCCTCCCCGCTTCGGTTGCAGGCTCGAGACACTCGGTGTCTATCGCTGCAAAGGATCAGCGGCTCCTCCAATGGAACTGATGATGTGTCAGAAGCAGCGACAACCCGAACCGTATAATCATTTGCTGGTCGGGTAACGGGAGCCTTTGCCTCAAAGATAAAGCCACCCTGCACGCCGACTAGTTCACCCGCCTGACTCCTCTCAATCGCTTCCTGCAAGCAGCATCAATATCGATGCCGTCCTGTTTCGAGAGATTTGTGTATTGCGCCAGACTTTTGCAAAGCGCTCGCAAGCTCACGTCTGGCTCGGTGCAGCCGCGACTTAACCGCCGTATAAGTAATGCCCAATGCCTGAGCAGTCTCTGAAATGGAAAAGTAATCAAGATCGCATGCCTGCACAATGAACCGATATTTTCTGTTCTGCCTTGAGATCGCTCGGCGGATAATGAGGCGAAGTTCTCGGCGAACGCACTCCTGCTCTGGATTCGGACGGCTATCAGGTACGACCCACGTCTCCTTTCGGACTTCCGATTCTTGTATCTCGTCGAGATACAGCCAGTGGAAATGCTTCGACTTCCTTTTGCTCGAAAGGGCGGCGTTGATCACGATCGCAACCAGCCAAGAGGAGAAGCGGGCCTCACCGCGGAACGTCCCGATATTCACGAATGCACGCAACATGGCCTCCTGGACTAAGTCCTCTGCATCTTCGGCATTCATCGCGTAGCGGCGTGCCGTTTGATAGACCATGGCCCTGTGACGCGTCAACAACTCCTCCCACGCCGAGGAATTTCCGTTTTGAGCAGCAACAACAAGCTCTTTATCAGTCCATAAAAGTGGAACTTGCGGCCCTTCTGGAAAATTCATTTAGCATCCTCGCGTAGTAGGTGCAATAAGCGACTCGCAATTACACACATTTAGAACCAACTTGCGCTGCATTTCTGGCACATTGCATACGGTAGCCTGATGTGCATTGCACAGCAGCGGCGACACTCCCGCGGAAATCCGTTGCACTTCGAATTTCGATCGAGTTTGCACGAATGTGTCCTTTATGTGGCCCATCTGGCAAGCCGAATGAGTATGAACACAAGCCAGTCCGTGCTGAGAATCATGGCAAAGATCGAACACCACGAGAGCAAATCCGTGGCAGGCACAGTTACGACACAACGCGAAATGGACATTTCAATCGACTCGGTAGTCATCTTTGCCGCTGGTTCTCAGACGTGGTCGCGTTGAACCGAGGCCGCGTCTGGCCGGGATACTGCGCGCGTTTACGATTGAGTTCTGCAATCGAGGCCGTCTGTAAGGTCTTATGTCCAGACAATGAATGCGTCGACGCTTTCGTCCTCTGATATGCCTCCAAAAACCGTCGTTATCCGCATTCATGTTCTCCTCCTTTCTTGGTGTCCTGGTCATGCACTATCGAGTGCATTTGTGCTTAATCGTCATGGATCAGCCAACGTCATCGATTCGACTGCAAATATGTTGCAGGCTCAACGCTCCTTGCATACCTCTTCTTTGCCCGGGCAGTTAGTTGCTCGATACGTCCGATGTCGTGATCACGCCGTCACCTCCATCGATCCGAATTCATCCACATATCGTGAGGCAATTCCGGCTACTGAAAGAGAAGCCGCATCTCCCACTCTTTCTGATCCCCTAATGGAGACTGCTTGTAAACCATCGATTCACACCGATTACCCGCAAAAGCTGGCCCAAATGCAGAACAGCGTAAATACTGCGAACCAACAAATTGCGAGCAACTTGCCGATTGTTTTCATCATGCCAACACAATCCGGCTTACAATTCATCGTCCGTTCAATCGGTTTGTTGCAAGCCTCAATGCCTAAGACACCGTTTATGAAGGGATGGTCAGAGGTGCGGCCAGGCCGACTGTCAAAACGTTGAATATGTTCCTTTCGATTTCCACGGACACGGAGCTGAACTGATTGCGGTTTTTCACTCTGCACGGTTTTCGCCCGCGAATCGAGTTCAGGTCCAATAAGAACATCGAGTAGAGCCTGTGCGCCTTTCGAGGTTAATATCCGTTCAAGGCATATCATCGCCAGCGACCTCCAGGCGCGCTGCGAGGTTGAATAATCGAGAATGCTTTCTGCTCCTGTGCAACGGTGAGGCTAGGTTGAGCATTGTCGTATTTGGCATCGTTCGTTCGTCTCTCACTTCGGCTCATTGTTCTCTTTTCGTTCCAACGCTTGCAGCACGTCCAGATCTGGTTGAATTCGGCGGCTTCCTCTTTGCTGGCTGCAGTGCCTGAACAATGTACGAGTTGTAAGCGCCGCTTGCGTGCAGGTGACAGCCGCTGGTTACCAGGCGGCTCAACAGATTGCGGCCGGCCTCGTCCACAGTTGAAACACCACTCAAAAAGACGTGGATTCTCTTTTTCGATGAGATCGCTTCTTCGCAGCATGATTTAGCGATCTGAACGTATTCCCCAGCGAGGTGCCCAGCGATCATCACGACAGTACGAGATCGACCTTCGATTGTGTTGATTCTGAAAATGGCGAATCACCTCCTATCGGGTTACCGTTGCACTTTGCTGTCCAATTGCGCGCGCGGGACGAAGCTGGCTCAGGGGCTCATGTTTGGCACGAGCAGTTACGTGGATTCGTTTCAATAGACGCCGCATTATGTGGGAAACAGGACGAATCGCCTTCGCTGGAATTGACCCGATCAGATGACGAATTCTGCGCTTGTCATGACATTCTCGAGGGGTCCGCGCACCGGTTCGCATGGCTCAAATAGATGAAAATATGGCGCTTGCGTACGGGAGCCTGCCAGACCAGAAGGACCCGGCTAAGGCCTTGCCTCTGAAGAACGGTTCATGGGCGATTGCGGCGATCGCTGATGAATTCTGTCTGCACAGCTGTGGAGCACACAATCCGTTATTGCGGGTGATACTTCCATCGCAGTCCACGGTTGCAAGTGCCGATGTCGGCAATTGCCGATGGCAGGTGCCGACATCGGCACGAAGTGTTCCCTGCAGCGCAGGATGGCGGAGCTTTCACTTTCTGCGCAAGGCTTGTCTATCCGCAGGGTTTAAGGCGCAAAACTCTGCGCACGGGCGCCGTAAGAGCTAATGGCCCAACGATTGCAGATTATGGGATCGAGAACTCGATTTTCCTTTGTGGAGCACAAATGCAAAGTTCGAAGTATGGAAGGGCCAGTTGCGCTATTTCGATCACTGTGGCCTTTGTGTTGTTCACACAAGTGCTGACCGTTGCTGCGCCAGCCGTATTTGGTCAAGAGGCGGCTCCCAAAGAAGATGTATCGCTGAGCCTTACCGATGCGGTGGATCTGGCGCTGAAAAATAACCTGGAATCCGTTGTTGCCAGAGAACGCCTTGCGCAGGCGAAGGGGGAAAAGGGAATCAGCCTTTCCATGCTTCTGCCCAACATTTCAGGATCGGCATACCAAGCGAGTCAGACGCTCAATCTCGCCTCGATGGGACTTCCCATGGACAAACTACCAGGTATCTCGCCGTTCACTGGCGTATTTGATCACTTCGATGCCCGGTTCCAAATGACTCAGAGCGTCTTCAACCTCAGTTCTATCCTTCGCTACCGGGCCGGCAGTGCTGGAGTAGCGCTGGCAAGCGAACAACAGCGGTTAGCTGTCCAGCAGGTCACTACAGCGACTGCAATATCCTACTTGGAAGTGCTAGAGGCCGAGCAAGCGGTTGACGCCGCGCAATCAAACGTTCAATTGGCGGAGACACTCCTTGCGTTGGCAAACAACCAGAGACAAGCCGGCGTTGCCGATGGCATTGATGTGGCGCGCGCTGAGACGCGTCTCGCTAATCAGCGCGTTCAGTTATCTCAAGCGCAGACGAACCTGGACACCGCGCGACTGGATCTTCTCCGCATCGTCAATGGGGTCTGCGGACAGCCTTTTGCGGACCGCGTGACGCTCCGCGATCAGATGCGCTTGACCGAGGAGCCGGACCGCGACACCGACGAGGCAGTCAAACAGGCGCTTACGGATCGTGTCGAGGTTTCAATTGCGGAAAAAGAACTGAAGATTGCGGAGACTCAACGGAAAGTCACAGAGGCCGACCTGCTGCCCTCGGTGAGCGCATTCGGGGACTACGGAAGCAGCGGCCACAAGCCGAATGACGTTGACCTTCCTACGCGCAGCGTCGGTGTCAGTCTCAATGTTCCGATCTTCAATGGCGGCCGCACCCGGTCCGAGATAAAGGTTGCGTCGAGCCGGCAACGCGAATCTGACGCACAACTTCGAGACGTCCGGGCCGCCGTGGAAAAGGATGTTCGTCAGGCACTGCTCAACGTCAAAACCCGCGAAGAGCAGGTCCGAGCCGCGGAACAGGCTGCTTCTCTAGCAACACGGGAGCTCGAACTGGCGCAGGATCGTTTCAAGAACGGTGCTGCCGACAACATTGAAGTCGTCAACGCACAGACGGCTCTGGAGAATGCACGCCTGATCGAGGTTTCGAGCCTTGCCCAGTTCAACATTGCACGCTTGAACCTGGCTTCCGCGTTTGGCCATGTGGAAGACTTCCGGCTCTAGTGCGGAGCCAGGGTTAGCTTGGCCTATTTAGTTTCTCGAAGGATCGTCGCTCCCTGATGGCCGCGTCGACTTGAGAGTTGTAGTCCCGGAATAAATCAACTCCGGTTCAACTGTAGCCGGTTCAGAAAGGCTGGAACAGACTCGCATATGAAGGAAATCATGGAACCCGAAAAAGATCAACAAGTGCCGGTCGAAACCTCAAGCCGGAAAAACAAGATGAAGTTGCTGGTACTGGCTGGCGGCATTCTGGCGGTAGTGGCCGGTACAGGTTACTACCTTTACTCGAGAGCATTCGAGTCGACCGACAACGCCTTCATTGACGGAAGCGTCGTCCAGATCAGCCCGCGCGTGCCCGGCCAGGTGCTCCATGTATACGTTCAAGACAATCAGCACGTAAACAAGGGCGACCTGATTGCTGAGATCGATCCCCGCGACTATCAGACGCAGTTGGATCAAGCACAGGCCGGTCTGAACACGACGACGGCACATGAGGCCGGGGCCCAGTCGGGTATGGATTTGACCTCTGTTGTAACCGGGGCGGTGCTGATTCAGGCTACGGCTGGGTTGGATGCGGCACACGACCATGTGAGCGTTTTGCGGGCACAAGTTACACATGCCCAGGCTCAAATGGCGGCAGCTGAAGCCGAGGCGCATCGCGCAAGCGACGATGCACAGCGCTACAAAACTCTGCATGACAAAGACGAAGTCTCCCGTCAACTGCTGGATCGCGCCGAAACTGAAGCACGCGCTACGGCTGCAAATCTCGACGGCGCCCTGCAAGAAGTTGCGGCAGCAAAGGCTCAACTGGAACTGGCGGAAAAGCAGGTTCAGCAAGCCAAGGGAAGGCTACTGGAAGCTCAGTCCGCCCCAGAACAAGTTCAGGTACGGAAATCTGACCTCCAATCCGCAAGCTCGCAGAAAGATCAGCAAGGCGCTGCTGTGCAGCAGGCGGAACTAAACCTTTCCTACACAAAAATCTATGCCCCGGATTCCGGATATATCACAAAGAAGTCGGTTGAGCCTGGAAACTTTGTGCAGCCCGGTCAGGTTCTCATGGCACTGGTTTCGGACCGGCTTTGGGTCACGGCCAATTTCAAGGAGACTCAACTTGAGTACATGCGTCCGGGCCAGCCAGTGACGGTCAAGGTGGATGCCTACCCGCAGTTCAGCCTTAGTGGCCACGTTGACAGTATTCAAAGCGGATCCGGCGCTCGGTTCAGCCTTTTACCGCCCGAGAACGCAACGGGAAACTACGTCAAGGTTGTGCAGCGGGTTCCGGTCAAGATCATAATCGACGAAGCTCCATCGCCTGAATACAGGCTTGGCCCCGGGCTATCGGTAATCCCTGAGGTGAAGGTTCGATGAGCGCGCCCCGGGAAAACTCAGCGGCCGTGGAGGAGTGGCGTCCCAGCTTCAATCCATGGTTTATCGCAGTTGCTGTAATGCTGGCCACTTTCGTTGAAGTTCTCGATACATCCATTGTGTCCGTGGCGACTCCGAATATCGCTGGAGCGTTGGCGGCAACAAACGACGAAGCAACTCGGGTGCTTACATGCTATCTCGTTGCCAACGCGATCATCTTGCCTGCCAGCGGGTGGCTGTCGCTGCGTTTCGGCAGGAAAAGGCTGCTCCTGGTCTGTACCGCTCTATTCGCGGTGGCTTCCTTTATGTGCGGATCCGCTCCCACTATGGGTTTTCTGCTGGCGTCTTCGGCGCTGCAGGGTATCGGAGGAGGAGCCATGGTGCCACTTTCATTGGCAATTTTGGTGGAGAGTTTCCCGCCCGCTAAACGTGGCATGGCAATGGCTATGTATATGCTTGGCCTAGTCGTAGCGCCGGCTGTTGGACCCGTGATCGGTGGCTGGCTGACGGACAACTACTCCTGGCGCTGGATCTTCTATATCAATGTCCCGGTATGCCTGCTGGCGGCATTCATGATGTTCCGATTCGTTGAGGATCCGCCCTATGTGCGCGACGCCAAGCCCGGCCGTCTTGATGCCGGCGGTTTCATCCTTCTCGGAATCTGGCTGGCAGCTTTTCAATTTACGCTGGACGACGGCCAGAAAAAGGACTGGTTCGGTAGCACATATATCACCCGCCTCGCCTGTATCTCGGCGATTGCATTTGTCTTCCTGCTTATCAGGGAGCTTCGAATCAAGAACCCGATTGTCGATCTCAAGATATTCCTGAACCGGAACTTCCTCGTGGCAAGCGCAATGATCACGGCATTTTCGATCGCGATGTACAGCGCCGTCACCGGGGTTCCGTTGTTTTTGATGACTTTGATGGGCTACACGGCTGAACTCAGCGGCATTGCAACCGCTTCCCGGGGTATTGCCGCATTTGTTGCCGCCATTGTCGTTGGATACATGTCGAATCGCGTAGATCCCCGCTGGATATTGCTCTTCGGATTCCTGGTGTTTGGGATCGGAACCTTTCAGTTGGGCAATATCACCCTCGGCGTATCGATAAATAGCTTTGTCTGGCCCTGTGTTCTGCAAGGTCTCGGAATGACTTGTGTGTACGTTACCCTGACGGGGATGGGATTGGGCACGCTGCGGAATGAACAAATGGGAAATGCAAGTGGAATCTTCAATCTGGTGCGCAACCTCGGCGGCAGCATAGGGATCTCTATGACCAACACGTTCGTGTCTCGCGGAATCCAGTCCCACTACTCCAATTTCATTCCACACGTCACGGTCTATGACCCGGTTTATCAGCAGCAGAGCCAGATGATACAGCATGGTCTGACGCCGCTTACAGGAGCTCATCAGGCAGCCGCCCAGACCCAGGGAATCCTGCAAGGCATCCTTCTGCAACAGGCAGCCAGCATGTCGTACATCGACATTTTTCGCTGGACGGCTGTTCTACTCGTGTTCTTCATGCCTTTCGCATTTTTGCTGAAAAAAGTGGTGAATCGCGGAGATGTCGTTGTGCATTAGCACTGCGGAACGTTGGGCTTAGCAGTGGAGACAGTGGTTCCACTTGCATTTATAGGAGAGATCGGCGTGCGGTATAAGGCCCTGACGATAGCAAGAGAGTACGGTAGTGGCGGTGCGGAGATAGCTGACATTATTGCTAATGTGTTGCGTTGGAAGCTGATCGACAAGGCTCTGATTGCAGAAATCTGCAATAAGGCGAGAGTGCCGGCAGAAGAAAGCTCTGAGATGGACGAACGCGTCGATCCTTGGCTGCATCGCATTACGCGCTCACTCTGGGGCAAGAGCGCCGATGGTTTCTCAGCGCCCGTACCGGTGGAGTTATTCGATGCGGCCGCAGCTGCGACTCAGGCAAGAAGAGTGATTGAAGAGGCCTATGCTATTGGAAATTGCGTAATTGTTGGCAGAGGTTCGCAGTGCATCCTGCGAGGTAATGAGGACGTCTTTCATGCTTTCGTGTATGCGCGGCGGGAGGATCGGGCACGCAGAATCCAGATGCACGAGCCACAGGTCGCGGATGTTGCGGCGCTGATTCATTCCGTAGACGTAGAGCGCTTTCAGTATGTGCGTCTCAACTACGGAGAGGATCAGGCGAATCCGCATCTGTACGACCTGATGGTCAACTCCAGGAACTGGACCGACATTGCGGCCGAGATTATCCTCTCAGCGATGGAGATGACGCAGTAACGGCGTTTTCGAACGCTACGGCCAAAGAGGAAAGTTGAACGGGTATTGAGAATATCGACTCCTTGCGGAAGAATGGTATTTTTCGTCTTGGAGTTGGTTGAAATCGCCCGAACAGTGCCAGCGGTTGACGCCTCCCGACTCGAAATACTGGGCAAGTTTTCACTGCAGGGATCTTGTTATGATTAATCCCGTGGATAACAGTGAGAATAGCCTCTACCGAGCCCTGTTCGAGTTGGCGCAGTCCCTCTCTGGATATAGCGATTTGCAGAGCCTTTGCGAAAGCCTCGACCGGTCGCTTCGCCAAGTAATCGAGTTCGACTATCTCGGCCTGGCACTCTATGATGCGGATCAAAACCTCATACGTGTGCAAGCTGCAACGGGTATTGAGGACATCGAGTCTCGCATGACGGTCATGGTCGTTGCGGATAGCCCCGCTGAATGGGTTTTGCGGGAGCAGCGGCCTTTGGTCATTCCAGACCTTACTGTTGAGACGCGGTGGCCGAAATTCATCGCCGACATTCTTAGCCAGGGAGTGTGTGGAGCAACCTTCGTTCCTCTCAGTAATGGACCTCGACACCTGGGAGTTCTGGCCTTCGGAGTCCAATCAAAGTATGAGCCGAGCGAACTGGAACTTGCGCTTGCCCAGAGGGTTGCATCCGAAGTCGCGGTTACGGTTGACGCGTACTTGATGCAGCAACAACTCACACAGCAGCGCGACCGGCTTCAGGTATTGTTCGATGTGACCAACGCATTGGTGTCGAAATTGCCGTGGAATGAGTTGTTCGCATCTATTTCAGACCAACTTTCACGGATCGTTAAACACGACTTCGCCTTGCTGACGCTTTACGATGAGCACACTGGCCGCGTTAAGCCATACGCGCTCCACTTTACCGGTGCACCACTTTTTGACACCGATGCGCCGGATATCGAAGTGGCGGGCCTGCCTACCGCGGAGGCGCTAAGCTCTGGGAAGGCGGTTGTGCTGAGTTATCCGGACGTTGAACGCTTTCCGTCCCCCGAGTACCGAAGGCTCGCGTCTCTTGGTTTCAGCGCTTCCTGCTCCATCCCGCTCATAACTCCGAACGGCACTCTGGGAACGCTGGAAATTGCCCGAATCAGCGCGGAACCATGGCCGACTGACGATATTGATCTTCTGGTGCAGGTGGCACATCAGATAGCGATCGCTGTTGAGAATTCGCTCTCTTATCGAGAACTTACAGAGACCAAAGAGAGGCTCGCCACAGAAAACCTGTACCTGCAAGACGAAATTCGTTCCGACCAGAACCTCACCAACATGATTGGAGAGAGTCTTGCGTTCCGTGCTTTGATGAAGAGTATACAGATTGTGGCGCCTACGGATGCCTCAGTTCTGGTTCTGGGCGAAACAGGTACGGGAAAAGAGATGATAGTTCGTGCTATCCATGACATGAGCGAACGGAAGAAACGGACCTTCGTGAAGGTGAACTGTCCGGCAATTCCGGCAACTCTTCTTGAGAGCGAACTCTTCGGTCATGAAAAGGGTGCGTTCACAGGAGCCCTTGGACAAAAAATCGGACGTTTTGAACTGGCCGATCACGGTACCTTGTTCCTTGACGAGGTCGGCGAAATTCCGCTCGAACTTCAGTCCAAACTTCTTCGTGCGATCCAGGAGCAGGAATTTGAACGCCTCGGTAGCAACCGAACGATCCGCGTGAACATTCGCGTCGTAGCAGCCACAAATCGTGATCTTAAAGCTATGGTGGCGGAGGGAAAGTTCAGAAGCGATCTCTATTATCGCTTGCATGTATTTCCGATTGAGGCTCCGCCGTTACGTGAGCGCAAGTCTGACATCCCACTGCTTATTCGGTACTTTACTCAGAAGTACGCTCAGCGCATGAATAGGCGCATCGAGTCGATTCCGAAGGCGGCGATAGAAGCGCTCACAGAATACGACTGGTCCGGCAATATCAGGGAGTTGCAAAACTTAATCGAGCGCTCAGTTATCTTGACCCAAGGTTCTCTACTGCAAGTCGCTATGCCGGAGTCTCAGATCTCAACGGAAGTCATGCCAGCACGTAGACCTGCATTGCCTTCATTCCACGAGCGGGAGAAGATCCTTGTTGCATTAAAGGAAGCAAGTGGCGTTGTTGGTGGGGAAAACGGAGCAGCCGCACGGCTAGGATTGCGGAGAACGACATTGCAGTCCAGGATGAAGAAACTAAACATTGAACGCGATTATCGCTGATACTAAAGTGATGCCTAGGTATCTCGTCAAAATAAGACTTCTTGCTCCGATGAGCATCGATTACGATTTCGGCATTTAAATGGAAGATTGCCGGCCTTGTGGCTGTGACAGGTTGTAGGTTCGATTCCTACCGCGTCCACCAAGTCATTCATTATCAATGCTTTGAAGAGGGTAATGTTTCGATATTTATCGAACTTCGCCAAACTTCGCCAAATTCAATTCTCGAATAGGCATGATGGTCTTTAAGATTCTTTCGTTAACATCTTTGTTTTCTTAAGTCACTTCATAGATCGGTGAATTACGCCCACGTGGAATTGGGATTCCGTCCGAAGGGTTGTAAGCAAGTACATTTAGAGGGGGAAGCAATATTGAGCCGGAGCTTGGCCGGTTAAGCCCGCCCTCTGAACGCATACAGAAAGACAAACCGAATTAGCCTTCTGCAAACGCCCTTGGAATTGGCGCGGCCGCACACACCATGGCCGGAACCGGTTCGCCGGGAAGAATCACTTACGCTCTCAATCGCTGTTGAGGAAAGTCGGCGGGATTCAGAGTAACAATAAAATCGGCCTAGCCACTTCGGCGCAGGTGCAGAATGGTTCGTCATCCGGGCCTAGTGATATTTCGTTGCCGGCGGATTCTGGTACTTCTTCGGCTTGGGAGCGGATCAGGTTAATGACCGCGCCAATGAGATGGGGACGGACACCGCGGCGCGCGAGAATCTCCTTGTACTCATCGACGATCTCTTCGCTGATCAACAAGACGAAGGTGTCATATTCGATCCAGTCTCGCAAAAATTTGGCGCTGGGCACTTGCGATTGAACGCCTTGCTGCTTGAAAGCTGCGATTCCAGCGCTCGACGCTGCGAGATCGATCATGGCGAGGTGCGCCAACCAGCCGAAGCACTTCGGCGCCTCCTCCGGTGTAATGGACTCGACCGGCATCTTCAACCCCACACCGATCACCTCGGCGATGTCGCGCAGGCCAACGCCCTCCTCGCCGACCGGATGATAGCGCGCCCCTGCCAGGCCCTTTCCGAGCGCCAGCCGGAAAAGCCGGGCGGCGTCGGAGACGTGTACGGCCGGCAGGCGGTTCTTGCTCTCGCCGACGTACGCCATCCGGCCCTGTTGCCACGCCGACTGGATATGTTGTGTGATCCGGCCAAAGCTGCGTGTGTCATGCACCTGCGGCCTAGTTTTGCACAGGTGCGCATATGCTCGACCGCCATTTAGAGCGAAACCAGAGTTGATGTGACATGTCAGTTTTCGTGCTGGGTCGCCGCCCCCTGTTGGTCGCGTTGACTTGAGGTCTGTGGCTTCGGAATACGGTGACTCTGGTTTCGCTGTAGCGCTGCGGCCAACAAAATAGTGCGATCGTCATACAGGCACTTATTACGAAAGTTTAGACTTTAGGCAGTTTCCCAGTTTCCTAGCCGTACACTGTTGTGAGCAACCGTATTAGATCCAAACGCATGAAACCGTTCCGGAACGCTTAGATGCGTGGATATTTCCTTTTTCAACTTTGAACTTGAAGTTTCATTTGAGAATCGAAGGTGCAGAATGCTTATCGGATTGATCCGCGCTGACAACCTCGCCTGCGTCCATGAGCAGAGAGCCCGGTACATGGGTGCCAACTTGCAAAGGGTTTGCAGGCTGTGGCTGTCTGTTTTGATGTTTTTGCCGGCGATTGTGGGGATCGGCGTCTCCGGCGCCGAAGCGCAGCAGGTGGAACCATCATTGCCGATCTCGCAGCGCTTCACGATCAATCTCGCGGCGGGCGTGCCGGAGTACGTTGCAGATGCGACCTCGACCTCCAATGAGCCGCAGAGCCACTGGTGGTTCCAGAATACGAACAACTCGGCGACCTATTCGAGCCCCGGCTTTGTGGAGAGCAGCGACACCGCTGCCACCTGGAAGCAGGTTGGCCTTCCCTATGACGCGAATATCCCGCGCACCTTTATCAACCAGGTTTCCGGCGGGGGCGAGGATACAGGAAACTTCAACTGGTATCGCCTGCACTTCAAGGTAGATCCGAAGTATGCTGGCCAGAAGTTCCTGCTGGATCTCGAAGGCGCGCACACAGGGGTTCAGGTCTTCATCAACGGCAATCTGCTGCCTGGCATCAGCGCGGTCGCGGCCAACTCTCAGGCGACACACGTGATAGGGTTTGTTCCCGTGCAGGTTGATCTGACGCCCTATATCGTTGCCGACGGCTCCTCCGACAACGTGATCGCGATTGATGTGTCGAGGAACGCCGGTTGGTATACGACGCCGGGGTTCTGCGAGGTCTTCCGCTTCGGCCAGGATATGGCTGGCTTGTTCCGCAATGTTTACATGTATGTCACCAACCCGGTTCATATCCCGCTGAATGTGTACTCGAACACCAAGACCTGGGGCACCTATGTGGGCACGGTCTCCGAAGTTCCAGCCGCAGAGGGTACGGCGACGGCGGCTTCAGCGGTGGTGAATGTGCAGACCAACGTTCTCAACGAGAGCACGACTGCGCAGCAGGTTACCTTGACGACGCAGATCGTGGATCAGCAAGGCAACGTGGTGGTGACCGCGCCGCCGATGACTCTATCGCTGCCGGCGATGACGCCAGACACTTTCCCTTCCGGCCCGGTGCCGCAATTCAATCAATTAATTACCGTTCCCAATCCGACCTTGTGGTATCCGAATAACTCAATCTACGGCAAGCCGTACATGTACAAGGTCTATAGCATTGTGAGCGTGAACGGCGCTGTGGTGGATTCATTTGAGAGCCCGCTGGGCATCCGCACACTTACCTGGGATGCGAATTTCCCCTACTTCAACGGTCAATTAACGCATCTGTGGGGCGGGGCGAGCCGCTACGATTATCCGGCTCTCGGCTCCTCGGTTCCGGATGAAGTGTGGTGGCGCGATCTGGCCGAGTTCGCGGCTAGCGGCGGCAATGTCTGGCGTCCCGGCCATTGCTCGCAGAGCGAGGAGTTTGTGGAGGCGGCTGATGCTTACGGCGTAATGGTCGACCAGCCCAGCGGCGACGGCGAAGGCCATTGGAATGCCACCTCCAACCCGTCGGCCGACGATCTTCAGTTGAAGCAGGAGGTGCATCGCGACATGATCATCCGCGATCGCAGTCACCCGTCGATTCTTGACTGGGAAGCGGATAATGGCGGAAACAACACGCCACTTGCGGATGCGCTTATGGCCCTTTCTACAACATGGGATAATATCGCTCCTCGTGTTCAGGCGGATCGCGGATACAATCCCGCGTGGGGTTTTATGGCCGAGTGCGACGGGGCCGGCTGCGAAGTGGCAATGAAGGGCAGCTACCCGAATAACCCGGCATTCGGCGCCGAGTATTGGGACAACATGGGCACCGGGCGCGGCACGGTCATTAACCTCGGGGGTGTTTCCGTTTCCGCATATGACTACGAGTTGGCTTATTCAGCTCCATATATAGACGACTGGCGTCAAGGGCGGGCGGCTAACACCTTCGGCATGGCGCAGTGGTACTTTGCCGATACTCCGGGCGAGATCAGTACTTGGGCGGAGTTCCAAAATCAGCCCCTGATGATCAATCAGGCAAACGACGCAAATGGGTCAGGCAACCCACTTGTCCGTTCGCTGGGCTATTCCATGGTGGATCAGAACCGTTTTCCCCGGCTGCTCTACTACGTCTATCAGGCCAACTGGGTGCCTTACGCAATCCAGCCCGTAGTTCACCTGGCGCATCACTGGAACCGAGCCTACGAATACACCGCGGGTACCCCGATTCAGGTGAACGGCTTCAGTAACTGCCCGAAAGTTCGCCTGCTGATCAACGGCGCGGCCAAGGATCCTGTGACGGGCGAGCCCCTCGCGGATCAGACGCCCAACCCCTGGAACATCGATTCACATTCGGATTTGAGCCAATCTACGACTATTATGCCCGGCCAGGTTCATTGGATGGTGAACTGGGCTCCTGGCACCGCCACCGCGGAATGCATCGGCGAGGACGGCAATCCAGTCTCGGGAGTGTCTCACACGCTGACGACGGCAGGAGCCGAAAGCAAGATCGTGCTCACGGTTCTCCCTGAAGTGGTGAGGCCCGACGGCACCAGCTTCCAATGGACCGCCAACGGCTCCGACGCGGCCTTCGTGCAGGCCGAGGTCGAGGATGCGCAGGGCAATTGGGTACCCACAGCGATGGACGACGTAACCTTTACGGTGACCGGCACAGGGGGAACGTACATGGGCGGCACGCAGCAATTGGTGGCCGTTCCCCAGTGGACCAACGATTACCAGGACGCATTTTCCCAGTTGCACGAGAACGACATTGCCAATCTGCCTTACGGATTCTTTCACGCGCCCGGAGACCTGGAACTAAACTTCGAGGGCGGATTGCAGAAGATCGCCCTGCGCAGCACCTTCACGCCTGCACCCGTGACGGTGACGGCCAGCGCGCTTGGACTGGGGACCAGCAACACCGTTACGCTGACCTCGGTTGCTCCTCCTCCTCCTCCGCAAACAGAGCCGCCGGTGATCATTGTGCCGCCGGTGGACGAGGCAACCACGGTTGGCTATCCGGCCACTTTCACGATTTCGGCGTCGGGCGGCGGGACGCTCAGCTACCAGTGGTATCAAGACGGCAGCCAGATTTCCGGGGCAACCAGCAGCACCTATACCACTCCCGACACCACACTGGCGGAGAATAACGAAACATTCACGGTAACCGTCAGCAGCAACTATGGCTTGGTGAATTCGAATCCCGTCACCCTGACCGTGGCCGCGGCGGCTAATGTCGCCATTACCACGCAGCCCGGCTCGCAGACTGTGGTCGTCGGGCAGTCCGCAACCCTGACCGTGGCTGCCACCGGTTCGCCCGCTCTCAACTATGCGTGGTATGAGAATGGCTCATTGGTCCAATCCGGGTCGCTGGCCAGCTTTACCACGCCCATTCTGACGGCCACCGGGACGGAGATCTTCAATGTGATCGTTAGCAACCCTGTCGGACAGCTACAATCCAATAACGCGGTACTCACCATCGCCGCGCCGACGCCGGTAAGCATCGTTACCGAGCCTGTGACCGCAGTAGCCGTGGCGAACAATCAGCCGGTTCAGATCTCGGCCGTTGTTGCCGGCTCGGCCCCCTATACCTACCAATGGAATTTCACTCCCACCAATGGTGCTGCAACGATTCTTGGCGCGAGCACTCAGTTGTTGCCCACCATCTCCTATGAGATTCCGCAGTTCAGCTCCGCTAATGTCGGCGCATACACGGTGACGGTCAACAATGCAGCCGCTGCGCCGGTAACCAGCACTGCGACCAACCTGACGCTGGCGCCTCCAGGGGTAAATCTGGCGCTGGATATGACAGCTACGGCCAGCAGCAGCCAGAACGCCTGCACCAACGCTGCTACCACTCCGCCCTTCAGCGGCACAAACTGCCTGGGAGCGGAGAATGCCGTTGACGGCATTATCTCCGAAAATAGCCGCTGGGGCTCGGCCCTGGCCAACGCACCGCCCACGCCTTCGGTACCCGGCATTGATCCCTCTTGGCTACAAGTGGATTTGGGCTCGTCGGTGGCCTTCAACACTGTCGTGATCTATTGGGAAAATGCCTATGCAACCCAA
This sequence comes from Occallatibacter sp., assembly GCA_049520075.1. Lineage (GTDB taxonomy): Bacteria > Acidobacteriota > Terriglobia > Terriglobales > Acidobacteriaceae > Telmatobacter. The sequence continues at coordinate 15,747 of JBEKQD010000026.1, read as the reverse complement.
TATGCGATCCAGTATACAAACGGTGATCCAACGGTCGCATCCAACTGGCAAACTGCCTTCAGCAACCCCAACGGCATTGGCGGTATTGATCAGGAAAGTTTCCCAACGGTTACGGCACGCTATATTCGGGTTCTTGGCGAGCAACGCGCAACGCAGTACGGATACTCGATCATTGAGTTCCAGGTCTACGACGTGGCGCAGTGCGGCGGCTCGACCGAACGCTACACAGTTATCAGTTCTTCCAATCCCTCGCAGGTGACCGACAACATTACCGGACTGACCTGGACGCGCACTACCGTGACCGATTCGACGCCCGGTTCGCAGTTCACCGGCGTGAGCGCGGCCAGTTATTGCAGCAGCATCAACATGCGTCTTCCCACTGCTTCCGAAGCCCTGACCATCAGCAGTAACAGCGACGCAGTCTGCGCTTTCCCCGGCGTCTGGAGCACATGGACCTCTACGGTGGATCCGAATGACGCCACCCGCACCGCGATCGTCAATTACGACGGCACGCAGTCCTACCAGGTGACAGTCAACTACCCCGGCGAAACCCTGTGCGACTTGAGTCCGGGGTCGCCCGTGGCTCCTGCAATTCAGACGCAGCCGCAGTCAACCACCTCGAGTGTCGGGCAGACAGCGACCTTCTCGGTGATTGCTTCTGGAACTCCCGCGCCAACTTATCAGTGGTATGGAAATGGAACCGCAATCAGCGGAGCCACAAACGCGAGCTACACAACGCCGACGCTTGCGGCCACGGACAATGGCGACACATTCTATGTTGTGGTTACAAATTCCGTCAACAGTGTCACTAGCACCAAGGCTACGCTCACGGTAACTGCCAGCACGCAGTGCACCACAAGTCCCGCCGCACCGACCGGGCTGACGGCGACTGCGAGTTCGTCGAGCGCGATAGGTTTGAGTTGGACGGCTGACGCGGCTCCGGCGAATTGCTCAATCACTTCCTACAACGTGTACGGCAGCACGACCAACGGCTTCACGCCGTCGGCTGGCACACTGGTCGGTAAAGTCGCGACCGGCACAAGCTACAGCAACACCGGCCTGACAGCCGCGACGACTTATTACTACGTTGTTGAAGCTGTCGATGCAGATGGAAGTTCATCTCCATCCAGCCAGACCAGCGCTACGACTTCCGCGAGTGGGTCTGCGCCGGACTTTACGCTCGGCGCCTCGCCAGCGACACTTTCCGTGACTGCCGGAAGCAGCGGGACTGAAACGGTCACAGTGACGCCGGAAAATGGCTTCTCTTCTACCTCGACGGTCGGGTTTACTTGCTCAGGTCTCCCCACCGGGGCTACGTGCAGTTTTGCTCCTGCAACGGTGAACGCGGCAGGCAACATCGTCTCCACGTTGACAGTAAATACCACTACGGCGTCCGCCGCTATTCGTAATAGATCCAGTCTATGGTTCCCTGGATCTGTACTGGCCGTAGCGCTTTGCTACCTAGGCCGGAAGAAACGGCGCACTTTCCAACTCATGCTGTTGGCGGTCGCCATGTCAGGTCTTGCTCTGCTCACAGCCTGCGGCGGGACTTCATCCAACAGTACTGCGCCAATGAACCCACTACCCGTCACGTCAACAGTCACGATAACTGCAACGGCCGGCTCGCTGCAGCATACAACCACATTTTCGCTCGCAGTCCAATCGACAACTGCCTACGCTGCGCCCACTACACCCCACTCCAAATCTGATCCTTGGTTCCCCGGTTCGGCTTTAGCGGGAGTGTTCTGTTTCCTCGGCCGGAAGAGACGGCGCGGCGTACAGCTTTTGCTGGCAGCGAGTCTTGCCAGTATAAGTGCACTTAGCGGTTGCGGCGGCTCATCTCCCGGCACTCCTGTCAGTCCTCAACCGACAGCGCCATCTATAACCATGCAGCCCGTCTCCCAGTCAGTTGGCGTGGGGCAAATGGCGACATTTAGTGTGGTGGCAAGTGGCACGGCTCCGTTGACCTACCAATGGCAAAGCAACGGCACAACTATTTCAGGAGCCACCGCCGCGAGCTATACAACCCCTGCGGCCTCCGCTGCAATCAGCGGTACCAATTACCAGGTTGTAGTTAGCAACTCTGCCGGCTCCGCGACCAGCAACGCCGCCGTGCTCACGGTGACGAACTCCAGTTGCAGCGCAGCTCCCGCGACGCCCACCGGTCTTACGGCGACGGCGTCTTCGTCCTCCGTCATCGGCCTGGGCTGGACGGCGGTAACGCCTCCGGCCAACTGCACCATCAGTTCTTACAGTGTCTACCGCAGCACAACCAGCGGATTCACTCCCTTTTCCGGCAATCTGATTGAGAGCGGCCTGACGAGCCCAGCCTACTCAGATACGGGCCTCTCGCCTTCGACAACTTACTACTATGCCGTCGAAGCAATCGATGCGGTCAGCAGTTCGGCGCCTTCATCTCAAGCCAGCGCGGAGACCATGGCGGCAGGCGCGTCTTGTATCGCGGTTCCCTCGGCTCCGGCCAGTGTGACGGCGACGGCATCATCGTCAAGTATCATCGGGCTGAGCTGGGCGGCGGTAACGCCTCCGGCAAACTGCGCCATCGGTTCCTATAGTGTTTACGGAAGCACTATCAGCGGCTTTACTCCATCGTCGAGTAACTTGATCGCAAGTGGAGTCACGGGTACTAACTATTCCAACACTGGCCTTGCCGCCTCGAGCACTTACTACTACGCTGTCGAAGCGGTGGATGGGGACGGCTCGTCGGCGCCATCGGCTCAGGCATCCGCGACCACGCAAGCCTCCGGCTCTACAGAGATCGTAGCCATCGCTTCGGGTGGTCCGGCTCAAAGCAACGCGAATGGCGGCGACTTCCCCTTTGTTGCCGATGAATACGGCGTCGGTGGAGGTGAAAACGGCGCCGTAACGTCCGCCATCAATCTGAACCAGCCAGGCGCAAATGCAGCGCCGATGGGGGTTTATCAAAACGGACGGGTTGGAGTCTCCACTTACACGATTCCGGGCCTTGCAGCCGGCGCTCAGTATACGGTTCTGCTGCACTTCGCCGAGACCTATTTCACCACGGTAGGGAGCCGTGAATTCAACGTGGCCATCAACGGCGTGCCGGTGATCCCCAATCTCGATGTCTATGGCACTGTCGGAGCAGACGCGGCACTGGTCAAGCAGTTTACTGCAACCGCCAATACCAGCGGCCAGATTGTGATCGCCTTTACCAACGGCCTCAGCAACGCACCGCTGGTTATGGGAATCGAGGTCCGGGGTGTTCCCAGCCGTTGTACAGTTGTCCCCGCTGCGCCACCAACCGGACTGACGGCAGCCGCGTCTTCCCCCAGTATCATTGGTTTGAGCTGGGCAACAGTTGTACCTCCGCCCAATTGCGCCATCACCTACAACCTTTATGGCAGCACAACCGTCGGGTTCACGCCCTCTTCGGCAACACTAATAGCAACCGGTCTTACGAGTCCGGCTTACTCGAACATCGGCTTGGCAGCTTCGACGATCTACTACTACGCCGTGGAAGCCGTCGACACGGCCGGAGCATCAGTGCCCTCGGCGCAGGCCAGCGCTGAGACAAACTCAGCAAACTCATGTGTAGCGATTCCTCCGTCGCCACCGGGCGAACTGACGGCAACCGCGTCTTCATCGAGCGCCATTGACTTGAGCTGGGCAGCAATTACACCGCAGGCAAACTGCAGCAACATCACTTACAACCTATTCGGCAGCACTACCGGCGGATTTGCTCCATCCGCGAACAATGAGATCGCAGTCGGGCTTACCGGCACTGCCTTTGTGAACAACGCGCTTCCTCCTTCGACTACCTATTACTACGCCGTACAAGCCGCAGATGAGGACGGAGCGTCTGTAGGCGTATCTTCCCAGGTAAGTGCCACTACCTTGACTCCTGAAACCACACTTACAGCGTTCACAGTTTCCGCCAACGAGATTGATTTGAACTGGCCCGCCAGCACGGCTGCCGCGCCGGTAACATACACAATCTTCCGCAGCACGGCGCCTGCATTCACGCCGACGGGGAGCAACTCGATCGGTACCACAAAATCCAATTGGTTCCAGGATGTTCTGGCGACCGCCGCGACGACGTATTACTACATGGTTGAAGGGAGCGGTCCATCCGGAACATCGGCGCCGGCTGGCCCCGTAAACGCAACAACCCTGAGCCTCGGCTCCAACCCGCCATTCTGGGATGCAAGCAATATGCCGGCTGCGTCTACAGGCGATGTCATGGAATTCAAGATTCTGAACAGGACCAACGGTCAGTATACGGACGATCAGATCACTTGGAGTGCGACAATCAACGGAGTTACTACGACCAATACAATTGCCGGTCAACCTACTTTCAGTATGCCGGCCAATGCTTCAGGCCGTATGTATTTCTACCTCGGCAACGTCGGCCAGGGGAACACCGATTACTACGACTTCATCGAGTACACCATAGGCACCACCGGCACCGCGGGTGTCTATTTCTTTAACGGGGACACAACGCGCGTGGACGCCTTCGGCGTCAAACTTGCCATGCAGCTGACTTGCGGTGATGGAACCAATATAGCCGTTGGAGAGAATGCCGCGGCTTTTGCAGAGAATCGCGCTGCGACATTCCAGCACTTTATCGATGCTGTTCCTGCTGACTTCCAAACGGAAGCGACGCTTACCGCTCCATACCGGATTGTTGAACCGGGAGCGGGAGGATTCAATACAGGAGGCCCCTATCAGGACTACTACAACCCGTGGATCGATCAGCTCTGGACGGCGAACGATTTCAACACCACTGACGTTCCGCTCGCCGGGCCCAATGGATCGGGCGTCGCCGAGCCGTCCCTTTCCGGCGCAGTCTACCGGCACGTAGGGGCTGTTGCCGGAACATTTGATCCGACGACCGGGAACCTGCTCAATAACGCGTTGTGGGGAAACCCCAGCGCCTTTTATCAGACGGATCCCACCGATCACTATTCTAAGTTCATCCACTCTATCGCGATCAACGGCCAGCAATATGCGTTCCCGTACGACGATTCGGGAGGATATTCGAGCGATGTTTCGTGCAATAGTCCCAATACCTTGCTCGTTGCCGTTGGGTGGTAGAGATTAGGTGACTTGGAGAACAGTGTCAAGCCTGCTGTTTTAGCAAAACCAGGCTTGCCGCTATTCAAATTGCTTGCCATCTTTGATTGTCGATCGATGCAACAAGTTCTACGAAACTCTATTGGGCAGGCAAGGCAAGGTACAGCTTTCCAAGATCTGTAAGTTGGCCTGAAGCACCGAGCAGGCTGGTGAAGTGCGGATCAGGACTCAGACGACCCGTGAACCAGGCATACCGAAATACATCTGAGCGGCCCTCGCAGGTCGCGACCATGTCGGTCATCTGCGCTTCCTGCTTAGCCAGCGTGTCGATTTGCGAGCCGTCATCCTCGCTGTGCCAGTTGGCAAACTCAGTCACCCAAAATGGCTTCCCGTATTTGGTAAGGGCATTGAGCTGATCGTTCAGGCCGTAATCGTACCAGTGGAAAGCCAGATAATCGATTTGTGGATTGCGATTATTATTTGCAGCCTGATACGCAGCATAAAAAGCGTCAAGCCATGTGACAGGGTTTTCATAGCCTGGCATCGTCCCCCAGTTCATTGCGGGTCCTACGATCTTGACTCCGGTGGCTGCGGCGATTGCCTCGTACTGCGGCCATAATTGAGCGGCCTGCTGAGGCGTCATGTTAGCCTGGTCGGTGAGGTTAGGTTCATTGAGAACGAGAATATACTGAATGCCTGGATTCGCCTTCAAATAGGCTTCGATGCTGGCCGCATCGAAGCTCCCATTCCATAGCATCGGATAAAAGTCCATGCCATAGAGTGTGGAGTAATTGGCGGGTACCGCAGTGTTGGGAGCCGGACTCCAGTTGTACCACCAACTCACTCCCGGAGAGATCGCAGCAAAATCTGCCGGTGCGGCGAGGTCGTAGGCGATACCGCGCTTGGTGCTTTTCGCCGGCGTTGGTGTTGGCGTCGGAGTTGGCGAGGGTTGGGTCGCTGCCGGAGTCACCTGGCCACAACCCGACACTCCAGAGCAGATTGCTAGGATTACCAGGAGAAACAGGAGGAGCAGATTGCGAGTTTTCATTTCTTCCCCAAGCCTTGTGAGACAACTTGATAAATCAGGTTAGATACGGGATATTCTGCGCAACTCACCATTTTCAGTTAGGTCAAAACCAAGCACTGAAAGAATCCATTATACGTGAGGTCGCGAGCACGGAATCCTGCGCTGGAATCCTGCGTAAGTGTCTCACCCTTGGCGTGCATTTATCCCAGCACCAATGGCAGGGCAGCGCGAACCACGACGGTCACAATCCCGATCTCAACTCACGGTAACAGGCCTTACCACGTTTCCAAATGCAAGCAGATATGATGCGCCCTGAATTGAGGGCAGGATCAATGCCCACATCTGCTTGAAGATAGGCACGAATATGTGTCAAAGGTGCTGGGAATGATGAGATTTCCCTGAAACGCAAAGCCTGTTTCGAGCCGGAACACGGAACGCTACAAAGGAATCAAGGGGGGCGTGAGGCACTTTATTTTGACAAAGCTTTTGTTTACGCCGTGCTCTTAGACTTCGCTCTTTTATGGGTGTACTGACCAGGGTAGCTAATCAACTTGGGAAGCCTTCGGGATAAGAGCTTACATGATGGATCAAGTAAGCCCGCTTTCGTCGCGGGCTTTCTCTTCCCCGGATACCAAATAGTGAAAAGGCCATTGAAGCCCTTGTGATTTGAAGGAGAGAACAATGCTCGACCACCTCATTCTGACTGTCAGCAATGTCGAACGTTTGTTGACGTTCTATGAGACGGCCTTGGAGCCTCTTAATATCAAGTTCTTCCTATCCTACAGGGGCGAATGCGATCATCGAGATCTGTGGGGATTTGGTGATGGCAAGAGGGCGCTCTTCTGGATTAAGCAAGGGAAGCCTGATCCAATGTCCATTCACCGGGAGTTCATGGCCGATAACAACTATAACCTCGATGAATTCTACCGGGCGGCAAAGTCCGCTGGGCCAAGGACAATACTTCACCGCGAGCACGAGTGGAATACTATCCCGGATACTACGCCGCCGATGTATTTGATCCAGACGGGTATTCGTTCGAAGTCGTCCATAAAAGCTTGTGATGGGTCCTCACATCGCAAAGTGAATGAACCTCTGCCTTGATGCGGCAGAGGTTCAGAAAGTGTGAATAGGCAAGTACTAGATTCCGTTATAGATAAATGCGACGCCCGTCCGTCGCAAGGGTGCCGAAGGGTACTGAGAAATGCGAAATCGTATATTTGCAACGAAAACTCTCCAAAAGCGGATTTGCGAGGGCTGAACTGGGTCTTCCATGGTTTAGTGCAACGAGAGCCATGTCTTCGGAGAATGCGGTATAGGCTATGGCTCAATCCTCGGATGATGAACTTCCGGCCTTAACCGCTACCGGATTGTTCACATCTTGACTGACATATTCAGAACCTCTGGCAGTCATGATGAGCTTCTGATTGCCGATCGATCCACAGCGCATCGGCCGGAACTCGTCGGTACCTGCAACAGGGACCAGCATCGGCGTACAGATGGCCCTTAGTGTCAGCGCGGTTGATTATCCGCATCCTGACGAGGCTATGCTGGCGAGGCAACCTGTCCGTTCTGGTTTGTGGAATTTGACACCGCGCGTCCGCGCGGATATACAATCGAGCCATCTGGTGTCGGGAAGGCGGTGCAAGTCCGCCACTACCCCGTAACTGTAATCGCTGAGAACTGGACTTGGAGCTTGCTCCGGCCACTGAGGGTTTCCTCGGGAAGGCTGTCCGGATTCGCTGAAGCGTGAGTCAGGAGACCGGCCAGATGCCAATCTGGGCTTGATTCAGCTTCGATGGGAGAGCTGGAGAGCGTTCCCCTGCCGGTCAGGATAAGCACCGGCGACGTGAAAGCTGCCTATACTTTTGATCCCGCTGTCCTCGGTGGAGTTCTGCTCCGCGGTCAGAGGTAATTCATGCAGCAGAGAGACCGCAAGACGGTCACGCTCGTTCTGGGCGGCGTTCGCAGCGGCAAGAGCTGTTGGGCCCAGGAGCTTGCCGGCAGGTTCGAGCGCGTAGCGTACGTCGCTACGGCACAAGCTCGCGACGCGGACATGCACGAGAAGATCCGCCGCCATCAAGAGGATCGTCCGGCACACTGGCAGACTTTGGAAGAGCCGGTAGAATTGGCGCGTACTCTCATCGACAACGGAGCGAAGTTCGATCTGTTGCTGATTGATTGTCTGACGGTATTTGTGTCCAATCTGATGGAGGCCGCTCAGACCGATGCGGCCAGTATGGAGCGGCGTCTCGATGACTTTCTGGAGGCGCTGCGCACGGTACCCGCTACGGTGGTATTGGTTTCGAACGAGGTCGGATGCGGAGTGGTGCCGCCCTATCCAGCGGGCCGGATTTATCGCGATGCGCTGGGAGAACTGAATCAGCGCGTGGCGGAGATTGCCGACAACGTTGTGCTGATGGTGGCCGGACTTCCGCTGGCGCTCAAAGGCATCATCGGAGGCCGGCCATGATTGCCTTCATGGTGGCTGGAACGGCGAGCGGTGTGGGCAAGACAACCGTTGCGCTGACGCTGATGGCGATGCTGCGGGAGCGCGGACTGCGCGTGCAGCCGTTCAAATGCGGTCCGGACTTTCTTGACACGGGTCACCATAGCGCCATCTGCGGACGGGCATCGCGCAACCTCGATACATGGATGTTGGATGACAAGGCGAACCGCGCGATTTTTTCGAGCGGCTGCCGCAACGCCGATGCCGCGATTGTCGAAGGCATGATGGGACTCTACGACGGCGCTGCGGGCGGAGGCGAGGAAGGAAGCGCGGCGCAGATTGCCAAGCTGCTGGCTCTGCCTGTCGTGCTGGTGATGGATGCAGGCAAGAGCGCGCGCAGCATTGCCGCCGTCGTCAAGGGCTTCGAAAGCTTCGATCCCGAGTTGCGTTTCGCCGGGATCGTGCTGAACCACGTTGGCAGCGAATCGCACTATCGCCTTCTCGAAACTGCGATTCGCTTGGTGACCACGATCCCGCTGCTGGGCCATTTGCCAACGGACGCGGCAATCGCGATTCCTGAGCGGCACTTGGGACTGCACACAACAGAAGAGACAACGTCGGCAGAGAACCGCCTGGCAGCATTTGCGCAAGCCGGGCGGCAGCATCTCAACATAACGCCGCTTCTCAATCTTTCGCAAGCGAATGCCGCGACGGAGAGCAAAGCCACCTCGGCTTCGTACCCTGAACAGGCGCGCATTCGCATTGGCGTTGCGCGGGACAAGGCATTCTCGTTTTATTACGAAGACAATTTCGATCTGCTTCGAGAGAACGGCGCGGAGATCGTCCCGTTTAGTCCGCTAACAGATGCAGCGCTTCCGCAGAATCTCGACGCTCTCTATCTCGGCGGCGGGTACCCGGAATTATATGCGGATTCGCTGAGCCGAAATGACACGATGAGCGCAGGAATTCGTGCGTTCGCGGAGTCAGGCAAGCCGGTATATGCCGAATGCGGCGGCATGATTTATTTGGGCCGGACGCTGACTACGCTCGATGGACGGAGCTACGCCATGGCTGGAGTCCTGCCAATCGAGTTTGAGATGACGCCGCGATTGGTGCACTTTGGCTATGTCAATGTCGAGTTCATCGAGGATTGTTTACTCGGCACGAAGGGAACCGAGGTGCGTGGTCATAGCTTTCACTGCTCACGCGCGCTGAACGGTGCGCACGTGCCGGCAGCTTATCGGCTGAAGTATTCGCTCTCCGGCCGAGACGAACTTGAGGGATATCAATTCAAAAACGTGCTCGCCAGTTATGTGCATCTTCATTTTCGTGGAAACCCCACAATTGCCGCGTCGCTTGTCAGAGCTGCGTTGCGGGCGCGCACTCAGGAGGTGCACGCATGAAACATCTGAGCGTTTGGCTGCTTCTTTGCATCGCGGTTCCCGTATGCGCCGCACGCACCGTCACCGATCAATTGGGCCGCACTATCCAGGTTCCCGAGCATCCACACCGCCTGGTGTGTTTGATGCCCAGTGTTGTAGACGACGTCTATGCGCTCGGAGCTGGAGCGGACGTGATTGCAGTGACCGACTACACCAAGTACCCAGCAGAAGCTAGAACCAAGCCTAGCGTGGGATCGATCCTGGCGCCTTCGATGGAAACAATCGTGTCCATGCATCCGGACCTGGTGCTGGGCAGCGCGGACATGAGCCACACCGAGACATTGCAACAACTGGAACGGCTCGGCATCGTCGTGTTCATGATTTCTACGCATGGAGTCGGGGGAATTTATCAGTCCATCGCAAGTCTGGGACAAGCCCTCAACCGCGAGGATTCTGCCAGAGAGTTGATCGCCAGATTGCGCGGACGTGAAGCAGCAGTGCGGCGGCAAGTGAAAGGTAAACCGGTCGTCAGCGTATTGATGCCGGTGGGGTATAACCCGATTGTCACTATCGGCAAACATGCCTTCATCACAGAGTTAATCGAGATTGCCGGTGGGCGCTCTGTTACGAGCGACATCGACCAGGAGTGGCCCCAGATCAGTTTGGAAGCGGTGTTGGCGCGGGCGCCCGAAGCACTCTTGCTGATTCGAGGGTCGAAGATGTCGACCGAGAGGATTCGAGAGCAGCCGGGTTGGAACAACCTGCCGGCAGTGAGAAACAACCGGATTTATTTCGTAGATGACAGGGTCGAAATTCCCGGTCCGGTCGCGTTTGATGCATTGGAGGAGCTAGCGAAACAATTTCATCCGTGAGATGGCAAGACCATCTCGAACCATAAACACATAACAGCGGGATGATCGGGAAGCGCGGTGCGAATCCGCCACTACCCCGTAACTGTAAGCGAAGAGGCGCGGCTTGTTTGCCACTGGAGAAGTTTCCGGGAAGGCAGCCGCTTGCTGTTGAGGCGCGAGTCAGGAGACCGGTCCCACTGGAACTTCCGAGGGGAAATCCATGTTCGAATTTTCGCGCGTATTTTTTCTAAGATGGACTGCCAGTCTCATCTTCGTCTTCACAGTCATCGCCCACGCCGCACCAGTGGCCGCAATTCACGGTACCGTGTCTGATCCGTTGGGCGCTGTAATTCAAAATGCCAAAGTAGAATTAATCGAAAACGGCGTGCCGCTCGCCTCGGCAGCTACCGATGCGAACGGACATTACCGCATTGCGCGAAGCATCGGCTCCGGCTCGCGGCTGCGCGCGTCCGCCTCCGGATTCGGTACCACGGAGAAGTCGCTCGATCCTGCCAGCGATGGCCGCGAAGTGACCGTGAATATCGTCCTTCCGGTCGCATCTTTCTCCCAACAGGTTACGGTGACGTCGACAGGCGTTCCCACGCCGCAGGCGCAATTGAGCGCGGCTGTGACCGTGCTCGATTCGGATGACTACCAGGGAACCCGTGACATCCAGGAGGGGTTGCGGTTGGTCCCCGGACTTGAGATCACGCAGACGGGACAAGCCGGAGGAACGACTTCAATTTTCATCCGCGGCTGCTGCGTCGGCTCCAATGGCGTTAGCGATGCGGCCAAAGTTCTAATCGATGGGATCCCAGTGAACGACGTGGGCGGAGCCGTTGAGTTTGCCAATGTAGCAAGCGCGGCGCTTGCCCGCGTGGAAATCCTTCGCGGTCCCAACAGCGCTCTCTACGGATCAGATGCACTGTCCGGTGTAATCAGTCTCACGACGGCGAGAGGAAGTACTCCGCGTCCTTTGGTGACCTATCTCATCGACGGGGGGAACTTCGGAACCTATCACCAGGAAGGAGCCGTTGGCGGAAAATATAGAAGGGTCGATTATTTTTCGGACTACTCGCGCTTCGACAGCAGCAATTCAATTCCCGACGACAAGTATCACAACGGAACATATGCGGGGAATTTCGGCTGGGATATCTCTCCCGCCTCCAGTCTGCGTGCAACCGTCCACCATGATCAGGTTGCGTCCGGACAGCCAGGCGCGATTGAACTCTTTGGCGTTCCATCCGATGCCGAACAAGTCAATGAAGACGCCTACTTTGGAGTGACCTGGGAAGACAAGACTACCGCGAATTGGAATAACTTGTTACGGTATGGCGGGCTGCGGTTGAGATCGCAGTTCTCCCAGTTTGGTCCTTCAGGAACGCCACAATCCGGCTACACGCTCGGAGCGCCTGTCACGATTGAGGGGGCGAACGGATATACCGTCAGCGGTCAGGCGCTGGAGTCAAACGATGGGCCGCCCTACCCCTACGCTTTCCCAGGTTCCACGGACAAGGACTTCGTTTATGCGCAGTCGGACTACCGTTTCAATCCGCATATTCTCGGACTGGTCGCATTTCGCTACGAGGATGAACGTGGGTACGCGGGCGGTCCAGCTAGTTCGATCGCGCGAGGCAACTATAGCTACACATTTCAACTCCAGGGGGACATTGGCAACCGCCTGTTCTATACACTGGGCAGCGGTCTCGAAGACAACGGCCTCTTCGGCATCGCGGGCACTCCGCGCGCATCGCTCGCCTGGCAAGTGGCGCGAGGGAGCGCACGAAAGATTCTCGGCGGCACCAAGCTGCGCGCCAGCTTCGGTAAGGGAATCAAGGAACCGGCCATCTTCGATCAGCTCGATTCGGTGCATACGCTTGTCCCAAGCATTGCTCCCATCGGTCCAGAAAATTCCAGATCCTACGATGGCGGTATCGATCAACTGCTGTTTAATGGCCGCAGCCGGATTAGCCTGACGCTCTTTCACAATCAGATCACCAATGGCATTGAATACATTCCTCAGCAAGGTCTCATTGACATTGGAGTCCCGCCCACGATCGCCGACGGCCTGCCATACGGCGCAACCGTCAACTCGCTTGCGTATCGCGCTCAGGGAGTCGAGACGGAGACCGAATACCAACTCACACGGGATATTTTCGCGCGCGCTGGATACACTTTCGTCGATGCCAAGATTCAGAATTCCTTCACGAGCGATGCAATCGGACCGAGTTTCAATCCGATCTTTCCGGCTGTGCCTATCGGAATCTTTTCCCCGCTGATCGGCGCGCGTCCGTTCCGGATTCCTCCGCACACAGGTTATTTTGAAGCCGGCTATCGTCATAGCCGCCTGTTCGCAAGTCTTCGCGGCACCTTTGTAGGAAGCCGGGATGACAGCGACTTTCTCACCGACGCCAATGGCGGTAACTCGCTGCTATTGCCCAATCGCAATTTGGATGGCGCGTATCAGCGGCTTGATTTGGCCTCCAGCTATCAGGCGAGTCACCACGTTTCGATTGAGGCGAATGCGCAGAACTTATTGTGTGAGCACTACAGCGAAGCATTCGGTTATCCGTCGCTGCCGTTCACATTCCGTCTCGGCATGAAGTTCACTCTCGGAGGTGAATCCTGGTCATGGAAGTAACCCAGGCCATCACGGCACATGATTGGGCCGGAGAACGCCGGCAGCATTGGCTGCTGGCGATTCTGGCCATCTTGCTCGTCCTTGCCGTGCTGGTTGCGGCGGGGATGGGCGCCGTGCATGTGCCGTTGTGGCTAGTTGCGCAGAGCATGATCGGCGGCGAATCGCTCTCCGCCGATCAGCGCATTATCCTTTTCACCATCCGGCTGCCGCGCATTTTTGCGTCGCTCCTCGTAGGTGGCGCGCTCTCCGTTTCCGGCTTGCTGTTCCAGGGACTTTTCCGAAATCCCCTTGCCGATCCTTACGTCATTGGCTCTTCGGGCGGTGCAGTCCTCGGCGCTTCGATTGGAGTATTTCTACTACCTCCAATTTCTGTAGCCGGATTCGGCACAACTGCGCTGCTGGCCTTTGCGGGCGCTCTGGGCTCGATCACGCTTGTATATTGGCTGGCGCGCGTGGACGGCCGCACGCCGGTGGTGGCTCTGCTGCTTGCGGGATTTGCGGTCAGCACCATGCTCAGCTACTCGTCTTATTTCCTCGAAGTGCTGGACCGCGACTTTGGCACAGGCATGCGCGTGCTGACTTCGTGGCTGCATGGAACAATCGCCCAGCCAACCTGGCCGCAGTTGGCGATTGTTACATTGATGCTGGCCATTGGGCTCGCTGGTTCAGTTCCGCTGGCTCGCAACCTGAACACACTCGCGCTGGGCGAGGAGTATGCAACGCACCTTGGCCTTTCCGTGCAGCAGACTCGCATTGCGGTCATTGTGATCGGATCGATTTTGACGGCTGCGGCTGTGGCCCTGGGCGGTCTCATCAGCTTTGTGGGACTGATTGTCCCGCATATGCTGCGCATGGTGCTTGGGCCTGATCATGTGCGCCTGCTGCCAGCCACTGCTCTGGCCGGGGCGCTCTTTCTACTCGTAGCGGATACGGTAGCGCGCACCGCAATTGCTCCGGCGGAGTTGCCTGTGGGCGTGCTGACCGCTCTCATCGGTGGACCGTTCTTTCTGTATCTATTGCGCAAAACCAAGCAGGGGGTGATGTCGTGAAGCCTCTGATCGAGTTCGCGCACGTCGGCTTTGCCTATGGGGATCGAAGCGTTCTCACTGATCTTGATGCCACTGTCTTCGGAAACCAGTGCATCGCGGTGGTGGGCCCAAACGGCGCAGGGAAAACGACATTGCTGCGCCTGGCAGCCGGTACGCTCGCACCAGCGCATGGAAAAGTGCTCTTGAAACACAAAGACTTGCGGTCTTTGAAACAGAGAGAGATTGCCAGATCGGTGGCCTTCGTACCCCAGAACGTCGAGGTTCCGTTTTCGTTTACCGTCGAACAGTTTGTGGAACAGGGCCGCACGCCGTTCCTGCAAATGTTCGCCGGCTTGTCGCTGGTCGATTATGACGCGATGCGGCGGGCAATGGAATTGACCGACACGTGGTCGTTGCGGTCGCGCGTATTCAACGAGCTCAGCGGCGGCGAACGTCAACGTGTGAAAATCGCGCTCGGCCTGGCGCAGCAACCGCGGTTGCTGCTACTGGATGAACCAATGCAACACCTGGACATTGGGCGTCAGTTCGAGATGATCGATCTAATCGACTTGTTGCGCCGCGAAGGTATCTCCATTGTTGCCTCGATGCACGATCTCGCGCTGATCGAGGGAACCTTCTCTTCCGTGTGGCTGCTGAGCCCGGATCAGCCCATGCGTCAAGGATTGCCTGAAGAGATATTGCGCCCCGAAATTCTTGAAGTCGCTTTCAACTGCCAACCGCATCACCGTCCCAGATTGCAACGACGAATCGAGGAGCGAATGCGAGATCGAATGGAGCATGCCTCATGAATCAAGTTCTTTTTCCATCTCTTGCGAGCGTACTTGCGGGCATCGAGCCGATCGATCCCCGGCATAGCGCCGAAGCCCGACTCCGGCTCGACAGCCTGACCAAACCAATCGGCAGCCTGGGACGATTGGAGGACATTGCCGCTCAGATGTACGCGATTTTCTCCGGCCATATTCCCCTGCCGTTGCGGCGGGCCGTTTATGTGTTCGCCGCCGATCATGGCGTCACCGCGGAAGGAGTGAGCGCGTATCCGCGAGAAGTTACGGCCCAGATGGTGCACAACTTTGTGGCGGGCGGCGCAGCAATCAACGTGCTGGCTCGATTGCACGATGTGCAACTTACAGTCGTGGACGTGGGTGTCGATGCGGACTTCGAACCCGCGCCGGGGCTCTGCAGCATGAAGGTTCGACGCGGCTCCGGCAATATGCTTCGTGAACCCGCACTGACGCAGGAAGACCTCAACGCCGCTATCGAGGCCGGCATGAGCCTGGCACAAGCCGCCAGCGAGCAGGG
>JBEKQD010000025.1:0-48969 GCA_049520075.1 Occallatibacter sp. | reverse complement strand
GACCCCGCGCAGGCTCTTGCGCTCCTTGATTTTTGGGGCAGCGAGCTTGATGCCTGCTACGGAGGCCGCACCCGTCATCCTGTCTTTGTCGCGCTGGCTGAGACCATTCGCGACTGCTTCATTCCCAAGGAGCCATTCGCCGATCTGCTCGTTGCCTTCCGCCAGGACCAGAAAGTCACGCGCTTCGACACCATCGACGACGTTCTGGCGTATTGCCGCTACTCAGCCAATCCCGTTGGCCGCCTGGTGCTCTATGCTTGCGGCGAGTCGAATGAAGAGAACTTCCGTCTCTCCGATGCAACCTGCACCGCGCTGCAGTTAGCCAACTTCTGGCAGGATGTGCGCGAAGATTATGCGCGCGGCCGCATCTATATTCCGAAAAACGATATGGAAGTCTTTCGCGTCAGCGAAGCGCAGATTGCCGAAGGCATCGTCACACCGGAGTTTCGCGGTCTGATGCGCTGCGAGGTCGACTATGCCCGTTCGCTCTTTGAGCAGGGACTTCCGCTGATAGGCAAGGTCTCTCGTGACTTGGCGCTGGATCTCGATCTCTTCAGCCGCGGCGGCCTTGAGGTTCTGCGCGCCATCGAGCGCCAGGGCTACGATGTGCTCTCCGCACGGCCCGCCATCTCGAAGCGCAGGAAAATCGCATTGGCTCTGCGCGCCGTCAGCGGCAAGTTGCTGCCCTTTCTGCGCCTCGGCAGCCGGATCTGAGGGACGGCGTGGCCCAGGAAATTCAATCGAGCGAGCTCACGCTGGCCAAGGCTTACGCAGTCTGCCGCGCCATCGCGCGCCGTGAGGCAAAGAATTTCTACTATGCCTTCGTCGCGCTGCCTACCCCGCGCCGCAACGCCATCTGCGCCATCTATGCTTTTATGCGCCGCGCCGACGATCTGGCCGACGACGAATCGCTTTCCCGCGATGAGCGCCGCCGGGAATTGGACGCGTGGCTGGTTGACTGGCGCGGTGTCTGCGCCGGCGGAGCTACGGCCGATCCGGTTTTTCTTGCCGTTCGCGATTGCACATCACGCTTCAGTATTCCGCTCGGCCTTTTGGATGAATTGGTCGCCGGCGTGACCATGGACCTCGATAGATCCTCAAATGCTGGGTGCCCCATCCTTTCCGCGTCCTTTGCGGAAGGGGTAGGAAACGATGCGCCTGACACCTACGCCACCTTTGCTGATCTCTATCGCTACTGTTATCTTGTGGCATCGGTGGTGGGACTGGTCTGCATCCGCATCTTTGGTTACTCCGACCCACGCGCCGAGAAACTGGCCGAAGAGACCGGCATCGCTTTTCAACTCACCAACATCTTGCGCGATGTGGCCGAGGATGCTAGCCGTAATCGCGTCTATCTTCCGCTTGAAGATTTAGCGGCCTACAACGTCGTGCTGGATTCGTTGCTGCACCGTGCGCCCAGCGCGCCGCCCACCGCAGACGAGCGTGCGCTGCTCGCAGCCATCGCCCATCGCGCGGAAAAATTCTATCAATCAGCTGAAGCCTTGCTGCCCTTGATTGACCGCGAGAGCCGTCCCGCGCTGTGGGTGCTGGTTTCCATCTATCACGCCCTGCTCAGGCGCATCGAAGAAGCGGATTACGATGTATTTTCACGCCGCGCCAATGTGCCCATGCTGCAGAAGCTTGCCATCATGGTCGCAGGAATGGCGAAGATGGGCTTGGCACGGTTGTTTGCTTGACAACGAGTTCGGAAATTAACCCAAGGAGGTCTCAGGATGAGTATTCTCACACCTCAAAAGCTCCTCATGGCCTACTCTGGCATTCTCACGATTGCGTTCGCGTCGGTCATCCTGCTCGGCGCGCGCAAGCCGCCGTCAAATGCCACATACGATCAGATCACAGTGCATCGGATTAACGTCATTGAACCCGACGGTACGGTGCGCATGGTCATTTCCGACCACGCCGAATTTCCCGGCGCCTACTACATGGGCAAGGAGTATCCGCGCACCGATCGGGATGCCACGGGGATGCTCTTCAATGATGAAGAGGGAACGGAAAACGGCGGTCTCATCTTCGGCGGAAAGAAGGACAAGGACGGTGTCACTCACAGTTGGGGACACCTCAGTTTTGATGAGTACCAGCGCGACCAGACGATGGTAGTCGAGTCGAGCAGCGATGGCGACTCGCATCACACTTACTACGCCCTGAATGACGACGATACCCCCTGGGCTATTACGCCGGAATTGTCTGCCGAGTGGCAGCGCGTAGCTGCGATGCCGGCTGGGCCGGAGCGCGTCGCCGCACTCAAAGCGTGGCACGACAAGTACCCTGGAGGGATCGTCAATCGTGGCTATTTCGGGCGCAATCTCGACAAGTCCGTGAGCCTTAGCCTCAAAGATCAACAAGGCCACGAGCGCCTTGTCGCGCGTGTCCTGGCGGACGGGACCCCGGTCCTGGAATTTCTCGACGCAAGCGGTAAAGCAATTCGCACCATCAGTGCGGATTCGAAATAGTTGCAATTGGATATAGCCTTTCACTCGGACGGTGAAGAGAAGTTGATCGGATCGTCAAAAAACTCGCAGAAGACCGTCACCGTCATTGGCGCTGGCGTGGCCGGTATGAGCGCGGCCGGTGCTTTGGCCGAAGCAGGGTTTCGAGTGCAACTCGTCGAGCGCCGCGGTTATCTTGGCGGGCGTGCCAGCTCCTATCTGCATCCGGGCGTGAATGAAGTCATCGACAATTGCCAGCACGTGCTTTTCGGCTGCTGCACCAATCTTCTCGGCTTCTATCGCCGCATCGGTGTCGCGGATCGCATTCACTGGACCCACGAGATGACGATGATCGAGCCGGGCGGGCGCCGCTCGCGGCTGGAGCCGTTCAAATTCGGTCCGTTGCGCTTGCCGCCGCCGTTGCATGGCGCGCCCAGCTTCCTCAGCGCAAAGTCACTCTCGTTCGCCGACAAAATATCGCTGGGCCGCGCTATGAGAGCCATGATGAAGCCGGACGCGCTCATCGACACGCGTGAGTCTCTTGGCGTATGGCTCCGCAGGCATAAGCAGACCGAAGGAGCGGTGAATCGCTTCTGGCGTTTGGTGATTGCCAGTGCCTTGAATGCGGAGCTTGATTCAATTGCCTTGCCCTACGCGGCCAAAGTCATTCGCGAGTTGTTTTTGAATTCGGCGGAAGCGGGCAGCATGGGAATGAGTACGGTTCCGCTCAGCGATCTCTATACAGGTGTTGCGCCTTTCATCGAACGGCGCGGCGGCAACGTGCTGTTGAACACACACGTCGAAGGCGCGGCCTGGGATGAAAAAACTTTGCAGTGGCTGATTTGCACGCGCACAGGCGAGCTGGTTTCTGACTTCGTGATCATGGCTTTGCCATTTGAGGCGGTGCAGAAGTTGTTGCCGCACTTGCCCGTCGAAGAAGGCGCGGAAAAGCTGGCCCGCCAGATTGAGCGCCATGAACATTGGCCTATTTGCAGCGTGCATCTCTGGTTCGACCGCGAGATTACCAGTCTCGAACACGCGGTGTTGTTGGACCGCGAAATTCACTGGATGTACAACCAGTCGAAGTTGCAGGGACGCGGCGGTAATTATTTGGAGTTGGTCGTCAGCGCCACGCGCTCCTTTGCTGCGCTTTCGCGAGAGGCCGCGATTCAACAGGCGCTCACCGAGCTCGCGGAGTTTTTCCCGCGAGTGAATGATGCGAAGCTGGAGAAAGTCGCGCTCGTCAAGGAAGTGAACGCAACCTTTGGCGTCGCGCCGGGGATAGATTCTGCGCGGCCCGCCGCTGTTTCCCCGTGGCCAAATCTGTTTCTTGCCGGCGACTGGGTGCAGACAGGCTGGCCTTCAACGATGGAGAGTGCGGCTCGTTCCGGTCACCTGGCTGCGGAAGCGCTTGGAATGCAAGCCGAAGAGCCGCTCAAGTGCTATGAGCTTGATCTGAAGCCGCAAGGCCTGATGCGGTGGCTATAAAAGACAGGGCATAGGGAACGATTCTCCGAGCCTGCCAAACTGGGTGCACCATCCATTCCGCGTCTTTTTGCGGAATGGGTGGGAAAGCACAAATCTCAACTGGCTTTTGCTTTTCGGTCAATTAATTTTGGTACTTGAATACCGCATCAAACTGCGAAATCGCCTATTCCCTATTCCCTGATCTTTCAATGCGCCAGCAGGTAGACGCCAATGCAAACCAGCACGGCCGAGGTCCAGCGCCTGCGGTCTACATTCTCCTTCAGAAAAATCTTTCCGGCGATGGCATTTGTAACCAGCGTCAACGATGCCGAAGCGGGAGCCACCAGGCTCAGGTTCAGATGGTTCAATGCAAAGAGCAGCGCAAAAAAAGCCAACGCAAGGAAGCTCACTCCCGCAAAAAATAGCGGGCAGGTGAGAACCGCGCGAATAGCGCCCTTCAATCCTGAGTGGGCGCGAATCTCATCAAGGTCACCGATGGATTTCATCGCCGCAGCAGTCAGCACTTCGCCGGCGGTCGAGGTGAGAATGATGGCTGAGATCATCGCTGCCGAGGCCCAGAAACCGGGTTGCGGGGCAGGGTAGGGAATCGTCATCACGCCTGCTCCTTTCCTATAGTCACTGGTTCAGCGATGGTCGATTCAGTCGCCGGTCGTTCGGTCAGCGACGGTCCTCGCGCCACAAATCCCACGCCCACAGTGATCAGGAGAATCCCGGCCCAGCGTTCCAATGAAATCGGCTCATGCAGCCAAAAACGCGCCAGCAGCGCGACGATCACATTGCCGAAGGCCGTTGCCGGCAACACAAATGTGAGATCAGCCCACGAAAGAGCAGTCAGATAGCTGGCGAAAAAACCGATGAGTAGTGCGATGCCCGCACCAATCCAAGGTGTAAAGACAGCGGCAATGAGAGTGGCGGGATGAGCCAGAGTAATGTCAGGCAGTCCCGTCATGCCGCGCGACAGGCAGGTGTCGCCCAGCGGTGCACAGAGGGAAACAAGCCCCAGAATCATGTATTGTCGCGGCGAAAGTCTTGCATGGGACATGGGTGATTTGGTCCTGACAGTTGGACGCAGTTTATGGTTCGTGGTTTCCAACCTTTATGGCAGGAAACAGAGCGCGGATTCTTGGCTTTCTCCGCGCTCCACTCAAAATGACCGAAGCATCTGAGGTTTGCCCGGCGGAACTTATGCGTTCACAGGCGTGGGCGGCTCCACTGGCTTGCTGCGCGCCGTCTTTACCATCTGATTGCGCTGCGAGCGCAGTTTCAGGAAGGCCTTGGCCTCGACGTAAAGCCGGGGCAGATCGCGATTTACAAACGCTTTCCAGACCACGCGGAAGGCCGCCCTGGGCCGGAAGTAATACTCGTCGTAAAAGCGATGCACCATCTCCAGCACGTAATCCGTGGGCAGGCCGGGGTATTCGATGTGCGCCATCTGGTGGCCGCCCTCATCGCTCATCGCCGCGGTGTTCACAATGAAGCCGTTGGCCTTCGCGTAATCGTAAAACTCGGTGCCGGGAAACGCGTGGGCGATAGAGACCTGAATGGTTTCCACGTCCAGCGTCTTGGCAAAGTTGATGGTGTTGCGAATCGATTCCTTCGTCTCGCCCGGCAAACCCAGCACAAAGTCTCCGTGAATGGCCAGGCCCAGGTCGTTGCAGTCCTTCGCGAATGCGCGCGCGCGCTCCACAGTGGCGCCCTTCTTGATGTTTTTCAGAATCTGCGGATCGCCGGACTCAAAGCCCACGATGAGCAGCCGGCAGCCGGCCTCTCTCATCGCTTTCAACGTCTCACGGTCTGTGGTTACGCGCGACGTGCAACTCCACGTCAACCCCAGCGGCTTCAGCTTGGCGCATAACTCTATAGTGCGCTGCTTCTGAATGTTGAAGGTGTCGTCGTCAAAGAAGAATTCCTTCACATCGGGGAAATTCTCCTTGGCCCACGCCAACTCGGCGGCGACATCATCGGTAGAGCGTTTGCGCCATGCGTGTCCGCTCAGCGTCTGCGGCCACAAGCAGAAGGTGCACTGGGCCGGGCAGCCGCGCGTGGAGTAGAGCGCGATAAACGGATGCAGCAGGAAAGGCACGTTGTAGCGCGTCACGTCTATATCGCGCTTGTAGATCTTGGTGGCCCATGGCATCGCGTCCAGGTCTTCCACCTGCGGGCGGTCTGGGTTGTGCACCACCTTGCCGTCAAGCTTGTAGCTGATGCCGAGAATCTCGTTGAGCGGCTTGCCCTGCGCAAACTCCACCACCGAGTAGTCAAACTCGCGGCGGCAGATGAAGTCCAGTTCCGGGCACTCGTTCAGCGCGCGGTCCGGGTCCGTGGTCACCGGCGGGCCGACAAAGGCAATGCGGATCGATGGGTTGGCCGTCTTGATGGCCGCGGCCAGCATCTGATCGCTCTTCCAACCGATGGTCGAGGTGAAGAGCACCAGAAACTCGTAGTCCTTGCAGATCTGAATGGTCTCCTGCGCGGAAACGTGATGCGGGGAAGCATCCAGCAGGCGCGAGCCCTCCAGCAGCCCAGCCGGATACGTCAGCCACACCGGGTACCAGTACGATTCAATCTCGCGCGTAGCCGGCCAGCGCGAGCTCGCGCCACCGTCAAACTTCTCGAACGAGGGCGGGTTCAGAAACAGCGTCTTCAAAGGCATAGTCATCCCCTTTATTCTAACATTTCGGCTTTTTCTCCGGTCCGGGCAGGTCTGGCTGGGAAATCGGTCAAATCGAAGGGTACAGGCCCGCACATAAGCCAAACAAAATCAACGGGACTTTAGCCCCCGAAGGAAGTTCAGTCAAACTGGCCGACAATCATTTGACGGCGAATCTCGTTCACTGGGCTCACTTTGCGTGCAATTCGCCCAACCAGTCTTCCATGTGGCCAAGGGCGCGCAGCAGGCTCAGTCGCGCTTTGCTCAGGTCGAATCCGGCGTCAAGCGCGTCCTGAAACTTCTCGCGTTCGTCAATGCGTGCCAACTGCTCTGCCTTTGGCGTCAATTCTGGTTGAGCGCCCGGCCCGCTTCCCGACCCGTTGCCCAGTTCCAGTTGCGCCAGCACGGACTTGAGTTGGTCATCGGCGATTTGCTGTTTCAAGGCCGCGATCTCGGCCAGTGTGTCAAGCTCGCGCAGGTTGCCGGTGAGCGTGGCAATCTGGATCTCGTTCTGCCGCTGCGCCTGTTCGACCTCGACCGTGGCACGCAGGGCTTCAGCCGCAGTTTCTTTGGCTTTTGCGCGAAGCGCAAAGTCAAAAAACGGAATCGTGATCTGGATGCCGAAACTGACGTTGTTGGGTGTGAAGCTTTTGTAGTATGTGCTGTAGCTGTTCAGTTCGTCGGAGTCGTAGTTGTACACGGCACCGAATCCGATCTGGGGCCTGCGCCACGCAAGGTCGTCTCCTCTGGCCTGGAGTTGCTTGGAGTGTGCGAGTGAATCTGCAGCGTCAATTGCGAAGAGCCGGCGGGGCGCTGCATTCGCTGTGACCGCCGGAATCTCGGGGATACTGGAGCGGTCCGGGACGATCGAGCCGATGGGCATGGCCGTTAGAGCGGCAATCTGTTTGGTGAGTATACCGGCGCGGGTTTCAAGGTGAAGTCGCTTCAACTTAAGCTGCGCGGCGGTAAGACGGGCCTGGAGGAGGTCGAGCGTGGGGTCAACTCCCGCTTCGGCACGCTGCTGCTCAATCTTGACAAGATCTGCGGCGAAAGACTCCTGCTGTCTGGCGGCCTGCAGTTCCCGGTTGACCGTGTCGAGCTCGATGTACGTGTTGGAAGCATCGAGAGCAACTTCTTCGCGAGCATCCTTGAGTCGCAGATTGGCAGCGTCAATCCCGGCGCGGGCGGCCTTGATGTACTCTCGCTGAGAATAGCTGAACACCAGCGATTGCATTGTTGCGCTTCCAACGGACGGCTGGCCTGTAGGAAAGCCATGAGAATAACCGACATTGGAGCCGATCACGAAATTCGGAATGTACGCATCCTGAGTCTGGCCGAGCGCAGCCTGTGCCTTTTGCACATCCGCCTCTGCCAGCCTGACCGTGCTCGAATTGCGCTGCGCCAAATCCACCACTGTGGCCAGCGAGACCTGCGCTGAAACCATCGCAGGCACGCACGCCAACGTCATGCCGATAAGCGTCAGCGCCCAGCACTTCACCGGATTGTCTCCGTTCCTCACGTGCGCTCAACCCTTCAGTACTTCAGATCCTGTGCTGGCTTGTACTCCTTTGCCAACGCCAGAGCGGTTGCCCGTTCCCGTTTCGCTGCCGCTGTATCGCCCAACTGTTCCTTCAATTGAGCCAGCCAAACATGCGCCACAAACGACGGTCCTTCTTCAGTCTTTGCGCTGCCGGCCAAATAGCTCTCCAGCATTCTTGCCGCCTGAGCCGGGTTGCGCCCGGTCTCCCGCAATAGGGAAGCTCCGTTGTAAAGCGCAATTCCTTCGTGCTTGTCCAGCTTCGCCGCGCTCTCTCCGCTGCCCACTGCGGACTCCATTTCCGACCAGCGCTCACGACCGCGATAGAAGCTGGCCAGCGTAATCCACTGACGCGCTGGGTGTGCCGACGAAGCAATCGCCAGCTTGTACTCTCGCTCGGCTGTGCCGTAGTCCTTGCGTTGCTCGGCGATGTGGCCCCGCAGTTCGTGAGCGCGTGCGGGATCGACTCTTTCCAGTTCCGCGGCCACCGTCTCGGACTTGCCGATGCCGCCGCCCACCACCCCCGGCGCTTCATAGTAAAACTCGCCCAGATCGGCGAGAGCTCCGGCGTTGCGAGCATTCAGCCTTACCGCCTCTTCAAACTCAGCTCGTGCCCTCTTGGCCAGCGAAAACGCATTCAGGAACGTAGCCTTGTTTGCCTTTTGGCCCAGCGCCCTTGCAAGCCACATATGATCGTCCGAATTCTGCGCGTCCAGTTTTACCGCCTGCTCGCAGTCATTCGCGGCTCTATCCCATTCTTCCAACATGTATTCCACGCGGCATCTCAGGTTATAGGCTTGGGCCCCGCCGCCCGGCTGGGCCAGCGGTTCCAGCAGGGCAAGCGCCTTATCCGCTTCGCCGGCTTGCAACGCCGCATTGGCTAGGGCAAGCTGTTTCCCCTGGCTATGCGCTGGTATCGCAAGGGTCATGGCTGCCGCCAGACCCAGCCCTGCCGGTATGAGCCCTGCCACTGCCTTCACCGCACAACCTTGATTGGAACGCCCTCTTGCAACGGCTGTCCACTTAACGTTCCGGTTGCCACCAGATCCCCACTCGCAAGTCCAGAGAGAATGGCCACCTGGGTCAGATTGATGGTTCCGGTGGTCACAAAGGCCCTCTTCAATTCACCCTTTTCCACTTTGAATACATAAGGCTTGCCGTTTTCTACGCGCAGCGCCTCGCGCGGCACGCTCAACGAATTCGGCTCGCTGGATAGGGTCACCGTCACGTTCACATTGGTGTCCGGCAGCAGGTCGCCGTCCACATCGTCAACCTTCACCAGCACCTCGCCCACACTGCGCGTACCCAGGTTAATCACTGTCACTGGCGTGCGCTCAATGTGGCCGTTCCACACGCGGCCCGGCTTGGCGTCCCATTTGATTTGAATCTTCTGGCCGACCGCGAGGCGTCCAATCTCCGGCTCGTCAAAGTAGGCCCGCACCCGCTCATGGTGCAGATCGGCCAATTGCAACAGCAACTTGCCCTCTTCGACAAACTCCGTGGGTCCCGCATCAAGGCTGTAAACAGTTCCTGTCGCTGGAGCGCGCACCACCGTCTGCCCAATTACTTGCTGAGCTGCCGCCCGGTTGGCTTCCGCGTCCACAAGAGCCGCCCGTGCTCGCGCTATCTCCGCTTGTGAATAGCGGCTGTTCTGGCTCTGGTCCGATGCCCGCAAATTTACCTCTGCGGTATCCAGCCGCTGTCGCGCGGCAGCCACCTCGCTGGCCGACGCAGCTCCGGTCGCATTGAGCTTGATGAGTGCATCCAGATCACGGCGCGCGCTATCCCGCTCCAGCCGCTCGCGCATTACCTCGGCCGCCGTCGCCTGGCGCTCCTGTTGGGTTCCGTTCTGGGTCACCGCTTCCAGCGCCGCCTGTGCAGTTCTCACGCCGCTCTCTGCCGCAGCTTCGCGGGCGCGCGCCTCCACATCGTCCAGCACCAGCAGTACTTTGCCCGCTGCCACTTGGTCGCCCGGCTGCACATACACCTTCTTGACCGTGGTCGCAATCGGGCTATGAACCTCAAAGTTCATCTCCGGCTCGACACGGCCGTTGGTACTGATGGTGCTCACCAGTTGCACGTCTGCCGCGGCGGCCACGCGCACCTGCAGCTGGTCCCTTGTCAGGGCGCGCACCACGAAAAAAACGACGATCAGGAGGACGGCCGAGCCCCTCCAGAACCACAGACGGGCTGTTTGCTTTCTATCTTGATTCATTCAGGCAACCAGAGACAGTATATAGGACTCAGAAACCCTCCCCGGGGCGCAAAGTCTTTCGCACGAAGAGAAATCCGGCCAGCCTGCGCCGAGCATCTAGCTTCCAGTCCCCGGCGCTGAAGATTGGAGCTCCGACACTTCGCCTCGTACAATCGAAACCATGGCTTTAGAACCTCGCTACACTGACGATCACGCCAAGGCAGGCCTCGATTTCGCCTTTCCCGCCATCGAAACCTGGCAAAACCAGTTTCCGGGCTACGAAATCCTCATCGACGACCCGGAACTTACCTCCGTCTGTCCCAAAACAGGCTTGCCCGACTTCGGCCTGCTCACCATTCGCTATATGCCTCGACTGCGCTGCCTCGAGCTGAAGTCGCTCAAGGAATATCTCTTCTGCTACCGTAATCTCGGCATCTTCCAGGAGAACATCGTCAATCAGGTGCTGGAAGACGTGGTCAAGGCCTGCGATCCTGTCTGGGCCGTAGTCCGCGGCGAATTCCGTCCTCGCGGCGGCCTCGGCACCACCGTCGAAGCGCGCTGGCCACGAACCGAAAAATAGATGCACACTGCCATCCAGCCCGCGCGCCCTCGCATCAGCCCTGCTGTGGCAACGCTTTCGCTGCTCATTGCCCTCAACCTGCTCAACTACATTGACCGCTATATCCTCCCCGGCGAACTCTCGCTGGTCAAAACCGAGTTCCACTCCACCGACCACCAGATGGGCGCGCTCACCACCGCCCTCTTCATCTTCTATATGCTCGCCGCGCCCTTGTCCGGCTGGTTGGGCGATCGGCTCAACAAGAAGCAACTGTTTGGCTGCGGAGTAGCCCTTTGTGTCATGGCCGCCCTGGCCCTACACGGGAACTGGGTGCTCTTCTTCCAAATGGGCGCGATGGCGATCGTTCTGCTAACCGCGTATATATGGTTTCAGCCTGCGGCCGCGCGCCTCCCTGACCGTTCCTCGCGTAAAGCGCTCATCATCTTTGGCGCCATTCTCTGGAGCCTGGCCACTCTGGCCACCGTCTGGGTTCACGACTACTGGACCTTCTATATCCGCCAGGCTTTCGTTGGCATCGGCGAGGCCACATTCGGTATCTTCGCCCCCGCCATTCTGGCCGATTTCTACCCCGAGCGTGAACGCAATCGCATCCTCTCCATCTTTTACACGGCGATTCCTGTCGGCGCAGCTCTGGGCTATCTCGCGGGCGGCGAAATGGGCACGCTCTGGGGCTGGCGCGTGCCGTTTCTTGTCTGCGCCATTCCCGGACTGATCATTGCAGTCTTGTACGGCCTCTGGGGCTATGAGCCCGAGCGCGGCGCCAGCGACAGCATGGAGCAGACCGCCAACACCACGACCTTTCTCGGCCTTTTCCGCAATCCGGCTTATCTCTCGGCCACCTTCGGCTTGGCGACCCTCACCTTCGCCATGGGCGGCATCTCTGCCTGGGTGCCTGAATTCCTGCACCGTTCCGCCGGACTATCGGTCGCCAATTCCAGCTTGGTCGTAGGCGCCATCACGGTCGTCGACGGCATTCTGGGAACCCTTGTCGGCGGCTGGATCGCCCAGCGCTGGCTGCGCACTGACCACCGCGCGCTTTATCTGCTCTCATTCTGGAGTGTCGCTCTCACTCTGCCCTTCGGAATTCTGCTCTTCTTCGGCCCGCCTTCCTGGGCCATCCCGTCCCTGCTCGCTGCCGAGTTCTTCCTCTTCCTCAACACCGGTCCGCTCAACGCTGCTCTCGTCAACTCCGTCTCCGCGCCGGTCCGCGCCACAGCCATCGGCATCAACTTCTTCACCATCCACTGCTTCGGCGATACCTTTTCCCCGCAGATCATCGGCGCCATCTCCGACCACTCCAACCTGAGCATAGGCCTCGGCTCGACGCTCATCTTCCTGGTCGTCTCCTGCGTAATTCTATGGAATGGCGCGCGCCATGCGCCTCCCATGGAAAATGTGAACATCTCCGTGCTCGAAGAAATTGCCGAAGCGGTTCTTGCCACGAGCGATGACACCGCCAAAGCCGCTGCATCCCAGGAAGAGACTCCCGGCGCCGCGCGTCCATAAAAGGCCGGCCCCTACCCCTGCGCTCGAAGCAGAGAACTCCTGCTACATGCAACTCTGATTAATCGTTTGCCCACACGCCGTTCCGGTAAGCGTGCAAGCTCGGGTCGTATGCTCGGCATTCCCAATAAACGATGCCGCAATCGTAAGATTGACCGGGCAAACCCCTGTAGGTTTTGGGCCGTACGAGATTGATCCAACCTCAGTTACCGTGAAGCTTGAGAGTCCGCCGTAGAATTCGAGTCCGGTGCCAGAGACGGTAATAGTCGATTCTCCGTTCATGACCAACGTGGATCCTGGTATGGAGCAATTTGTTGGCGTCATCGTGATTAGTGCCGTTACGTCACCTGTATCGGACCAATCCAGATCGCCAGTAAGAGAACCGGCAACCGCGACGGTTCCCCCTCCCATGCAAGTCTGAATGCTGGAGACGGGAATCGTGCAGAAGAAATCCTCGGTGGGAGCGTACGGGTTACCGCACATATCGGTACCCATCAGAGCAGATGCCGCGACGAATGTCCCTTCAATTTGTGTTGCGACCGCCGTGTCCTGTGCAGCGGTAAGTGTCGTAACCGGGGGCGGAGCGTTGTTGCCGCTGCCGCCGCCGCACCCGCTGCACAGAGCCAGAAACGCGGCGACGCCGATGGTCAACCACAGGAACGAGCTTCTCCTTACTTGGCGCACTGGAACCTCGGTTGTTAAGAATGAAGTTGCCTTCAGTCTAAACCTGAGGAATCCGGGAAACGGTGGATAAATCCCTGAAAAATAAAAACTTCATTTCATTGGAATCGTCTCTTTGTCCTTGGTATTCATAAACGCCCGCCGTCCGCCCTGCGAACGCAGGTTGGGGTCGTTGATCGGCGGCCGGCTCTCGTCCGCGCTGAATCCCCGCGCCAGCAGCGGATTGGGCTTGAACTTCGGTGGTCCGCCATAGAACTGCCTTGCATGGCTCAGCACCATCCCCGCACGCCCATGCATCGGCCGCACAATCCCTCGAATCTGCACGTTCATATTGCGGTACTTGGCCAACTCGCCCACTTCTTCGCGGTCTTCCCAAAGGCTCACGATGGTGAACTTACACTTGTCGTCCGTGGTCTCCGGTGTGCACACGTCCAGAAACCGCGTCCCATCCGGCAACTCCACCACATCGTAAATATGCGCGCTCACACAAACGTCCTTGTTCAATTGTGTGGTAGCTTCATCGGCGGTCACGCACGGCCTCTGCTTACCGCCAAAGGCCAACGCGGGCAAAGCCGCAACAAAGATCACAACACACGCCACTCTGCGCAGAACCACGGCAAATCTCCAAAGAGGATTTCCGCAATCCTAACGCGAATCAGCCGGGAAGGGAAGCGTTGAATAATCAATCCCCGGCAATCATAGGAAAGTGTCCCGCTAACAAGAACAGTTCTGCTTCTCGTCCTCTGCGATTGCATTGCTGGACTTCTGTGGTGGAATCGCCAGACTTCTGCGGTGGAATCGCCGGATTTCCTCCCGTAGGGAGGGAAGGAGAATAGCCCAGGGTGAAACCCTGGGAAGGATTCCAATCAGAATTGCCAGCCCCGTAGGGGCGGAACGACGTTGGACGAGTCCTTCAACACTATTCACGCGATTGCGCCGGCCAAAGACACACAGAAAATGTCCAACACATCAACTAGTCTCAAGGGCAACTGTGTTCGAGATCAAAGACAACTGATACTGATGTCTCGACATCAACAGGTTTGCCATTCAGGAGGTAAGGATTGTATTTGTACTTTCGAACTGCATCGAGCACAGGCTTGCGCAGCATTGCCGGGCCGGAAATGACCTTCGCAAATAATACATTTCCATTCTTTCCAATTTTGATTATCAAAACAGTGGTGCCGTGAGCCTCCATAGCAGCTTGTGATAAGACTGGCTCAACCTTGTGTACCAGCAATTTGTCTGCAACACCCGCCGAAACCCGAATATAGGGCGACATAGGAACTGCTGCCGGATTTGCCTGCGTCTGCGCCACCAGACTGGGAGCAAGAATCGCTGAGAGAAGAACGAAACATGCCAGAATCTTCATGGCAAGCGATTTTACGCCGCATCGATCAGGAATGGGAATAACAGCCCTGTACGCTAGCCACGCTCTACGCCCGCTGTCCGTAGTGGCTCTCAACATAGTTATCGAGAATCTGCTTGAAATCAGCCACAATCGTATCGCCATGCAGAGTCTTCAGCAGCTTGCCGTCCACGTAGACCGGCGCTTTCGGTTCCTCAAACGTTCCCGGCAAACTGATTCCAAGGTTTGCGTGTTTTGATTCGCCCGGCCCGTTCACCACGCAGCCCATCACCGCCAGCTTCAACTCCTCCACTCCCGCGTACTTCTTTCGCCACTCCGGCATCGACACGCGCAGGTAGCCCTGAATCTGCTCGGCCAGTTCCTGAAAATATGTGCTCGTCGTGCGGCCGCATCCAGGGCAACTCGTCACCTGCGGCATAAAGCTGCGAATCCCCAGCGATTGCAAAACCTGCTGCGCTGCCAGCACTTCTTCCGTCCGGTCGCCGCCTGGCTTGGGTGTCAAGCTCACGCGAATCGTATCGCCAATCCCGGCCAGAAGCAGCGGTGCAAGTCCCGCCGTGGAGGCAATCAGTCCCTTCGTTCCCATCCCCGCTTCGGTCAGTCCCAGGTGCAGTGGATACTCGCATCGCGCGGCAAGATTGCAGTACACATCGATCAGGTCGCGAACCCCGCTCACCTTGGCCGACAAAATAATCTGGTCGCTTCGCAGCCCATAGTGTTCAGCGGCGGCGGCAGAATCCAGCGCGCTCCGCACCATGGCCTCCATCATCACCTCGCGCGCCGGAAGCGGCTGCGCCTGGCGGCTGTTCTCGTCCATCATGCGCGTCAGCAGAGATTGATCCAGCGAGCCCCAGTTCACTCCGATGCGCACTGGCTTTTGGTTCTCGACGGCGCACTCCACCATCACCTGAAAATTATCGTTATCCTTTTTGCCGATTGACGCGTTGCCCGGATTGATTCTGTATTTGGCCAGCGCCCGCGCCGTCGCGGGAAATTTCTTCAGCAACAGGTGGCCGTTATAGTGGAAGTCGCCCACAATCGGAACCGTCAGGCCGCGCTTTTCCAGGCCCTCCACAATATACGGAACAGCCGCGGCAGCTTCTTCATTGTTCACCGTGACGCGGACAATCTCCGACCCCGCCAGCGCCAGCGCCGCTACTTGTTCGATGGTGCCCGCTATGTCCGCGGTGTCGGTGTTGGTCATCGACTGCACGACGACCGGAACCTCCCAGCCCACGCGGACCTGCCCGATTTTTACTGTTCCCGTTCTCCTGCGCCGAATCTCAGCCATACATATATTTTACTCTGAGAGCCGCCGCCGTGACGCCCCTGAAGGTTACGGGCGCTGGCTCGTAAGTTAGCGAAACACCTGAAGGGTACGGGCTTCAGCCCGTACATTAACCAAAAGAATGAACGCGGGCTTTAGCCCCTGAGGGAAATTCTTATGTTCTGTTCGTGAGTCCGCCCGCCTATTGCTTGTTCACGTCAACGTAATAAAGGTCCGTCGCCACCTGAAACTCATCCTTGGTCAGCGGTGTCTTCATCCACTGCCAATTCGTCGTCGGATGAATGATCTGCCACTCGCCCGGCTTGCCCACGCGCACCGGCATGGCAAAGTTATCTTCATCGGCGCGCCACTTATACATCACCATCCCCGGTTCCTCGCCAAACAATAACTCCAGACGAGGAATCTGCGCATGCCGCAAATATTGGTTGAAGATCGGCGTCAGGTTCATTCCTGTGTGCTGATTGAAGTAGGCGACAACGTCTTCTGTCATAATGTTCTGATATTTGAAGTGCTGATAAAAGTCGTGCAACAGCGGCCACCACTTTGCGTCGTCGTTTACAACGCTGCGCAGTGTATTGATCATCAGCGCGCCCTTGAAGTACTGATCCTCGTCAGGCTCTTCATTTATCCCGCGCTCGGTGATGATAGGTTCGACGTTCCTAACCTTCGGCTTGTCGCCATTCAAATACTTGATTGCGTCGGCCTTGCCCCAGTTGTATTCCACATAAAGGCCTTCAAGATAAGTCGTCCATCCCTCGTGAATCCACATATCCGACGGATCGGCAGCAGTGATGCTGTTGCCGAACCACTCGTGCCCGCTTTCGTGAATGATGATGAAATCAAAGCGAAGGCTGATTCCCGCGCCCGTCCAGTCGCGGCCCATATATCCGTTCGTGAATCCGTTGCCGTAAGCCACCGCGCTCTGGTGTTCCATGCCCAGGTAAGGCACCTCGACCAGTTTGTAGCCATCCTTCTCGAAGGGATACTCACCAAAGTAATGTTGAAACGCCTGGAGCATTCCATTAGCCTGCGCAAACTGTACGCTTGCTTTGTCCAGGTCCTCCGGCAATACATAAAAATCCAGAGGTAACTCGCCTAACTTATCGGAAAAATGAACGTAACTCCCGATATTCAGCGCGACATCGTAGTTATTAATCGGATAACTAACGTGCCAGTCCCAGCGCGTATAACCGTCGCCCAGGTCAGTCTTGACGACAAACTTTCCATTCGATACGTCCACCAAATTATTAGGAATGGCGACGCTGATGTCCATGCTCTCAACTTCATCGCGCCATTGATCCTTATTGGGCCACCAAACGCTCGCGCCGTCGCCTTCGCACGCAGTACTTATCCACACGCGCCCTGCCGGGTCTTTCTTGAAGGTCAACCCTCCAAAACGCCCAATCTCCTCCGGATGTCCGGAGTAATAAAAATCAATTGAGTAGACCTGTCCTGCGTGCAGCGTCTGCGGAAAATCCACAAAGACCGCACCCGAATCTCGTTCGTACTTGAGCGCAGTCGCGCCCATGACAATCTTGTCGATATTGAAAGTCTCTCGCAGATCAAGCTGGATGCGCGTGCCGTCTTTCAGCATCCTGAAGCGAATCGTATTCTTCCCACTGATCCATTCCTTGACCGGATCGACGCGAATGTCCAGGTGGTAATAAAGCAGGTCGTTGTTCGCGCGATACGGCCCGTAAGCCCCACGCACCATCGCGGCCCGTGTCGGCGCCGGAAGGGTCGCATTGTTAGGTTTTGCAGGTGGCTTCTGTGCAGTCACGGGAGTGACGACGGGTGATGCCTTCTGGCCAGGGGCCTGCTGTGCGGTCTGAGCAGACAGTGAGCCCGTAACCAAAACGGCAAGAATCAACGACCTTGCCACGGAGAATTCAAAATCAAAAAATCGCATGAAGTCACCCTATTTCCTATTCCCTGTTCTTAAATCAATTCCACGCCCCACAAATCATGCAGGTGCACCACGCCTTCAACCTTATCTTCAGCGCCCACTACTACGAGCGAAGTGATCTTGCGCTCTTCGAGAATCGCCAGCGCAGTGGCGGCCAACTCCTCCGCGGCAATCGTCCTCGGATGCGCGTTCATGGCTTCGCCGGCCGTCCTGCTCAGCGCCGCGCCGCCCTCCCGCTCCAACAACCTCCGCAAATCGCCGTCGCTGATTACGCCTTGCAAACGCCCCTGTTCCTGCACGGTGGTCACGCCCAACTTCTTCGAAGACATCTCGTAAATCACATCGGTCATGCGCGTCGTGGGTGCCACCACCGGCACTTCATCGCCCGTGTGCATCAGGTCGCGAACTTTGGCGAGCCGTTTGCCAAGCTTGCCGCCCGGATGCAACTCGGCAAAATCCTCTGCACGAAATCCCTTGCGCAAACTCACCGCGATAGCCAGCGCGTCGCCCAGCGCCAGCATGGCCGTCGTCGATGCGGTTGGCGCCAGGTTCAACCCACACGCCTCGCGCTCCACGCCGCAATCTAGAGCCACATCGCTGGCCTTGGCCAGAGTTGAATTCCCATTGCAGCAGAAACTCACCAGTGCATCGCCCTTGCGCTTGAGTGTGGCCAGTAAACGCAGAATCTCCTCCGTCTCGCCACTGGCCGAAAGAGCCACCACCACATCGCCCGCCATCAGCACGCCCAGGTCTCCATGCACCGCTTCGGCCGGATGCAGAAACAAGGCCGGCGAGCCGGTGGAGCTGAGCGTGGCCGCAATCTTCTGCGCAATGATTCCGCTCTTGCCCATTCCCGTGACCACCACGCGCCCGCGCTCTTCGCCGCAGCGCAAAATCAGCTCGACGGCGCGGTCGAACGCTGCTGCCATCGGCCCTTCCAGCCTCGCGGCCAGAGCTTCCAGAGCCGCCGCCTCGGTGCGCACCAAAGCTGCCGGCGCAAGTGCGCGGTCCTGTTCAGAATCTGCGTTGGAACGGGGTTGTCTTTCTTTGTCGCTCATCGGTTATTGATGGTATCAGTTTCGCCTCGTATGCAGGTGGCTCGTACAATATAAATCGACGAGGCGAATCCGCGTGAAACGCAACACATTGGTTATTACTGCCGTTCTGTTCATCCTGGCCGCTTTTGCCTGGGCCGGTTGGGCCAACTGGGAGTATCGCAAGCAAGCGGCCGAGCGGCTTCTGGCCAGGTCTGCGCAGGCTGAGCTGGTTCCTGCCACAGGCGACAGCGACATTCCGCTCCAGTTTCTTCCAGCGCTCCTCGGCAAACCCGCGCCCGCCTTCACGCTTGAAGACCTCAGCGGCAAGAAAGTCTCGCTGGCCAGTTACAAAGGCAAGGCGCTGGTAATCAATTTCTGGGCCACCTGGTGCGCGCCATGCAAACTGGAAACTCCCTGGCTCGTCGAACTGCGCAATCAATATGCAGAGCAGGGATTTGAAGTGCTCGGCGTCTCAGCCGATGACCTCGACCGCGGCGACCCGCAGAAGCTGAGCGAAGAGAAGCGGGCCATTGCGCGCTTCGTTCAGGAGATGCACATGCCCTATCCAGTACTGATTGACGCCGACTCCATCAGTAAGCCTTATGGCGGACTGGACGACCTGCCGACCTCCTTCTTTGTGGATCGCGATGGAACCATCGTCGCCGCGCAGGTCGGGCTCACTTCAAAGGATGAAATCGACAGAAATATCAAAAAAGTGTTGGGGATTGCAAAATAGCGGAGTGAGCGGCGCTCGCGGAGTTAGCGGAGCTGGTGGTGTCCGCCACGCAGATGGTCGTACTTGTTTTGAAAAGGCACGACTTTAGTCGTGCCGTAAATGTCGCAAAATTAGCGAGGGCTTTTGCCCCTGAGGGACGATTTCTCTGGTTCAAGTTAGATTTTCAATCAGTTCTTAGTGCCGCTATGACGAGGAAAGATTCATGAATGCACGAAAAATAGAAATCCGCGTTGCATTTGCGGCGGCGTTGACATTATCCTCCGCACTGGCGCAAGCGCCGCGGCCGTTGCTCAATGAGCCCGCACACTCGGCGGCAAAGCCAGCCGCCGTCGAATATCTTTACCCCGAGCAAATCACCGTTCCCGCCGGCGCGCCAACCACAGTCTCCCTCCACTTCCGCATCGCGCCGGGGCTGCACATCAACTCTCACACGCCCAGAGAAGACGAACTTATCCCCACTGTTTTTTCCATTCCCGATGGCGCCGGGGTACGCCTCGACACGACTGTCTATCCGCCCGGCGCGGACTTTTCTCTGCCCCTCGATCCCTCAACAAAGCTCAGCGTCTACACCGGCGAGTTCATCATCAAAGCGCGCGTTGTGGCCTCAGCTGGCGAACACCTGGTCGAAGCGAAGCTGCATTATCAGGCGTGCGACAACAACGCCTGTATGCCTCCCAGAACGATTACTGCGGCGATTGATGTAATCGGCAAGTAAGCGCGCCAATCATGCTGCGATTCGCATGATTTCGCCCATCCTGCTATGGTGTTGCGCGGAGGCTTTTTTCATGCGAACGGGAATCAAAGCGGCGTGTGCTCTTACGATTGCGACTCTGGCGGTTATGGTCTCTGCTCCACTCCACGCCGATTCTCTTACAGTGAAAACTGCGCAAGGCAAGGTGCATGGCAAGACCGTCAACAATGGCCAGGTCAAAGCTTTTCTTGGACTGCCTTATGCAGCCGCGCCGGTCGGCGCACTGCGCTGGAAGGCCCCGCAGCCGCCTGCAAAGTGGAACGGCGATCGCGATGCCACCAGCTACGGCGTGCACTGCGCTCAGAATCACGTCTACGACGACCTTGTCTTTGAAGACGGCGGCCAGAGCGAAGATTGCCTTTTCCTGAACGTCTACGCGCCCGCCTCAGCCCACGCAAAGAGCAAGCTACCCGTCATGTTCTGGATTCACGGCGGCGGCTACTACGCCGGCGCCAGCTCGGAGCCGCGCCACAACGGCGACTTTCTGCCGCTCAAGGGCGTGGTGCTGGTCACCATCAACTACCGGCTCGGCGTCTTCGGTTTTCTGGCCACGGCAGACCTGGCAAAAGAGGCTAACGGCGCGGCAGGGAATTACGGCCTGCTCGACATGGTGGCTGCTCTCCAATGGGTCAAAGCCAACATCAGCCAATTCGGCGGCGATCCCGGCAATGTGACCATTTTTGGCGAGAGCGCCGGCTCGTTTGCGGTAAGCACGCTGATGGCTTCACCCATGGCCATTGGACTTTTTCACAAGGCCATCGGCGAAAGCGGTGCGGCCTTCAAGGGAGTGCTGCCCACGGACTCTCTTGATGCGCGCAAACACAGAGACGGCGCATGGGTGGCCTCGCTCGGCGTCAAGTCGCTTGAAGAACTGCGCGCGCTTCCCACTGCCGGAATTCTCGAGGCGGTCAAGAGCACGAGCATGACGGATTTTTCTCCGGTGATAGACGGCCGCGTACTCACCGAGCCTGTGCCGGAAACATACGCCTCCGGCAAGCAGGCCCATGTGCCGCTGCTGGCTGGTTGGAATCGCGACGAAGGCAGCTTTGTCGCCCTGCATCCGGTCACAGCGGAGGGGTTTAGGAACTATGCGTCCGCTCTCTTCCAGGATCGCGCCGCGGAGTTTCTCAAGCTCTATCCCGCCGGCACTGATGCGCAGGCGCGTCGCTCGGCCATCGACTCCGAGGGAGACTCCTTCATTGCATTTGGCACCTGGAAGTGGATCGAAGCGCACAGGCAAACCGGTGATTCACCCGTCTATCGCTATCATCTGGAACTTGCCGCGCCGGTCAGCAAATACCACCCCGAATCCTTCGCCTTTCACTCTGACGACATCGAGTACGTCTTCGGCACGCTCGACACACGGCCCGGCGCAGTCTGGCGTCCGGAAGATCGCAGGCTGAGCGATCAGATGATGAGATATTGGACCAACTTCGCGAGAACCGGCGACCCCAACGGACTCGGCCTGCCCGCATGGCCGCGCTACGGCAAAGACGACTTGCTCATTCATCTCGACAGCACCATCACTTCTGGTCCTGACACCGAACGCCCGCGCTACGAGTTCCTGCTCAAGGGCATGCCGCCGTTCAAGTTCTGAGCGTGAGTCGACCAGAGCTGATACAAATATGGTCGCCCATAGGCGGCCATATTTCTCTGCCACAAAAATGATTTTCCCAGGATTCACTTCGCAATCCGCGCATTTGTCCGCTTGTTCGCTGACACACTACGGGTTCACTCCCGCGGCGGTGGCAAATCCAGCCGCTACCACTGGCGGAATCGTACTGATCGGAGGCGGCGGTGTGAAGTTGGCGCTTTTGGCGTTAATTGCATTCGAGTAATCGGGGCCGAGACCGAGCTTTTTCAGCGCTCTGGAATCCGGCATCAGCTTTGTTTGCCAGCCTTGGTCGGCCTGGTACTTTTCCATCGCTGCCTTGGTCGCCGAGTCCCACTCCCCATTAGCCTCGCCACTCATATAATGTTCGCGAATAAGCGCCTGCTGAATCTCTGTTACCCTGCTCGGCTCAATCGCCTGCTGGCCGCGCTGCCGCCCCATTTTGGTACCGCCTTTGCGTCCGCGGTGCTTCCCACGGCTGCTTGTGGCAGAGGCATGGCCGCTGGAAGTTGAAGCGTGATGCACCCCTGTAGAACTGTGATGCACGGTCGTGCCATGATGCACGTTAGCTGAAGTGCGATGCGCGGTAGTGGAGGCATGATGCACAGTGGTCGCGCTCAAGGTTGTTGTTACAGCCAGAGCCGCAAAGAGTGCCGATGCCATGCTTGCTCGAAAAGACAGCACGCTGATTCCCCTCTAAAAACGTAACTTCTACAGAGCCATGCGTTAGAGCTTAGTCAATCCTCAGCACTGCGGCAAGGGAAAAATCCGTTCAGTTCCTCAAATCCAAACAGGTGAGCAAAAGGGCGCACAAAGCGGAAATCCACTCATGCGCCCTCCAAGACACTTAGAGTGTTCCACCCACCAGGTTTATGCCTTGGTCAGGATGGCGCGGGTCCATAATTTCAAAAACCACGTCGTCACCCGGTTTGAGCTTGCTTGCGACAGCATTGAACTCTTCCTTAGTGCGTGTGGGTTGCTTGTTAATGCGGACAATCACCAGTCCGGGCTCAAGCCCTTGCAGGTCGGCATATGAACCGGGGCGTACCGATTCGATCACCACCCCAGGCGTATTCAGCTTCGCCGCCGTGGCCGGAGAAATCTCGCGCACCATCACGCCCAGCTTCACCTCGCCCGGCTCGCCCTTTTCGTCAGGGCTT
The DNA here is from genome assembly GCA_049520075.1 of Occallatibacter sp. Taxonomy (GTDB): domain Bacteria; phylum Acidobacteriota; class Terriglobia; order Terriglobales; family Acidobacteriaceae; genus Telmatobacter. The sequence continues at coordinate 26,033 of JBEKQD010000025.1, read as the reverse complement.
GCTTCCGCCTGCTGCTCGCCCACGTCTGCAAAAACCTTGTCTCGGTCGCCGATGGAAACCGTCGTGTCGGCCTGTTTGCCGTCCCTCAAGTAGCCCAGTCGGACGGTGCTTCCCGGCCTGCGGCTGGCAATCTCATTCACCATATCGTCGCCGTCCTTGATCGAGCGTCCGTCAATGGTCAGAATGATGTCACCCGATTTGAGGCCGGCTTTTTCCGCTGGTCCGCCCGGCTGCACCTGCTGCACCAGCACGCCGTTCTTGAAGCCGTAAACGCGATTCACCGCGCCCGATAGTCCCTGATTGAAGCGGATGCCGATTGAGCCGCGCACTTTCTTGTGGCTGGGGCCGATCAAGTCGTTATAAACATCCACCACGGTATTTGACGGCAGCGCGAAGCCGAGTCCTTGATAGCCGCCCGACTGCGTATAAATGGCAGTGTTTACGCCAATCACTTCGCCGTTCATATTCAGCAGCGGTCCGCCGGAGTTGCCCGGATTGATCGCTGCGTCCGTTTGAATAAAGTGCTGAAACTGCCCGCCCGCGCCCGGCTCGATTGTCCTGTTCTTGGCCGAAATAATTCCCGCCGTCACCGTCTGCGCCAGCGCAAAGGGGCTGCCGATCGCCTCCACCGAGTCGCCTACCTCGGTCGCGTCGGAGTTGCCCATCTTCACCGTCGGCAGCGGCGTGCTGGTTTCAATCTTGATCACCGCCAGATCCGTCGCCTTGTCCGTGCCAATAACCCGCGCCACGCGCCCCAGATCCTCGTTGTCGGGGTCTGTTGATAGCTTCACAAAAATCTGGTCGGCCTTCTCAATGACGTGATAGTTGGTGATGATGTAGCCCTTGGGATCGACGATGAATCCCGATCCCAGCGATTCATGCACTTGGCCGTCGTCTCCGCCCTCCTGGTCGGGTATCTGCCCGCCGAAGAAGTGGAACAAGTCTCCCCAGTTTTGCGGTCCCTGCTGCTGGTCCTGGCCCTGTCCCTGATCCTGCTGCTGATCGTCGTCGCCGGGGCCTTGCGGAATGGGCTGCAAGCGTCCATGGAAGTTGCGCTTGCCTTTGCCAGTGGCCTGTTTGGGCAATGTTCGGGTGTTGATGTTCACCACCGCCGGACCCACCAGCTTGGCAATCCGCACAAACTCGTTGGGAGGCACCGTGGAATTCACCACCTTCAGTGGCGTGGCGTCGAGGCTCGAGTTTTGTTGCTCTTGTCCGCGAACTCCGTGCGCGGCAAAGGAGCCGCCCACAATGGCGGCCGTGAGCGTCGCGAGCAATACGAACGCGGAAGCGAGGCGGCGCGAGCGCAGCCGTTCAAAAAGTGAATTCATCTGTTTTATTGACCTCGTCCTGGGTCCTGCCCTGCGGCTGGATAGTTGAACGTACTAAACTTCAGTATAGCCAGTGGCCGGCCATCCCCTCGGATCACCTTCCAAGCATAGCGCTAATCCTATAGATATAGACGCGGCCCAGCCAAAAGAGTCGCCTGTAGAGTTGCGACGGCGCTGTGCTAACATCCCTCATGGCTTTCCCTCGGATGAACCCCCTGAAGAACTTAGGTTCGCTCGTCCTCGCTCTCGCGGCCACTGCCATCGCTCTGACGCTCCCCCGCTGCCCGGCGCAAAACGCCCCCGAAGTTGCTCCGCCCAGCATTGTCGACCGCCTCAACGCCATGATCTCTGCTGGCCCCAGTGCCTGGACGTCTGAACAGTTGGCCACCATGGTGCGCCTGCGCGATGCCGCTCTCACCGATCCCTATGCCCTCGACCAGTTGCGCTACCTCTCCGACAACATCGGCCCCCGGCTCTCCGGTTCGCCTCAGGCCGAGCGAGCCGTTGATTACGTCGCTGCCCAGATGAGAGCTCTGGGAGCCGAAGTCACCCTCGAAAAGGCCACTATCCCACACTGGGTGCGTGGCGCGGAGACTGCCGAGCTCGTTTCGTGGCCGGGGCAAACGCCGGGAACCACGCAGAAGATCGTCCTGACTGCTCTTGGAGGCAGCGTGGCCACGCCCGCCGAAGGCCTCACCGCCGAAGTCGTCGTGGTCGGTAATTGGAGTCAGTTGCGCGCGCTGTCGCCCGACGCGGTAAAGGGCAAAATCCTGCTCTTCAACCACCCATTTGACAAGGAACTGGCCGCGGAGGGCCGCGGCTTCGAAGCGTATGGCGACGCCGTGGCCTATCGCGGAGCCGGGCCGATTGCCGCCTCCTCCGTAGGCGCAGTCGCCGTACTGGTCCGCTCTGTTGGCGGCGCCGACTTCCGTCTGCCCCATACCGGCCTGACCGTTTACACCAACGGCGTGCCCAAAATCCCCGCCGCCGCGGTCGCCGCCGAAGATGCCGAACTGCTCAAGAACCTCACCTCTCAGGGACCTGTCAGCCTCCATCTCACGCTGACCCCGCAAACCCTCCCCGACGTTGTCAGCCACAACGTCATCGCCGATTGGAAGGGCGTCGAGCATCCCGAGCAGTTGGTGGTCGTCTCTGGCCACCTCGACTCCTGGGATCTGGGCACCGGAGCCATCGACGATGGCGCTGGCGTCGTCGTCTCCATGCAGGCCATCCATCTCCTCCATGATTTGGGCATCCATCCCCGCCGCACCGTCCGTTTCATCGCCTGGATGAGCGAGGAAGAGGGTTCCGAGGGAGCGGCCGCCTACAACGCCGACTATCACGATCAGGTAGCTAGCCACATCGCCGCCATCGAGACCGACGCGGGCGCTGATCACCCCACCGGCATCGACTACACCGGCAAGCCCGCCCTCGGCCAGTGGCTCCGCCCCGTTGCCGGCGTGCTCGACGCCATCGGCGCCAGATCGTTGGAAAGCTCCTCGGAGACCGGCGAAGACATCAGCGGCCTTGCCGCAAATGGTGTTCCCAGCTTCGCCCCGCTCCAGGACAGCCGCTTCTACTTCAACTATCACCACACCGCCGCCGACACCTTCGACAAGATCGACCCGCGCCACCTCAACGAAAACGCCGCCGTCGTCGCAGTGCTCACCTACGCCCTCGCCGATTCTCCTCAACCCTCGCCGCGCTAGAGCCGCCAACTGCCTCTGACCAGGCCTCGCCGCCGCTTGTATGAGAAACTGGAAGAGATGACCTCTCCGGGGCTGGCCCGTGCGCGCGCCCCAATACCATGCTTGATTGAACTCATGCATCACCCGAACGCTACCCGCCCCGCCGTGCCAACACTCCGCCGCGGCCCGCATACAGGAACCCGAAAGAATGATTAGTGTCAGCAATGTAACCATGCGCTACGGCTCGAAGGTGCTCTTCGAAGACGTCAGCGTCGCCTTTGTGCCCGGCCGCCGCTACGGCCTCACCGGTCCCAACGGCTCCGGCAAGACCACCTTCATGAAGATCCTCACCGGCGAGCTCGACGCGCAAAAGGGCACCGTCGTTCGCCCGCGCAAGCTCGGCGTTTTGCGCCAGGACCAGTTCGCCTTTGACGCCTATCGCGTCATCGACACCGTCATCATGGGCAACAAGCCGCTCTGGGCCGCCATGGAAGAGCGCGACCGCATCTACGAGAAGCCCGAGCTGACCGATGCTGACGGCATGCGCCTCGGCGAGCTCGAAGGCGTCATCGGCGACGAAGACGGCTACACCGCCGAATCCGACGCCGCAGTTCTCCTCGACGGTCTCGACATTGCCGAACCGCTCCACGAGCGCATGATGGGCGAGTTACAGGGCGGCCAAAAGGTCCGCGTTCTCCTTGCCCAGGCTCTCTTCGGCAAGCCCCAGGCCCTCTTGCTCGACGAGCCTACCAACTACCTCGATCTCGAATCAGTCCACTGGCTTCAGGACTTCCTCAATAACTACGACGGCACCCTCATCGCCATCTCCCACGATCGCCACTTCCTCAACTCGGTCACCACGCACACCGCCGACATCGATTACCAAACCATCATCACTTACACCGGTGGATACGACGAGATGGTGATGGCCAAAACGCAGATCCGTTCCACTCTCGAATCGCAAAACGCCCAGCGCGAAAAGAAAATCGCCCAGCTCAACGACTTCATCGCCCGCTTCTCCGCCGGAACCCGCTCCTCGCAGGTCACCAGCCGCCGCAAAGAAGTTGAGCGTCTGCAAACCAACGACCTCGCCCGCTCCAACATCGCGCGCCCTTACATCCGCTTCGACCAGATCCGCCCCAGCGGCAAGCACGCGCTCGAATTCAAGCAACTCAATAAAATCTACGGCGAGCAAACGGTCATCGACGGCTTCAGCGCCAACGTCCTGCGCGGCGAGCGCATCTGCCTCATGGGCCGCAACGGCGCCGGCAAGACCACACTGCTCAAAAGTCTTCTCAGTAACTATCCCGGCCTCGCTGACCCCGACTTCACCCTCGACTCTGGCACCGTCTTCTGGGGCCACGAGGCGCAGATTGGTTACTTCCCGCAAGACGTAGGCGCAACCATCGAACACGGCCTCTCCATAGCCGAGTGGCTCCATCGCTGGAACCCCGCCGCCCACGTTGAAGAGATTCGCGGCATCCTCGGCCAAATGTTATTCAGCGGCGAAGAAGGCGAAAAGCAAACCAAGGCTCTCTCCGGCGGCGAACAGGCCCGCCTCGCTTTTTGCAAGCTGATCCTCACCAAGCCCAACATACTCATCTTCGACGAGCCGACTAACCATCTCGACTTAGAAGCCATCAACGCCCTCAACATAGCTCTCCAGCGCTACGAAGGCACGGTGTTGTTAGTAACTCACGACCATGACTTAATCGACGAAGTGGCCACGCGCCTCTGGGTCTTCCACGAAGACGGCATAGAAGACTTCCAGGGACCGTATGAGGAGTGGAAGGGCAAGCACAGCTAAGCCACTGAAAATCTGACGGGAACTAAGAATTCTGCTTGCCAGGAAAATCCAGCTGTGCAACAATCTCTTCGAGTTTGTGCCTTCTTCATTTCCCATTGATCTGAATCTGCTCACAGTCAGTTTCTCCCCCCGATGCACCAAGCGAAGAAGGCATGGAGGAGACACATGCGTTCTATCGTGCTTACCCGTCGAACCAGGCACTATGTAATCGTCTGCGCCGCCGCATCTTTTCTGGCTGTTTGCGGCTGCACAGATCTGGGCGAGGTTACCCAGTTTGCTAAGGCCAGTCAGGATGTCGGAGAGACATTCTCCGCCATGGCAGACGCAGCCAAAACCTCGTGCAACCGCGCCAACAGTTACATCAACGCGCAGAACAACATCCCCCCCTTAGATTGCGAGTTTTACGTCCAGGTAAATTCTTCGCTCGTGAAGGTAAATGACGCATTGTTCAACTACATAGCCAGTTTGGGCGCTCTGGCCGCCGACGACCTCAGCAAGGTTCCCGGGGGTTTCGACAACGTAACGGCTGACCTCAAGAAGGCCGACCCGACCATATCGACTGCGAACCAGACCAAAGCTACTGCGGCCTCAGGGCTGGCCAAGGCAATCACCAATATCTGGGCTAGCGGCTATCGGAAAGAAAAACTGTCGAAAATTGTCGGAGAAAGTAACAACGGGGTCCAGGACGTTACAGCCTTCCTATCTGATTACGCCGCGGATAAGTTTCTGCAAACCTTTAACGAGGAAGAAAGATACGAGTTAAGCTATTGCGACCTGATGAAATCTCCCACGGCTGAGCCGCTTGCCACCGATCTGCTCGCCAGAAAGTGCGCCGCCGACAAGGTGCACATCGAGACCCAAAAGGCCGCCGTCAAAAAATATCAGGACGCGCTCAAAACGATCGCGGAGAGTCATAACAAGATCAATGAACAGCGTGGCAACTGGAACGCCGCGCAGCTTTCGAAAGATCTTATCCCCGAGATTGTTGATTTAGGAAATGGGGCAGTGTCGATAAACAGTGCGTTTTAGGAGGATTGAAGATGCAATGGAGCCCGCTCGACCTGAAAAACCTCGCGGCCGTGTTTGACGACATGGCGGACCAGGTACTGAATTTCCGTGTACAAAATGGCGGCGCACTTTCTCAAGCGCAAAAGAATCAGTTGACTGAGTTATTCGGGCAACTAGATTCGCAAGGCGAGGAACTTGAGAACGAAGCGTTGAAAGGCGCTCTTGTAGACATTGACGCTTCTGTCGTCAATTTGCAGAACGCAACCCACGACGCTAAAAGTGCGCTAAAAACAATAACCAACGTTCAGAATGCTATCTCCATCGCGGTGGCTGCGGTCGGCCTGGGCGCAGCGTTGCTCAATCCGACTCCCGGATCGATAGCCGGCTCGCTTGACACATTGGTGCAGGCGATCAAAACCGCAAATACGAAGCCGGCCACTGACCCCGGCGCGGCCGCTCCGAAAACACCCTGAACGCCGGCATCGAATTGCGTCGCCTGGCCCTCCCTTAGGCGAGCCAGGAGTGTTTGGAGGCCCGGTCCTTCGCTTGGCTGGAGGTCCGATGGACTCTGGGTATCGAGCGGACCATTTTTGCTCGCGGGGGAAGGGCCACGTCTTCGTCCTTGCTGAGAGCTGCATGGCCGGATCAGTAGGTCATTACTTGTCCCCGGGGAATACTTAGAGCAGAGCATGCCGGGAGCGCCGGGAGCAGTAGACCGGGGATTCAGCTCCCGCAATAATCCGCAATTTCCGAGAATGGACTTTAACCCATGAGGCCTACCTAAGATAGAGCGCGCCGGAACGGTAGGCTGTGGATTTATCTCCTGCAATACCTGGGACAGAGCAGACCGGAACGGTAGGCCGGAGATTCATCCCCGGCAATACAACGCCGCCACCGGTCAGGGGTTTTAACCCCTGAGGCATGCTTCTAAACCTCTTGGCCACTCCGCTGGAGAACATCCAAAAACGCACACCTCAGGGCCTGAAGGCCTGTCTCTGTGGAGACAACTTCGACGCCGGGGATAAGTCCCCGGCCTACCGCCCGAGTCTCTCGGGCATCGGATCGAGACTCTCTAAAAACCGCGTATGCACAAACTCCCAACCGACGAGCCGCCGCTTCTCCGGATTCGTCGCAATGTAGCCAAGTTGCCCTCGAAAGTCCCCTCCGTCGCGAACCCGATGCTCGTGGAAACCCGGTTGCCAAACTTCCCCGGCAAACTGCGAACGAACCTCATGGGAAAACCCGCCTTTGATGCACTGAGCGCATCGCTCAATCGTCTGGTTGAGCGACGGAGTCAGCAACACGTGCAGATGCTCCGGCATGACTACGAACCCATGTAGTTGGTAGCGCCCTTGATCCCGATAGTGAAACAGAGTCGTGACCATCAATTCGGCATTCTCCGTTCTAACAAAGAGGGAGCGCCGTTGATACGTTGTTGTAGTGAGCGCATAGGTTTCCATGGTCGTTGTCATGAGCATATCGTGGGCGCTATCTTCGCGAACCAGAAGCGGTAGGCGGGACTCATCCTCGGCAATACTCAGGTCAGAGCATTCCGGAGCCGTAGGCCGCAAGCCGGGAACGGTAGGCCGGGGATTCATCCCCGGCAATGAGTCTTCATTTCGAAGAAGGGGTTTTAACCCCTGAGGCAAGGTTCTCATTCTCAGGGTGCACCTTCAAGGGGCATTTTTACCGGGCAAATCTTAGACGGAGTCATGTTACTCTGGCTGTGTTCGGAGCCCCCCGACAGAAACCAAATGGAAAACCGCAGCCCTGCATCCAATCTCGGCATTTACGTCTTCGCCGCCGGCGCCATCTTCCTCGGCCTCGTCGGCCTGGCTTCTGGCGACTTTGCCACCAATTGGCAGCGCGTCGGCCCGAATGTGCCCTTCCGCGAGCCGCTCGCCTATTTCACCGCCCTCATCGAACTCGCCGCCGGACTCGCACTCCTCTGGCGTCGAACCGCTCGCGCCGGCGCACTGGCGCTCACCGTCGTCTACTCCGTTTTCGCACTCCTGTGGGTACCAAAAATGCTCGAAGGCAGAAGCGGCTTCGACCCCACCGGCAACTTCTTTGAGGAGTTCGCGCTCGTCGCCGCCGGAGCTGTTCTTTTCGCACGGTTCTCACCGGCTGGCTCACGCATCTCGCGCTGCGAGTCCCTCTTCGCCCGCCTCTCCGGCCTTTCCGCAATCTCCTTCGGCGTCGTCCACATTTACGACATGCCCGGCCTGGCGGCTTGGGTCCCTAAATGGATTCCGCCATCGCAGGTGTTCTGGTGCTATGTCACCACCATCGGCTTCTTCCTCGCCGCCGCAGCCATCCTTACGGGCATCCTGGCCCCGCTCGCCTCGCGCCTGCTGACCGCTGAGATTGTCGGCTTCGAAATCCTGGTCTGGATTCCCAAGCTTGTGGCCAGCCCTCATGACCATTTCCTCTGGTCGGCAAACGCCATCTCCGTCGCCATCGCCGGCGCGGTATGGGCTGTCTCCGACTCCTTCTGCCAGGCCGCCAGACAATTCCGGCGCACACCCTGATTTCAGACGAAAATATCCCGCAAAGTCATGCAATTCAGCGCTTTCGCCCTCCCCGCCTGCCGATGCCGAATTCAAGTTGGCCATTCTTAAACAAACTTTCGCCCCAAATTCCGCACCCGTGACGCCAACCAACCACTCCCCAGGTGCGCTCCGAAGGTCAACGGACCATACTTTTTCGAACCCTTTGAACGAACTTTCGCCCCTTTGAACCGAACCCCTCAAGCAAACTTTGTGCCCCCAAAGCGCACCGGCCATGCAAACCTTTGTGGGCTGAAATCGCAACAATTAGTCCCTGTTGATTTTACGTCCCACATTACGATACTGCCCTCTGAGGTGAGTCCCATCACATCTCGGAGACCCTTTGCTGACTAGTATTTCAGCCATGAACGCAGAGACCCTCATTCTGATTGCGCCATGCTCCCTTCTCCTGGGCGCCGCGCTCCAGATCGTAGCCGCAAGGCTCCTGAACGCGCGGGCCAAGGGGATTCTGGCCTTCCTCACCTGTCTGCCGGCCGTCGCATCCGTGGCCGCTCTGGTGGGATGGACCAAGGCCGGCCAGTTCGTCGATCTGAACGCGCTCCACTGGGATGGCCCGCTCGCTCTCGTCTTCCACGTGGACGCCCTCAGCGTACTCTTTGCATTGATGGGGACAGGCCTGGGTGCATTCGTCCTCCTCTACTCCATCGGCTACATGGCCCACGACAAGTCCGCCACGCGCTTCTATGCGTCGATGCTGATCTTCATCGCCGGCTTCGTCGGACTGGTTTACAGCGCCAACCTCTTCTTCTTCTATCTCTGCTGGGAACTGGTCGGATTGTGCTCCTTCAGCCTTGTGGGCTTCTGGTACACCAATAGCGAGGCTGTTGCCGGCGCACGCAAAGTGCTGCTGATGACGCACATCGCGGGCTACGGCCTGCTGGCGGCCATCTTGGTCATCTACCACCGCACGGGCAGCGCTCTTTGGACCGATCCGCACGTCGCGCACGCTTTCACCGGCGGAGTTTTTGCGCTCATGCTGGTTTCGCTGGTTGCGAAATCCGTCCAATTTCCTCTGCATACATGGATTCCTGAAGCAATGGCCGCACCCACTCCTGTGAGTGCGTTGCTGCACGCGGCCTGCTACGTAAAGGCCGGTGTTTATCTGGCCTGCCGCATGCACAGCTTTGGCGCATGGCCGGTGAACGGAGGGTTTGCCTGGGGCAGCGCATCGCTGGTCTGGGTCGGCACAGTCACCATGGCCGTGGGCGTGATGTACGCCATGGTTCAGACCGATTTGAAGCGCATGTTGGCCTTCTCAACGGTCAGCCAAATCGGCTACATGATGATGGGCATCGGCATCGGAACGCCGCTCGCGATTGCCGCGGGCCTGTTGCATTGCCTCAATCACGGATTCTTCAAAGGTGGGTTGTTTTTGACTGCCGGCTCTGTGCAACATGGCGCTGGCACGCGCGATATGAACAAGCTGGGCGGTCTGGCGCAGAAGATGCCGCAGACGACGCTCTCGTGGCTGATAGGCGTGGGCAGCATGATGGGCATTCCCCTGATGAGCGGCTTCGCCAGCAAGTGGATGCTTTACGCGGCAGCCTTGCAGGCCGGATGGGCGGTTCCCGCCATGGTCGCATGGGCGGCCAGCCTGGGCACCGTTTTCCTCGGCGCAAAAGCGACCAGCGCGGTCTTCCTCGGCCCGCTGACCGAGGCGACCAAGGACGCGCACGAATCTCCGCCGACAATGGTTTGGGGCATGGGATTCATGGCCGCGGGCAGCGTCATTCTGGGCATCGCGCCGCAGTTAGCGGTCAACTACCTGATCAATCCGGTTTTGGGCGCTCTTCAACTCGCTGCGGCGCAGGTGACGTGGTTTGGCCTCTCTTCGGATGCAGGCAGCTTTTCAACCATGGGCGGCCTGGTGCTGGCCGTGGTTTCTCTTGTTGTGGGCGGAGTAATTTATGCCCTCGCCTATGCCTCGCGCCCAGCAACAGTAGTTGCCACAGGTGGTGGTGGCGCAGCGTTGGCGGGCGGCGGAATCTTCACTGGCGGCGAGCCTTTGTCCGACGAAAGTAGGCTTTCAGCCGGAGATTTCTCCAGCATTTTCATGCATAGTTGGAAAGATTTTTTCCGCTGGACCGAGGTTGACCGCGCTTATCTTGGCGTTTGGGGCGGACTGCAGGCTGCTTCGCGTGGTCTGGGCGTTGTGGTTAGTTGGATGGAGCGCAAGGCCACGATTCTTGTAATCGCCTTCGCCGCGCTGGTCTTTGCTTTCGTTCAGTGGATAGTGCCAGCACCTCCGGGAGCCTACACGGGCGGTCCGATGCCAATTCCGTCCATCTTGATCGCGGCGATTGGAGTTGCGGCGGCCGGATTGTTTCTTGCTTCTTTAGTCAATAGTGCAAACGGCAAAGTTTTGCTCTGGCCTTTTATGTTAATCGTTGGCTCCCTTTCGGTCGCAGGACTTTTTGTTGCGAATCCCTGGATTCGACTTGGGCTATTGGAGTCTGCTGCGCTGCTCACGGTGGTTCTCGTCTGGTTTACCGCGCGTTCAAAATCGGCGAAGCTCACTTATTCAGCCATCGTGCTAATTTCAGTATTCTGCGCTGTGGGTAGTGAAGTACTTATCAACACGCAGTTATCGACCTATTTAGATGGGAAGGATTGGGCCTGGTCGCGTGCGCTGCTGATCACGGGGATAGCCGTCAAACTTGCTGCTGTGCCAATGCTCTTTTGGCTGCTCTCGCTAGCCGACGAACTTCCATCCCTGGTCATTGGCCTCATCATTGCAGTGGTGGATATGGCTGCTTTTGGCGAGTTCATGAGCAGCGCGACGAACAGCCTCAGCACCGTTTTCCCTGGCAGCCTTTGGTTTTGGGCAGCCGCCCTCACATCACTTATTGCATCTTTGCTCATGCTTACTCAGAAAAGCCTTAAGCGCTTACTGGTGCTTTCGACGATCGAGGATGTGGGCTTCCTGTTCCTTGGCATCACAGCTTTGACATGTGTGCATGGTGTTGAGCTTGGCACGACGCTCTTCTATGGCGCCGCCCTCGCGGCAGCAACCCACGCGATTGCCAAAGCGTTGCTCTTCATCTGCCTTAGCGGTCCCGAGGCCGACGGCATGTTGGACGGCGAGCATACGGGCCTAGCCGCGCGCTACCCGGTAGCTGCCTTCGGATTCTTGTTTGGCATGCTGGCCATGCTGGGTATTCCGCCCACCATGGGCTTCCTTGGCCGTTGGAGACTCTACGAGACAGCAGTGCAGATTGGCTGGCCACTGGCTGCTGTCTTCATTGTCTCGTCTATTTTTGCGCTCATTGCGTACACACTGGCTTTGACACGCGTATGGTGGGGGCCGACGCACGATCCAACTCCTCCGCTAGCGGATTCTCCGCCTCGAAAAGAGCCGTTCCTGTTGCAAGCCACAATCGTTGCGCTCGTGGTGATAGTCCTCGCCGTCGGCATCTGGCCGAACGCGCTGCAAGTGCTGCTTGGGGGTAGACCATGAAGCTCTGGAATCGATTGATGTGCTACTGCCGGCGCCGCAGCCCATGGCTCTTTCATATGAACGCGGGTAGTTGCAACGGTTGCGACATTGAGATTATCGCCAGCCTCACGCCGCGTTATGACGCCGAGCAGCTCGGCGTGCGGCTCGAAGGCTCACCGCGTCACGCTGATATTCTCTGCGTCACCGGCCCCGTCACACACAACGCCGTTGAGGCCATCAAGACTGTCTACGGGCAGGTTTACGGTCCCAAAGCGGTGATAGCCATTGGCTCCTGCCCGGCGACGACCAACGTCTTCATTGACAGCAGAACGCTTGCCGGGCCGCTCAACCTGCACATTCCGGTGGATGTATTTGTTCCCGGCTGCCCGCCTCGTCCTGACGCCATCATTCTGGGCGTGGCCAAGGCCGCTGAAATTCTGGCCGCGAGAGGCAACAAGCCGGCTACCGTCGCGTCCGAGCCTGAAGTTGTGGGCGAGTGCTCCAACTGCGCATGCCGTGAAGCCAATCCGAAAGAGGTGCAGGCATGAACATTCTCATTACATCCTTAGCTCGCCTGCTCATCTTTCCCGGCCTCCTGTTCGCAGTGCCTGCCGCGTGGTTTTTCCTGTGGGTGGAACGCAAGGCGGTTGCGCGGATGCAGGGCCGCATCGGCCCTCCGTTCATGCAGCCGTTTTACGATTTCATCAAGCTCGTCGGCAAAGATACGCCTCAACGTACGGGCGCAAGCGAAATGCTGATGAAGGCATGGCCGCTGATTGCGGTCTCGGCGGCGGCAGGCGCGGTAGGCCTGTTGCCTGTGTTGCCGGCTTCGGGAGGATTCCAGGGTGACTTGATCCTGTTGCTGGCGCTGCTTGAAGTTCCTTCCATGTGCATCATCGCCGCGGGCTTTAGCTCGCGCTCCATCTTTGGAGAGATCGGCTCGGCGCGCGAGGCCGTCCTCAGCGTCTCCTACAATGTGGTCTTTCTTCTGGCCATTATCTCCATCGCAGCGTCGCAGCATACGTTCCGGCTTGATGCACTGGCGCAACTTCCGGCCTCACCGCTGCGTTGGCTGGGTATCCTGGCCATTCTGGTTTGCCTGCCCGCAAAACTTCATCTCAATCCTTTCTCGCTGCCCAATGCAGAGCAAGAGATTTACTCCGGCCCAATGACCGAATACGCAGGGCCCGAGTTGGCCATGTGGGAACTCTCGCATGGGCTGGAATGGGTTGCGGCTACAGGTCTGGTGGCCACGCTGGTTGCTCCGCAGCTAACCCTCTGGTGGGTTGCCGCGCTCGTCTTCGTTGCGCTCTCATTTTTCATCGTGCTGCTCTTGTCGGTGGTGGCGTCGGCCACGGCGCGACTGCAGATCGATACGACCGTGCGTTTTTACTGGCAATGCACGCTTATCTTCGCGGTACTGGCCGTTGCGTCCGCGCTTTTCATGAGGTTTAGAGCATGAACATTCTGACCATGCTGTGGAAGAACCTATGGGGCGGTTCGCGGACGATGCTCTTTCCCGCGCGTCCTGCGGCAGGCGAGCGCTTTCGGGGTCTGGTGCGCTTCGATCCCGAGCTTTGCACCGGCTGCGCGATCTGCAAAATGCGTTGCACCTCGCGCGCAATCGAGTTCAAGACGGGCAAGGGCGAGTTCTATTGGAGCTACGATCCCGGCCAATGCACCTTCTGCGGGCGTTGCGTGGAGGGCTGCAAGTCTCATGCGCTCAGCCAGGACGAGGAATGTCCGCCCGTGTACACGACCATCGGCGAGTTGAAAAAATCCTATACCGTTGCCCGCAAGCCGCCCGCTCCCAAGCCACCGGCGGCTGTCGCAGGCTCAACGGCGAACCCCGCTACTGGAGGCGCACAATGAGTCCGCTCGAAACCATTGCAGAAAAACTGGGGACAACAGAGCCCTGGGTTGAAAAAGGCGGTGCGCATTGGCTCCCGCTGGGCGCGATGAATGTGCGCGAACTCGCCACGGCGATGAACGGGCTTCGCGCCCGCTTTGTCACCATCACCGCATATCAGCTTCCCAAAGAAGAGGGCTTTCGACTGGAATATCACTGGGACCTTGACGGCCAGTTGCTGGGCTTTACTTTCCTGCTTGCAGGCAATTCCATCGAGAGCATTTACGACCTGTGCGAAGCAGTGGACTGGATTGAGCGCGAGATTCACGAAGGCTTTGGAATCGACTTCACGGGACGCGAATACGAACCCCTTTTGTTGCGCAAGGGAGATACACCGGGCGTGAACCTGCGTGACACCGTGGCTGCGGGTAAGGAGAAAATATGAGCTACAAGATCCCCATGGGTCCGTATCACCCCGCTCTGGAAGAGCCTTACAAGCTGGATTTGATTTGCGAAGGCGAGACGGTTTGCGACGCCAAGCTGCATATCGGTTTCAACTTCCGCGGCATCGAGCATCTGGCCGAAACGCGCAACTACTTTCAGGTGGTCGCGTTGATGGAGCGCGTCTGCGGCATCTGCTCGAACATCCACACACTTACGCTTTGCCAGGCGATGGAGGGGCTCACCGGCCTCACGCCGCCGCCCCGCGCAAAATATATTCGCGTCATCATGGCTGAGCTTGAGCGGCTGCACTCGCACGTGCTTTGGGCGGGCATCGCGGCCAAGCTCATGGGCTTCAAAACCATGTTCATGACCTGCTTTGAGATCCGCGAAAAGATTATGGATGTGCTTTGCGCCATCAGCGGCAATCGGGTCAACTATGCCATGAACCGCATCGGCGGCGTCAATCGCGACATCAGCGATCCTCAGGCGATTCTCAAAATGGTGGAGGCGCTTGAGTTGGAGATGGCGCACACGGTCATTCCCATTTTCACTACCAGCAGAACCGCAATCTCGCGCTGCGCAAACATCGGTGTGCTGACCAACGAAAAAGCCGTCTCCTGTGGCGTGGTGGGGCCAACCGCAAGAGCCGCTGGACTGCCACAGGACATTCGCCGCGCTGCGCCTTACGCGGCCTACGACGAGATGGAGTTTGATGTTCCCGTGCAGCCCGCCGGCGACGTGACGGCCCGCCTGCTGGTTCGCGCGCTGGAGATCATGGAGAGCTGCAAGATTCTTCGTCAGGCGCTGGCCAAGCTGCCGCCCGGAGAAATCAATACGGGAGACGATAAGTTTCCATTCACAACTGGAACGGCCACCAGCCGCGTCGAGGCGCCTCGCGGGGAAGTCATGTACAGTGTCTCCTGGAAAGAGGGTTCCAGAACGCCCAGCCGGGTGCATGTGCGTACGCCAACGTTTGCCAACATGCCGGCAATCCGCTGGATGGTGATGGGCGCGCGGCTGGCCGATACGCCCTTGATCCAGGCTTCCATCGATCCTTGCTACTCCTGCACCGACAGGTAACGCAGACAGGCCGGACGATTCTGCACCGGCCTGCGCATCTGCTTCATTAGAAGCCTGCCCAGCGTCGATAAGCGGCGAGGATAGCCTGTCCCCATAGGCTGCTGACAATGCCGCCGAAGCAGAGGAACGTGCCCAGCGGAAGCTTTCCGAGCGCCCAGCGTTCTGACTGGTTGCGCGCAGCGGGAATTGCTAATTGACCAAGGGCGACCAATGCTCCCAGAACTACACCAACAACAAAGGCCAGCAGGGCCAGCGGAAGCCCGAGCCATGCTGCAAGTAGCGCCATGAGTTTAGCGTCGCCAAGGCCGATGCCTTCGCGGTGGCGAATGAGCCAGTAGACCCAGCGGATGAGCATGATGATGGTAGCCGCGGCTAGGATCTCGAGCAGCCGCGGCCACGCTAGATGCCATTCCTCTCCACGCAGGTATAGAGGCGTAAGTGAAAGCCTTGAGGTGACTGGGTGCAGCTCGACCGTAATGGCGAAGCCAACAACTGTAAGCACGAATCCAGCCGCAGTCCAGGGCAACGTGAGCCAATTCGGCAGCCAGAGATTTTCGGCGTCTAGAGCCGCCAACGCAACCAACACCCAGTAGAAGAGCATCATTCCAAGCGCCCACATCAACGAGTCGTATAGGGCGAATCGCGGAAGGTCTGGATCAAGAACATTCGTGCGGAATTCCCATGCAACAACGGCCCAAAGCCCTCCCACCGCCAGCTCCACCAGCGGATAGCGCCAGCCGATCCATGCGCGGCAGGTGCGGCAGCGGCCACGCAGAGCGAGCCAACTGACCAGCGGCACGTTCTCCCACCAGGTAAGCGTCCGGTTGCACTGGCGGCAATGGGAGCGCGGCTTGACCACGCTCTCGCCAGCGGGCCAGCGGCTTAGGCACACGTTCAGAAAGCTGCCGAAGGCGAGGCCGAACAGGCCCGCAAAGATCGTTCCCAGAATGCGAATCATAGTCGAGGTTGAGTATACGGCCTCGAATCAGCGTGTGAGACACCCGGTAATCGGCAAGGTAAACTGGAACTGCATGGTCCTTCCGCCTGAACGAACGGCCACAGAGGCTTCAGCGCCTCAAATCGCGACCGATCCGGCGCGGGCGGCGGCGTTGTTTGAGCAGTCGGTTGCCATCATGGCGCGGCTGCGCGCTCCCGGCGGCTGCCCGTGGGACCGCGAACAATCTTTCGATTCCATCCGCAAGTTCACGCTCGAAGAGACTTACGAGGTCTTCGACGCCATCGAGCGGCGTGATTTTCCGCATCTTGCCGAGGAACTGGGCGATCTGCTGCTTCAGGTGTTGTTTTATGCGGAGATGGCGGCTAACGACGGCCATTTCAGTATCGATGACGTGCTCAACCATCTGAACAATAAGCTCGTTCGCCGCCATCCGCACGTTTTTGGCGATGAGGCTTCGCGTGCGGCAGGCAATCGGGCTGATGTAGATGCTGCCGTTGGTGACTCGTCGGAAGCGGTACTGCGCAATTGGGATGAGATCAAGCTCGCGGAAAAAACATTGCACGTAGCAGACGCGCTTTCGGTGTCGAGATTGGATTCTGTGCAGCGGGCGATGCCGGCGTTGGCCGAGGCTGCCAAGCTGGGCGCAAAGGCCCGGAAATCCGGATTCGACTGGCCCAATTGGCGCGATCTGCTGCCCAAACTGGTCGAGGAGACAGCGGAGTTGGAGGCCGAGGCAGCCTCGGACGATCCGGCGCGTAAACCGATGGTAGAAGCGGAGTTGGGCGATCTGCTTTTTACCGTGGTCAATCTGGGGCGGCATCTGGGCGTGGACGCGGAGATGGCGCTGCGTGGCTGCAACCGGCGCTTCCGGCAGAGATTTCGTGCCATGGAGTTGGCGTCTGAGCGGCCACTCGAAGAACTTTCCCCGGACGAGTTGGAAGCGTTGTGGGCGGCAGCAAAGCGGAAGCTGGCGGAAGAGGGTTCGGAGGATCGGCCATGATTGTGATCCGCTCCTGCTTGGGCTTTGACGAATTGGAAGCTTGCGTCCAATTGGAGCTTGAGACATGGGGCTACGACCCTGCCGACGTGCTTCCTCGCAAGGCTTTCTTACTGTCACAGAAGATCGGCGGGCAGGTCATTGGTGCGTTTGATACTGAGATTCTAGGCACTTCCGCAGAAGGCGGGCCAGAATCGCTTGTGGGGTTTGCGCTGGCGTGGCCGGGTGTTAGGAATTCGGAGCAGGGACCGAAGGCCTATCTGCACTCGCATATGCTGGCGGTGCGGGAGGGGTACCGGAACCGCGGAGTGGGGGCGCAACTCAAACTTGAACAGCGCCGGGAGGCTCTCGAACGGGAAATTCGACACATGGAATGGACCTTTGATCCTCTTGAAATCAAAAATGCTTATCTCAATATCCACAAGCTGGGAGCCATCTCGTTCCGGTACGAGGAGGATTTCTATGGTGTATCCTCATCTCGTCTGCAAGGTGGGCTCCCGACGGACCGGCTAGTGGCCGAGTGGCGGCTGGATTCGCCGAGGGTAGAGAGAATTCTCAAAGGCCGCCGGGCAGCCGCTCGCTTTGTCCAGGAGAAAATCGAAGAACGAATTCCGGTACCGGCCTCTATCCATGAATGGAAGGCATCGGAAACTGACAGGGAACGTGCCTTGGCTGTCCAGTTTGAGAACCGTCGCCGGTTTCAACAGGCATTTTCTCAGGGACTGGCGGTAGTTGGCTTCACCCGCGATGCGGAAGGAAACGGAAATTTTGAGCTGGGTCCCCTAGCCCAGGTCGAAGCTAATCTTCAATACCAAGGAATGTAAAAATCTATGAGAATTGATGCCATCATCCTACGCGAAGTGCACCTGCCTTTGGTGCGCCCCTTTGAAACCAGCTTCGGCGTCACCAGCGACCGGAGGATATTGCTGGCGGAGATCCAATCCGAAGGGCTGAGTGGCTGGGGCGAGTGCACGACCGGCGAGCGGCCACTCTTCTCAGAGGAATCGACGGACAGCGCCTGGGCTGTAATCGTGAATGAATTGGCGCCGTTGCTGGCAGCTGAAACTCCAGAGCACGGTGGCGAGTGTTTACGCATCTTTCGCGAGGTGCGAGGCAACCGCATGGCCAAGGCGACGCTGGAAAACGCCATCTGGGACCTGGAGGCGCAGCGCGAAGGGATATCGCTCGCGCGATTGATTGGCGGGGTGCGCGATGTGGTGCCTTGCGGAGTCTCGCTGGGAATTCAGCCGTCGATTCCGGAGTTGATGGCAAATATCGAGCGCGAACTCGCAGCCGGCTATCAACGCATCAAGCTCAAGTGCAAACCGGGCTGGGATGTGGATGTCTTTGAAAAGGTGCGCTCGCGCTGGCCGGGGATTATGCTTAGTTGCGACGCCAACTCTGCTTACCGAGTGCGCGATGTCGACCATTTGACATCTTTCGACGCTTTCGACCTGTTGATGATCGAGCAGCCATTGTGGCACGACGATTTCTACTACCACTCGCTGCTGCAAGCGCGCCTGCAAACCCCCATCTGCCTGGACGAATCCATCCGCAACCGGCGCGATGCGCTGGCGGCCATCGAGATGGAATCGTGCAGAATTATCAATATAAAACTGGGCCGCGTGGGCGGGTTCAGCGAGGCCATCGCCGTGCACAACGCGGCGCTGGAGCGGGGCATTCCGGTCTGGTGCGGTGGGATGTTGGAGTCGGGCGTGGGCCGCTCACACAACATTGCGCTCTCGACGCTGGAAAACTTCACGCTGCCCAGCGATGTCTCCGCTTCGGCGCGTTACTGGGCCGAGGATATCATCGAGCCGGAAGTGACGGTTTCGTCGGCGGGCGAGATTACCATTCCAGATACGCCTGGCCGCGGGTATGAAGTCCGTACTGAGTTGGTCGACCGGCTCACCGTGCGCAAGGAGAGGATTCGCGCCGCGGAGCTGGTGAGCTAAAGATTTACGGTGGAGTTTGCAGCGCCCCATTCCTTCGTGTTCATTGCGAAAGAGTGGGGCACTGCCGGTTTTGGCTTGCAATAAGTAGAATTCAGATCTCCGCTTTCAGCTCTGCCGCGCGTTTCCGCGACTCCCTCACGAAGGCTTCATCCTCGGGCGACTCCGTCTTCATCGAATCCAAATTGATAGTTACGTTCGCCAGTGCTCCTTCGATGGCTGCTCTTGAAAGGGCGATGGCTGTGATTAGGTCGGAAGCCATGTTGGGGTTGGTGATTGACTGGAGGGTAGCGGCAATACGCGCCACTTCGGCGGCCTTTTCCGCCACACCGAGAGGCACGCTGGCTGCCTGACGCAACGCGGCATTGATTGCCTTGCTGCCGTCAGCGGATTCTTTCGCCGCCTTATACGCCTTCATGACGACGTTGTAGGAGTCCGAGTCGGCATCGATGGCGGCCTTCAGTTCCTCGCGCAACGGCGTGAGCCGGGCGATGGCTTCGCTGTACTGGCTTTCGTATTGCAAATACGCTTTCTTCCCGCGGCACATTGTAGCAACCATGCATACGAGTCCGGCGGCCATGGCGCCAGAGGTCGCCGCCGCACTGCCGCCGCCGGGAGTTGCTGTAGGAGCGGCCAGTTGTTCGATGAATGGCTCGACGCCGGCGCGCAGGCCGCCAACGGCTACTTTGCCGCTCATCACAGATGCAAGGCGATTTTCCAAAATCAGCGAAGAGTCGAAGTTCTCCACTTGGAGGAACCATTCCGCAGCCTGTTCCAAAGCGAGTTTAGGAATCAGGCCGATGATCTCGCTGGAAACCGGCACACAGCCGTAGCGCTCGGCTTCGCGTTTCACGCACTCGAACGCGCGGTGCACTGGAGTCTGCTCAAAGTCGGTCAGGTTCATCGAGACCTGGGCCATGCCGCGGACCAGGAATCCCGCAGCTTTGACGTAGCGCAGGCCGCCGGAGGAAAAGCGCACGGCCTTGGCGATCTTTTTAGCGATGGCGACATCGGGTGTATTGAGAAAAACGTTGTAAGCCACAAGAAATTTGCGCGCACCCACTACAGTTGCTCCGGCCGTGGGATGCACGCGCGGTTCGCCGAAGTCGGGTTTACGCGCCGGGTTGGTGGCGATCTCGTCGCGGATTCCCTCGAACTGGCCGCGGCGAATATTCTCAAGATTTTGCCGCTCGGGAGTTGCTGCGGCTGATTCGTAAAGATAGACCGGAATCTGGAATCGCTTCCAGATTTCTGCTCCGACGTAGCGGGCCATGGCGACGCAATCTTCAACTGTCACGCCGTCGATGGGGATGAAAGGAATTACATCCGTTGCGCCCATGCGGGGGTGAGCGCCCTGGTGATGAGTGAGGTCAATCAACTCCGCTGCTTTGCCCACGCCGCGCAGAACAGCCTCTTGAATGGCTTCGCGCTCGCCCACCAGCGTGATGACGCACCGGTTGTGGTCGGAATCCATCTCCCGGTCGAGCAGATAGACGCCGGGAATTTTCATCGCTTCGACAATGGCATCGACCTTGGCTGGGTCGCGGCCTTCAGAAAAATTGGGAACACATTCGACAAGAGTGCTGGACATGGCAAGAAGGATAACGAGCCGCGGTTCCGCTCGGCAACTGGCTGCTGAGCGGGCGAAAGAATGTATGTGAAATGAAAGGTTGATTTGGATTTATAACATCGAATCAGCGCGCATTGCCATGTTTGAGAGAGGTTTCAACGCCAGCAGAGGCTTTAAGCCTGTGTTTGTGGCTGTAGAAAACTGGTCTGCGGGGTTAATATCCCCACTAGAATCATTTACAGAAGGGGAGAAACCATGATCACGACAGCTGCTGAGATTCGGGCGCCACGCGGCAATCAACTGCGCTGCAAGGGCTGGCAGCAGGAGGCAGCGCTGCGCTGCCTGATGAACAACCTCGATCCGGAAGTGGGCGAGCGTCCTGCCGACTTGGTGGTTTATGGAGGCATTGGCAAAGCGGCACGCAACTGGGAGTGCTTCCACGCTATTGTGCATGAACTGGAGCAGCTAGGTGGCGAGGAAACGCTGCTGGTGCAGTCGGGCAAGCCGGTAGCCGTTTTTCCGACGCATGAGATGGCGCCGCGAGTGATCATTGCCAACTCGAACCTTGTGGGCAAGTGGGCAAACTGGGATCACTTCAACGAGCTGGACCGCAAGGGCCTGATGATGTACGGGCAGATGACGGCGGGGAGCTGGATTTACATCGGTGCGCAAGGGATTCTGCAGGGAACTTTTCAAACGCTGGCCGCGCTGGCGGAGCAGCATTTTGGCGGCTCGCTGAAAGGCAAGCTGGTTGTGACAGGCGGGGTGGGCGGCATGGGCGGCGCACAGCCGCTTGCAGTTACGATGAACGATGGCGTGGCGCTGGTCGTCGAAGTGGATCGCAGCCACATCGAGCGCCGAGTGGTCACGCGCTACTGCGACACGATGACCGAGAGCCTGGACGAAGCTCTGCAGTTGTGTGAGGTTGCTGTTCGCGAAGGCCGCGCGCTTTCGGTTGGCCTTGTGGGCAATTGCGGCGATGTGCTGCCGGAGATTGTGCGGCGCGGAGTCAAGGTGGATGTGGTGACTGACCAGACCAGCGCGCACGATCCGCTGAATGGTTATGTTCCGCAGGGAATGACGCTGGCCGAGGCTGCCGAGTTGCGCCGGCGCGATTCAGAGGAATATGTGCGCCGGTCTACTGCGACGATGGTGGTTCATGTAAATGCGATGCTTGCCCTTCAGCGGGCGGGCGCGGTGGCTTTCGATTACGGCAATAACATTCGGCGCTTTGCTTGCGACGCGGGTTGTGTGGATGCCTTTTTGATACCCGGCTTTGTGCCGGAGTACATTCGGCCGCTCTTCTGTACGGGCAGGGGACCGTTCCGCTGGGTTGCTCTCTCGGGCGATCCCAGGGACATTGCCAAGACCGATGAGCTGGCTCTCGAGCTGTTTCCGGAAAACGAGATTCTCACGCGCTGGATCCGGCTTGCAAAGGACAGAGTTGCTTCCCAAGGGTTGCCGGCGCGCATCTGCTGGTTGGACTTCGGAGAGCGGGCGCGCATGGGCCTTGCGATCAACGAAATGGTGCGCACGGGCGAGATTTCGGCACCGATCGCAATCGGGCGGGATCACCTTGATACAGGCTCAGTGGCCAGCCCTTACCGCGAGACGGAGAAAATGATGGACGGCTCGGACGCGGTGGCCGATTGGCCGATTTTGAACGCGCTGCTCAACACGGCGTCGGGCGCGACCTGGGTCAGCTTCCATCATGGCGGCGGCGTGGGGATGGGCTACTCGCTGCATGCGGGCCAGGTGACGGTGGCCGACGGCACGGAGATGGCAGCACGCAAGATCGCCCGCGTGCTGAACAACGATCCGGGGCTGGGAGTGGTGCGGCACGCCGATGCGGGGTATGAATTGGCGCAACGGACCGCGCGGGAACGGGGCATTCATATTCCCATGGCGGAGAAGTAGCCGTGGCCGGCTCTTTAGCTATCGTCAATATCAGCCAACTTGTCACCCTCGCCGGACCCAAGCGCCCGCGCGTGGGCGGGGAGCTGCGCGACCTGGGATTGATTGAGAATGCGGTGATGCTAGTGGAAAATGGCCGCGTCCGCGAAGTTGGAAGTTACGCCGGGCTTCGCGATATCATTCCGCGGGAAGCCAAAGTGATTGATGCCAAGGGCCGCTGTGTGACGCCAGGATTCGTGGATGCACATACGCACCTCATTTTTGCCGGCAATCGCGCAGCGGAGTTCGAACAGCGCATCAGTGGAGCGACCTATCAGCAGATCGCCGCCTCGGGGGGTGGGATTCTGCGCACAGTAGCGCTGACTCGCGCGGCTAGTGAAGACGAACTTCTGGCAATTGGGCGAAAGCATCGCGGCTGGATGCTTCGCTCAGGCACAACCACCATTGAAGCAAAGTCCGGCTATGGGCTGGACCACGCTACAGAGCTCAAGACGCTGCGCGTGCTCAAGTGGCTCGGCGAGGAAGGTCCAGCAACGATTGTGCCGACACTGCTGGCCGCGCACACTGTTCCGCCGGAGTTTATCGAACGCCGTGCTGAGTACGTGCGCTGGATTGCCGACGAGTTGATTCCCGAGGTCGCTGCGGCAGGACTGGCGCAATTTTGCGACGCCTTTTGCGACGACCACGCCTTCACTGTGGAAGAGACGCGCACTGTGCTTACTGCGGCACGGCAGCATGGGCTCCGACTTCGCGTCCATGCCGAGCAGTTCCGGCCGGGAACCGGTGCAGCGCTGGCCGCCGAACTGGGCGCAGCGACAGCGGACCACCTGGAGACGGCGACCGAAGAGACTTTGCGCCGTCTGCGGGCGGCGGGGGTTCAACCAGTGTTGCTGCCGGGGTCGGTCTTCGCGCTGGGGCGCACAAATTATCCACCGGCGCGCCTGATGATCGAGTTGGGGTTGGCGATTGTTGTGGCCACGGACTTCAACCCCGGATCGTCGCCGGTTGCTTCGATGCCGTTTGTGATGTCGCTGGCTTGCCTTCAGATGGGCCTCACGCCTGCCGAGGCGCTTACCGCCGCAACCATCAATGCGGCCTGGAGCCTGGGGCTTGGAGACCGCCTGGGCTCTCTCGAATCTGGGAAACGAGCTGATTTTTTGATTCACGAGTGCAACGATTTCCGCGAACTGGCATACTTCATCGCCGCGCCAATGAGGCCGCGAGTTTTTGTCGCAGGAACGGAAGTTGGGGCGGGCTGACAAAGTCTGGCTCGGTCAGCCCGGATGGCTCTACTGCTTGGCGGCCTTGAGCGCCTCGGTGAGCGCAGGGACGACTTCCATGAGATCCCCGACAATGCCATAGTCGGCAACCTCGAAGATAGGCGCATCGGGATCTTTGTTGATGGCCACCACGCACTGCGAGCCCTTGATGCCGACCAGGTGCTGGATGGCGCCAGAGATGCCCACGGCCAGGTAGAGCTTTGGCGAGATGGTCTGGCCCGAGCTGCCAATTTGCCGCTCCATGGGCAGCCAGCCATTGTCGCAGATGGGCCGGGATGCGCCCAATTCCGCACCCAGCGCCGTTGCCAGTTCCTGAGCAATCGGGATGTTTGCCGGGTCCTTGATGCCACGGCCCACACCCACGATCATCTGAGCCGAGCCCAGGTCTACAGTCTGTGCCGCACCCCGGAAACGCTCGCTGGGCTTGGTGCGAATCTCCGCAGGTTCGATGGTGGGTGTAAAGACACTGACTGCGGCAGTCCCCGCCTGAACCTCGTCAGCACGAAAAGCTCCCGCTTGCACGGAGACGAAGCAGGAGCCGCTGCCTACGTGCCGGTAAGTGCCATTGAGGCGGCCTTGCATAAGTTGCCGCACGAAGACGGGGCCTTCAGCGAAGCCGATCACGTCGCCGATTAGCACTTGGCCCAATCGCGCGGCCAGCTTTGGAGCGAAATCGCGCACCTGGTAGGTGTGCGGAAACACCACGTAGTCGGGCTTCTCGGCCTCGACAAACTGTTGCAGGGCCAACGTGAACCCGTCTGCCGTGTAAGCCGCCAGAAGTGGGTGTTCGACGCGCACGACTTTACCGAGTGCCTTTGCGGAAACTTCGGCAGCCAACGGCTCAGTCTGCGCGCCGATTACCACTGCGTTCACAACTTGACCGGTGAGCGCTGCCAACTTCTGCCCGGCGGAGACGGCCTCCCAACTGATGCGGCTTACGCGCCCGTCCCGCTCTTCAACTACAACCCAAATCGCGCTCATAGCACCCTCGCTTCAAACTTCAATTTTTCCACCAGCGCAGCCGCAGCCTCCTTGGGATTGCCAGGGAGGATCTGGGTGGATTTCTGTTTCTGCGGCAGCGCAACCCGCTCGAGAACCGCAACCTGCGCGGAGTCCACGGCCAACTCAGCAGCGGTCACCGTGCGCACCTCCTTGGTTTTGGCGCGCTTGATGCCCATCAGAGTGGCGTAGCGCAGTTTGTTGCCGCCGGACTGAATGGTGAGCACAGCCGGAAGAGGCAGCTCGATGGTCCGGAACCAGCCTTCTTCGAGCTCGCGCTTCACGGTGAGGCCCGAGTCAGTTTTCTCCACGTGGAGGATAAGCGAGGAGTGGGGCAGTCCGAGCAGTTCTGCCAGAATCACGCCGGTCTGGCCCAGGCCCAGATCGTCGGATTGAAGGCCAGTGAGCACGAGGTCTGGGTTTTCCGGTTTGATGGCCGCGGCCAGCAGTTTCGCCACGCCGAGCGCATCGCGATTGCCCAGGTCGGCGCAGTCAATGTGAATCGCCCGGTCAGCGCCCTTGGCCAGGGCCTCACGAATGGTGGGGCCGACGCGCTCAGGTCCAGCGGTCAGCACAACCACTGTCCAGCGGTCAGCACAACCACTTCGCCGCCGTGCTTCTCCTTGAGTTGCAAGGCTTCTTCCAGGGCGTAGGCGTCGGACTCGTTCAGCGCGTACTGAAGGCCGGACTCTTCAATCCATTTGCCGGCAGCGTCGATGCGGACCTGCGCATCGCGTTCGGGCACTTGTTTGATGGCAACGATGATTTTCATAAGAAATAGCTCCCGTATATCTTAACTGGTGCCACGCGTCGGCAATCCACGGGCGGTCAATTGGGCAATGTCGAGCAGTTGCGGCGCGCCTTCGCCCTTCTCGGCCAGCGCATCGCGGAACATGCTGTTGCAAAACGGACAGGCGGTTCCCACGGTTTTGGCTCCGGTCGAGACAAGCTCGACTGCACGCACGTGGCTGACACGTTCGCCGGTTTCTTCGCCGAGAAAAACCAATCCGCCGCCCGCGCCGCAGCAGAAGCTGCGCTCGTGGTTGCGCGGGGCTTCGACAAGTTCACCGGCTAACCCGACGACGGTGCGTGGCTGTTCGTAGACGTTGCGATAGCGGCCCAGGTAGCAGGGGTCGTGGAAGACGATGGT
>JBEKQD010000024.1:0-49289 GCA_049520075.1 Occallatibacter sp. | reverse complement strand
TGCCGCTCGCTCGCCAGCCACTCGCAACGTCAATGGTTACCGACCCTGACTGTCGAATTAAACCATTGACCCTAAGGCACTTAACTAAAACGCGGACCTCGCCGCCAGAGGGCTTGGCTCTGTCCCGGCCAGCGGACGCTCGCGTGCCCATTCACAACCCTCAAGACGCGCCAGCAAAACCGGCAGCATTCCCTGTAAAAATGGGAAGGTGCCGAAAAGACGCGCAACGAGTATTCTAGCGCGTCCAGACGGGTCTTGCAAGTGGCTTAGCCTCGCGGCCAAGCCACCTGACCGAGCCTACTTGATTTCAATTGTCGCGATGCCTTCAAACTTCTTCCGGATCGCCTCGGCCTCATCCTTGGTCGCGCTTTCCTTGATCGCCTTCGGAGCGCCATCGACCAAGTCCTTGGCTTCCTTCAGACCCAGCGACGTAACCTCACGCACCGCCTTGATGGTGCTGATCTTGTTCGCGCCGAAGTCCTTTAGAATCACCTGGAACTCCGTCTGCTCTTCCACTGCCGCCGGGGCTGCTCCACCCGCCGCTGCCGCTGCTACCGGAGCCGCCGCGGCCGCCGAAACTCCAAGCCGCTCTTCCAACTTCTTCACCAGGGCCGCAGCTTCCAACAGGCTCAGGGACACAATTTGCTCTTCCAACTGCACCAGATCCGCCATTTTTATCTCCAATCAGAATCGTTTTGAAATTTGTTGTTCCCGGCCTCAAACCCAGACTGAAAGTTTCCGATGCGCCAGACCCGCGCACTTTCCGCCTGCATCAGCGACCAAATCCCGTAAAAAACCTTGGGTTTCCCAGGTCCGGGTTTTCGGACCTGGGAAACCTCGAAACTTTACCGCCTAAGCAGCAGGCGCAAACTTTTCCTTCTCCACACCTTGGCCCAGAACCACCGCCAGATCGTGGCCCGCCGCGTTGATCACCGTCGCCAGCCTTTGTGCCGGCGCATTGATCAGGAACAGCAGCTTCGAGAACAGTTCTTCTTTGCCCGGCATCGTCGCCAGCGCCTTGACCTCGGCGACCGTCAACAGCTTGCCGTCAATAATGCCCAGCTTGAACTGGAATTCCGCGTTCTCGCTCGCCCACTTGGCGAAGACCTTGGCCAGCGCCACCGGATCGCCCGCAGTAAACGCCACCGAGTTCACGCCCTGGAGCCCCTTCAGCGCGGCCTCCACCTTCGTGCCCTGGCCGGACACGGCCGCCAGCTTGTTCTTCACCACGCGGTACTTGCCACCCGCCTCGCGAATCACCTTGCGCAATGCAAAGTCCTTGGATACCGTCAGCTTGGAAAAAGTGCCGATAATCGCCGTCGTCGAGCCTTCCAGCTCGCTTGCCAGCAACTTGACCTTCTCCGTCTTCTTCGCCCTAGAAATCGCCATTTGGTACTCCGCACAGTGAACAGTGATCAGTGAACAGTGGACAGTTGAAAACCACCCTCGATCAAAGTTCCTGCTTCAAATCTCTCTTAAAGCTTTCTGTTTGGGGCCAAAACTGAACGAGCGGTCACTGTTCACTGACCACTGCCCACTGCCCACTGTCTTTTAATGCTTGCCCGCTGCGTCCGCAACCGCCGAATCCAGCGGCACTCCGGGGCCCATCGTCGAGCTCAGCGTCACGCTCTTGATGTATTTGCCCTTGGCCGCCGACGGCTTGTTGCGAACAATCGCGCCGATAACCGTCGTCGCGTTGTCAATCAGCTTTTGCGGGTCGAAGCTTAGCTTGCCCACCGGCACGTGCACCAGGCTCGTCTTGTCGGCGCGAAACTCCACCTTGCCGGCCTTGATCTCTTTTACCGCCGCGGCCACGTCCATCGTCACCGTGCCGGTCTTGGGATTCGGCATCAGACCCTTGGGGCCCAGAACCTTGCCCAGACGGCCAACCACCTTCATCATGTCCGGCGTGGCGATCAGCGCATCGAAGGCGGTCCAGTTTTCTTTTTGGATCTTCTCCACCATCTCCTCGCCGCCCACAAAGTCCGCGCCGGCAGCCGTCGCTTCCTTCTGGCGGTCGCCAGAGGCAATCACGGCTACGGTCTTGGTCTTGCCCAGCCCATGAGGCAACACAACGGTTCCTCTGACCATCTGGTCAGCATGGCGCGTGTCAACGCCCAATCTCATCGTCAAATCGACGGTCTCGTCGAACTTGGCGTACTTTACCTGCTTCAGCAGTCCAACTGCCTCGGGCAGAGGATACACGGGCTTGACCACAGCGGCGCGCGCCTTCGTAATATTTTTGCTGGTTTTTGCCATTCTTCCCTCGTCTCCCACCGTCTCTGCCAGCCCCGCTTTGCGGAGAGCTCCTTGCCGGAGGGGCAACGTTTGAGGTTGCCGCGCCTAAGGCAGATAGAACCCAGAAACCGTGGTGTTATTGACGGTCCAGGGATTTCCCCCGAACACATATTGGAATCATAACGAAACGGCAACAGAATTGCAAACAACCACCAAATAATTCCCTGCCCCTTGTGATACTCTGAAAAACCTACCACTTCGAGGCCCAATTTGTGATGTCTCCCTCCGCTTCCGCGCCGCACGGCAAATTACAAGGCGCACCCCTGCACATGATTGACCTGATCCGCAAAAAACGTGACGGAGGCACGCTCGACGCCCGCGAAATCGGCTTCCTCGTCTCTGGCGCGGCAGACGAATCCATCCCCAAAGATCAGCTCGCTGCATGGCTTATGGCTGCATGGATTCGCGGTCTCTCCCTCGACGAAACGCGGGCCCTCACCCTTGCCACGCGTGACTCCGGCGACAAGTTCTCGCCCTCCCGGCTGGGCAAAACCGCTGTCGACAAACACTCCACCGGCGGAGTGGGTGACAAGACCAGCTTCCTCATCGCGCCTCTGGCCGCGGCCTGCGGCGTGGCCGTGCCCATGATCAGCGGACGCGCACTAGGCCACACCGGCGGGACATTGGATAAGCTCGAAGCCATCCCCGGCTTCCGCACTGCCCTCACGCTTGACGAATTTGAAGCCGTTCTGATGCGGTGCGGCGCCTCCATCGTCAGCCAGACGCCGACCCTGGTTCCCGCCGACCGCGTCCTCTACGCGCTGCGCGACCACACCGGAACCGTGGAAAGCCCAGGGCTTATCTGCGCCTCCATCCTCGGCAAGAAATTAGCCGCGGGCCTCGACGCGCTCGTGCTCGACGTAAAAACCGGCTCTGGCGCGTTTCTGCGCAAGCCGGAAGAGTCCGAGTATCTCGCAGCCCTGTTGGTATCGACCGCCGAGGCCGCCGGAACCCGCGCCGTGGCGCTGCTCACCGACATGGGCCAGCCTCTGGGGCACGCGGCCGGCAATTGGATCGAGCTGGCCGAGTCGGTCGAGCTGTTGCACGGCCAGCGCCCCGCCCAAAGTGAGGATCTGCGTGAGCTTTCCTTGATTCTGGCCGGATGGATGATTCATCTCGGAGGCCAGGCTGCCACGCCTGAAGCCGGCTACGCCCGCGCCGAAACCGCACTGGCCGACGGCTCGGCGCTACGCAGCTTCTTCTGCATGATCGAAGCTCAGGGTGGCGACACGCGAGCTTTTGATGATCCCAACTTTCATAAGCCCGGTGCAACCCAGATTGTTCCGGCGTGGGAAACCGGCTTCATTTCCTCGATGGACACCACTGCTCTCGGATGGGCCGTTCAGCGCACCGGCGCGGGACGCGAAAAAGCTGGCGAGCCGGTCGATCCTCACGCCGGAATCGATTTCCATGCTCGCCGTGGCGCGCACATCGACAAAGGCCAACCCATCGCCACCATCTTCGCCACCACTCCTGAACTGTTGATGGAGCCTGCGGCAATTCTCAAGCAAGCCATCACCTTTTCGCCTGCTCCGCCGCAAGTGGTGCCGTTGGTTAGCCGCGTCTTCACTCGCGAATCTGCGGAAGCTCACCTTAGCGCGCATTCGAATTCCTAGTTGTGGGAGCTGGTTCCTATGCGTTGCCGATCAACAGTTTTGTCAGGGTGACTCGATGGCATGAGTAAAGTCGAAAGGAAATGCGATCTCCACAATCAGCGGCGGCGACTGGTCGAAATCGCTATAGCGAATCCACTTGGGCCGCACTACGAAATAGGTGATTCCGGGCCAACTCATGCGTGCCGGTCCATCGGGCCATGCCGAAAAGTACACCTCTTGGTAGCGTTTCAACTCCGCGCCCTCAGGCTCGAAAGCGACACCCTCGAACTGAACCGCCTGCTCTCCACCCCATCCCACGACAAACGAACACGATGGGCGCTCGACCAAATTCGAATACTTTCTGGAAGACTTGACCGTGTCGAAGATGATCTCTAGTTCAGGAGTCGTCGCAATACCGACCAGCGCGGACTGTGGAGAGCCGCCCCTCGATATGCTGGACACGACTCCATAGCGAAACCGCAACATGAACGAGTAAATGGCCGCACTATCCATCTTCAACCTCCAGGAGCCCAATCGCAATATAATGCAGACTTCGGTTCCGCGGCTTGGAAATTGCTGAGAATTCTGATTTGTCTTCGAGTTAAACGCACAGACTAGCAGCTAAAAGCTGCTTCACAGGGAGCATCGCTTTGGATCGATTTACTGGAATACTTGGAATTCTCGCCGTGCTGCTGGCGGCCTATTTAGGCTCAACCGACCGCAAACATATCCGCTGGCGCACAGTCGCCTGGGGATTGAGTCTGCAGCTGGTCTTCGCCTTTTTCGTGCTGCGCTTCAACTACGGACAGCAGTTCATGGCCTGGGCAGGAGACGTGGTCAAATCCATGCTCGCCTCCACCTACGCAGGCACCCGAGTCCTCTTCGGCTCCAATCTGGGCCTGCCCACTGGTTCGTTTGGCTCCATCTTCGCCTTCCAGGTCCTGCCCACCATCATCTTTATCTCCGCCTTCTTCGCCGTGCTCTACCACATCGGCGTCATGCAAATCATCATCCGCGGCATGGCCTGGGTGATGCTCAAGACCATGCGCATCTCCGGCGCGGAAAGCATGAACGTGGCCGCCTCCATTTTCATGGGCCAGACCGAGGCGCCGCTCACTATCCGCCCGTTCCTCTCCAAGGCCACGCGCAGCGAACTGATGGTCATCATGACCAGCGGCATGGCCCACGTCTCGGGCGGCATCATGGCCATGTACATCGCGCAGGGTGTCGAGCCAAGGCATCTGCTGGCCGCCGTCATCATGACCTCGCCCGGCACCATCCTGATCGCCAAAATGCTCGTCCCGGAAACCGAAGTCCCGGCCACCGAGGGCAAAGTTGTCATCCCGAAGGACGAGTTGCATAAGGATGAAAATTTCATCGGCGCCATCGCCCGCGGCACCATCGACGGCGGCAAGCTGGCCATGAACGTGGCCATCATGCTCATCAGTTTCCTGGCTCTCGTAGCCCTCCTCGACAGCGTGCTGCTCTGGACACACGGACTGGCGTACATGCACTGGGTCCCCGGCTCGCTCGGCCAGATTCTCGGCTTCTTCTTTGCTCCCGTTGCATGGCTCATCGGTGTTCCCTGGCACGACTGCGGGGCAATTGGAAATTTGCTGGGCACGCGCATGGCGCTCAACGAAGTCATCGCCTACATCCAGTTGGGTGCGCAAAGAGCCATGCTCGCGCCGCGCTCCTTCACCATCGCCACCTTTGCCCTGTGCGGCTTTGCCAACCTCGGCTCCATCGGAATGCAGATCGGCGGCATCGGCGCATTGGTTCCGGAGCGCCGCAACGACCTCGCCAAGCTAGGCGTCCGCGCCATGTTAGCCGGAACCATGGCTAATCTCATTTCAGCCTCCATTGCGGGGATGTTCTTGGGGTAAGCTGTGGCCAGAGGAACTCGCGATGAGCAATCCCCAACTGGCCAAGCTCTTTACCGAATTTGCCGACGGTCGCACGGAATTAGTCTTCGACCTCCTCGCCGCTGGTCTTCCCCCTGACCACAAGGACGACAGCGGCGTCTCCCTTATCCGCCATTGCGCGTACTACGGAGATGTCAGCGCCATCCGCTTCCTGCTCACGCAGGACGAATCCCTTAGCTCGCTCGGAGACAATCTCGGTCTAAGTGCCGCTTCTTTCCATGGCCATTGGCGCCTCTGCAAGTTTCTTCTGGAGCAGGGCGCGAATGTCAACCACCCCGACCCGGAAACCAGCGAGACGCCGCTTCACGCGGCACTTTGCAAATCGGATCGCCTGGTTTACGACCGTGTCCTCACCGTGCTCTTGTCGCATGGCGCCGACCCCAATGTTGCCACCAAGCCGGAAGTGGAGACCGGCTGCTTCATGCGGGACTGTCGAACCAAAGGCGAGACGCCCCTTCACCGCGCCGCTGCCTTCGGCGAAGTGGAGACCATCCGTCTTCTTCTCGATGCGGGCGCCATCGTCGATGCAAAAGATGCCAACGGTGATACTCCTCTCTCGTGGGCAAGTTGGTACGGCCGCCCCACTCCGATTCTCAGAGAATTGCTCTACGGCGATTTCCGCATCCATCCGCAAAACCAACCCATGCGCGCCAATCTTCTAGGCAAACCCCACGCTTAGCTCCGGT
Organism: Occallatibacter sp.; assembly: GCA_049520075.1. Taxonomy (GTDB): domain Bacteria; phylum Acidobacteriota; class Terriglobia; order Terriglobales; family Acidobacteriaceae; genus Telmatobacter. Next base: position 42,785 of record JBEKQD010000024.1, on the reverse strand, counting down.
CGATATTCACTGCCGGCGGTTGGCCCACTCCTAACCCGCCCACGACCTTCGGGTGCCCCATCCATTTCGCGTTGTCCGGGTCCGCACGGACGGGTCTTCGTCCGTGGGGTGACTGAGCGAAATGGGTGGGAGACCACAAATCTCAACTCCCCGCTCTCACCCGTTTCACCCGGTAGAGAATCGTCAGCACTGTCACGCTCCCGCACGTAAGCAAACTCGCAGCCATTCCCAAAATCAGCGACCAATCCCGCTGGTAAACCCCATGCACAATCCCCACCATCTGCAGCACGCTGAACCCTCCAAAGGTAATCAACGAAATCCCCTCATCGCTTTTCTTCCGCCAGAGAGCCAAAACCTGCGGCACAAACAACAGCGCATTACATCCCAGCCCCAACCCGAAAATTACCGCGACAATCTCTTTCATCTCCATCCCCCGCGCGCTCCGTTCGCTCGTCTTTTCCATCCTCTCATTCCGCGGCAATTCCGCTTGTTATCCTTGATGTGTGGAGCACGAACGTTTTACCTACCCACCGTACGATGCGCCTCTTATGGAGGCATTTGGCGGCCAATTCGAATCCCTCTTCGTCATCCTTCATCCATTTGTCAGCGTGCCGGAAGATCTCGCCTGGAAAGTGACGAAGAAATATCCCTCCGACGAGCAGATTCTCAGCCTCAGCACAAAATGCTCGTGGGCCAGCGTCGCCGCGCAAACAGAAATTGACACCTGCGCCAAGTTGAATCAAGCACTGCTGACTTCAGTACGGTCGATCGCTGATGAATCGTGCGATTTTCAGGCCAGCGGTACGTTGCAGAGCTTCCTTCAATCCAAATCCATCTGGATGCCCGGATCGGGTGCATTTGAACCCTTGCTGCAAACGGATTATCTCAGTGCCTTCGCGGCTGCCCATCACGAAGAACTGATCTTTGTGCCGGAATTTCCAAGTGTCGATCCCGTCCAACGACTCAATGTATGCCGGCTCAGGAATCGGCAAGATCCATTCCCCAGCCGCGGAACGCTCTTGGCTCCGGATGAATTCTTCTTGCTGACGGTTGATTGGGATAGTTTTTTCACGCTCTTCTACGGCCCCCGTGAATTTGTGGCCAAAGTAGCCCGTGAACAAAATCTCGAAGGCTTTTTCGCAACCCCGACCACTGAACACTTCTGGTTCAACTATTCGCTCGGATGCTGCGTAGTCACGCTTGCGCCTGAAGTCTGGGCCTCCGCTTGAAAACCAGTCGTCCACCGAGCCTGGTCACCGCTCCGCGCCTGTAGAATGACCATGGCGCAAACTCAGGCATGAAATGACCCACTACGACCAAGTCTCTGAAGCAGCCGCGTTTCTCAGAAGCAAACTCGGCTCACTCAAGCCCCGCGTCGCCATCGTCCTCGGCTCCGGGCTGGGCGCTGTCGCCGATGCAGTCACTGAGCCTGTCGTTGTGCCCTGCGCTCAGATTCCGCATTATCCGCAGTCCACTGTCGAAGGCCACTCCGGCAGGATTGTCGCCGGTCTCATGGGCGGCGCGCCGGTTGTCGTCATGCAGGGCCGCGTGCATTTTTACGAAGGCTACACGCCCCAGCAGGTCACCTTCCCCATGCGCGTGCTGGGCGCGCTCGGCCTCCAATCGGTCATCCTCACCAACGCCGCCGGAGGCATTCAGGAGAGCTACCGCGTGGGCCAGCTTGTGGCGCTCAGCGACCACATCAACTTCATGGGCTGGAACCCGCTCATCGGACCAAACGAGCCACGCTTCGCCGCACGCCCCGGCGCCGGCCTTCGCTTTACCGACATGACAGAGGCCTACTCCAAGCGGCTCCGCGCTCTCGCGAAAGAAGCGGCTGTTGAAGAGGGCTTCGATCTTGCCGAGGGAGTCTATCTCGCCGTCAGCGGACCCAGCTTTGAGACTCCCGCCGAGATTCGCGCCTTCCGCGCCCTGGGCGCAACACTGGTTGGCATGTCCACCGTCCCTGAAACCATCGTCGCCCGCCACATGGGCCTCGAAGTGCTGGCCTTCAGTTGCGTGACCAATCTGGCCTCCGGGTTAGGCGCTACGCCCCTCAGCCATCAGGAAGTCTTCGAGGCAGGCCAACAGGTCGAGCACCGGCTGGCGCGGTTGTTTGAACGAATTGTACCGAGAATCGCAAAACAGATGGAGCAGAATAAGTGAGCAAGTCCGACGCGAAGCCGGAAGCAGCGCAAGCGCCCGAAGAGCGCAGCGCGCGCCTTCCCTTTCCGCCCGTGGTGCTGGGAATTGCCGGCTGCTCTGGCTCGGGCAAAACCACCATCGCCTGCGAACTGGCGCGAACACTCAACGGCACGCACTTCCATCTGGACAGCTACTACCGCGACCTCTCTCACATGCCGCTGGCCGAGCGTGCCACCCACAATTTCGACGATCCTGCCATCATCGAGAGCCCTCTGCTGGCCTCGCACATTGCAGCCCTGGCCAGGGGCGAGACTATCGAGCGCCCGCTCTACGACTTTGCCACCTTTTGCCGCGTCCCAGACCAGACTGAGTCCGTCCGCTCCGGCCGCTTCCTGATCGTCGAGGGAATTTTTTCGCTCTATTACCCAGAGCTATTGCCGCTTTACCATCTGCGGGTTTTTGTGGATGCGCCCGATGAACTCTGCTTCGAGCGCCGGCTCAAGCGCGACATCGAGCAGCGCGGGCGTACTCCAGAGTCGGTTCGACGCCAGTACGAAGCCACGGTCAGGCCGGCCTGTATCGCCTTCATCCGGCCCTCGGCCGCGAACGCCGACCTCATCGTGGATGGAACCGGCGCGCTCGACTGGAAGGTCGAGCAAATTATGTCCCAGTTGAAATCCCGCGGATTGTTAAGCTTCCCCGACTGATGAATCCCCTGTTTCGCGCTTGCGTGCTTTCTAATGCGTTCCGTGAGAAACTATCTCCTCAACTCTGTGTTCCTACCTGCAGACGAGTATGACGGCCAAGTTCATCGAATCCGCGAAGCGCAAAGTGGCCATATGGCTTCGCCAGGGCATCTCGCCTCAGCGGCTGGCGCTCACGCTCGCCCTGGGGTTCGCCATCGGCTGCATTCCCGTGGTCGGCGTCACCAGTGGCGTGTGCTTCATCGTAGCGGTCGCCCTCAAGCTCAACCTTCCCGCCATTCAAGCTGCAAATTGGGTCGCCATGCCCATGCAAGTGGCTCTGATTGTGCCCTTTGTACGGCTTGGCAGACGGCTCATTGGCTTCGGCTCCAGCCAGCCATTTGACGCCGCCGCCTTGCTGCACAGCTCTCCCGCAGTCATCATTTCGCGAATGGGCAGCCTGACCGGCCAGGCGATGCTGGCATGGCTGGTCGTCGCCATCCCAGCGGTGGCGCTGGCAACCCTGATACTGACCAAAGTGCTGCGCCACGTTCCAGCGGTGGCCGCGGCCGAGTTCGTCGAGTAAATTAGTCCCTATTTTTCGGTAGTGATTCAGTTTGAAGGGTACGGGCTTTAGCCCGTACATAAATCCAACAGAATCAAAAGGGCTTTAGCCCCTGAGGCAAAGTTTATTCAAACTGACCGACCACCTATTTTTGCGCGTAAGGGTCAGGCACCGGATTCGCGCTTTCCAGCCATGCAGTGTAAATCATGTCGCGCAACATGCTCGCTCCCGCTCCCAGCCGCTCCGCGGTAAACTGCCGCGATTCGGGCGTCCCTGCGCCAGTGAGCCCACCCGCCTTGTCCAGCTGATAGACCTTTTCCATGTAAGACTGCGTGTTGCGCAGGTAGGCCACATATGCGTCAAACATATCGCCATCGATTGCCTTCGCAGGCGTCATCGTCGCACGCACATCGGCCTCGTGCATATTGGCTTCTACAAACGGTCCCTCAAACTGCCAGTGAATCTTGTGGTCTGTGGTGTAGCCGTTGGGGTTCGGCCCCGTCCAGCCGTTGTATTGGATGGTGACGTGCAGGGGTTGCGAACCGTCTCCGACATAATGGCCGAGCCATCCGGCATAAAAAATGATCGCTTGTTCCACCGGACGAACGTCCTGCTTGGCCGCGGAGAGCTTGCGATACTCGCGCATGGCCGCCTTCAGCCGTTCCCATACCTCTTCAGTCTCCCAAGGCTGAAGGCCTATCTTCTCCGGCCGCTGTCCGGCCGCAAAGACCTTGGCTTCAAAATCAAAGCGGCGATGCGGCAACGGGCCCAGCGCGTCAGCCAACTCCATGTCGATGAAGTGTTCGGGAGCCTGCGCTGCTGACAACTCCGGCTCGGCCTGCGAGCGCCAACGGTCCGGCTCGGGCCCCAGGTACTCGATCTCTGCTATCGCGCGAGGTGAGCGAAGAAAAGCTGGCACGTCAGCCGGCAGCGTCTTCGCCGCCAACTTGTTAATCATCTTATGGCCGCCATTGCCCCACGCATGAGCCGCGGGCGGTTGAGCAAGAAAGCAGACCAGCCCGGACACAGCCAGGGCTGAAAGAAATGAACGATGAATTCTCGATAGAAAGCGCATTCCGTCAGTATACTGCCGCCCTATTAAGCCGGTATCAATACCGATAACCACGATTGGGATCGTAATCGAACTTCACCAACCCGTCCCGATAGTCGATATGAATCGTTAACTGATCCAATGTGTTCGCTCCCAGAAACCCCGAAATCTCCATCCCCGCGTCCTTTGATATCGGCGAAGTGTCAATGGAAACGACGCTCTGCACCTTATGGGAAACATGCGCAAAAGTGAAGGTAATTTCGTCCGCGGCGTAAACATTTTCCACCTTCCCGTTGATTCCCTTCACATTGAACCCAAAAGAAGATCGGACCTTGGTCACCTCGCCGGCCGCTTCCGGCGAGATGGTCGTATCCATCGCGCCCGTGTCCAGGAGAAATAGCCTGACAATTTTGCCGTTGAGCGTCGCCGGCAGCATCAGCAGATGGCCAGCGCGATAGACGGGTGTGTAACCTTTCATCTCCGGCGCAATATAGCGGTCATATGGTCCATGGGCGATCGATGTTTGCACCGTCTCATTTTGCGATGAAGCCGATTCTCCTGATTCGTCCCGGTCCTCGTCGCTCGTTTTCAGCGAGGGCGCGACAGCCGCCGCTTCTCCCGGCCGCGGCGGTAAGGGTCCAAGCTGCAGCTTGCGCATGGGATAATCCAGCGTCACCAGAAAATGCGAAAACACATCCATCCCGATAAGGCCGTCAACTTCATCTAATCCGCTCTTGTTTTCGAGCACACGCACTGCGCAATCCTGAAACTCAAGATTGCCTACACGGATGGAATCGGCATACGCCGTATAACCGAGCTTGCTAGCCTGATCGCCCACGCCTGACATCTGCGTCTTTGAAAAGGCCTTCAGATTCGCGTGCTCAGCCACGGAATGAGATACCACAAGCCCGTCGGCGCCTGTATCGATCTCCAGCCGCGCATTGTGCCCGTTCAGCTTCGCTTCCAGTCCGAAGGCGGCAATGTGCATCGGATCGCGCCTGAACACCACAAACGGAATCTCCGTAGCCGCTTCCGGCGAAACAAGGTGGCAGGCTTTGTGAGGCTCCGCTGCCATCTTCTTCAGGTGCGCCAGGTACAACCGCCAACGAAACAACTCTTCTTCGTCGTCGCCCCTCGGAGCCGCCAGGTACGCCTCTGTCTCCGCAATTCTCTCCTGCAATGTGAGAGTGTGAATCCACTCCCTGCGAATCTCCGGATCGTCGGGATCAAGCTGATGCGCGATATCAAGCTCTTTGCGGCTCGAAGCAAAGAGCGAATTGATGTGATCCAGGTCAGCAAGCAACAGGCGCGTTCGCGGGTTGCAAGGGTCCAGCCTCCCAGCCTCAACCGCGGTTTGAGCCGCTACCCATGGCGTTCCCTGGCGAAGCTCCACTTCACCGCGCAGAGTTATCAGTGCAGCCGAATTGGGCGCAACGGCCAGCGACGCCTTCACGGCGTCCGCCGCCTCCTGAATCTTTTCTTCATGCAGCAGCGCATGAACCAGCCCCATTGTCAGTTCCGCATCGCCCGGATTGCTGCGTAACGCGCTCCGGTAAAGAACGGCGGCCTGCTCATATTCGGCCCCGAGCAGCGCCATGTCGGCCAGGCTGGGCGCGGGATGCTTTTGCACGCTGCAACTCGCGGCAAACAGACTCTTTTCCGGTAGCCACAGCAAGGCCATCAATAACACAGTCCGCAAAATCGCTCTTGCCAATGAACCTCGCCCCGGCATTCCCGCTCCATTTGCCCTACGGTCAAAAGCTTACACTGCCCGTGGATTTCTCGGCACTTGAGAGCCAGCACTCATCGCACGCTCCCACCGAGTCTCCACCGAAATGGACTAGTCTCAAGCTGAACCCTCCAACAAAAAGTGGCATTTTTCTCTCCAATATTCCGGCAACAGGTCTCTGTCGCCAGACTGGAAGAAAATGCCACTCTCAATGTCGCTAAAATGTGAATCTGCGGATCAATACCGCCCTGGATCTGCTTCCTTCTAGCCGATCTATCCCGTGATATCGGTGAGATAGCCGGTCAGGGTAGCACTACCACTCATGAATTCGAAACCTCCCGCACAGGGCAGTTATTCGGCGCTAGTTCACGAAACCGTTGAAGGACACGATGACGTTGCCGCCCGTGATGGGCATTCCTGCGGCCACGCAGGTGTGGGGAAGATTGTCATAACCGGTTTCCGGTGAAAATACCAGCGGGGTCGACAGCGGGATGACGAGAGTTGAATTCGGCTGCACCTTGACCACGAGGAAAGGGTTGGTAGCTGCCTCAACGTTGTTGGTCCCTCCGCAGGTTCCGCTACTCAGGAGCCCGGCATAGATATTGACCTGGTCGACAACTGTGTCCTCGTTCGTTAATACGATCTCAGTAATACCAAGCGTTCCCGTCCCGGGACCAGCGGATTGCGAGCCGGTGCCGGATAGCTGCAGGAGGGCGAAGAACGGCGAAACGGGGGCGGCGGTAGTGGTTGGAACCGGATTCGCGTCCGTGTTGGTCACTTGAACCAGCGCTGCCGCCAGAGCATGTACCGTCTTGGGAGCAAACAGGGTAAGGGTCAAACCAGTCAGCAACACACAGCCGACCAGCATCAATGCAGGCTTAGCGAATTTCATTCGGACACTCCTTTATGCGTTCGGCGCCATGCGCCGTTTGGTAAACGGTTTCATGCCGGCCAAAACCGCCAGGCCGGTGAACAACAGGGGAAGAGACGATGGCTCAGGAATGGGTGTTGTAAGGTCCGATTGTGCGGACACAATGTCCACCGCATAATTTCCGTTGGGACTGATGCAGGCGTTGGAGACGGGATCGCAGGTCTGGAAAACCCCAGCTGTAAGATCGGTGAAACCTTCCGAGAGAGCGCCGTTATCATAGATGGCGTTCGGGATGTAATTGGCGTCGGTGAGTAACAGCGTATAAGTTCCCGCACTCAGCGCAGCCTGCAAATAATCGTCGCCGCAATCGTTGTCCCCCCAGATAGCTACCGTACCGGCAGCCGGGCAGTTGCCCACAAAAGACCAGGGAGAGTTGCTCAGATTGTCGGCGTCCGCGAGTGGGTTACCGAAGCCGTCCACTACAATCGTAGCCGTCGCGGCCGGACCGCTGAAAAGCGCAATCAGAGGGTCAAAGCCGCCCGCCGCGATCACCTGCCCCGCGGCATTTGTTCCTCCACCGAAGCCCCACGTCTGGAACGTGACCGTGTCAGCTGCTGTGAGAACAAAGGTGGTTTCAAAAACGTCTTCCGGTGTGCCTAGAGTTCCAGTGTAGGAAAGACTCTCAGCTGGCAGGCTAATGGTAGCTGCCGCCAACAGACATAGCATCGCAGTCACGCGTTCTTTCACGATATTCTCCGATTCAGTTACCCTGGATTTTATTTACAACGAGGTGTGCCTGGTTACAGACCCTTGGGAGAGGGAAATCGTAGATGTTTGTAGCAACTTCGAATTTAACCTAACATTGTCCAAAATCAACTGTCAATGAGAAAGAAGAAATAATCTTAGTGTGCCATGCACTAAACTCAACTCGTGGGCTTTTCAGACTTTCTCGGCAATTCGGCAACGGTGACCCGGCTCCGCGAGAGCATTGCGGTCGATCGATTTCCCCAGTCCCTTATCCTGGCCGGGCCGCGCGGCGCGGGCAAGTACACCCTCGCGCTGATGATGGCCAAAGCCGTCAACTGCCTCCAGCCCACAGAGTCTGACGGCCTGCCCGACTTCTGCGGCACATGCTCTAACTGCACACGCATCAGCGACTCGGCTGACCTCGAAGCCCGCGTCGTCGAGGCCGTCGCGGCCCGCGAAGAGATGCGTGACACGGACAAGCGCGAGACCCGCATCCTCATTCAGACTCACCCCGACGTGCTCGTCGTCCCGCCCGACCCGCCGCAGTTGCTCATCAAACTCGGCCAGGTCCGCCAGGCCATTCACGTGGCCTACTATCGCCCTCCGGTCGAGGCAAAGCGCACCTTCACCATCTTCACCTCGTCTGCTTTCATGAAAGAAGCGGCCAACTCCCTGCTCAAACTCCTGGAAGAGCCGCCCACGCACACTTCGCTCATCCTGCTTACCGAAAATCCGCAGGAATTACTGCCCACGATCCGCTCTCGCGCCGTGGTTCACCGCCTCGGCGCCATACCGTCTGCCGATCTTGAATCCCTGCTCGCGCACCGGCGCCCACAGCTCAAGCCCCAGGACCGCGCCCTCGCCGCGCGCCTTGCCGAAGGAGCCGTAGGCCGCGCCCTCACTATCGATCTAGGCGTTTATCTCGCCGGTCGCCAGGACGCCCTCATCCTGCTTCGCACAGCCCTGCGTGAGCCAGATTACTCCGCGCTCTTCCATGCAACTGAGAGCTACCGCGCCGGCGCCGATGGCCAGGAAAAGACCATCAACCTGCTCCGCGCCCTCGGCAGCCTCATCGAAGACCTGCTGCTCATCGTGGCCGGCACTCCACAGCTCATCCGCAATCTTGACATCGAAGCCGAACTCGCACGCCTCGCGCAGGAAGTAAGTGTAGACTGGATTGACTCAGCAGCCTATGCCCTGACCCAGGTCGAACAGGGTATGAGACGCAACCTGCTCCGTTCCGTCTCGCTCGATGCCATGGCCCTCAGCCTCGACCGCAGCTAGTCACCGTTTTTCCCCGGAGGACTTCTATTTATGACCGCTAACTCCACTCAGTCTCGCACCCAGGCGTCCCTTCGCAACAGGCCTGCCTCCATCGTGCCCTTCCGCCTGGCAGCCTTTGGCTACGGCCAAAATCACGAGCAGGACCCTCCCCAGCAACAAGCCGAGCTCTTCTATTTGCAAAAGCAGATTCAGGCGCAGACCCCCATGGTCGTGGTTCTCGAAGATGGGGAACAAGTTGAGGGCTGCATCGAGTGGTACGACCGCAGCTCTCTCAAACTCCGCGGCCGCCAGAAGACCCTCGTCTACAAATCCGCCATTAAATATATGTACAAGCTCGGCGACCAAGGACAATGACGCCTAGGGAATAGCGACAATGCAATATGAGATAGGGAATAGGGAATAGGAAATACGATGGGTGCCCCCATCCATTCGCGTTCTTTGCGAATGGGTGGGATAGCACAAACCTCATGGCCGGGTGCCGGGTGCCCCAGGTCCCGCTTTTGGGACCTGGGAAGCCACAAGTTTTCTCTCACCCGGTTCCGCCCTCTCTGACTCGCTGATCGGCTATTCCCTATTCCCTATTCCCTATTCCCTGCTTTAAACAGCCTGTCCCGCATCGCCGCGCCAATCCCCTCAGCCGGCGGCAGTGGACACAAAATCACCGTGCAGCCCGCGTCGTCCAGTGCCCGAAGCCCCGCATACAGCCCCCGCGCCATCTCTTCAGGAGCCGACCACCGCCCCCATGCGACAACTGCTACTGTTCCACCCGGCGCGGCAACTTCAGCCGGTAGCATCACGCCTACACGCTCTCCCACCAGGTCCAGCGCCGCCTCTGCCAACTTCGCACCCAATTCCGCCAACCCACCCTCAATCAGCACCAGCCGCGCTCGGGGCGCATAATGCCGTAGCCCCACTCCCGGTGAAGGCATTGCAGCGCGCGGCTTCGCCTCCAGCGCGGTTGCGTTGCGAAAATTCTCAACCGCCCCAGCAGTGTCTCGAATCTGGACACTCGTCACCGCACCCGGCCTGTAAATCACCATCGGGCTTTGGCAAGGGTCCAGCACCGTGGACTCGACCCCGTGTTCGGTTGGCCCCGCATCCAGCACCGCATCGATGCGCCCATCCAGATCCGCCAGTACATGTGCCGCCGTCGTCGGGCTGGTGTGCCCAAATAGATTTGCGCTTGGCGCGGCCACCGGAATCCCGGCCCGCCGAATCAACTCCAACGCCACCGGATGCGCCGGCATTCGCACTCCCACCAGCGGCCGACCCGCCGTCACCACGTCCGGCACCGTGTCAGAGCGCGGTAGCAGCAACGTAAGCGGTCCCGGCCAGAAAGCTTTCATCAGCTTGCGCGCTGTCTCGGGAACATCACGCACCAGCCCTTCGAGCATTCTTTCATCGGCCACATGCACAATCACCGGATCCCACGACGGCCGCTCTTTGGCCTTGAAAATCCGTCCCACAGCCGCCGCGTCCAGCGCATTTGCGCCCAACCCGTACACCGTCTCCGTCGGCAGCGCCACCAATCCCCCGTCGCGCAAAATCTGCGCCGCACGGTCCAGATCCTTCACGGCCTCGGAACTCTCCAGGTTTGCCGCGTCCACCACCAATCGCTCTGTCTTCATCTCTTTCATTGTCGCCTCTTCGCCCCGACTCCGTCCCCTGCCGTATACTCACCGTCATAGCCTCAAGCTGCCAGTCGCTAGCTTGTTCCTGAGGCAGTCAGCGTAAACAACACAGTGCTGTCGCTCAGGCAGGATGAGTTAGGGGCTAAAAGTTAGAAGCTGAAAGCTGTCTTTTATCATGCCTGTAGAAACCGAGATCAAATTCCGCCTCGATACTCCCGCCGATGTCGCCGGCCTCATCCAGCGCCTCCAGGCCGCCAGCTTTCGCCTGCAAACTCAGCGCGCTTTTGAGAGCAATGTTTTATATGACACACCTGACCGCCAGATGCGCTCCCGCACCGAGATTTTGCGCATCCGCGACTATGCCGGCCGTTGGACCGTCACTCACAAGCGCCTGCCTGACTCCGGCCCGGGTGAAGACGTCCATAAACACCGCATCGAAACCGAGACCGAAGTCGCTGACGGCAATGCGGTGGCAGAAATTTTCCTTTCACTCGGCCTCGTTCCCGCTTTTCGCTACGAGAAATGGCGCGCCGAGTGGACCGACGGCGAAGGCCATTGCGTAATCGACGAAACCCCCATCGGCAACTACGCCGAACTGGAAGGCCCTGCCAAATGGATCGATCGCACCGCCGCGCGCCTGGGCGTCGATCGCGCGCAATACGTCACCCTCAGCTACGGCCGCCTCTTTGACCTCTGGCGCGACGAACACCACTCCACCGCCCAGGACCTCACCTTCGCTGCGGTCTCCCAGACTCGCTGATGAAGCTCCTCGTCGCGTCACTCCAGCCCAGCAGAGCGCCTGGATAGTTGGCCTTCCCAGACGAATTAATGATGGCTCTCTCCGCGCCGATAACCTCAATGAGCAGTTAAAAAACATTGAGGTGTCCCAATGAATAACAAAAGCTTTCTATTTCAACCCATCTGGTGGCGGCGTGCCGCAATTCGCCTGGTGCAGTCGGCAGTGCTGGCGCTTATGATCGCGTCAGCCATGCCCGCCAGCGCAGCGGACGCACGCGCGGTCAAATCACGCATCCCGCCCGCCTATCCCGAGATTGCCAAGCGCATGAGAATCACCGGCATGGTGAGGCTGACGGTCACCGTGGACGCTGAAGGCAAAGTGACTGACGTGAAGCCGCTCAGCGGGAACACCATGCTCTCAACTGCCGCCGCGGAAGCCGTGCGCAGATGGCGTTTCGAACCCGGTAACGAGTCCACGGAGGAGGTAGCGCTCAACTTCAACCTTCAATAGTTAGAGCCATCCCGTTCTCGCAGAAGAGCAGTGGCAAGTTATCGCCATCACAACGGCAGGTTTTGTCCATGGGGTGGAAGCAGAAGCCGCCTTTCAATGCTCTCCGAAAGCTACGAGAATTCCGAAAACGCTTTATTTCCCCGCCCCATGGCACTTTTTGTACTTCTTCCCGCTCCCGCATGGGCAGGGGTCGTTGCGTCCCACCTTCTCGCCCGTCCGCCGCTGCATCGGCTGGCTGGCGTCTCCGCCAGACCTGCTCGCTGCTTCCAGTTCCCGCTCTTTCTTGCGTTTGAACTCCTTCTCCAGCGCGTCGATGGTCGTCGAAGGCTGCCGGGTGTGAATCGAGACCTCTCTCGGCTCCGCATCCAGAGTCAGAGGACGAGCCGCGCTGGCCACAGGAGGCGCTGCGGGAACTGTCCGATTGGCGCGCGGCGGCCCATCAACCGGCTCACCGTCAGGCCCGAGAATCTGCATCCGGAAGAGAAACCGCACAGTGTCTTCCTGGAACTTCAGCATCATGGCCTCGAACATGTCGTAGGACTCCCGCTTGTATTCCACCAGCGGATCACGCTGTGCATAGCCCCGCAGCCCGATTCCCTCTTTCAGGTGGTCCATCGAAAGCAGGTGATCCTTCCACAGCCCGTCAATCACGCTCAGCATCACCATCCGCTCGTGGTAGCGCATGGTCGCCGCGCTGAGTATCTTCTCCTTGGCGTCGTACTGTTCCTTCAGCTTCTCGAAGATTGTCTCGCCCAGCTCATGCCGGCTCAACTCATGCAGATTGATCCCGGTAGCGCCGATATTGAGCGAAGCGTACGCCAGCCCGAAGTGATCGATAAGTTGGGCTTCGAGTCCCTTCATGTTCCATTGGTCGGGACGCACTTTCTCGCCGGCAAATTCGTCCAGTATGCTGCTCAAAATCCCGCCGACATAATCGTCCAAAATCAATTCTTTTTGATCCACGCCCTCCAGCAGTTGCCGCCGCAGCCCGTAAACCGCTTCGCGCTGCTTGTTCATCACATCGTCGTATTCCAGCAAATGCTTGCGGCTCTCGAAGTTCTGCGCTTCCACTGCCTTCTGCGCGCCTTCGATGCGCTTGGAGATCATCTTCGATTCAATGGGCGTGCCTTCTTCCATGCCCAGCCGCTCCAGCAGCGTACTCACCCACTGCTTGGCGAAGATACGCATCAAATCATCTTCCAGCGACAAATAGAATCTCGACTCGCCCGGATCGCCCTGTCGTCCAGCGCGTCCGCGCAACTGGTTGTCAATGCGCCGCGACTCGTGTCGCTCGGTGCCCAGAATGAACAGCCCGCCCGCGGCGATTACCTCGTCGTGCTCCTTCTGCGCCGCCTCCGCGTGGCCTTTGTAAATCTCGGCCCACTCACTCTCGCCAACCTCGAACTCCTGGCCTTGGTAATAGAAGCGCAAAAATCCCGCAGGCGCCATCGGGTTGATCGCGCCCTCTGCCACGCTGATCGCGCGCGCCTTGTTCTTCTTCGCCAACTCCTGGCGAGCCATGAAATCCGGATTGCCGCCCAGCAAAATATCAGTGCCGCGGCCCGCCATGTTGGTCGAGATGGTCACCATCCCCAACCGTCCGGCCTGCGCCACAATCTCCGCCTCGCGCTCGTGGAACTTGGCGTTCAGCACCACATGGCGCACACCCTTCTTCTGCAGAATCGCCGAGAGCCGCTCGCTCTTCTCAATCGATACAGTGCCCACCAGCACCGGCTGCTGCTTCTCATGAAGAATGGAGATGTCGTCGGCTGCCGCCTTGTACTTCTCTTTCTCCGTCCGGTAGACCACGTCCGGATTTTCCAGCCGCAGCAGCGGTTTGTTGGTCGGAATAACGACAATCTCCAGCTTGTAAATCTTCTCGAATTCCGCCGCTTCCGTCTCCGCCGTGCCCGTCATGCCGCTCAGCTTTTTGTACAGGCGAAAATAATTCTGGAAAGTAATCGTGGCCAGCGTCTGGTCTTCCTTGCGGATCGCCACGCCCTCCTTGGCCTCGATGGATTGATGCAGCCCATCACTCCACCGCCGTCCCGGCATCAACCGTCCCGTGAACGTGTCTACGATGATGACTTCGCCGTCTTTCACCACGTAGTCCACGTCCCGCTTGTAGAGCGCGTGCGCCTTGATGGCCGTCTCCACGTAGTGCTTCAGTTCCCAGTTTTCCGCATCGGCAATGTTGCCGATCCCCAGTTCCTTTTCGATAGTCATCCAACCGTCGTCCGTGACACCAATGGTCCGCTGCTTCTCGTCCACAATGTAGTCGCCGGTCAGGTGCTTCTCACCCTCCCTGAGGTCCAGGTTCAGCTCCGCCACGCGCCTCGTATCGGTCGCATCAATCTCCTCGCCCATCTCCAATGCGGGGATAATCTTGCGCACACGCGCATACTTATCCGTCGTCTGCTCGGTCGGCCCGGAGATAATCAGCGGCGTCCGCGCCTCGTCAATCAAAATCGAATCCACTTCGTCCACGATTGCGTGATAGTGCCCGCGCTGCACGCAATCTTTTATCTCAAATTTCATGTTGTCGCGCAGGTAGTCGAAGCCGAATTCGTTATTGGTTCCGTATGTAATATCCGCGGCATACGCAGCCCTGCGCTCGCTGTCGTCCAGGTCGTGGACGATCACGCCCACCGTCAGCCCCAGAAATTCGTAGATCTTGCCCATCCACTCGGCGTCGCGCTTGGCCAGGTAATCATTCACCGTCACCACATGCACACCGTGTCCTGCCAGTGCATTCAGATAGCAGGCCAGCGTGGCCACCAGCGTCTTGCCTTCGCCGGTTTTCATCTCGGCGATCTTGCCCTGATGCAGCACCATGCCGCCGATAAGCTGCACGTCAAAGTGGCGCATTTGTACCGTGCGCCAGCCCGCCTCGCGCACCACCGCAAAGGCCTCGGGAAGAATCTCGTCCAGAGCCTCGCGCTCGACTCTCTTCAGTTCGTCGGCATCGGTGATTCCTTCCAGCCGCGCAGCAATCCGCGCCCGAAACTCCACCGTCTTGGTCCGCAGTCCCTCGTCCGTAAGTTGTTTCGTGTCTTCTTCGAGGGCGTTGATCAATGCCACCATCGGCATCAAACGCTTGATCAGACGCTCGTTCGCCGTGCCAAAAACCTTGGTAAGTACTTTATCGAAAACCACAGTTATCTCCGCTTACCAGTGTAAATGCTGAGGCTTGCGAACCGTTCCACAAAGCCCATGGGCGTACCAGCGGGTGCCCCAGGTCCCGATCTTGGGACCTGGGATCGTACAAAGCAAAAGCAGGTGCCCAGTCCTCGCCGTGCTCCTGTTATCGCCCGTATGGACGCAATGACTCTTGACCTTCGATTTGCTTCTTTGCTACGGTGTTCTGAACCCGGCAGGGGAGATCCTGTCGGCGCCTCTTCCCCGCAATCATGCTTATTGAACCCGATATTCACGCCAACGCCAAATTCTGGCTGGAAGTCGCCGACGAGCTTGTAAAGTTCGCCGCCCTGCTGGTTGGCGCAGCGTGGGCCTTGATGAATTACCTGCGCGGCCGCACTTACAAGCGAAAGCTCGAGTTGGGCATCACCGGAAAGCTCTTCAGACGCAACGGCCAACTCTATCTCTCAGTTCTTTGCCGCTTGAAAAACGTCGGACTGGCAATGTATCCCATCAAGCAGGAGGGTTCAGCCTGCCAGATATTTGCGTTCATGCGGCTCAAGCCCGAACACGTACGCACGTACTCGGTATTTACCGATCATGGATGGATTGAGCCGGGAGAGCAGATCGAGCATCCGCTGATGGTGCGCATTGCGGTCGACGAATCGAAACTTGTTGGCCTTCAGATCAAACTGATAATCCTCTCGGGAACTATCGTCTGGACTTCCAGTTGCATCATCGAGTTTCCCGACCCGGAGCCGCCAGCCGCCGCCAAATGACCCAGGCCCTTAAACCGAAAGCGGAACCGAAAAGGAGGAGAATCTGATGCAGCAACAACAACAGCAACAGCAACAGCAACAACAACAGCAACAGCAACAGCAACAGCAACAACAACAGCAACAGCAACAGCAACAGCAACAACAACAGCAACAACAGCAGCAACAACAACTACAGCAGTCGGACGAGATAGAGCGCCTGAAACTCTGGTCGATGCAGCAGGATCAATTGGAAGAAGAACGGGAAGCCGCTGAAGAAAAAGCCAGGGATCGGGCCCAAACTCCTTCCAAATAGCGAAATCTTCGCCGGACGGCCTGAAAGCTCATTGGAACAATCTGGTTCTATGTCAGTCGACGGCCGCCAAACATTACCGGTCAAGGAGCAGAGAGCCGTGACCTTCCTTAAACAAAAAGCCCACTCTCAACTCGCCCAGTCTGCAGTCCGTATCTTTGCCGCCAACGATCTCATGAACCAGGCTCTCATCGAACATCTTGACCCAGCCGCCTGGAATGCAAAGCTTCCAGTCAAGCTGCCCGGCAGCACGCGCACCATTGCGGCCATCTTCACGCACATGCACAATGTCCGCACCAAGTGGATCAGGCTTTCAGCGCCGCACCTTGACGTTCCACTCCAGCTCAACCGCCTGCGCTGCACGCCGCAACAGGCCCGTGCGGGATTGGCCGAAAGCGCCGGTCGTTGCGAGCAGATGCTCGCTGAAGCGCTCGGCGATTCCGGTGGTCGCATCGCAAAATTTCATAGGGACGGCTGGGCTCAGCCTTGGCCCGTGGGCCCGGAGATGCTCTGCTACATGCTTGCTCATGAAGCCCACCATCGCGGTCAGGTGTGCATGCTCGCTCACCAGCTTGGTTTCCCGTTGCCGCAGAAAGTCATCTCCGGAATCTGGAATTGGAAAAAGCTGTGGAAAGAGTTCGACACGTCCGATTCAATTCAAATCGGTCAACGGCGACCCTGACCTCGTTGATGTTCTCGACGTAGCAACACGTTCCTCAGTCGCATCGCAGTGCAACAGTTGGATCAACCCTGGTCGCGGAGCTCGCCGGAATAAGCGTTGCGAGCAGCGCAACCAGCGTCAACAAGCCTGTAACTCCCGCAAAGGTCACAGGGTCGTGCGACGCCACGTTGAACAACAGGCTCTCCAGTACACGGGAAAACGCCAGCGCCAACGCTAACCCAAGCAGCACTCCCGGAACAATCAGCCGTAGCGCGTTCCCCAGCACAAGCCTCAAAATGTCGGCTCGCGACGCTCCCACCGCCATCCGTATTCCAATTTCCTGCGTGCGCTGAACAACAAAAAATGAGATCACCCCATACAGCCCAATCACGGCGAGAACCAATCCCGTGAAGGCAAAGAATCCCACCAGGAGCATCTCAAAGCGAGGCCGATCCGCCATTTTCCCCACTCTTTCAGAGAGGGTCTTGATCTCAACCGGAACAGTCGGATCGAGTAATGCGACTTGCGAGCGGATCCATGCTTCGGTTGTGCCCGGCGGCAGCGTTGTCTTGAGAATCAAGACCGAACTCCGATCCCAGTCCTCCGCTCTCTGGCGCCGCAGCCGGTAATACTCCGGCTCTTCATCGCCAGCAAGTCCACCATTTTTCACATCAGCGGCGACACCCACAACGGTGCAAAGAGGATCGTTCTCTGCCGGCGCACCGTTGTGGAGGTGCAGATGCTGCCCAACCGGATTCTCTCCCGGAAACAGGCGACCCGCGAGCGACTTGCTCAGAACCACGAAATGATCATTCGACGTGAGTTCCTCATCGGTAAAACCCTGCCCTTGCACAATCGGAATCTGCAATGTTCGAAAATATTCCGGCGTCACCCATCGCCATGCGACTGTGCCTCCTGTACCGGATGCCAGTGCGGGTCTGCCTTCCACGTGCAGCGCGGCATAAATGGAATCGCGGTGATAACCACCTGGCGGCAAAGAGTCGCCGATTGCGAATGCCGTGATGCCCGGCCCGTAAAGCAGATTGCGCTCCAGGCGTTGAAAGAACGCCATCTGACTTTCCGCAGTCGGATACGAAGTTTGGCCCAATGAAATCGCAGCGGTAACAATGTTTTCCGCGTTCATTCCTAGGCTCTGTTTCTCGATGTTCCAGAAACTGTGCGCCAAAAGCGCTCCGCCCGCCAGAAGGACAACGCTCGCGGCAATCTGTGCAATGACGAGGCCCCGTCGCAACACAGCATGACGCATGGTCGTCTGCGTGCGACCCGTCAGCGCTTCCGCGCCGGCCTTGCGCATTCCCGGCAGCAGCCCAAAGAAAACTGCGCAGATGAGCGAAGTCGCGAGAGCGAAGGCGAGAATGCGCATATCGATCTGCGCTTTGCTCAGGAACAGCATCCCATCTGGCGCCATGGCAATGAACAATCGCAGCAGTAACATTGCGAACAAACACCCGGCAACTCCTCCGGCGACAGACAAGCTAAACGACTCGGTCAACGCTTGCCGGACCAGCCGCATTCGGCTCGCTCCCAATGCCGACCGCACTGCCAGTTCTTTCTCCCGGCTCGCTCCGCGCGCCAGCAGCAAGCTGGTCACGTTTGCGCAGGCAATGAGAAGTACGGCTATGACCAAACCGAGCAGAACCCAGGCGGCCCGGCGCACGTCATGCACCTGGCGATCGCGCAGTGATCGCACCTGCAGGTGTACTTCTTTGCGGAATGGGGCCGGGGCCAATCGCAGCGAGTAATCGAACAACGGTCCGAGCTCGGCCTTTGCATGGTCGATGCTCACTCCCGGTTTGAGTCGCGCGAAGGCCCACATGGGATGGCCCGGATCAGCGCGGCGTTGCGCAGCCACATCCAGCGCCTCCGGCAACAGCACATCCGCAGCCTGCAGCCGAGGCATCTCAAAATCCTTCGGCAGTACACCGACGATTTCCGTGGCATGTCCGTCAATACGGATTAACTTGCCTACTACTCCCGGATCAAGGCGGTAACGGCTGAGCCACAGGCCATAGGAAATGAGCGCCACGGGCGGGCCGTTGGGCCTGTCTTCGTTGGCGGTAAAGTTACGGCCGATGACTGGCGAGACACCCAGGGTCGGCAGAAAATTTCCTTCCACGCGGGCGCAGTCAAGCCGTGCGGGATTGTTCTCCGTCAAATCGCAGGGCTGTGTCCCGATCTCGGAGGTCAGCGCTGTGAAAGGCTTTTGATTGTCCTGCCACTCGTAGTACGAACCGCCCAGCATGAATTCCTGCGACTCGATCGGCGCAACCAATCCCACCGAGACAAGGCGGTTTGAATCGCCGTAAGGCAGGCTGCGAAATAGAATCCTGTCCACAACGCTGAACACAGCGGTGGTCGATCCGATCCCCAGCATCAGCGTCAGCACGACTGTTAGAGAAAACACCGGATTGCGCCGGAAGCCGCGGACAGCATACCGAGCGTCCTGCACGAAAGTTTCCAGCCAGTAACCAGGCCGCTCTTCCCGGCATTGTTCGCGCGCTCGCTCCACTCCCCCGAATGAAATCGCAGCTTGCCTCCGCGCTTCCTCGCGAGACATGCCCGCCCGAATGTTTGCTTCGGTCTGCTGGTCCAGATGAAACCTCATCTCTTCATCCACTTCGCCGTAGCTTCTGCCGGAGATGAAGAAGCGCAGGCGTGCGAGAAATTCGTTGAGCATGTGTCTCCCAAGAACTCGTTGAAAAACTCTATTCTTGCGTCAGGGCACGACTTCAGTCGTGCCCTGAATGTCGCGAAATCAAAGCGGGCTTTAGCCCCTGAGGGATTGTCTCCCTGACAGAATGGGCTTAATCAGAGCTTCCCTAAGCCTGTTCAAGTACCAGCGCAACCGCGCCCGCCAGGCGATCCCAGCTTTCAATCTCTGCTTCCAGTTGCTTCTTGCCCGTGCGCGTCAGTGCGTAATACTTTGCCTTCCGGTTGTTCTCTGAAGCCTTCCAGTCGGCCTGAATCCACCCCTTGTATTCCAGTCGGTGAAGCGCCGGATAAAGTGAACCTTGGCCTATCTGAAACACCTCCTGCGATGCCTGCTGAATCCGCTGGGCAATTCCCCAGCCGTGCATCGGCTCAGGCACCAGCGTTCTCAGGATGAGCAGATCGAGTGTTCCTTGCAAAAGATCCGTTGGCTGCGGCATACCCTTCCTCTCGACGATCTACAAGAGCATGCTCCAACCTCCTGTCGAATGTCAAGGGGGAGATGCAATGCACGGCTCTGACGTTCGACCGCCGGACTCAAGTAATGAGGACTGAAATGCTTCCAAAAGCAGCCAAAATTGCACCAAAATCACCAAGTTTTGGTGGTTTTTGTCCGGCTCCAGCCGGAATTTTGTGGTTTTTCCGTACCCCTGCAACCCGACTTTCTTGCGAATTGGTTCCCTGGTGCTCAGGTTGTCGGCTTTTAAGCGGACATCTCGCCCTCTTTTATCGGCTTACAGGCATCCAAAATCTCACAGCGCGCTGACTCGCTGACTTGCCGTCCCGCCGACTTGCTGACCCGCTACAATGGAAATGGAAGTCGCATCCCACCCAACCGATGGCCGACGAAGAAAAGAACAAACCCAAAAAGCCCGATGACGAACTGTCCGGCAAAGTTTACGACTCCCGGCTCATGCGCCGTCTCGGCCACTATCTGCGCCCCTACTGGTGGCAGGCTGCCGTCTCCGCCGTCTCTGTCTCGCTCAAGTCTCTCTGCGACGTCACTGGCCCTTACCTGGTCATGGTGGGCATTGACCGTTACTTCCCCGCGGAGCCCGGCGCGCCTACCGTCAACCTGCTCGCCCACGGGCTAGGCGCAACCAAATGGCTGGCCCGCCATCTGCCCACCGATCCATACCAGGGCATCACCCGCCTGGCCCTCATCTTTCTTGGCGCGCAGCTTGCGGCTTATCTCTTCGAGTTCATCCAGATCTACCTCATGCAATGGACCGGACAGAAGCTCATGTTCGACCTGCGCCGCGACATTTTCCGCCACATGCAGCGCATGCACATCGGCTTTTTTGACACTCACTCCGTTGGCCGCCTTGTCACACGCATTACTTCTGACGTGGACGCGATCAACGAGATGTTTACCGCCGGTGTGCTGGCCATTGTCGATGACTTTCTCAATCTGGCCATCATGTCCGTCCTCATGCTCACCATCAACTGGCGGCTGGCGCTGCTCGCTTTTTCCGTTCTGCCGTTGATCCTCATCGTCACCCGCGTCTTCCGCGATCACGTCCGCGAAAGCTATCGCCGCGTACGCACCGCCATCGGCCGAATCAACAGCTTCAGCCAGGAATATGTGTCTGGGATGAGCGTGGTGCAGTTGTTCAATCGCGAACAACAGGCATTTGATGACTTTGCAGTCGTGAATCGCCAACACCTGATTGCGTTCAAGGACACGATCTTTGCTTATGCGCTCTTTTATCCCGCCGTTGATCTGCTTTCCATCATCGCCATCGCTCTGGTTGTGTCGTTCGGCGGTTTCGGCGTGCTGTCCGGAGCCGTCACTATCGGCGTGCTGAATATGTTTATCCAATACTCGCTGCGCTTCTGGCGGCCCATCCAGGACATGAGCGACAAGTACAACATCCTGCAATCGGCGATGGCCGCCAGCGAGCGCATTTTCCGCCTGCTCGACACGCAACCGGAGATCGTCAGCCCGGCCCATCCGCTGGTGGGCGACGGCAGCAACAGAATCGAATTCCGCCACGTCTGGTTCACTTATCAGAAACTCACTGACGAGCAGCAAGCTGCTATTGCTTCGACTACGGAAGATGCTTCCCCTCAGGGGCTAAAGCCCGGGCATTCTGACGCGCAGCTTGCGGCACGACTAAAGTCATGCCCTGACACAATGCGAACACCAGAGTCGAATAATTCCGCAGCCTATTTAACCACTGATGGAAATCCTGCCGCCAGTCTCGGCGCCATCGAAGGCATCGAGTGGATTCTTAAGGATGTGTCCTTTACCGTCGAGCCGGGGCAATCCGTCGCCATCGTCGGCCACACCGGAGCGGGGAAGACCACCCTCACCAGCCTGATGATGCGCTTCTACGAAGTGACCGCGGGGCAGATCCTCATCGACGGCATCGACATTCGCGAGCACGATTTGACCGCGCTCCGCCAGCACTTCGCGGTTGTCCTTCAAGATCCGTTTCTCTTCACGGGCACGCTGGCCGAGAACATCCGCTTCGGCAACGAGGCCATCACCGATGCTGAACTTCGCCAGGCTGCGCGCGACGTCAACGTTCTGGATTTCATTGAGAGCCTTCCGCATCAATTCGACGAGCCGGTGCAGGAGCGCGGCAACTCCCTCTCGACGGGCCAGAAGCAGCTCATCAACTTTGCCCGCGCGCTGGCTTTCAATCCCCGCATCCTCATCCTCGACGAAGCCACATCGAGCGTGGACACCGACACCGAGCTGCGCATACGCGGCGCATTGGAACGCATGGTTGAGGGCAGGACAAGCGTTTTGATTGCCCATCGCCTCTCCACCATTCAGCAGGCCGATGAGATCTTAGTGATGCACAAGGCGCAGTTGCGCGAGATGGGCACGCACCAGGAGCTGCTCGCCAAGCGCGGCCTCTACTGGAAGCTCTATCAGCTCCAATACAAGGACCAGGAAACGAATGGGCTTGCGGCGCAGGTGAGCGAGCCTTCTGTTGCGCCAGCGATTTGAGCAAGTCAGCAAGTCAGCGGGTCGGCGGCGGCAGCGCTCTGAGATTGTGCATGCCTGCAAGCTCGCAAAATGGGGCGGGATGTCCGGTTAAAAGCCTACTAACGCGGCAGACGGAAGCCAATTCGCAGAACAAGCGGGGGCCAATTCGAAGAAAAGTGAGGCTGCAGGCGTACGGAAAACCGAGCAAGGCCCTGCTGGAACTGGACAAAAAGTACGAAAACTTGGAGCTTTTGGCGCGAATTTGGCCGCCTTTTGACGCGTTTTGACACGCGTCAAACTGGGCGATGTATGCGGGGATGAAGACGCGTACCCGTCAATGGGCAATACGCGGGTCCTTCGACTCGCTTTCTATCCCGATGCGTTCGCTCAGGATGACACGGAATAGGGAGACGGCGAGTGAGTCGGGCGGCGGCAGTGTAGAAGGGGCGCCCACTTCCGGGGATGTAGCCGAATGATCTGGCATCGCTGCCGCCGCTTTCGGTGAGAGCGCCTATGAGGTTACTTTTAGACTGATGAAATCGTGATTACTGTTCAATATTGGACAGGGCGGTCGAATTATGCAGGATTCCGGGCTTAGTTGAGCGGCGTTGCGGTTCTGATTGCGCCTGGAACTTCCTTGGCAAATAGCCCGGAGGAGACCGGCACGCCGAGAAAGTATCCTTGCGCTTCGTCACAGCCTTGATCGCGCAGGAATTCCAAATATTCGGCCGTCTCAACACCCTCGGCAACAACCCGCAAGTTCAGGCTTTGACCCATGCTTATGATTGCGCTCACTTTGTTTTTCTTATAGGGACTGCCGGCAATCCCCTCAACAAGTGACCGGTCAATCTTGAGAGCATTGAGGGACAGATGTTGCAAGGTGCTCAAGCTCGAGTACCCTATGCCGTAGTTATCGACCGACACTTGTATTCCCTTTTCCCTGAGAGCATTGAGAGTGGGTATCGCGTAACCGAGGTTATTCATGAGAACGCTCTCGGGTATGTCCAGTTCCAGAGATCCGGGATCCAGCCCTGTTTCGGCAAGGATTGCGAAGAGGCTCTCCAGAAAGTCCTCGCTTTGAAACTGAATACCAGAAATATTGACGGCTACCGTCCTGGTGGGAACGCCCGCGTCCGCCCAACCTCGGGCTTGCGTACATGCTTCGCGAAGGACCCACTTGCCGATGGGCAGAATAAGACCGGACGCCTCCGCGATGGGAAGGAACTGCGCCGGGGGGACCGTTCCCCGGAAGGGGTGAATCCAGCGCAGCAATGCCTCGGCCCCGATAATCGCTCTGGTCTTCAAATTGAACTTGGGCTGGAAGTGCAATTTGAATTCGTCCCGTTCCAGGGCTCCGCGAAGATCCCGCTCGATGGATTGGCGCTCCATAGCGTCGGCATCGATGTCTGAACCGAAGAACTGATAACTGTTGCATCCATTCCTCTTGGCTCGATACATGGCCGTGTCTGCATGCCTGAAGAGTGTTTCCGCGTCCTTGGCGTCGTCGGGAAAGAGGCTTATTCCGATGCTGCCCGTGACGGAAATCTGATGGAGATCGATGGAATGAACCTCCGCCACCGCTCTCAACAATCTTGTCGCCGTAATAGCGGCATCTTCAGGGTGGTGCAATTCCTGAAGAAGCACGACAAACTCGTCGCCTCCCTGCCGGCTTACTGTGTCTGGAGTGCGCACACAATCCACGAGGCGCCCTGCGACAGATTGAAGCAGCTTGTCGCCGATATGATGTCCGAGAGAATCATTGATGTGCTTGAACCCGTCCAAGTCCATGAACAGCACCGCTGCCTGCCCGTTCTGCCGCCGCGCCAGGGCAATCGCCTGGCCTAAACGGTCATTCAGGAGCAATCGATTGGGTAACCCAGTAAGGGTATCGTGTTGGGCGTTATAGGTTAATATCTCCTCCAAAGCTCGTGTCGCGGTAACGTCGCGGAACACAATCACCGCCCCGGTAACTTCACCTTCCCGATTGCAGATGGGAGCGACGGTGTCTTCGATGAAAACCTCATTTCCATCGCGGCGGATAAGGAAACAATTCGATTGCAGTTTTCCGATCCGGTTTTGAGAGACCGCCGTCGCCATCGGATCCGGAACGTCCGTGTGAGTGGCGGCGTCCACTATCCGGCAGGTCTCGGTCATGGCCCTGCCGATAGCATCTGTCCGCAGCCAGCCGGTCATTCTTTCCGCTACGCGATTGAGGAAGGTGATGTTGCCCAATGTGTCGGTGCAAATCACAGCATCGCCAATGCAGTCGAGCGTGACCTGGGCCCGTTCCTTTTCAGCGAACGCCGCCTCTTCCAGTGTTGTGCGCTCAGCGACATTGAGAAGGGCACGCATCAATTCACGCGGCTGGACCTCGCCCCTGATCAGATAGTCTTGCGCGCCCTCCTGGATAGCCTGGGCCGCAAACGGTTCATCGTCCGGGCTGGACAGCAACACAATGGGGACGCGTGGCCTGGCGATGCGAAGCCGCCTGACAGCCTCAAATCCTTGTGCATCGGGCAACCCAAAGTCGAGCAGAACAATGTCGACCGAATTACAGGCGAGAAACATCTCGGCTTCGCTGACAGAAGCGACATGAGTCAATTTGAAGGCGTGCGTTGCCTGAGCCTCAATCATCATGCGGATCGATAGAGCCTCGTCAGGGTCGCTCTCGACCAGAAGTATCGTCCTGGCTGGCTTTTCTCCCACGAGTCGCGGCCCGGGACGGGTCGGCCTCCCTCCCGAGATATCGAATATCTGCATGGTCTTGCCCCCCCGGCTTATAGGTATCCCGCTCAAACTTACCCGAAAAAATAGCTTGGGGTGTGGTCATTTCTGCTCAGGACATTGGAATTTTTTGACAGGAGCCTTTGCGGTTCAGAGCCGGGGGCTGAAGGACAGGGACTTGGGTCAGGTAGGCAGGGAATAGGAATGAGAAAGACAGCGGGGTAAAGGGGCGGAGCGCGTGGGGATGGGGTTGCTAAACGCCGGAGCGTTGTTCGAGGAGTTATGCCGGCTCACCTGCTCAGGGCGATCTCAATCCGCGCATTGGCCTCTCATTGAATTGTGGATAAAAAGCTGGCTCCGCGCAGTTGTGTGGA
Organism: Occallatibacter sp.; assembly: GCA_049520075.1. Classification (GTDB taxonomy): domain Bacteria; phylum Acidobacteriota; class Terriglobia; order Terriglobales; family Acidobacteriaceae; genus Telmatobacter. The sequence goes on along the minus strand of JBEKQD010000024.1, from coordinate 17,194 downwards.
GTAGGTTCGTTTGTTAGTTTGATTTGCATGGCGCAGAACGTTCCCGAAGAGCTAAGCAGAACCATAGAGACGCTTTACCGGTCTGAATCGGGCAGGATTCTTGCTACGCTGGTGCGCCTGCTGGGAGATCTTGATGTTGCTGAAGAGGCCATGCACGAGGCCTTTGCCGCTGCGTTGGACGCGTGGCCTCAGGCCGGCGTACCGGATAAACCGCGCCCCTGGCTGATTTCTACGGCACGCTTCAAAGCTATAGACGGAATGCGCCGCAGGGCGCGCTTCGATGGAGCACAGAGAGATCTTGTCGCGCATATGGAATCGCGCGTCATCGAAGCGCCTGAGGAGAATGAGGAGATTGAGGACGACCGCCTGCGCCTGATCTTTACCTGCTGCCATCCTGCTCTGCCGCCGGAAGCGCAGGTGGCGCTCACGCTGAGAGAAGTTTGCGGCCTGACCACGGAGGAGATTGCCCGGGCGTTTCTGATTACGCCGGCGACACTGGCGCAGCGCATTGTGCGCGCAAAAGCGAAGATTCGAGAGACACCTATTCCATATGAGGTGCCCACGCCGCAGGAGTTGCCGGAGCGGCTGGACGCGGTGCTTCAGGTCATCTATCTCGTCTTTAACGAGGGCTACTCGGCTGCTGCGGGAGCGGAGGTAACGCGGGCCGAGCTAACCCAAGAGGCGATTCGACTTGGCCGGTTGCTGACCGAACTCCGGCCAAAACCGGAAACAGCCCAGGAGGTGATGGGGCTGCTCGCCCTGATGTTGCTGCAGGAATCCCGTCACGCCGCGAGAACCTCTCCGGCGGGAGAGCTGATTTTGCTGGAGAATCAAGACCGCTCGCTCTGGAACCGTGAGCAGATCGCGGAGGGAGTGGCGTTGGTGGAGAAAGCGCTGAGTTCCCGCCGATTCGGCGCTTACACACTGCAGGCTGCGATTGCTGCCGTTCATGCGGAGGCGGAATCGGTGGCGGTAACCGACTGGCGGAGAATTGTTGCGATTTACGACCAATTGGTGCGAATTCAGCCTTCGCCAGTTGTTCATCTCAATCGTGCTGTGGCAATTGCCGTGCGCGATGGTCCAGAGATCGGTCTGACGCATATCGACGCGGTGTTGGCAGATGGCGAATTGGCGAATTATTACCTGGCGCATTCAGCCCGCGCGGATATGTGCCGCAGGCTGGGCAGGATAGCCGAGGCCCGGTCCTCGTATGAGAAGGCTCTGGCGCTGACCCAACAGGAACCGGAGCGGCAATTTCTGCAGGAGCGGATTCGGGGGTTGAAATAAAAGAGATGAGTATCCTGCATGTTCCGGCAGTGGCGTGAAGCGTTGGCTTTGTATCAGGGCATGACTTAAGCCGTGCCGATAAGGCTAATTAAATCTGCAGGGCTCCTGGGACCTTCAGCTTTGTATCTGGGCACGACTGAAGTCGTGCCCTGATACAAAGCCAGATCTTAAACTCCTGCAACCAGTGTATTGCGCTGTGCCACCGGGTCATTCAGGTCAAACGCCGCCGGATGAGCAGGCCTCCTGCCGGCCCTGCGATGGGGACGACTTAACGCTCTACGGGCTGGGCGTTACGTCATTACCAGCACGCGCGCAAGAAGAAAAATTTCTTTGACGCTTTGTCGAATTCCGGTTCGGCCGTACGACTATAGGTTGAACGAGGGGTAGCGAACAAATCGCTGAACCCGAAAACAAGCCACCCAACCATCGCTCAACCTAAAGGAGGATTCGCAATGCGATTCATGGTCATCGTCAAATCAACCCCGCAGGCAGAAAAAGAAGGCGCGCTTCCCGATCCCGAGCTCCTGCTCGAGATGGGCAAGTACAACGAAGAGCTCATGAAGGCTGGCGTCCTGCTCGCCCTCGATGGTCTCCATCCCAGCTCCAAAGGCGCGCGCGTCAAGTTCTCCGGCAAGTCTCGAACCGTCATCGACGGTCCGTTCACAGAGGCCAAGGAATTGATCGCCGGCTTCTCGATGTTGCAGGTCAAGTCACTCCAAGAGGCCATCGAGTGGGTCAAGCGCGCCCCCAACTGCAACCCCGGCGGCGATTCCGAAGTGGAAATCCGCCAGGTCTTTGAGATGGAAGACTTCGCACCCGTCCTGTCGGAAGAGCAGATCCAGCACAAGGTGGAGAAACGAGCTGAACTGCCACTTCAGACCGCCAGCAAATAGCCGCGCTCGCAGGAAGCGAGTCATCGGAAACAAACCACAGAAAACAAGGAGGAGCCATGCCCCAGTATCTCGTTGCTATCTACCACCCCGACGACTTCGACCCGTCCGCCGAGACCGAAGCGACTATCGAGGAGATTCACGCGCTCAACCGCGAGATGATCGCCGGCGGAGCAAGAAAGTTAGCCTGCGGCCTTTCCCCGGCTCGCAACGCCAAATCGCTGCGGGTGCAATCCGGCGGCAAGGCGCTCGTCACTGACGGGCCGTACACCGAAACGAAGGAGCACATGGGCGGTTTCTGGATACTTGAAGCCGCTGATTTTGACGAGGCGCTCAAGTGGGCGCGCAAGGGTGCCGTCGCCTGCCGGGCGCCGGTCGAGGTGCGCGAGATTCTTTTCAAGCCCGACCCGAACGGAGCGAAATAATCTCACCCGCCGCGATGCAAGAAGATGCGCCGTCTTGACTAGCAGATAGACAATCCAGCGCGCATAGCTGCGCTGCTGATTCCCACCAAAAGGAGAAAAGCAATGAAATACGTGTGTTTTGGATACTACGACAAAGCCAAATTTGATTGCATGGCTGAAGGCGAGCAAAACGCCATGTTCGACAAATGCTTTGAATACGACGACCATCTTCGCGCCAACGGGCACTGGGCTGGTGGAGAAGCGATTCAGCCTCCGGAAACCGCCTTGACCCTGTATTGGAAGAACGGCAAAGTGGCAACTACCGACGGTCCCTATGCCGAAACCAAGGAACAACTCGGCGGCATTCTCTTCCTTGAAGCGCGGGACATGAATCATGCTGTGCAACTCATAACGCAGCATCCGGCGCTGACGTATGGCAACATTTTCGAGGTTCGGCCTGCGGGGGACATGAGCGAAATCATGAAGGCAAGTGAGCAGCGACGGAGGCAGTTGACGGCACGTTGAGAGCGAGTCATCGCTGGGGCTCCGGTCACCGCCCGACCGGAGCCTTGGTTGTTCAAATTGGGCCTGTGGTAGGCTCACAAATAGAGCCTTTGGGCTGATGTGTGCCATCCCCTTACTCGTCTGTCCGGCGAAGTAAGTACGCAGAGACCCTAAATGAATCAAACAGCGACTCTTAATGACCTATCCCCGGAGCGGAGAAGGCGGCCGTGAAGGAGCAGGGTGCCAAGAAGAGGCAAATCGCGGACGATTCGAATACTTTAGGGCAAACTGCGCGCCCGCAAGCTCAGGCAATCACGCCAAAGAAAACCCATCCGGGTAAGTCCCTAAAGAACCTTCCCGACGAACAAACCATTCGGCAACTATTCGAAGACTACTTGCGGATGTATTCATCCCGCGATGATCGGCTCACCGCGGAATTCAGCGAGGACTTTTCCGGGTTTACCGGCGGCGGAGACTTCCTGGTTACAGAAAAGGAAGAATGGGTCGCGATTACCCGCCAGGACTTCGCCCAGGTTAAGGATCCGATCCGCATTGAACTCAAGAACCTGGCCATCCAGTCACTGGCAGATACAATCGCCGTCGCGACTGGTTTCTTTAACATTCACCTGCCAATCAAAGACGAGATTCTTTCAAGACAGGTAGCTCGCCTGGTGCTCATCTTCCGAAAGGAAGCCGCGGGTTGGAAGATCTGCCACAGCAGTATTTCGATTCCCTATGACCTGGTGGGCGCGGGCGAAATCTACCCATTGAAGCAACTGAAAGAGCGCAATGAGTCTCTGGAGAGAGTGGTAGAAGAGCGGACACTTCAGCTTTCGTCAGCCAACGACGAATTGGAGAAGGTGAATGAAGAACTTGGCAAACAGATGGCCCAGTACAAGCTTGTCGTGGAGGCGCTGCGGGCAAGTGAGGAATTGTATAGATCTATCATTCACGCTTCTCCCGACGACATTACGATCACCGACAGTGAGGGCCATATTCTCCTGGTATCGCCAGTTGCAATGCAGATGTTCGGGGCTACAGGGGAAGAAGATTTCATAGGGCGTACGATCCTCGATTTTATCGTCCCGGAGGACCGGGCCCGAGCAATGTCCCAGATTGCCCTTAAGCGTGAAGGCAAAGTAACCGGCCTGGCCGAATACTGCGGGCAGCGAATTGATGGAAGCACCTTCCACATTGAAGTGAATAGTGAGTTCATCCGGGATCGAGAGGGAAGGCTCACCGGCATGGTGGTCGTGGTTCGCGATATCACTGGCCGCAAGTATGCGGAAAACGAACAGGCTGAACTGAAGCGCCGCCTCGCGGAGCATGCATCCGAGCTCGAGCGGCTGAATGTGCTGTTGCACGAACAAGCATTCGAAGACTCTTTGACGGGGCTCGCAAATCGCCGCCAGTTTACTGTGACACTGGATCGCGAGGTTCGCCGTGCCCGTCGCAAGAACGGCGAGATCTCGCTCTTGATTGCCGACGTGGACTTCTTCAAACACTACAACGACACCTTCGGACACCAGCGAGGTGACGAGTGTTTGCAGAAGGTGGCACAGGTACTGAAGGAAACCTTTCGGCGCCCGGGCGAACTTCCGGCTCGGTACGGCGGCGAGGAGTTCGCCATCATCCTCCCAAACTGCGGACCTGATCATGGAAAGGCTCTCGCCGAAAGGTTGCGGAGCGCGATGGAGGAGGCAGGGTTAGTCCATCCTTCGTCTGACGTGGCGCCATGCATCACGTTGAGTATCGGAGTAGCGAGTGGGCGTGTGTCAGCCGATATTACCCCGGACGTCCTGACACGGGCAGCGGACAATGCACTTTATCGATCAAAGGCCGAGGGCAGAAATCGCGTCACGGCAAGCACGGTGGGAGACGAGGACTCAAATGCCGGTTGATCGCCGGTTGAAATCACCTAAGAGGCGAAGACCTGGCGAGAATTACTCCGAAGTGAGCGTTTTTGTGCAGTTGGCTGATAAGACGATCAGATAAATTAAATTCTCCTCCGTGCGAACGACGCAACGCCGCGGCCTCACGCCGCGACGAAAGTTGAGAAAAATGAATTCAGTGGAATGCAGACGAATACTTGGTTTCGTTCTGACCGCGAGTTTTGCCTTCTTTTGCGCGGGGTGCGTGGGGTATGTGGACAGAGGCAACAGCACTCCGCCGGCAAATCCTGGCCCGCTCGCAGCCGGCAACATCAATCTGATCTTTGTCGTCAGTGGGGATCTGGATTATCAGACCGCCGGAGACATCAGTGCAAGCACGGGCAACCTTACCAATCAGGGTTTGCAGCGGTCGCTCCTCATGGCCCCGTTTCTCGAAAAGAACGTGCTGGGGATGAACAACGTAACCGGCATTTACGCACTGGAGCCGATGACCCACCAGCAAACCACAAACGAATACCCCGATATGGCGGCAGCTGAGACCATTGAGCAGTTCGCGCTTCTCAATCAGATCACGCTTTCGAGTAACCTTACCGGAGGGGCCCTCTATACCGGCAACAACTTCCCGATCTATGCAACGTATGCGTTGGGGTCCGTGCCCAGCGGGGTTGCCGAGCCGTTATCTGCCTGCCCGAATTGCCAGGGCCTCGACTTCAATGATCTGGGAGGCGACAACGAAACCCTTATAACCGGAATCATTAATGCGGGCGTCGCGGGCTACTATGTTTTTTCAGCGCCATGGGAGACCACTCGCTCGCTCCTGGCGAACACAAATACATTCGAGCATTACCACCTGAATCCTCCGTGGGGCTTTCCTGGCGCCAACTTTATTTATGCGATCTCGATTCCGCCGTCGGGACCGGCCAGCCTGGCTATCTACAACAGCGGTGTGAATCCGCCAAACACCTACCCTGTGCTGCCTCCGCCGGCACTGATCAGCGCTGCTTGCACGACGAATGTGCCACCGAGCATTACTGTGACCGTCGGCGTGAACGGCGCGACAATCCCTCCGGGAGCCAACACCAAGGAGACGCTTTACTTTGTTCGTCATGCAGAGGCGCATCCGCAGGGTTACTGGTCAGACAACAACTATGTTGGCGCGGGACAATGGCGAGCGCTTGATCTTCCAAATGCGCTTCTGGGAAAAGTCAGCCCGAACCAGGTTTGGGCAGGAGACATCTCTCAGTTTTCCATTGGAACAACGACCATTTCTGGCGAGGATCTTTGGTCGGGCGTTGCGCCGGCGTTGACGGTTGAGCCTTACGCAATTGCCAATAATCTGCCGTATTACCTGGTATCGAGTTTCGAGCTAGCCACTCCGACAACTACGCTGGCCCAGCAAGGCCAGCAAGTTAGTAATTTCTTTTTCACAGGGGGCAAATTCACAGGCCAGAAAGTTCTTGTGGTGTGGTCGTACCAGCAAATCAATCCGATAGTGAATGCGTTGCTCGCGAGCTATTATCCTGGCAACCCCACACCCCCGACGTCGCCCATTTGGTCGCCTACTGACTACGACTCCATATGGACGCTGACCGTGGATGGCTCGGGCAACTTGACGGCGGACTTCACGAAGTGCGAAGGCATCAGTTCCGCTGCACTGCCCGCCGCGGCTCCTCAGTTTTAGTCATGTCCGGTATCCGTGAGGTTGGCCATGGCCCGCAGATTTTTCGTGCCAAATTCATCAGAATCGTGCTACCTTCTCTCGTGTAATATTCCGGCAGGTCTTCCCGCGCCGGCGGTTTTGTGAATTCCCCTTCAGTCTGTAAAGTCTGACCTTCATTGAACAGCAGCTATAAGAGATCAAAATGAGCGAGGAAGCGACGCGACCTTTGCGCCTCATGTCGCATGTTGCCTCGCTGTCAGATTTTCAAGCCCTCATTTCGCGTAATCACGGCTCTATGGATCGAGAAAGCACCTCACAGAAAAGGAGTTAAAACCACATGAAAAACCTGGCAGCCCTTCCCCTTGTGCTTGCCGGAGGAATCGTCCTCGCGCAGGCGCAGGCTCCAACGCCCACCACATTGCCCGTCTATCACGTTGTCAAATCCGGAGCTTCAGAGACAGAGGCTGCGGCCTTGGCTAAACAGCTTCAAATTCCGACTGAGCCGCTTGTGACCGCTCACGGAAAGGTTTCGTACGTTGACCCCAAAAAGTTTCTCGTGGTCCCCACGGCTCCTGTGACTGATAACGACACCGTTCGCCGGCTGCGCGACGCGACCAAAAACAAGAATCCCGCAATGGAGATTCGCGCGACGGCGATCGACGCAAAAGCTTTGGAGGCGTTGCGCGTGCTGGACGAAAAGACGGCGCTCGAAACTACTGCCAAAGCGCTGGAGGCTTCGGAGCTCCGGCTGCAAATGGTCACGCCCGTGGCTGGCCACAGCACTCTAACCATGTACACCCGCGACAGCAACGGGACGTGGCAGGCTAAAAGCACCCCACTCGACACCACGGTCAACTACAAGTTCACAGTGGACAACGGCTTGCCGTTGGTCGGTCCAGGGGCGCAAGCGCAGGTTACCTATGACAGCGAGGGCCACGTCAGTCAACTGGTCTACTCCGTGCGCCAGTTGAAAGCTGGAGAGATGGTGAAAATCATCCCCGAAGACGAGGCCAAACGGCGGATCGCGCCCAAACTGCCGGCCACCGCGCGCATCACCACGCGGCTGGTTTATCTTTCGCCGCCGCTGGATGGAGGCCTGGGCCGCGCGGATGGCGGACAAGCCTCGACCATCATTCCCTACTACGCCTTTTACGGCACGACACGGATCGCCAATGGCCGGGAAGGCGCGGACGGCGAGGTTCGTTCGCGGGTCAGTTACATTCCGGCCACCGACGACCCACGCTTCGTTCCCTCAGTAACGATGACGGCTTCAGCCGATGGCGCGGCAGTACGGGCTCACGCCGCGGTGAGAGGCGGCACGCCGCCTTACACCTACATCTGGGGCGGAACGGACCCCGAAGTATCGAACACTGACAGCGATTCCATCCAATACACCGCCCTGGCGCGCGCTACCGATTCGCTACTGCATGACCGTAATTTCCATCTCGCGGCGATCGAGCGGGTCAGCGTAACCGTGATCGACGCCAACGGAGTGGCGATTCACGACCAGCAGATCGTCGCCGTCCATCCTCATCCCATTCTGCCCTCGCACGGAGCTATCACCGGAGCCAGCTATGGCGCTGAAAGTCCGGCCGATCCGGGCGAATGGACGCCCTGCCGCGTGGGCTGGCAAAAAGGCATGCAAACCTCAGGCGCGGGCGGCGGAACGCAGAGCTTTGCCTGGCTTGGCGATAACGCATGGCCGGGAGACTTCATCGAGCCCCAACCGGCGGGAACGCTGGTGACGACTCCGTGGGTAAACGGCGATGCCGATTACCAGAACTGGGGCATCAACACGGCGGACCTGGTGATCGACATCGCTGACGGCAACGCGGATACCAAAACCGCCATGCAGCCCGGCGCGCCGCTCTCGGACTACGCCACCGCGTACCTGTGCGCCCCGACGCTTCCTGCCAACGTTGGCATCAATGGAAACGGCTACGGTACCCCGGCGTCGTTTACTAGAAACTACGCCCCATCCTGGGGTTCCAATGGGCCCAATGACACGCTGGCCTGGCTGCTCACCGATGACTGCGACATGCTGGACCCGACCGACGGCGGTGGGCTGAACGTGGCCCAGCGCTGGGGCGTGGCCTTTAACGGCCTCCATGTCATGGCCGGCTTCAGCTCGCTCGACTACGGCGACGGACCTTTTGAGAACGCCGTGGCCAACAACATTCTGGGCGTGGGCGGATCGCCACAGACCATCGTGCAGTCCTGGTTCAACGCCGCGCAGTCCACTGGCGCCGGCACTCCAGCAGCCATGGGACCGGCGCTCAACATCGGCGGGTACTTCTACTGGATGGCCAACATCGACGACTATTACTGGGGCAAAGGCAGCGTGGGGGCAACCATCGTGCCCGGCAACTATGCCCCGGGGGATGTTGGCTTCTGGTATCTGAACGGCTCGAACTCGGCGACACTCGTCTTCCCGTGAGAGTTTAGGAAACTGCGCATGCTTTTCATCAGCTTGAAAGGGTGCGGCCGCATGCCGGGGTTTCAACCCCGGCATGCATTTGTCTATTCTTCAGAGTCACCCCCGGTAGCGAGGGCGCGTTCGACCCGTGCCCAACGCCCGGAGCCAATGCGCCCTCGAACATTCTCAGCAATGGCCCAGGTTTCGCTCTGGTTGGTTTCGCAATCTTTAATGTGCCGGTCATAACTTTGCAACATTCGCTTGGTATCAACCTCCAAGCGGCACTGCCGGTGAGTCCGGACTCCCTGAAAGACCGCCCGGATCGCTCCCGCAAATCCCGCAAATCCCCAAATTGGAGGTTCCAATGTCCACCAATTCCTATCTCCGTTTCCTTGCCGGGCTTGCCCTCCTGGCCGTACTGTGCGGATCGAGCGCCAGCGCCCAGAGAGACTGGGAAATCAAACACGTGTTCGTCATCGCACTGGAAAATCACGATTGGACTCAACCGGCCACGGTCCCCGGAGGGATTGAGCCTATCTATCAGAATCCAAATGCGCCGTTCATCAACAGCCTTGTGAACGGAACTGCGACTGCCTTCATCAATGGCCACGTTGAAAACATCAGCCGGCATGTGGCGTACGCTACGGCCTATCACAACGTTTTGGCAACACCAAGCGGGAACAACCCCCATATTCACCCGTCCGAGCCCAACTACCTGTGGGCTGAGGCCGGCACCAATTTCGGCATTCTGGATGACGACGATCCTTATGCGGACACTCCGCCGAATGCCCAAAACACGACCCAGCACCTGACCGGCCTTCTGCAAAAAGCGGGAAAATCCTGGAAGTCGTATCAGGAAGATATTGACCTGACAACCGCCAGCGGCAAGCTCATCAACCAGCCTCTGCCCGAGAGTCAGTGGACCGTTCCTTTGGTGAGCGTCTCTGGAGTGTTTGGCCCCGACGACTACCTGAACGCGTATAACGATTCGAACCAGTACAACTATGCCTGCAAACACAATCCTCAGGTGTTTTTCACAGACACCAACGGTGGCAACAATACGACCACTTCGAATCCGTTATCGCACCGCTACGCGCCGTTGCAGCAACTGGCGTTTGATTTGGCCAACGACCGAGTGGCGGACTACAACTGGATTACCCCCGACCAATACGACGAAATGCACAGCGGACAGACCGGAGGATTTGCGGGCCTGACCGGCGATGCAGCGATGGTCAAGGCGGGCGATAACACGCTCAGCAGGCTGGTTCCGCTCATTATGGCCTCGCCAGCTTACAAGGACGGCGGAGTCATCATTCTGTGGTGGGACGAAAGCGAAGAAGACGGAGAGGCTAACGATAATCCGGACGATTTCAACCACACGATTGGCGAGATCATCATCTCCGACCTTGCTCATTCCAACGAGGGCGGTCTTCCCTACGCAAGTTCGATTGACTATTCTCACTCGTCTGATCTGCGCACCATGCAGGAGATTTTTCACGTGAGAGCAACCGGCGGATCGTCACCCTATCTGGGCGACGCTGCCAACGCGAATGACTTGTCAGATTTGTTTGAGCCCGGCGTCATCCCGTCACACCCGTAAGAATTTTGCGCCACGGTGGGCGCGGGAATGCCGCCATGCAAAACAAGGGCCACTCCTCAGTTACGAAGTGGCCCTTGTTTTGATGCGTTCAATTAAGCCGAAGTTACCTGGCGGCAACCAGCGGCTTGGTGCTGAGCGAGCCGTCCTTGTAGCCCTTGGCGATTTCGACGATGGACTTGGCCGTGTAATCGCCGGCGTGACCGGCCTGGCCGAACTGCGTCATGCGCTGGGCGACGACCTTCTGCATGGCCTCGCGGGCAGGCTTCATGTAGTCGCGCGGATCAAACTTCTCCGGAGTCTCCCAGAGTACCTTGCGGATGGCGCCGGTGATGGCCAGGCGATTGTCGGTGTCCACGTTAACCTTGCGCACGCCGTTGCGGATGCCGAGCTGAATTTCCTCGACCGGCACGCCCCATGTCTCCTTGAGCTTGCCGCCGTACTGGTTGATGATGTCCTGCAAGTCCTTGGGCACGGAAGAGCTGCCGTGCATGACCAGATGGGTCTTGGGCAGGCGCTTGTGAATGGCGATGAGCACATCCATCTTGAGGACCGAGCCGTCGGGCTTCTTGGAAAATTTATATGCGCCGTGGCTGGTGCCGATGGCGATGGCCAGCGCGTCAACGCCGGTCAGTTCGGCAAACTCGACCGCCTGATCGGGGTCGGTGAGGTGCTCGAGGCCGGAGCCGCCCGCGCCGTGACCGTCTTCCACGCCGCCCAGCACGCCAATTTCGCCTTCGACCGTGACGCCGCGCTCATGCGCGAAATCGACCACCTGTTTGGTGACGGCGACATTCTCTTCAAACGTGGCCGGGGTCTTGCCGTCGGACTTGAGCGAGCCGTCCATCATGACCGAGGTATAGCCCAGCTCGATGGCGCTCTTGCAGGTCTCGAAGCTGTTGCCGTGGTCCTGGTGCATGGCGATGGGAATCTCGGGATTGAGTTCAGCCGCCGCCAGGATGAGGTGGAAGAGATACTTGTCCTGGGCAAACTGGCGCGCGCCCCGGCTGGCCTGGATGATGACCGGCGAATTGGTTTCCTTGGCGGCGCCCATGATGGCTTGAATCTGTTCCATATCGTTGACGTTGAAAGCGCCGACGCCGTAACCGCCCTTGGCGGCCTCGTCGAGCAACTGCCGCATGGAGACTAGAGGCATAAGAGGATTCTCCTTCTGGTTTGGGTCCGGCCGCCGCGGCAGGGGGCTTCAACGCAAACATTCAGCCAGCCCGGCGACAGAATCCGCAATCATCCTTATGGTAGCAGGAACGCGCAAGGGAAAAGTGTGCGTTTCAACACAGGCGGGCTTTCCGCTGAAAGGCCCTTCTGTGGAATAATCCGTGCGTGCCTCTAGCCGCCTCTCTTGCTCCTCCCAGCTGGTTTCTGTTGGCCTGCGCCGCTGGAACCGTAGTGCTTCTCGTCATCCTGATTGCCTGGGTGCGCCTGCATCCCGCCGTTGCGTTGTGCGTTGCCGCGCTTAGCCTGGGCGTGGTCTCGGGCATGCCCCTGGAACGGGTTCCCCTTTCTTTCACCTCCGGCGTGGGCGGCCTGCTGGGCCACATCGCCATTGTGCTGGGGCTGGGCGCAATTCTGGGCAACCTGCTGGCCCGCTCCGGCGGCGCAACCGCACTGGGCACAACATTGGTGGACGGCTGCGGCGAGAAAGGCTTGCCATGGGCGCTGATGGGGCTGGGCATATTGGTGGGCATGCCGGTCTTCTTTGAGGTTGGGTTGGTGCTGATGCTGCCCATTGTGGCCGCCGCGGCGCGTCGCAGCGAACGCCCGCCGATCCTGGTCGGCCTCCCGTTGATGGCTGGCCTCTCCATCGCCCACGGAACGCTGCCGCCGCACCCAGCGGCCATGCTCGCGGCTACGCAATATCACGCCGATCTGGGACGCACGATTCTGTGGGGACTGGTAGTTGGCCTGCCTGCCGCGACGGTCGCCGGCCCGGTTCTGGGCTGGTTCCTGACCCTGCGCTGGCGCAGGCGAGTAGCGAAAGAAGGCATCAAGGCCGCTGAGGAGGGTTCGGTGCTGTTTGAGGCTTCCCTCGAGCCTGTTCAAGACACTGCGGATGCCAAAGATGCAGGGCCTTCTGAAGAAGCTCCGGAAAAACTCGATTCGGAGGGAGGCGGGGGTTTCAACCCCTGCATAAAGCCAGCAAAACTACCGCGGGCTTTAGCCACGGAGGGATGTTTTCCGCAAATTTCACGCGACATTCCGAATCCTTCCGCAGTCTCCGAAGTCGAGATTCCTGAGCACGAACGGGTACCCGCGCCGGCAGGTCCCGTGCGGGCGGCTGCGGCCATTCTGCTGCCGGTGGCGCTCATCTTCCTCGGTAGCTGGGCAGACACGCTGGCCGCGCCGGGAGGCAGTGCGAACCGGGTTCTGCACTTTGCGGGCAGCCCGGATGTGGCGTTGCTGATCGCCGTACTGGCCGCGCTGATCACGCTGGGCGGGCACATCCAGACCGGGCATCACCATGGCCGGGAATTGCTGCGGCGGCTTACCTCGGAGTCTTTTGAGCCCATCGCCAGCGTGCTGGTGATTCTGGCCGCCGCCGGAGGACTGAGCGGCATCCTGCGCGACTCCGGAGCCGCGCAGGCCACCGTCAGCATGGCGCTTGGCGCTCACATGCCGCCGCTGGTGCTGGCTTGGTTGCTGGCCGCAGCCGTCAGGATCTCCATGGGTTCGGCGACAGTGGCAACGGCGGTGACTGCGGGAGTGCTGGCGCCCATGGCCGGCCACCTGGGCGTGCGGCCCGAGTTGCTGGTATTGGCCACCGGCACCGGCTCGATCATCCTGTCTCATGTGAACGACCCTGGCTTTTGGATGATCCAGTCCTTTTTCAAGCTGGACCTGAAGGAGACGCTTGCCACCTGGACGGTGCTGGAGACGGTGCTATCGGTTGCGGGATTGGGAATGACGTTGCTTCTGGCGGCGGTGTTGCGGTAGTGGAAATGACGCCGGTCCGGGGGATCTCGTGAAGCTCGCGTTCAGTGAATGGCTTCCGAGTTGCCGGTAACACTGCCTGAACGGGCATTACACTCGTAGTTCGAACCTCGCCCGCAGGCGCAACTCAACTTGCACTGTCTCGTAACAATTTACTGGGGCCGCACTCTGGTGGCATGATCGCACCCCGCTGCTTACCTGCCATGAGGTTATTATTTGGCAGTTCCTCAGTAAGCGTCTTCCAAGCGTGCCGGTGTGTCTTTAGGCCAATTGGGAGTCACATCCGACCAACTCCCCCCGCCGTCCTGTGTCGAAAGCAACGCGCCGTCCATGATCAGCCAGCCCCGTGTAGGGTTGATGAAACTCATCTTGAACCCTGATTGATAACCGTATGTATCAAATTCAATGGCATTATCCCACTCTCCCGGGTGGAGGACCGTAACCATAGGCAGGGCATACATGGGAGCCCTCGGGATGAGCCAGGTGGAGTCGACCACTGTTGAAGAAATAGGCTGCTCCCTGAAAGGAAGGTTGTTAAGAACGCCTACCGCTTGCCAAGTAGCTCCTCCATTGAGTGTCTCGAACAGAACAGCGTCACACCACCGCACTTTCTTGAACCAGCTATAGGTCACGACCTCAAAGCCGCGCTTTGAGTCTTGAAAGACGGGTGAGGAATAATGCTCCTCATCTGCGTCTCCAATCCCAGACCACCTTGGGGACTTAGTTGGCACGGGCAAGGACACCGCACGCCATGTCTTTGCGCCGTCTTGGGTGGTGAACAACCGACCAGTGTCAGTGAGCCAGGCAATTTCGGGTGCTACCAAGACAATGTTTTCAGGGGCTATATGTAGTTCATCGACGTGTGCGTGCTGCCAGGTTTTTCCGCCGTCGCCCGTGATCAGGGTTTCCGAAAGATCCGGTATGTCTGGGCAGACATATATCCAACCGTGGAGAGGGTCAGCAAAGGTAATCAGGCCCTTGATGTACCCCGATGCTCGATTCGGAATCGATTCCACCTCCTTGGTCGATTGATTCACCCTTGAAACGAGTTCTGGAATCGACAAGCGATGAACCTCCCATTTGACTCCTGCCGAGGTGGTCGAGGCCAAGGAGAACTGAGCCGAGTCGCTTCCCGCGTCGTTATCCTCGAGCAATGCCCATCCAACCCGTGTGTCAAGGAAAAAGACAGAGAGAATATTTTCCGGTACTTTTGTCGAAGGCGTAATTTGCCGCCATTGGCCACCTCCGTCAGTCGTCCACCACAACTTCGTTTCCGGCCCGCTCAATGCCCAGCCCTCAGTCGGAGATAACATAGAGGCTTCCAACACGTTTCCATCTGGCGGGGAATGTATGAGACTGCCCTGCGACCATACGTTGCACGACAAAACGGCTCCGAACAGATAGCAAGTTACCGCAATACCTCGCACAAAACCTCCTCTCAAAATATGTTCGCATAATAAACGCCATCGCAGGTTCAGAGGCGCACCCCCTATTGTCGATAAATCAAAAGTCACTCAAACATAACGTCCGAGTTTCGTATTGTCGGCAATCCGGAAACAATCCGTCAATCGCATAGCCGTAGGTCCTACAACCTCAGCACAGCCCTCTGCGCCACAAAGATATCTTTCATCCCCGCCTCGGCCAGATCGATCAGCCCGTTTAACTGGCTGCGCGAGAAACTTCCCTTCTCCGCCGTGGCTTGCGTCTCGATGAGGCCGCCGTCGGCGGTCATCACTACATTCATGTCCACTTCGGCCTGTGAATCCTCTTCGTAGCAAAGGTCGAGCAGCGTTGCGCCGCCGACGATGCCTACCGAGGTGGCCGCGACGAGCTGCTTCAACGGCGATTGCTTCAGCGTTCCGGCTGCGACCAGCGCGTTCAACGCCAGTGCCAGCGCGACCGCTGCGCCGGTGATGGCCGCTGTGCGCGTGCCGCCGTCGGCCTGAATCACGTCGCAATCCAGAATCACCGTGCGCTCTCCCAGAGCCTTCATGTCCACCACAGAGCGCAGGCTCCGGCCAATCAACCGCTGAATTTCATGCGTACGCCCGCCAATCTTGCCCCGTTCGCTTTCGCGCGGAGTGCGCGTGACCGTCGCGCGCGGCAGCATGGAGTACTCCGCTGTCACCCAGCCGCGCCCTGAGTTGCGCAGCCATCCGGGAACGCCCTGCTCGATGGTGGCGCAGGTCAGCACACGCGTATTGCCCAGCGAGACAAGGACGGAACCCTCTGCGGTCTGGACAAAGCCGGGCGTGAGTGTGAGCGGGCGAAGCTGCAGCGGAGTTCTTCCGCCGGGACGAAAAAAGGGCACGTTGGATGGGCTTTGCATGGAGAGATTGTACGGGAAGCGGCCCGGAAGAGAGTTCCGAACCGATTCGAAACCTTCAGTACCAGGATGGGAAACTGCTGATTTGCTCCACCTATAACAGGAATGCGCCAGTAACCCATTGAAACAACATATCTTATCCGGATCGCCCCCTTCTCTTGAGTTCCATTCTGGGAAGTCCCCTCTCGCGCAGGCTCTGGATCGCATTCCGGGAATTGTGCCGTAACTCCTTCCCTTATCAGGAACTTAATCGGTCTGTTCTGGTTTGGCACGCCACGTGTATTAGAAGAGGACAGTTCTCGCACGACTGCGCCGGAATGGGAAGACGAAAAACAGGGAACAGGGACTAGGGAATAGGGAAGGAAGCGGACGATGCAGCAGACAGCACAGGCAGTGGAACTCAAGGAAGTAGGACTGGCCGAGACCGATATCGCGGCAACCGGCGTCGCCGGAGCCGGGGCGGAGCGGGCCGGGCGCAAGCGCGTAGAAACCGTGGTCGAGACGCTGGCCAACCTGCGCGGCGAGGGCAAGAGCCTGGCGCCCGGAACATGGTCACGGCGCTGTGGCTCTACTGCGATCTGCTGGAGGAGCCGGGTGTGCTCAACCCCACCTTCCATCACTACGCCGGCGAGTTGCGGCTGGTGGCCGCGGCCAGCCGCCGGCTGGTCGAAAAGCTGCTGGTTCTTGACTCTCGTCCTGAAGCCAATTCCGAAGCCCGGCTTGAGACCTGTCTTGACGCCCAGCCCAGACCAGAGAGGAGACTCTCCAAGGCAATCAGCGCGGCGCTTAACACCAGAGAGCCGTTCGCTTTCGACCGCGCCCGCCAATGGGAACTAACGCCTGCTGAGCCAATCGGCAATCTGGCCGGAGAACTCGCTGCCAACCGCAATCTGCTTTCGGCTCTTGCCGGGCCTTCTATCGCCGTCGACATAACCACCGAGGGGGGCGCGCAAGCGGTACGGATGAGCGGCGAGGATCTGACCCGGATTCTGGTGAACCTGGTCAAGAACGCCGCCGAAGCCATGCCCGGCGCGGGGCAAATCGCCATCAGCCTGCATGAATTTCACGCCGACGCGGTTGCCCCTTTGTGGCTGATGCTGACCGTCGAAGATAACGGGCCGGGCATTTCCCGCAGTTCGGTGGAGAAGGTCTTCGACTCCGGCTACACAACCAAGTCGAACGGAGCCCCCCGGAATGGCGGCTGGCCTGCTTCTCATCGCGGTCTGGGCTTGTCCATCACACGCTCCATCGTCGAGGCCGCGGGCGGGC
>JBEKQD010000023.1:0-48825 GCA_049520075.1 Occallatibacter sp. | reverse complement strand
AAAGTTGCTGGGATTCTTATTTCTTACCCAGGACTCAACATCGAGGTTGGCGGCTATACCGATAACGTCGGCGGCGATGAGCTGAATCAGAAATTGTCGGAGAATCGCGCTGGTACGGTACTCAAGTATCTTGTGGAACAAGGTGTAATCACAAACTCGGTAAGCGCCAAAGGCTTCGGTGACACGTCGCCAGTGGCATCCAACACCACATCCAGCGGCCGACAAGAGAACCGCAGAGTTGAATTGGTCGTTTCTGGTGATGCAATTGGGAGTCCTCAATTGTAACAATGGGCAACTTACGCTGACAAAACCACCCATGCGCTGCGGTCTTGAAAAGATACCGCAGCGCAAAGTGGAGACCCCTCTCGGATGCAGAGACGAAAGGCGTGACAATGCCCGGAACCATACTCATTGCAATTCTCGTCTTGGTGCTAATGGGCGCTCTGCCACGGTGGCCGCATAGCAGGGGCTGGGATATTATCCGAGCGGAGGATTGGGATTCGTCCTTCCGGTCATAATTATCCTTCTTGTTCTTGGCCGGATTTGAACGTGAAAAGAGGGTATGATGTTGCTTTCTGATACGATTCACCTTGAAAACAATGTTGCAGTCCTTATCGACGAAGCATATTCACATATTGCAATGAAAGTGTGCAAATTGCCTTTGCCCACTCGCATTGCGTTTATTGGAAACTACTTGCCGCGCGAGTGCGGTATCGCCACCTTTACAACTGATCTGTGCACCGCCCTCGCGACTGAATACGGAGAAGAGCGCCTCTTCGCCATACCGGTAAACGATCCGGATTCCAGTTACGACTATCCCAAACGAGTTCGCCTGGAACTTACCCAGGAGGACCTTGCCTCCTATGAGCGAGCCGCAGATTTTCTCAACTTCAATGGCAACGATCTTGTCTGTTTACAGCACGAGTACGGTATTTACGGCGGCAACGCAGGGTCCCACATTCTCACTTTGCTGCGCAAATTGACAATGCCGCTAGTCACAACCCTACACACGGTGTTGCGGGAACCCGACGCGAATCAGAGAATCGTATTGGAGGAGATTGCGCGCCTTTCAGATCGAATGGTAGTGATGAGTGAGCTGGCAGCGCAGCTGCTCAATGAAGTGTATGCAATTTCGAGAGAGAAAATCGACGTTATTCCACACGGTGTCCCTGATCTTCCCTTTATGGACCCAAACTACTTCAAGGATAAGTTTGGTACGGAAGGCAAGTTTGTTCTCCTTACATTTGGCTTGTTATCGCCGAATAAAGGTATTGAGAATGTCATTCAGGCTTTGCCTGCGATTTTGGCAAAGCAGCCAGACGTTGTCTATATCGTCTCCGGAGTGACCCATCCACATATCCGCCGACGAGAAGGCGAGCGTTATCGCGAAGAACTACAGGCGCTGGCAAATCGGCTTGGCGTTTCCGATTACGTGATTTTTAATAATCATTTTGTAAGTGCCGAGGAACTGATAGAACATGTGGGCGCGGCTGATATTTACATCACACCTTACCGTCATGAGGCGCAGGTTGTCTCTGGCACCCTAGCGATTGCCCTCGGGGCAGGCAAGGCGATTGTTTCCACGCCTTATTGGCACGCCAAGGAGTTACTCGCGCAGAAGCGAGGCGTAATCGTTCCGTTCGAGAGTCCCGAAGCGATTGCTGAGGCCGTTGTCGCGTTACTGGACAACCCATCGGAACGTCATGCCATGCGGAAGAGGGCCTATCTTCATTCCCGAGGAACGACATGGGCGAAGACGGCGCGGGCCTACATGACCAGCTTTCAACGGGCACGCTTTGAGCGATCACTTCGACCAAGAGCTGCACGGCAAGGCGATCTAGCAGTGGCGGCAGGCCCTCTGCCCGTGCTTAATTATGGTCATTTGTTGACGCTGACTGACGACACGGGCATTTTGCAGCACGCGATTTTTTCTGTGCCAAACACGCGCGAGGGATATACGACCGATGACAACGCGCGCGCACTCATCGTGTCAATCCTTTTGGATGCTAGTCAAACGTATACTGGAGGAAGCGAGTATCTGAACCTTTCTCATCGCTATTTGTCTTTTTTGTGGCTGGCCTTCCATGCAGATACAGGAAGGTTCCGAAACTTTCTTAGTTACGACAGGAGATGGCTTGAAGATATTGGGTCGGACGACAGTCATGGGCGCGCGCTGTGGTCACTGGGCAAGGTGCTCGGCGCTTCACGAAACGCAGGCTTGAGAGGTGCAGCCGGAAGGCTCTTCGAAGTCGCGGTCCCTGCGACACTTGCGTTTACCAGTCCGCGCGCATGGGCGTATAGCATTCTCGGCATGCAGGCCTATTTGGACTGGTTCCCAGGAGATAGAGCTATTCAAGGAACGCGCAATATTCTGGCCAATCGGCTCCTTGATATCTATGTCCGAAGTCACTCCGAGACATGGAAGTGGTTCGAAAAGAGCCTCTCCTATTCAAATGCAAGGCTCCCGCAAGCCCTCATCTTGGCAGGATGGAGGAGCGACAACCACAGAATGATTGAGGCTGGAATGGATTCTCTGAAGTGGCTTGTAGCCGAGCAATACCGCGACGACAAAGAGATCTTCGTGCCCATTGGGTCCAGCGGATTCTTCATAGAAGGAAGCGAAAAGGCACGCTTTGACCAGCAGCCGGTCGAAGCCTGCGCGACCATATCTGCTTGCCTAGAGGTGTTTAAGTTGACGGAAGAAAGCCAATGGCTTGATGAAGCTCGCAGAGTCTTTAGTTGGTTTCTCGGCAAGAACGATCTCCGAGTTCCGCTCTACGATCCAGTGACAGGCGGATGCAGAGACGGGCTTCATCCAGATCGCGCGAACGAAAATCAGGGAGCTGAGTCCACTCTTTCGTTCCTCATGGCTTTGCTCGAAATGCAGGCGGCTAAAGTGACAAGCGCAAACGAACTGAATCATGGAATGAGTGTCTCCTATTGAATCCAAATAACGCCCAAAACGAGTCATCAGAGTCGATCGCCCTTGAGCAGGCTAAGGTGAGAGCGTGCGCCGATTTGCCTTTGCTTAAGCGCTATTCCGGCAATCCGCTCCTCGCCCGCAAAGACTGGCCGTACCCGATTAACAGCGTTCTGAACGCCGGTGTCGTGCAGTTGGCGGATGGCGACACGTTGCTTCTCTGCCGCGTTGAGGATCGGAGCGGTTTGTCGCATCTTTGCGCCGCCCGTTCCGCCACCGGGGTTGATAATTGGCGGATCGACCCTCAACCTACTTTGGTGGCGAACCCTCAAGAATACCCAGAAGAGATTTGGGGTATTGAAGATCCACGAATTACCTACGTCCCTGAGCTCGATCAATACGCCGTGGCTTACACATCCTTTGCGCGAGGAGGCCCTGGAGTCTCGCTAGCGTTGACCAAGGATTTTCGAAGCTTCGAACGATACGGCGTAATCATGTCTCCGGAAGATAAGGACGCGGCGTTGCTGCCTCGCAGAGTTGGCGGTCGTTGGGCTCTGATTCACAGGCCGATGACGGCGCTGGGAGCTCATATGTGGATATCGTACTCGCCCGATTTGAAACATTGGGGAAGTCATAAGATCATTCTCGAGGCAAGGCGTGGCGGCTGGTGGGATGCGAACAAGATTGGTCTGTGCTCTCCGCCTATTGAAACCGCCAAAGGCTGGTTGATGATCTACCACGGAGTGCGGCAGACGGCATCGGGCAGCATTTATCGCCTCGGCCTAGCGCTCTTCGATCTGGAAAAGCCGGAGGTTTGCTTGCAGCGCGGAAACTCATGGATATTCGGACCCGAAGCTCCCTACGAACGTTGCGGAGACGTCAATGACGTTGTTTTTCCGTGCGGCCAGACCATCGGCGCGGACGACGACACCATTAATCTTTATTACGGCGCGGCCGATACCAGCATTGCGCTTGCTAGAGGCAGCATCCGCTGTTTTCTCGCCTGGCTGGATGCTAACGCGAGTATGGCAGAGAGACGCGCATTTTGATCTGGTTGTTGGTATGAACGGGAAGGACGGTAAACATGGTAAATGCTAGCCGGAATTGGCCCGATTGGCTACCGCATCTTCTTTGCATACGGCGAAAGTGTCCGCGTTGCAATTCCGTGAAATTCAAGCAAGCGGAGTTGCGCCCGTTTGACGGCCTTTTGGCTATGTTTGCGTTGAAGCCCGTTCGCTGCATGTTTTGCTGGCGACGGTATTACTGGATTAGTTTGCGGGGGGCTAGCGCAGGGTAGGTCTTCGATTGTTGCGATTGTATTGAATCCACAACATTCAAACGCAAGGGTAAGTCTGTATGAGCGTATTAGTCCGACAATTGGCTCTACTTGTTGCGCCGCGCGTAAAGCACTCGATTGCGCCGCACTGGCTTACGCACCTGGGAGCGCTGGGCCTGTTCTCTGTTTCGGTGGTAGATTCGTCGGTCATCCCTCTTCCTTTGCCGGGCAGCACCGACTTGTTGTTGCTATGGCTGGTTGCACACAGCGGCGATCCATGGCTGCTCGCTTCCTCTGCTATTGCAGGCAGCATTCTCGGCGGGTATACCACCTGGCACATTGGTCGCAGAGGCGGAGAAGCGGCTTTGCGCCGCTATGTGCCGGCACGTCTTCTTGGACGAGTCGTCGGATGGGTAAAACGTAACCCAGCACTGGCTGTCTTTCTTCCGGCATTGCTCCCTCCGCCGATTCCACTTTTGCCGTTTGCGCTAGCTTCCGGTGCGCTGGGAGTCTCACGCAGACGCTTCCTTGTCTTCTTCGGTGCGGCTCGCAGCCTTCGTTATTCATTCGTTGCATGGCTGGGTGTGACCTACGGGCGCAAGATCGTCCGCCTTTTCTCTGGAAGCCTCCAAAAGTGGTCGACTCCGATGCTCTGCGTGTTTGTGGTCTTGCTAGTGGCTGGCGGTTGCTATGGGATATGGAAGATTCAAGGTATGCGCAGAGTCGAGGCTGCTAAGAAGCTTGCTTTGCAAGTAGAATCATCTCAGGCTATCTAACTCCCGCAGTCATTATCTCCTGCGCTTGCTGGCTCGTGAATTTCGATTTGTTTCAAGCCACGTGCGTTTCCAATCCCAAAGCTGGAAGAACGGCCGGGTGTAATGACCCGGCCGTAAACAGCTTCCATGAATGATCAGGTTGTAATAGGATTGTCCAGCTACTTCTTGGACTCTGACCCGGATTCGCGAGACAGCGATTGGCTCGCATGAGGCTGGTGAGTTTGTAAAGACTGCTGCTGAGATGAGTGTTTTTGTTGTAGCGCCTGTGTCTGTTGTTGGTGCCTCTGGTCAAGTTTCTCTGTGCTGGCGTTCACAGTTTGTTGATGTTCCGCATCCTGCTTCTGCTGGAGTTGTTGCCGTTCCTGGGTTTGTGTGGCGATCAACTTATCCTGCTTCTGTTCGTACTTTTTGTCTGCCTTCGCATTCCCAGAGTTGGCCGGCGCGGGGCGAGCAATCGCGGGAAGATCATTCGGATGCACAGCGGGGCGAGCTGGGGCGTCGTCCGAACGCACTGCAGGGGCTTCGACGTGTGACTCCGATGGGGCACCGCTCACTGGAACCTTGGCCGGCTCCGTTGGCCGAGCAGGCGCTGACGACTGGCGATCGTTGAAGCCTACGGGTAAGCTCGTCGCCGTAGTGATTGGTTTCCCGTGATTCACAGATGCCCGCGATTCCGGGTTAGAGCGCGCGGCTTGAGCATGTTCAGTTTGAGCAGCGACAGCCGGAATGTGATTCTGCCTTGCTGCTGCTTCATCTTTCGAGCTTGCCCGAACTGTAATCCCGCCAACGCCACCGTTGTAACTAACGCGATTCTCAGTGTTGTTGATAGTGACGTTGGCGGTGTATACATTGTGAATACTCACGCTATCCACGTTGTTTACGGAGCGGTTATAGAAGAAGTGCCCATTGTCCCAACGGCCGCCTTCATAACCTTCGCCCGAGTAACCAAAGCCGTAGTTGATTCCACCGTAGAAGCCAACTTCTGGGCCCCAGTAGCCCTCATTGAAGACGAATCCACCGTCGCCCCAGCCCCAATAGCCGGGTGTCCAAAGTAATCCCTCTTCCGGGGCCAATACCCACGTCCCTGGCACCCAGTAGTAATCGGAGACGCTGTCGTCATAAGCCCAATAGCCCGGTGTCCAAAGATAGCCATCTCCGGGGCAAATAGACTGTTCGTACATGGGAAGGGCAGGTGGGCCAATAGCGATCCTTATACCTATCTGTCCAAACACAACTGCCGGAATGGCTAATGCAAGAAACACTAACAAAGTTTGGATGGTGCGCATATGAGTCCTTGTGCCAATAGTCCTTCGATTGCCCGGCTTTGTTTTGCCCAATGGAGCTGCGAGGATTGAAAGGCGGCGCATTTTGCGTCAGGTCAAGACTTACACCCGAGTCTTTCGTAGTCTGTGTACAAACGCTCACCTCGTGCTCAAGTTACGTTTCAAATCGTCTACACCACAAACATCGCGACACCTGCTGCAAACATCGCTACCATGGTGACCGCAACAACAATCCATCCCAGGCGGGAGCTTGGCTGACCCCGCATCAGTTTCTTGTCCCCTGCGACAATCAGAATTGCCACAAGGAGAAACGGCGCCAGCAATCCGTTGACGACAGCAGTCCAGTAGAGTGCCTTCACAGGGTTGATGCCAATGAAATCCAGTGCTACACCCACTCCTGTTGAAACCAGAATCAAGGCGTAAAACCAGCGTGCCTCTCTCAGTTTCTTGTTCAGTCCCTGACGCCACCCAAGAGTTTCAGCAAAAGCGTATGCGGTTGATCCAGCCAGCGTGGGGATTGCAAGGAATCCGACGCCGACTATCCCTAAGGTGAATAGGGTCGTAGCGAAGTTGCCAGCAAAAGGCCGCAGAGCCTCGGCTGCCTGGCGTGAAGTTTCGATCTTTGCAAGGCCGTGCCTGTTAAGTGTAATGGCAGTTGTCAGGATAATGAAGAACATGACCATGTTCGAGAAGAACGCTCCCACCCCCACATCGATATTTCTCAAATCAAGTTCCTCGGGTGTGGCTCCTCTGCGCCGTGCAAGTGTACTTTGTCCTGCCGACTTTTCCTCTTCAACTTCTTCGCTCGCCTGCCAGAAAAACAAATAGGGACTTATAGTAGTGCCAAGGATCGCCACCAGCATCGCCCATTCATCCCTGCTGTGCGGCATTGACGGGATGAGCGTGTCGCGTAGCACTTGTCCCCAATCCGCTCCCACCACAAACGCTGTGACAGGATATGCGAAGAGTACAAGAACCAGCCACTTGAGGACATTTGCAATCTGATCATAATGAAGGCGGACCGTCGCCCATGAAATAAGCAGCGCGAACGCAACAACTAGCCAGTGTGAGTTAATCCCCGAAAACATCGCCGCCGCATCTGCCATGCCCGCAAGATCAGCCCCGATATTGATCGTGTTTGCGCCCAAGAGGGCGATAACAAAGACAAGCAAAAGCCATTTTGGAAATCGTTGCTTGAAGTTCCCTGCAAGCCCTTTTCCTGTAACCTTGCCAATGCGGGCACACATCATCTGGACCGCGGCCATCAGGGGCCACGTTATCAGCGCGGTCCATAACAACTTGGTTCCAAGCTGCGCGCCGGCTACGGAATAGGTGGCGATGCCCGAAGGGTCATCATCAGCGGCCCCGGTGATGACACCGGGACCTATAGCTCTCAATAGTGATTGAATCCATCGAGATAGGCGCGGTGGATGGGACGTCACAGCTCTTTTAGAAGGACCTATATCTTTTTGTTGCACCCAGCATCCGCCGTTGGATTCTTCATGCCAAGTTTTACGCGGGCATCGACATGTACATCGCTGCATACGGTTGCATTATGGACCGCCTCTTTTGCCTTGCCCCACGCCCCTTCGACCTTGCCCTTGACCTGCTGGACCATGCCTTTAACCTGCAGTTTCGGATTGTCGGTCAACTTGCCTGCCACGCGCTTTGCACTTCCGGCCAACTCGTCAACCATGCCCGTCACTTGATCTCTATTCACAGGTACACCTCAACAGATTTGTTTCTTTTCGATTCTCTTGAAGCACTGGAATATTATTTGAGTGCCTCACGTGAAAAAGAAGCCGCAGTTGGTGCCGCTACCGTTCTGCTCCAACACGATTGAGACTAGCGGGTTACTTTTTCCCCAGTCTGAGCTATTTAGACCACAATCGGTATTGACAACGCCGGCTATCGTAAACATGCGAGGCTCTGAAGAACTGAAACATCGTAGCCAATTCTTTCTAGTTATTGCGGCACGATCTGTTCTGTTTTGGATAAGATCAGCATCTTCTTGAGCTGGGGCATTCCACTGTCAAAGTGTGGATACAGCGTGGCTTTATGAGCTGACAAGTGCCTTGAACTGCGGATGACCGGAAGCGCCTCGGACTCATAGGCTCCAGACAAGGCCGCACCTCGTCGAATAATGCATGGAAGAACTCTGACCCTGGCCAGAGCAAACCATGGATATTGCGTCAGCTCTATATACTCCACTTCTGCCGCATTGAAGTGGGTGTTTATGTGGCGAAGTGCCAACTTGAGCCCGCTCGCGATCGCTTCCTGCGATGTATCTCCTACCCCGCTCCGCATTGCGCCATCTGCAATCCGGACAAAACTCCAGCCGTGCAGGACGAGCTGTTTCTCTAATCGGAGCACGTTTCTTGACCGCACGAAACTCCAGTCCTCGCGAAATTCTTCTGTCGCTAGTCTGATGCCTTCGGGGAGTTCAAGTCGGTTGCGCAGAAGTATATGTGATTGGGCGATAGTGCGCATCGTTCACAATCTCTTTCTTGTTTTTTTCAGCAGCTAAAGTTCGGCGAACTCGGCGAAAAGACGGATGGCTCGGCGGTCATCCGCTCAAATGGCGTTGAAGGCATTCGATCTTCCTGCTGAACGATTGCGTAGTGAATTGAACAGTGGCAATAAATGCAATCTATCTTGCGATTCAGGCCACCAGTTCCGAGAGTCTCTGAGAAAGTTCGCAGACATTCTGGGCAGGTAATCGTAACAGACTTATCTGGGGAGAGGTCGTGTGTGTTGCTATGTATCCAAAGAGGCGCGTCGGAACTAGTGGGCGGGTGTGCCTTCCGCTCCAACTGGGGCAGTGTCTCCATGATCCGCAGTAGAGCCGCGATGCTACTGCCCTTTTGGAAATACGCATCAGCGGCAACACCCGACGGCACTTCGTCCCCGGAGAAGGAACCGCTCATTGCAATCGTCCGGATTTCGGGGAAGCGGCGCCGGATCACAGCGAGCAGCTCGAAGCCGGACATACCGGGCATATTGAGATCGGAGACAAGCAGCCCGGGAACCTCATTCTGTATCTCGCGTAATGCCGAGATACCGCCTTCGGCGGTTCGCACGCTGTACCCTATCTCACTAAGCACCTGGGACAGCAATTCCCGAATGGAAGGATCATCATCGACAATTAGCAGTGTTGCTGGCGTGTTCGGCATTTATAAACTCCCCTACGAGCTTCAGATCGAACAGTGTAGCGAGTATGCCATTCAGCAATCTGTACTTCTGGTCAATTTCGCACAGTGCCTGTGGAAGGTTTCTGGCGACTAGGACGGTCTCCTGGCTATACCGCCAAGGCCGGCTTATAAAGGCTATCATCTAGCGAAGGGTCGTGTAGAACTACACTAATCAACGACTTATGCACTCGAATTCGACTTTTGTATTCGATAAAGCCGAGCTCACGAAAGCGGTTCATGAAGAAGCAGACACGGGACCGTGTTGTGCCGATCATCTCCGCCAGAGCCTCCTGCGAAATTTTTGGGATCAACATCTCCGGATCGCCTGGGTTGCCTAATTCGGCCATTAAAAGGAGAGCTCTTGCCAGTCGCTTTTCACTGGTGTTAAAAAGCTGGTCCACGAGATCTGCCTGAATACGCATGCTGCGGGCCAGAAGAAACTTTAGGAAAAGATTCGAGAATTCTAGTTCCTCGTTTATTACGCGCATAATTTCATCCCGCCCTATCCTGAGCGAGGTACAGGCGGTAACGGCCAAAGCAGTCGAAAGACGAAGCCCGTGCACTGTCGCAAGCGACTCTTCTCCGGAGAAATCTCCGGAAGATAACAGCTTGATTGTTGCCTCCTTACCAGAGGTCGAAACTACGATAACCCTTGCACGGCCTTGCTGAAGATAGAAGACAGAGTCCGCTGGGTCTCCTTGCGAGAAAATGGCTTGCTTGGGCGCTGTCTGAACGATCTTGCGCCCCAAACCAGCATTGGCCAGAAAGGCAGCTACATCGAATGCGGTGCGAACAAATGTGGGTTGAACCGGCGCGAGGTGGGCAACCATAGCCATGATAGAGGCCTCCTTCGGGCCGCAGTCTTCGCATGAGAGGTAGTTCAAAAACCCATTGCCGTATGCTTCTTGGCTAGCGAAAGGCTGAAGCGATGAGAGTAGGGCCGTCGTTGGAACGAGATCATGACCTGCTGGGAAGTCGGTGGGAAAGCACAAACCCAAATCACACGGCGCAATGGGGAAACCACGCCGTGTCGAGAATCTACTCTAGCTGCGGAAAGGAATCTGTTCCATTTTGCACATAGTCCAGCGGCTATTCTTCGAACCGATTCGGACTCGCACTCTCATCGTGCCGTGAGCATTCTTGAACAGACCGCTTTCCACCGCGTCTCTAGTGTGGGAAATACCTATTGCGCGCAAGACGCGCGTAAAGCGAGTGACGCTGCGCATGGGTAGAAAAAGGAGATGTATGAAAAAATTTGTGACGTTGGTGGCATTGTTCAGTCTGGGCGTGGCTACCGTCGCCTTCGCCGAGACTCGCGAGGAAGTTCAGAACCGGTTGGATAATGCAGCATTGGTGCTACACCAGATCATGGGCGCCCCAGATAGAGGCATTCCGGAAGAAGTGCTGGATCACGCGCAGTGCGTGGCCGTAGTACCGCACATGATCAAGGCAGGCCTGGTGTTTGGCGGAGAAAACGGCAAAGGCATAGCCACTTGCCGGACCGCAAACGGTTGGAGCGCTCCAGCATTCTTTGCTATTACTGGCGGAAGCTGGGGACTACAAATCGGAGTCGAAGGCGTGGATCTGGTTATGATTTTCCAAGGTGACAGAGGAATGATGCGCCTTGAAAACGCCAAGTTCCAAATTGGAGCGGACGCCTCCGCCGCAGCCGGACCGGTGGGACGTCATGCCACTGCCGATACTGACTGGAAGCTGAATACCGAGATCCTCACCTATTCGCGTGCCAAAGGCGCCTTTGCCGGACTCACGCTGACTGGGGCCGATATTCGCCGGGATGACAGTTCCATGGATGCCATCTACGGGGAGGGCGTCTCCTCACACCGCGTTCTGCGCGGCGAGGTCCCTGTACCAGCCCTTGCAAACAGGTTTATCGATGCAGTCAGAGGGGCAAAACAGCAGGCTCATGCTGAGAATTAGTAGTCGGTAAACAACTGTTAATACATTGCGGCGCCTCAGGCGGCTCTCAGGCCGAAGGCGCCGGCAACACGGGGAGGAGTGTCTATGCTCTGGGGAATATTTGTCATTCTTTTGATTCTGTGGCTTTTGGGATTCAGCTTCCACATTGCCGGTAGTCTGATTCACCTTCTGCTAGTAGTCGCGTTAATCGTCCTGGTCATCAACCTGATATCCGGGCGACGCGGCCTCTGAAGCAGAGCCCGAAAAATGTTGGAAACCCTTTCCAGCCGAGCCGAAAATCCTTTCGGCTTGGCTGGAGAGCACACAAACTTCGAACGGAAATCTCCGCCACTCGCAATGTGTCCAGACCAGCGAGAACAGTGGCCGCCATCATCCGGAGCGCATAATGTGGTTCCGTCCCTCTCAGACACTTTGAAATCGGAGATCTTTGAAGCGGCGTCTCTTCACGAGGTGTGCCGTTTTGAACAGCACCCCAGTTCTCCGGTGGGACAATTTATATAGGAAGTAGTGCGCCGCTGCAAAAGCAGCAGCGCCAGTATTCGATGTGACGCTGCCAGTTGCCGGCATCGAGTTGTAAAGCTTCATCTTGGCCAGCGCCCTTCTTCCTCTGGAGGTCGCCGATGAATGTCCTGTTGATCTATCCCGAATTCCCAGATACATATTGGAGCTTCAAACATGCGCTCAAGTTTCTGGGCAAGCGGGCAGCGCAGCCTCCTTTGGGGTTGATGACAGTAGCGGCGCTGTTGCCGATTGCCTGGAATAAGCGGCTGGTAGATACCAACGTTGAGCGGCTGCGCGACCGCGACCTTGCCTGGGCGGACGTGGTGATGCTGAGCGCAATGCACGTCCAGCGCGACTCCCTGGCGGCCATCGTCGAGAGGTGCCGCGCGCGCGGATTGCGAACGGTCATCGGCGGGCCAATCGCCAGCAGCCTTTCTACAGACGAACTCAAAGCGGATCACGTGGTCATTGGCGAAGCAGAGAGCCTCATCGCCGATCTCGCGCGCGAATTGGAGCAAGGAACAGCCAAGCCCGTCTACCAGGCCGCTGAACGGCCGGAGATGAACTCCAGTCCCCTGCCCGACTTCAGCCTCATCAAAATGCATCGCTACTCCACCATGGCCGTGCAATACTCGCGCGGTTGCCCCTTCAACTGCGAGTTCTGCGACATCATCGAAATCTACGGGCGCCGTCCGCGCACCAAGTCCGTAGCGCAAGTGCTCGCCGAATTGGACCAGTTACGCGCGGCGGGCTGGCGTGAATCCGTGTTCATCGTCGACGATAATTTCATTGGCAACAAATCACGCGCTAAGGAGTTATGCGTGGCGCTTGCCGAATGGCGCAACCAATACAAGATCAGTTTCGACTTCAATACTGAAGCTTCACTCAACCTGGCCGACGATCCCGAATTGATGCAATTGATGAAAGATGCCGGCTTCGTTTCGGTCTTTCTCGGCATCGAGACCCCTGATGAATCCGGCCTCGTCGCCTGCAACAAGCTGCAGAACACGCGGCGTAGCCTGCTCGAAAGTGTAGCCAAAATTCAGAGTTATGGGATACAGGTGATGGGCGGTTTCATTCTGGGCTTCGACACTGACCGCGACGACATCTTCGACCGCATGGTCGAGTTTATCCAGAAGAGCGGCATACCCATCGCTATGGTTGGCCTGCTCCAAGCCATGCCCGGAACCCAGTTATTCCGTCGATTACGAAGCGAAGGCCGGATTCTCGATGCGGGAGGCGGCGACAATACGGACGATAAGTTAAACTTTCTTCCTAATATGGATGCCACAAGGTTGGTTGAGGGATATCGCTCGGTGCTGAAGAGAATCTACTCCTGCGAAGCCTACTATGAGCGCGTCAAGCTCTACCTGAGCCGCACCCACCCTCGATCCGGTGTAAGGCAAACCAGGCAACAGTGGCTGACCGTAGGCAATGCGCGCGCCTTTGTTACCTCGATCGTTCGACAGGGAGTCTTCGGCCGGCAGCGATGGAGCTACTGGAAGTTTTTGATGATCGTGGCCATGCGGTATCGCCATTGTGTTGGAGCCGCCATGACTTTGGCGGTCATGGGCTATCACTTTCAGGTAATGACCAGAAGGCTGTCCGGCAACTCCGGATCTCCGGTCGCGCCCTGCGCGATGCAAAAGTGCTTGCCTCCCGAATAGGGACGGAGGCCGTCCGAAACATCTCTTCGCAAACGCAAAGCGGCGAAGCCGTTAGGCCCCGCCGCTTCTTGCACAACCCGCTGCCTTATTTACCAGCTATTGGTTAGCGGTGTCCACCACCGCCGCCACCATGTCCACCACCACCGGCATGTCCACCACCACCGCCGCGCGCTGCGCCACCACCGCCACCATGACCACCGCCACCTCGTGCGCCGCCGCCACGCGCGCCGCCACCACCGCCACGGTAGCCTGCGCCGCGATAGCCTCCCCCTCCGCCGCCGCGATAGCTACCGCCGCCTGCGCCGCCGAAGCGATGTCCGCCCCAGCCGTGACCATAGCCCCAGTTAGCCCATGGGCCCATACCGAGGAAGATACCGTTGTAGAAGTACCCTGGCCCGTAAAAGCCCATAGGCGCACAGGCGTAAGGCGCGTAATCATAGTAGCCGTAAGAGCAAACCGGCTGAACGCCGATGCCGACGACGATTTGCGCTTGAGCCGCTGGCGCCATCGCCAGACCCGCGAGTAATGCCGTTGTGCCGAGTAGAGTTTTGAGTCCGCGCATGTGTGACCCCCCTTTAAGGTGTCTGCGGTTACTTGTGTTGCGTGGGATGCTGTGTGCAGCCGCAAAGATCAGCGCGACTTGACCAGGCACCATAAGGGGTTTAGTGCGTTCATTCATTTCCGATGCTTTACCGGAATCCATCTTCAACCTGCCCTTACACACCTAACTCT
The DNA here is from genome assembly GCA_049520075.1 of Occallatibacter sp. Lineage (GTDB taxonomy): Bacteria > Acidobacteriota > Terriglobia > Terriglobales > Acidobacteriaceae > Telmatobacter. Next base: position 34,541 of record JBEKQD010000023.1, on the reverse strand, counting down.
AGGCGCGAGCATCACGCCGGTCTGAGCAATAGGAACCATGCAGTTTATTGGATGTCGGCCTGGCCCTCTCTGAAGTCGTGCAGCCCAGTTCCGATCCAGAATTCCGTGTGTGGTCCGCTCACCTCGCGCGTCAACTCTCAGTCATAAACTGAGTCGTGTCCCCACACTTTTCGTAGTCTCGCCATCAAGGTTTATTTTGGCAATTGCTACCCAAACCAGCGCATCTTCGGAGATCGCCGTCGCGACCAACATGTGCAGATGCGGCATTTCTACGCCCTACGCCTCTCACACCGTTAAGGGCAAAGCAAAAGCACTCCACAGGAGCGCGAATTCTTGCTTGTGCTTCCGCCCACTTGCACCCGGACATTCCCCAACAAGGAGACTCTGCGGAGATCGATGGCTTGCTTTGATCAAATGTGCGGTTCGGCCGGCCAGTGAATGTCTTGGGAGCTGGACCCATGGATCCACCCCTTCAGTTTTCTGTAGTTGTACCGCTTTCTATCTATATGTCCCGCGCAAAATTACACTTAAGCTCTTTAGAATCTGTCGATCACATTGTCGACCGACTTCCATCCTCTGCCGTGATTGATCATGCAGAACCAGTGTTCCCGTGAAACTAGGCATACAGGGTGCGCACCCGATGCCAGCCTTTGCCCCACCCTGGCACTGCACGAAATTTATGCGTGTGAGCAAAATAGAACAGACCGGGAGGGGAGCTAAGCGCAAACTTGTCTAACAAATGAGTGTAGAGGCGCTCGCCTCCTGAGAACGGTGACCTCTATCTTGCCTCTCCCCCAAAAGCCTATTGGGATTCTATTGTGGAGTCCAGGCCGCGAGGGTCGCATAACCCCGATCCTCGAAGCATGTTTTCCGTAGCTCTCGCGGAGCCTGCCACAATCCGCATCCAGTCCCTCTAGAAGGAGGCAGTATGTTAGCGAACCCAGCCGTAGAATCCGGGTTTGATATCGTCGCTTTTCTCGCGAAGCCCGGCCTCGGTCGAATAATCGAGTTCCAACCCAGGCAGGCCTTTTTCACCCAGGGAGATAAGGCAGACTGTGTATTCTATCTTCACAATGGCCGCGCCAGGCTCACCGTCGTTTCTTCGACCGGCAAGGAAGCCACTATAGCGATCGTCGCAGCTGGCGAATTTGTTGGAGAGCAATCCCTTGCGGCTATCCCCGGGTTGCGCCTGTGCACCGCGACCGCCTTAAACACTTCCACGGCGCTCAGAATAAGCAGGATCGAAATGATCCGCGAAATGCATGATGAACCTGCATTCGCCAACTTCTTCTTGAAGCTTCTCATCACCCGCAGCATGCGCACCCAGGCCGATCTTGTCGATCAGCTCTTCAACTCCAGTGAAAAGCGGCTGGCAAGGATTCTTTTGTTGATGGCGGAGTTTGGCAGGCCAGGGGAGACCGAAGTCTTTATTCCGCCAATCTCCCAGGAAACGCTGGCAGAAATGATCGGCACCACAAGATCCCGTGTCAGCTTCTTCATGAATCGCTTTCGCAAGCTCGGCTTCATTAGTTATAACGGCCGCATCCAAGTGCACAGGTCGCTGCTCAATGTGGTCCTGCTCGATCAGTTGCCCGAGGACAACTGCGAAAAGCCTGCGGTTGTCTCACCGTGATGTGATGCGGAAGACCCCATCCCACATCGCATCCGCTCTGTCAGGACGCTAGACACTCAAGAGTCGGCTCGCCGCGTCCCTTTCAACAGTCTGAACGGAAAACTTCGAGTGAAGAGGTTGTAAGCGATTTGCGCGAGCGCGCAAGAAACTACGCATATACGATTGCGCTGCTCTACTCCAAATCATTTGGCGCGAGTATTGGTAAGCGCGTTCGCGCATGGATTGCCGTTTGGCGTCGCTGTCAAGGAGTTCAATTGCCGTAGCAGCGATAGCAGCCGGATCCTCAAAGGGAACCAGCGCTCCGCGTCCCTCGTCCAGTAACTCGGCGGCGTGCCAGTAGGGAGTGGAGATAATCGCCTTCCCTGCACCCAGAGCATACGCCAGGGTTCCCGATACTGCCTGTGCCTCATGGCAGTAAGGCGTAATGTAGATGTCGGCCGAGCCAACGAGCGCAGCCATTTCCTGAGGGCTGGCGAACCGGTTGTGGAAGATTACTTCTTTCTCGACTCCCAGTTCTCTGGCCAGAGCCTGCAACTGATCTCGATATCGGTCGCCATCGCGAGCCCTGACCTGTGGGTGTGTGGCGCCTGCAATCACATAAACAGCGTTGCTGTGCCGGGATAAGATGCTCGGCAAGGCTCGAATCACGCTCTCAAATCCCTTGTTGGGCGACAACAAGCCAAAGGTGAGCAACACAGCCTTGCTTGTCAGTGAGAGTGAATCCTTGTAAACAGCCGACTCTACGAAGGGCAGGTCAGGGATGCCATGGGGGATGAGGTCGATTTTTTCTGCGGGAACTCCAAATACCTCCTGCAGAATTCTCGAGGAATATTCGCTCATAACGATGAGGCGGGCGGAGAGTGCTGCGATTTGTTGCATGACCGCCCTCTGATCGGGGTCCGGCTGGCGAAGAACGGTATGAAGCGTTGTTACCACGGGCATGGTGAGGTGCTTGAGCAACTCCAGGATATAACTTCCGGCCCTCCCTCCATAAATCCCATACTCGTGTTGCAATAACACTAAATCGACATTGGCGACGTTGAGATAATGGGCGGTATCCCGATAAGATGATATGCTGGCTTCGGTAATCTCGAATCGCACCCGCGCAGGGTAGCCGTAAGAGGATTGTGGGTCGTTGACGGCTGCCACAAGCAATCCTGCCGCTCCATACTCAGCCGTGATAGCGTCGCACAAATCAGTTGTGAAGGTCGCGATTCCGCACTGTCGAGGTAGATGATTCCCCACAACAGCTATCCGCAACGGCCGCGGCTGGCGCTGTATCGTTCGCAAGGATGACGCCGCATTTCCGAATACTGGAATCGGCGCCCCGCGGAGCATCAGTGAGGTTTGCTGTGAATTCACGGAGCTTTCCTGTGTCGACATTGCAACCTCCAGAGAGCAATCATTTGAGCGCCGTGGATTCGGCGGAACACTATGGCCTGGATACAGAATCAGCGATAAAACGCCCGAATCATTACCAGTGTTTCACTCGCAACGAAGGCCATAAGGAATAGTGCGGCGCTGAGGCCTGCCAACGGCTTGCTCAACCTTTCATCGGTGCACATGGACGCCGATGAGCCTGATTCATCCGATTCCCTTGCAATTAGCCGCGTGCCGCGCATCAATACGAAACACCCGGCAATGGACGCCAACACGATACTCAGAGGTGATCCGAATTTAAGAATGCGATCTACAAGGAAATTCATCATGGGTAGACTCTATCCTCGCGAGATTAGGTTGAATGTACTGTATTGACCTCTGCGAAAAGTCCGTTGAAGAGCAGCTCATGTCGGGTGGTTGAATGGCGGCGGCAGTGTTGAAGTGGCGCCAACTTCAGGGGTAAGTAACCGTGTGACCTGGCATCACTGCCGCCGTTTTGGTAAGGGCGCCTGTGATTATATTGCGGTTGCAGCGCGAGGAATACTGGTCAGTTTTGCTCAACACGGTAGTTCAGCTGGCCGGCGGCTATGCGGCGCTTAAAGCGACCCAAGGGCTTAGTTAGATGTACGTTGCCGCAATTGAAATCAAGTTGCAACGCGGTGTCCTGTATTGCGCAGACCGCATCCGGTAATCTGCGTCAACCTCGTCTCAGTTGATTGAAGAGACGCTTCAGGTGCAAGAGCCTGTTCGCGATGAGGTAATTGAGATGGATGACCCACGGTACAAGGTCGCGGCGAGTGAGACGGAAGACGCTCGATGCAAAAGCCTGCTCAATGGCATGGGAATTGAGGTGGACGATTACCGTTACAAAAGACTGAGCCATAGCGTGTCGATTGAGATGGATGATCCCAGGTGCAGGAATACGGCGACAGAAATGGACGATCCCCGCTGCAGGAATTATTCCAGGGGGCGCTAAGTGAAGCCCTGAAGCGAGCCGCCGATGCCCAGCAATTCTCTAAATCTGTGATCAGTTGTTTCTCGCTCTTTCTGCTGGGCTCATCAATCGCGCGCAATCTGCAAATTCGTATCGCGGCATAACCCTGGAGTTACCGTCCAGAGAAAAGGGGAACTGAAATGCTCATCATTATCATTATTGTGCTTCTGCTCGTTTTCGGCGGAGGCGGTGGATACTACGGCTACGGCCGATGGGGCACCGGAGGAGGAGCGGGCATTGGGCTTGGCACGGTGCTGGTGATTCTGCTGATCTGCTACTTGCTGGGACTTTTCAGATAGAGCTTTTTTTGCAACCTTGGCTCGCTTGCCGCAGATGGGCAGCGGAGTGGAGATTTTCGTCCAGGCACGCGTGGTGTGCAGGGAAATCGGTGTAGAGAGGAAAGATATGCAGATCGCAATGAGCTATGCGCTGGCTCTTATGTGCTGGGAGGGTTTCCGGTACTTACAGAATTTCAATAGCCGCGACTTTTTCTGGTTGCTGGTAGGGGTGTTGCTGGCTGTAGTGACGATGGTGATAATCTCACGGCGGAGGCGGCGCTGGTTTTAGCTGCCCTCACAGCGACTGTTTGCACCTTCGAAATCGGCTGCGATCGCACAGTGAGGCATGGGATTGACTTGTCCCGTTTCTCCCCTAGGCAAAACTGGCGTTCTCCGATTCAATGCGGAGTCTGGACCGTTGGCTCGTCGAGCAGACGCGCACTGTCTATTGCTCAGAGTTTGCCAAAGTGGTAAGTAGCTCCGAAGGCCAGGCGCATGTCGTTCTGCGTATTCGCGGCACCATTGGGCAGAGACGTGCGTACGTAGTCGGCCTCGATCAGGCGAATGCCGAAGCTCTTCGTAAGGTAGAGGTTCAGACCGCCGCCGGCCTGAACAGCAAACGAGTTGGCGCTGGTGGTAGGTGCCGGGCTTGCCGGGTAGAAACCGTCGAAGCCGTGCACCGTGCCGACAATCCCCTGCGCGAAGATCTGCACCCGCCGCTGGCTAGTCGCGCCCGCATTGCCTTTCCATGCCGTGTAGGTGTAGCGCGGCCCGCCCAGATAAGTGAGCTTGTTTGCATTCACGCCGGGCGCGAGATTCGAGGCTGAGTCACCGGTGATGCTGGCGGCAACGCCGAACCCCCTCCAGAAAGTCTCCGCCGCATCCGCAGCGCCGCCCTTGAACCAGAAGCTCTGGCCGGGCATCACCTGCGACCGCTCAGCGGCAAAAGTCAGGGCTAGGTCAGTGGAAATTGCTGCCGAGTGAGCCAAGGGCTTCTGACTTTGCTGGGCCCAGCCCGTTGACCCAACCAATAAGCACACGCCCGCAAGGAGCGCCTTTCCACGAATCGTACTACGCATCTCAGCTCTCCTACTTATTCAACCGTTAAAGTCACGTTGGATGTGTGCGAAAGATTACTACCTTCTGTTCCGGTCATTTTCACTGTATATGTCTGCTGCTGGCCGAAGAAGCCGTAGAGTGGACCGCAACCGCTGATCCCAGCCAATGTCGCCGCACCTGCGGCCAGCAACAAGAGTATAGAGATCATGCGGCCAAGACGCTTGCCGGTTCGGCGCAACCTGCGGGCGAACGGCAACAACAGGAACGCCAAAGCGAAAGGCGCCAGCCCGGCCACGCGGCCCTCACTACTGCTTTGACCATTGGAGGCAAGCTGTGAGCCGGAATGCAATGTGCCCGGCCTGGCGCTGGCCTGCGCCTGCGGAATGTTAATCGTCAGAGTTACCGGTGTTGTGCCATCGGTCGTCGTCAGCGTCGCAGGCGAAATGCTGTAAGTTACCCCCGCCGGCAATCCACTGGCAGTTAATCCAAGTGTCGCAAGGAAGGTGCTTCCATTTACTGGAGCCACGGTGAACTTGAAAATTGCCGTGCCGCCGGGCAACGCTATGACGGATAAATTGGAGGAGGGGCTAATGCTGAAGTCCTCAACCACCTGCGAAAGAGGAACACTGCCTGTAGCAGAGAAGTCAGTGTCGCCGCCGTAACTCACCGTGATGCTATGCGTCCCAGCGGCCAGGCTCGACGTGATCAGCGTGGCCACACCGCCTGACAGCGTGCCGGTGCCGATCGCCGTCGTGCCGTCCAGGAACGTCACTGTTCCAGATGGTGTGCCCGACCCAGATGTGACATTCGCAGTGAACGTGATCGAAGCCTGCGCCAAAACTGGGCTAGCGCTGCTGATGACAGTTGCGTTCGCCGTCGCCTTGGCAACGATTAGGTTCACAGCAGGTGCGCTTGAGGGGCCAAATCCATTCGTGCTGCTGTAAACCGCGGAGACCGAGTGCGTGCCCGCGCCCAACGCTGGCAATAACGCCGAGGCTATGCCGCTGCTATTAACTGTGCTGCTGATCGTTGTTGTGCTGTCCAGGGTGAATACAACGTTGCCTTGGGGCATCGGAGGGCCGCCCGTGACGGTGGCGTAGACTGTAACGGATTGCCCGTAGACAGGAGAAGCCGGCGAGAAGGAGCTGACCGAAATTCCAGACGCAGGCACGGTAGCCGGTCCGGTCAGTGTAAGCTGGATCGACGACGGCGTAGAGAGCGTAGCGTTTTCGGGGTTGCCGTTGAGAGTTACGGTATCAGTGGTTGTGAGGAGAGTAGTTGGCGTGTAACTGGCTGTCATTGCGCAGGCACCGCCAATAGCCAGGGCAGAAGGAAGGCTTCCGCTCAGTGTGCAATCAGTGGAAGCGGTTGCGGCCAGGCTGTAGTCTGACGTATCGGTCTGACTCAGCAAAGCGAGTGACAACGCCTGGTTCCCGGACTCAAGCATTGAGACGGCTTTCGGCGGGGCCGAGGGGCCTGCGTACTGCGCGTAGCCCTGAGTGCGGACGAGCGTGAGAACGCCACCGTTAGAGCCGGTGTAGAGATTGCCCGCCGAGTCGATCGCCAGGGCCGAAGGCGCAAGGCTAGCCACAGTGAAAGACGAGCTGTTGCTGCTGGCCGGTACCGCAAGTATGTCTGCTGTGTCGGCGATGAGTAGGTTGCCCGCCGCATCGGTCACCACGCCTGTGGGTGCAACGGCCGAAGTCGTGACGATGGTGCGCGTACCGCTCGGATTGAAGCGATAAATGGCCTGTGCCCCTGTATCGGCGACCAGCAGGTCGCCGGAGGGATCGATGGTCAGACCCTTGGGTGTAACCAGGGTTCCTAAATTGAGATTGCGCTCGACGCCGGTGATGGGATCGATCTGATAGACGGCCTGCGCAGAGGAATCGGAGACATAAAGGTTGTTCAACGAATCGACAGCAAGGCTGGCTGGAGCAGTGAAGGTGAACGGCAAAGTCGAGACCGCGCCCGCAGGCGTTATCTGCGTAATCAGTCCGGTAGAAGTATCGGCCGCATAAACGTAGCCTCGAGGATCAACTGCAATGGCGCCCGGCGCAGTGAGTGTAGCCAGGGGGGGGGCTGTTGCGCTGGTTCCCTGCGTGAGTGCGCTTGCAGCGAAGCGCAAAACTCTCTTGCTATTGGCGTCGGAAACATAGACGTTACCTGCATTGTCGGTTGCCAGGCCAGCGACACTCAGTCCCGTGCCGAAATTGATTTGCTTGGCGGGATCAATCGTGGCTCCCGCGCCGAGTCCGGTTCCGGTCAGCCCAAGATACGCCGTGCTGCCAAGCGCGCTGTTCACCGTCAGCGGAGTGGAGCGCGCCCCAGGAACTGCCGGTGTAAAGCTGGAAGTAAGCAGGCAGTCGGTCGTGGTGTCGCCGTTGGCAGAGCAGGCTGGTGTTCCCAGCGTCCACTCGCTCGACGCGTAGGCCAGCGCATTGCTCGACGCTTTTGTATCGCCGGAAGTGAAGTGAATCTGAACCGGCTGCGCGATGGTTGCAGCGGTTGCCGTGGAGGGCGAAGCCAGTCCGGTGACCACCTTGCGGATGAGCACGTTCGTTGAGTCGGAGATGTAAATGTTACCCAGCGCGTCCGCGCCGACACCAAGTCCGCCTTGAGTGCTGACGCCGATGCCGAAACTCGCCTGGGTGGCGGGGCAACCGTCTCCATAGCTGTCAGTCTTACCTGAGCAAAGCGTCGCGGAATTGCTGGCAATGGCGCGCAGGTAGCCAGTATGGAAATCGAGGAACCAGATAACATTGTTGCCATCGGACACGTAGAGATTGCCGCCGGTGTCGAACGCCAGCTTCTGCGGAGACATCGAAACCCCGTTGGCCAACACCGGTACGGTGTAGCTATAGGCCGCTGTTGAGCCGTTGCCGGCGATGGTGTAAATGTTGCCATTCACAGGCGACGCGACGCCCAGCACGCTTAGCAGCGCGTCCAGTGGCGAACCGGTTCCGCAGGTGACGCAGATGACACGGATTCTTCCACCGCTGGAATCGGCGACATATACATTGAGATTCGCATCCGTGATTACACCCTGCGGATTATCAATCTCCGCCGATGTGGCAGGCCCGCCGTCTCCTACAGTCGCTCCGTTGCTGCTAGCGGCGCCCGTTCCTGTACCGGCAAAGGTGTGAATGTTCCCCATGGCATCGACGACGCGGATCGTGTTGTTGCCTGTGTCGGCAATGTAGATATTCCCGATGGCATCGCCCCATACGCCGCGGGTTCCGTTCACTTCAGCGGATGTAGCTGCGTTGCCATCTCCAGTAGAGCCCGCTTGGTCGTTACCCGCTACGAGATACATAAGGCCGGTGGAGACTTTCACCTCGAATACCTGGTTGCCGGTGTAGTTAGCCATATAGATATTGCCCGCGGCATCGGTTCCGATGCCGCGCGCCTTGCCCAGCTTGACCTGAGTTGGCGCGCAGCCGGCAGTAGCCGTGGGCACGCAGGTCGAGCCCGAGATCCTTCCGGCGAAGTTGGTGATTACGCCGTTGGGCGCTATACGGCGAACCAGCCCTACGGGGCTTGCGGTTGTGCCGATGTCGGATAGGTAAACATTGCCAAAGGAATCGGCAACCACGGCGCGCATATCGTCGCCCGACGTGAAGGCGATCGCGGAGGCCAGGCAACCGTCGCCGTATTCATCGGTAGCGCCGGTGCAGGCCATATTGCCGCTGCTGGGCACTGCGGCCCCGCCGCCGGCAATGGTGGTCATGGTGTAGGGCAACGCAATTGGATTGCTCTGCAATCCGATAATCGTTGTTGGGTTGACGGTAAAGCTCTTGGGCGCCGAAGTTGATCCCGCAAAGCTCCCGCCGGCATAACTTGCTGCGACGTAGTTTGTTCCGATTGGCAAATCGACCGAAACTGAAGCTGTTCCATTACTCAATGTGGCGGAACCAAGTGATATCTGACCTCCATTCAAAGTTGTCGAATAAGTGAAGTTGACCGTCCCTATAGGGGTTCCCGCCACGGATGTAACGCTGGCGGTCACCGAGATCGGGTGGCCCAGCGTGGTGGTCGATTCGTTTGCTGACAACGAAGTAACTGTCGTGGCCTGCGTGATTGTGACCGATGAGTTGGGGGAGGACGTAGAGCCCGCATTCACCGCATCGCCGCTATAAACGGCTGTGATCGAATAAGCGGCGGCGTTGAACGGGAGGTTGATGCTGGCCAAAGCGGTGCCTGAAGTCGCCGATGAGGTCAAGGCCGCAGTGGCATAAACATAGCTGTTTGCTGCGCCGCCGCCGCTCACAAGGAACTGCACCGTGCCGGTCGGAGCATTGCCTGTGACAGTAGCTGTCGCGGTGAACGGCGTACCGAACGGGGATGAAGCGGGCACTCCAGACAGCAACGTGGTTGTGGCGCTTAGACTGCCTGCGTTCACAGTGATGACATACTGCGGCGTCGTCGAGTAGACAGTCTGGCCAGTCGCCAGCGTGTAATTGGTTTTGTCACCTGAATAGGTCGCGGTGAATGCGTGTGTGCCCGCCGTTAGACCTATCAGCGGAATCGAGATCGTATCTGTGATTCCAGTCAGCGTCGCCGTCGTCGTATTGTTGGTAAGCGCATCGGTCAGCGTGACCGTGCCGTTTGGATAAGCAGCGCCTCCCACGGCCGGTGTCAAAATTACGACAGCCGCTGTGTTCTGGCCCTCCGTGATGGTCTGTGGCACGCCTGCGGGACCAGTCAACTCCGGCGCAATGTAAGTAAAGTTGCAGGTGGGCGGAATCGTACTGGCGACCACGATGTTGTTGGTAAAAGAGTTTCCATACGGATTGCCAACATAGCCAAAGTTCGTATCATATGCATTCACAAAGCTGGTCGACGTACCGTTCGAAACGTTGTAGCTCGATACATTGCCTGGACCGTAAGTCAGCGCCGCATTGGTCGGATCCGGGCTGAAGTCGGCGGACGAATATGAACTTGGGAAGCTCACGTTGTCCAGCGCGACCTGGAGTGGGTAAATGGTGCCATTGTTATTCGTGCCGGTGAACTGCGACGTACCCGAGGTAATAAAAGTCAGGTTCTGCATCAGTATGTTGTAGAAGTCGGGTGACTCATTCCCGGTTGTGTTTTCGTAGTTCGGGCTGAAGACGATCTCCGCCTTGTGGTCCTGGAAGCAGGAGTTCGAGTACTGGATAGCGCTGACCGGCCCGCCGCGATCGTATCCGGATTTGATGCGCAGTCCGATCGAATTGCTGTCGGCTACACCATTTGCAAAGGTTCCGGTGCTGCTGATGGCGCTGCCCGCGCCGGTGACTCCATTGCCCGACGACATATTGCTGTCAAAAAGCACATTGCTCACGCCCGCGCTGGTGTAACTGCCGATGGACTCGCCATGGCCGGCGAAGAAGTGGTTGTTGGTAACCGAGATGTTCGCCGCGGGAGCCGTCAAGCCAGCAGCGCCGACCGCAATGTTATCGTCACCATCGGAGATCCACGAGCGCGTGATGGTAAAGTCTTTCGCGTTGCCCGGATCGATGCCGTCGGTGTTGCGCGAGCTGGTAGGCGTAATGATCTTGATGTCCCAGGCGGTAAAACCAGTCACGGCGCCCGTTGTGGAGACGTGGAAGAGCGGCGAGTTGCGCAGCGTGATTTTGTAGAGCGTGATATTGCTGGCGCCGGTATCCATCTGGATGAAGCGTGGATTCTCTTGATTGCCGCCGCTATTGGCGATGCTCGACAAACCCCACCAGCTCTGGCCCTGGTAAGGCGGGATGGCGTTGATCAACGCATCGCCCCCGCGTCCGTCCAACTTGCCGAAGCCCATGATGCCCACATTCGTCGAGGTGCCCGGAATATCGATCAACGGCCGGCAAGAAGAGGTTGCGCTGGCGCTGCCGACCGTGCCGCAGGTGTGTGTGCCGGCAGCCTTGTCGTAGTCCTGCGCGTTGCGGGAGAAGTAGACGAAGACGCCGGGATCAACCAGCAGCGTCACGTTAGACGGCATGGAGATCGGACCGGTAAGGAACGCGTTGTAGGCGCCTGTGCTGTCAATAGAGAGCTCAACCGACTGGCCGGGCCCCGAGCCGGAGTAGCTCGCCGAGCAGCTATTCAATGCAGCCTGGATACGCGCGCCATCCAGATTTGTAACTGTAGCGTCCACCGATGTAGGAAGGTCGTCGTTGACGGAAGTAAGCGCTGCGCTCAACTGCTGGCAGACTACTGGAAAGGCAGGTTCGGTGACGGTGCGGCTATCGCCCGTGGCCACAGCTGCTGCTTGCGGGGGCACTGTAATGCTGATGGGCGTTCCGCTTAAGGTGCTGCTGGTAGCGTAGTTCGTACTGCCCCCATAACCAGCCGTCAGCGAATGATTGCCAATTGCAAGGCCACCCAGTTGCCACGAGCATGATCCGCTGGAGAGTGCGCAGGCAGTGGCGGCCGTTGAACCACCGTCCAAATACAAAGATACGGTTCCGGTAGCTGCCGCAGGCGTGACTGACACTGTGCCGGCGAAGGTAGAGCCCTCGATGATGCTGGTGCTGCTGGTAACGTTCAGGGTAGTGGTGGTGGAAAGCTGGGCAATGCTGAGCGACGAACCACCGGAGCTGGTACCGTTATTGCTGTCCCCCGCGTAGGTCGCAGTCAGAGTGGAAGAGCCCGCATTTATACCCGTCAGCGAAAAGCTGCAAGTGCTTGTATTGCCCGTGGAACTGGCCAGCGTGCAGGTGCTTGGCGCGCCCTCTGAAAACGTCACCGTGCCGGTGGGATTCAGGCTGCCCGAATCTGGCGTAACCGTCACCGTGCCGATGATGGCGGTGCCATAGGAGATGGGGAGGGCGTTGGTCACGTTTAGCGCTGTGGTGGTGCCCACTACCTCTGAGGCCTGGCTGCTCAGCGCCAGGGTCGAGCCGTCGGTGAACGTGACGATATCGGTAGCAGTTGACGAGTTGGCGGTAATGGCCCACTCGCAATTGTCTCCGGTTGCCAACGGAGATAGTGATGTGTAGGGCAGACTGCATCCACCGCTGGTGCCGGGTGCAAACGCAAAGTCCGTTGCAACATTCGGGTCCGAATTCGAGACTACGCCGCCAGCATAGCCCGAATTGCCGACATTCGTGAGCGTTGCGTCGCCCGTTCTTTCCATCGGAATGGCTGGCAGTACCGCGGCCGTGCGCGACAAATAATTGATGCCGCTGGCGCTCTTGTAGTTTGCTACATAAAGATTGCCGCTTGGGTCAAGCGCTACACCTACAGGATCGGTGAGTCCACTCGCTATCGCCGCTGGCGTGCCGCGGACCGGGACTTCTACAACTGTTCCAGGCGCCGTCGAATCGCCATAGTAAACATCGCCGGCAGCATCCACGGCCACACTTACCGGAGCGGCACCGGGTAGAAGCGTCACGCTGGACTGCTGCGCTACTGCGCCATTGGCAATCTCAAGCCTTTCAATCTCGTTCAGGCCGGTGTCGGCCACATAGACGTTGCCGCTGGCATCGACGGCCACGGCTACCGGGGTGTTAAAGCTGCTGCCCAACACCGTCTGCGCACCGTTGCCGATAGGCTGGATGAGTACTTCGCCGGCTTCGGCAATGTAGAGGTTGCCCGAAGCGTCGACCGCCACGCCAGTGGGGCCGGTCAGGCCACTGATAAGAGGTGTTCCCGTGATCGGACTGCTGATGGTGCTGGCCCCGGAAAATTCCACAATCTTATTGGTTCCGGAGTCGGCTACGTACAGGTTTCCCGCTCCATCAACTGCAACCTGATGTGGAGTGTTAAGGCCGATGCCAATCTCGACGCCAGACGCAGTACCGCCGCTGTTCGATAGGCGGTAGATGGTTCCATTACCGTAGGCAACATAGACGTTGCCGGCTGAGTCGGTAGCTACTCCACTCGGGCTGTCTCCGTTGCCCAGCGTGGAACTCGCGCTTGGATCGATGACGAGTTCAGCGCCATCGCCGTCGCCGTTCAGATAGACCGTGCCCAGCAGTTGGCTGCTGCCGTTAATGGTGCCGGTGATCTGCACTGCGCCGCTGCGCGCTCCTGCCTTTGCTGGAGTGAAGGTGATCGGAACAATGCAGACATCATTGGACGTGTTGGTGCTGCTGCTGGTGAAGGGCGCCAACGTCGTGGTGCCGCTGCACGAATCGCCCGTTCCCGCATTCGTGAACTCGGAACCGGTCGCAATTCCCTGCGTGGAGACGGAAACGGGCGATAGGCTGCTGACTGTATCGCCTGTCGAACCGGTCAGCAGCAAAAAGGCAAGATTCTGCGTGGTCGCCGGGCTGCCAACCGTTGTGGCTGGAAAGACGTTGTTGAAAGTCAGCTTGCGGATCAGGCCATCCGTATTGTCCGCATAGTAGAGGCTTCCAGAAAGATCGATGCCGATATTGCCTTCCGCGTCGTTCGTATAGCTCTGCGGAGCTGGGCAGCCGTCACCGTAAACATCGAGTGTTGTAGGGCCTGTCCCGGTCGTCGACCCCGACGAACAATAATCTCCGACTGCTGAATATTTTGTCGTTGAGGAAGGCAATCCATCCGCAGCCAGGAAGGTCAGAAAACCTGTGTTTGCGTTGACCTCAGAGAGCTCGCTGTGGCTGCCGTAGTCCATGATGTAGAGATTGTTGTGGCTATCGAGTCCAAGACCTACAATCCTGTCAAAAGCGACTCCGGTGGCAGTGGCCAATAAGCCGGCCCCTTTGCCGGAAGAACCCCCAACGGCTTTGCCGGCAATGGTGTACACGTACGCGGAAGTCGGCGAGGCCACGCCCGTCTCGAGATCGATCAAGCTCGCCAACGGATTGTTCGTGCCTCCGGCGTAGATGACGCGCACAGTGGCGGGCACCGAGGTTGAGCCGGTACCATTATCCCCGATATAGATATTGCCGCTGCCATCCACCAGGATGGAAGTCGGCGAGAGAAGTGCGGACCCAAGGGCCGCTGCGTTGGATGCTGGAGTTCCGGCCAGTGGGGCCGCCGTGCCGGTGCAACTGGCTGTGGCGCAGTATCCCGCGCCGGCGATGGTGTGAATGTACCCTGCCGCAACTCCGCCGCTGGTCGTGTTATTGGGTCCGTTGACCATCCTGACCACGTCGTTGCCGTTATCGGCTATGTATAGGTTTTCGCTGGAATCAACTGCGACGCTGTAGGGGCCATTAACGCACTTCGCTCCGTTCGCGAGTGTGTTATCCACAAAACCGCTTCCATTGCCGGCTATCTGATAGATGTAACCAACCTGCGGCGCAGTGCCTGTGCAGCCCAAAACAGAATTGGTAACAGAGCAAGTAGGGAATGAAGAGGAGTTCTCCTTTACAACCAGCTGGGCCGCGAGGCCAGTGGCATTGGCAAGCACCACGTAAACCACCGAGTTGCTCTTATCTGGAACAAAAACATTTCCCACGCTGTCCACCGCTGGATTGTAGGGCCCCTTTATATACGAATCTGTTGCCGGGCAGCCGCTGCCGTTCTTGCTAAGAGATGTCCCTCCCCCATTGCACGTATATGGGGATGAGGGAGCGGTTGCAATACCGCCGGCGAGCGCATAGACGTCGCCCGCAACCAAGGGAGTCGTGATGTCAAGTGACGTGTTCGCAGCCTCAATCATGGCCCCCGCTGGATTGGTGACCGACACTCCATTCACCGTCACGGTATTGCCGGCATAAATTACGCGAACCTCAAGGTGGCCTTCATCCGCAAAGTAGATATTTCCCCATTGGTCGACCGTAACCCCCCACGGAGTGGAGACACCCACCTCGTTGGCTGGGCAGCCATCGCCAATATTGGTGGTGCCGGCGTTGGCATAACCAGCACAAGCAGACGCCTTGGACGCTGACGACACCCCAGCGACGATGTCGCCGGCGCCAACACTGACGTACGGCACCTGCACCATCATCGGCGGCGTGGTGGGTCCTTGTGCTCCGGCGTTCAACAGGGACAACAGACACAGTACAGGCAGGAAAGTGACGGCAAGGCGGAATTGGGGTTTCATGGCAAATCTCCAGAAATACTTGTGGCAAAGGACAATAGAGGAACTGCTAGCCGAGGCGTCTGTGACATTAATTCGAATCGAAAAGTGGTCAGACCACCTAAGCATGAGAATTATGAGGATGTGTCCGGACTGTTGTCAACTGAAATTGTCAGTATTCTGCTGTTGAATCATATAACTATCAGAAATAATAGCTGTTAATGGAAGGCTTCCGTGAAGTTGGCAAGCTGCCAGATGGTTTGAGTGGTCATGCCACTGATCGTGAATCCGAGCTTCCTTCTTTCGCGCAGCGAGAGACTAGACTGCTTATCGAGTGTGCAGAGACGTTTTACCTGCAGCAACGATCGACGCCCTCAATGTCAGAGTGGCGCAACACTGCTGAGATTGGCTTTCCCAAGCTCGGGACTTCGGCTTTGGAAGGACTCGCCTTCATCAACTTCATCTTGATCGTCGATGCAATCAACAGCCGGATCCATCGCTCTGACACGGACGATCTTGATAAGACTGCGCCCCTACCAATGATGCCAAAACGGCCCAGCGATCAGGCGCGCCGAGATTTTCGCCCATGAGATAATGAATATAGCGAAAGCCCTGAAATCCTTGCTTCATGCCTACAATGAGACGAAACCCTTGCCATCGCTTCCTGTTCGTACGCTGGATCGATGCGCTACGTTCCCTCTGCACCCAGCCAAGAATTCCCGCTCCCCTCATGATCGCTGTCGCGCGATCCGCATTGAGCTTTCTACCCGTCACGGTCTTAATAGCTGGTCCCGCCTTGACAGTTACCAGAGCTCAGCTTCCCTCGGCAGTGCATCCATCGCAGCAGGAGCCGTCCGCCGACGTCAAGAAGGCTGCGGACGCTGTAGTTCTTGCCAAATCCGCAATCGAATTTGAAAACATTATTGAGTCTTCGAAGATCAAGTTCAAACTAAAGAACAGCGTCTCACCTCAGCATTACTCTATTGAAACCATGATGGGAGGCGTAGCTGTATTCGATTACAACAATGACGGTCTGCTGGACATTTTCTTCACCAATGGCGCGGAGATTCCCTCGCTGGAAAAAACCGATCCCAGTTACTGGAACCGCCTTTTTCGGAATAACGGCGACGGCACTTTTACTGACGTGACGGAAAGCGCCGGGTTAAAAGGCATCGGCTATTCAATGGGAGTCGCGGCCGGGGATTATGACAACGACGGATTTGTCGATCTCTATGTTGCTGGCGTCAACAGGAACCAACTCTTTCATAACAATGGCGACGGCACGTTTACCGATGTCACTGAAAAGGCCCGCGTAGGCGGCTTCATCCCCAATCAGGGAAAAGCATTGTCGGTGGCCGCCGGATGGTTCGACTATAACAACGACGGATATCTCGATCTATTTGTCGTGAATTACCTGAACTACGACATAAAAACCGCCAAGAGCTGTCCCACCAACGGGGTGCAGTCTTACTGCTCACCCAATGAGTTTCAAGGGACCGCCAATATTCTCTATCGCAACAATGGCGACGGAACTTTCACTGACGTCTCCGAGCAATCTCATATATCGCAATATATCGGCAAGGGTATGGGCCTGGCATTTGCCGACTACGATGACGACGGTTTCACTGATATTTTTATTACCAATGACACCTTTCAAAATTATCTGCTTCACAACAACGGCGACGGGACCTTCACTGATGTCGCGATGTGGGCCGGCGTTCAATACAACGAGAGCGGAAAGACCGTAGCTGGAATGGGGGTAGATTTCCGGGACATCGATAACGACGGCAAGCCGGATGTCTTCCATACCGCCATGTTCGGCGATAGTTTTCAACTGTATCACAACAACGGAGACGGGCAGTTCCAAGATATTTCGGGAGCCTCTGGAATCACCCGCATTTCCAGTCGCCTGACCGCTTGGAGCACGGGAATATTCGACTTTGATAACGATGGGAACAAAGACATTTTTTCAGCTAACTCGGAAATAAACGATAACTCAATGGAAATCGCCCATCGCCCCTATGCCCTTTCCAATGGCTTGTTCCGCAACCGCGGAGATCTTTCCTTCGAAGAAGTTAGCAGCACGGCCGGAAAAGGTTTCTTACTTCCGGCGGCTCATCGTGGCGCTGCCTTCGGAGACCTGAACAACGATGGAAAGATCGATATTGTCGTGACAGCCCTCAACGATACCCCTCAGATACTGATAAATCGCACCCAGACGTTCAACCACTGGATCATTCTTAATTTGGTTGGAACAAAATCGAATCGCGACGGACTCGGCACGAAGGTCAAGATCACAACATCGCATGGCAGCCAATTCAACCACGCCACAACCGCCGTAGGCTATAACTCATCGAGCGACAAGCGAGTTCATTTCGGACTGGGTGATGCGACCGTGATCGACAGGATCGAGCTTTCCTGGCCGAGCGGCATCAAACAAGTACTGTCCAACGTAAAGGCGGACCAGATCCTTACTGTAACTGAGAGCCTGAAATAATTAACGCAAAAGAAACAATTCACGGCTGAGTTCGACCTGGGATGTTCATCCCAGATGATCTCGCACGCTCGAAGGTATGACATTTAAATGTATCTCGTTCAGTGATCCATACGGCCGTGACTTTCAAGGTCTCGGAGTTCCCGCCAGTTTCTGCGCCAGCTCGGCTTGCCCATTGTGGTTTAACAAGTCAATCAGACTTTCCAGAAACTGTGGATCATCGCGCGCATACGCCGCCGCTATCTCCGCGGTCAGATTTGCATCTTTGACGTTGTCCAAATGAAAATAGGCGTCGCAGAGCGGAAGCAGAAGAGCGGGTGTGCGTGTATGGGATCTCGCCAGCTGGTCGGCAGCCTCTGCCCATCGCTGCTGCTTATAGCGAACCACGCCCAGTTCGGCAACGGCTGTTTCATAATTCGGATCGTTGGCAATTTCCGCCAGAAATTCCTTTTCTGCCTCGGCCAACCTTCCTTGCTGCAAATCGTAGATTCCCAGATATGTCCGCGCGCCTCGCACCGTCGGCTCAATCTGCAAGGCACGATTCAGATAGCGCAAACCGTTCGCCGAGTCTCCGATGTATAAGTAAAGCGCCCCTATCAGAAAGTATGGATGACCTGGAGTCGCGGATGTTCTCTTCGCGTTCTCCACGAATAATTGCAACGCCTGCTCTTCGCGGTGATCAATTAGAAGTCGCCGAGCCTGTACCCAAGCCGCTTTGTCCGCCTCCGATCCGAGCGCGGAAGCGGCAAAGGAAATCTGCTCCATCATCGTATGATGGAGCTCTGCCTGGTGCTGGGCTTCTGTCCGATCGCCCTGGCCCGCATAGGCTCTGGATAGATAGAAGTGCGCGAGAATCTTTGTCGGATCGCGCCGCAAAAGCCCGTTCAACGTATCGATGGCGTCTCGGTATTGCTTCAACTCGAGTTCGCAATGGCCCAGTCCCAGCAAGGCGTCGGGTTCCTCTTGTTTCAGCGACAGCACCTGCTGGTAAGCATCCTTCGCCTTTTGCCATTGAGCAAGTTTAACCTCCACGGAAGCCAGCAACTCCCAGGCATCGGGGTTGCTCGGATATTTCCCGATTGCTACCTGAGCATATTTGTCTGCGTTTGGCAGATCCATATCACTAAGGCTGGCTATTCCAAGATCGAGATCGATTTGCTCGAGTTTCGGATCGATTTGCTGAGCTTTCAGCAGCCATCCAATCCCGGTCTCGCTATCTCCGGTACTGCACAGAAGCTCCCCATATTTCTGCAAAGCCGACGGATTGGCCGGCAAATATTTCACGCACTTTTGGATTGCATTGAGTGCCAGTTCATTTTGTCCACTCAGGTGATAAGCCTGAGCAAGATAATAGAATGCATCTCCATCTCGCGGCTCATAGCGCAAGTGGCGGAGCAGCAGTGTAATGGCCTGGGATTTGTCTCCGGCAAGGAGCTGCTCCACACCTACTTTGAAGAGCAGGTCAGCATCGTTGGGTGCCAGCTTCAAGCCGCGCTGGTAAGATTGCGCCGCCTTTTCCGGCCGCCCTGTCTCTTCAAGCAGCATCCCCTGCAGTTTTAGCGCGGGAACAAATCCGGGATGTTGCTCGACCAATCGATTGGTCAGTTTCAAAGCTTGCGCGATATCCCCATGCTCAAAAACACTGAGTGCTCTATGCAACTGCTCCTGCAACGGAGCTTCCGGCTGTGACGCGGTCTTTTGCGCGTGGGAAGTAATCGGCGATCCAGCGATGAACGCGACTGTGACAAGGCCGAGGGAGATCGACTTCAATCTGTTCAGCTTTTTGCGACAATTCACAGACGGTATGTGCATGGCATGATGCATACTTCTCTCCAGTTTAAAAACACGCTGGCGGCCCCTCCGCGCATGCTGCACTTTATCTTTTACCGCTGCGTGGCGCGCTAGGCCTAAGCTTGGCTGCCGGAAGAATCCCCTTCCCTTCCTCAACGCCATAGAGACGATCGGCCGGCATACTGCCGATCGTGTCAACCTTCCCCGAGGGCCAGATGATCTCCGCCTTGTCGATGCGATCCGATGTGCCAAGTCCAAAATGGAGCCGCAAATCATTTTGCGAGAGATAGCTTCCGCCACTATGAACTTCGTCGGACTGAACCATTGTCCCACTGTAAACCCGCACCCGCGCGTTTAGAGCCATTCGATTGGATTGCACGCCTTCCAATTGAAATTCGATCCAATGACCCTTGACGCCACGCGGCCGCAGTATCATCGGCTTGCCCTGCAGATTCTCCACGACGATGTCGATCGTTCCGTCATTGAATAAGTCGCCCATCGCCACGCCACGGCTACATTGTGGAATCTGCAACGCAGATCCTACCTGTTTGCTGATGTCTGTAAATGTGCCGTCGCCGTTATTCAAAAACAATAGCTTCGGCTCCCGGTACTTAACGCCCAGGTTGGCCCCGTCCACCTGCGGATAGACATGGCCGTTGGCAATGAACAGATCAGGCCATCCATCGTTGTCGAAATCAAAGAAACCGTCTCCCCAGCCGACATATGGGGTGGTGGCGCGCGCGATTCCGGAAATGTCGGAAACATCAGTAAAACTCATCGCCCCGTCATTCTGATAGAGCGACGCATACTGCTCGTTGAAATGGCTGATGGCGAGTGAGGTACGCCCGGTATGAAGGTAATCGCTGCGGGCAATGCCCATATTCGACTGCTCGGCCCCGTCCTCACTCAGCGCCACTCCGGCAAGAAGCGCCACCTCGGAGAAGCTCCCGCTGCCCAGGTTGCGAAATAGATCATTTGGTCCGCCGTCGTTGGCGACAAACAGGTCCAACCGCCCATCGTTGTCAAAGTCCGACCAGAGCGCAGTCAAGCCAAAGTAGTGCTGCGGGTTGTCAACGCCTGCCTGTTTGGAAACATCGGTAAAAGTTCCATCTTGATTGTTGTGATAGAGACTATCAGGCAGCCCCTTGAGGCCGCGCGGCCCGCATTGCACATCCACGCCATGATATTTACAACTCTTGGCCGATCCAAAGACGGGAAGATCGTGCAGATTGAAATCGACGTAGTGCGAGATGAACAGGTCGGGCCAGCCGTCGTTGTCGTAGTCGCCGAAGGCGGCGCCCGTGGCCCACATTGTGTCTCCGCCCAGACCGGCACTCTTGGTAACATCGGTAAATGTGCCATCGCCATTGTTGCGGTAGAGCACGACACCGCCGAAGCAAGTCACCAGCAGATCGGGCCAGCCGTCGTTGTTGTAGTCACCCACCACAGCTCCCATCGCCCAGCACGGATAGCCGACTCCGGCCTTATCCGTCACGTCAGTAAAGGTGCCGTCACGGTTGTTGTGATAGAGCGCGCTGCGCGAAACTTTTCCCGCGAGCGCCGACTCCACGGTCTGCGCATTGGTAAAGTAAAGATCCGGCCAGCCATCGCGATCGTAATCGATGATGGCCACTCCACCGCTCATCGACTCGACAAGATAGCGCTGATCCGCCGAGGTAAGATGCTGGAAATCGATCCCGGTTGAAGCAGCAATGTCGATAAGTTGCGGCAGAGAAGCGGAGTCTTTGCGGTCTTTCACCGCGCTGGAAACAGTCGAGGCGCGATGAACTCCTCCTTCACCCATTCCGTGGCCAGTCTCCTGGCCGAGGGAATGCTTCCCGCCGCACAGGCACAAGGCAAGCAGTTGCGCAATTACGAAGAACTTTAGCTTCAACTTACCTCGGCCTCTAGCGCGCGTCGCCATTGTTGCCCTCTTCATGGCCCGGCTCCATGCGCAATCGTCTATAGGTTTCTTTCAAACGATCCTTGATCTCTTTGTATTTTCGGTATAACTCCAGTTCCCGTCGTGAATCTTCGGGCTTTCCCATCTGCCGGTAGAGAGCGCTCAGCCGAAAGTGCGCGACGTCGTCGGTTGGATCGCGCTCCACAACTTGCTGCAACAGCGCCAGCGCTTTATCTGGCTGTTTCAATGCAGCCAACGCCTTGGCCAGTCCAAGCGCTGCGTCCGTATCGGAAGGCGCAAGAGCGATGGCGCGCTGATAGTGCTCGGACGCTGCCTGCACGTCGCCGCGCCCGGCGGCAAACTCGCCTAAACGACACTCGGCTTTTTCTTCGCGGCTGTCGAACTTCAACGCCAATTGATATTCGTCTTCCGCCTGGCGCTTGACGGCCTGGTCTGTGGATTCATTCAGAACCTCGGCCAGTTCGAAATGAACTTCGGGAAGTTTTGTGTTGATCGCGATGGCCTTGCGAAACTGAACGATTGCGCCCGCAGGATCGCCATAGCGCAATGTCTCATGCGCCATCGCCTGATGCATTTCAGCAGAGTCCGGATCGGCCATCGCAAGACTCAGCATCGATTCGCCAGCCAATTCGGTATGGATTCGATAGGCCATGTAAAGCACGCGAGCGTCGGTTGGGCTGTGGGCGCGCAATGTTTCCACAAGGGAGGCGGCCTGGGCCAGATCGCCTCGCGACATCGCCAGGTCGATCAATTCCATGCCGGCTTCCATGCGAATCTTATCTTCCTCCAGATGTGGAAAAGCGCTCTCTAGGTCGGCGCGGGCGCGGGCGGCATCACCTTGCTTCCGCTCGCATATGCCAAGTAGAACCTGAATCCGCCAGAGTCCGGCGCGCTGCGTCGTAGCGGCGTGCAACTCAGGCGCCGCCGCAGCGCAGTCTCCCTTGAAAAAATACATCACTCCCAGATTTGCGCGGGCTTCCGGATTATTTGGATCGAGCGCCACCAAGGCTTGTGACTCCGCCAGAGCCAGGTCGGGTTTGTTCTCCCGCATATATTGCTGAATCTTGCGATTGTGCTCGGCAATCTGCCGCTCGGTGTCGCTCGCCTGCGCGGAACACATTCCCGCGCACAACAGCAGCACTGCTCCGACCCATCTTGTCACACGCTTCAATTTCACACCCATTTTCTCGGTTATTTAAATAGTAACTGGAGAGACAACCGCCCGGCCGCCTCTCCAGTCTGTTTCATTGCATTGCCTGGTTAGAAGTTGATGCGCGCCGTGAACTGGACATCGCGTCCACCCACGACCACGCTGTTAAACTCGTGACTGGCGGAGCCAATCTGGGTTGCCGTGTAAGGTGTCCCGACGCCGCTCGACGCAGTCAGATTCCCGTTGGGCTCGCCAAAGCTGGCGTGGTTGAAGACGTTGGTTGAGTCCATGCGAACCTGCATCTTGATTGTGTGATCCCAGGCTTGCAGCAGCGTGAACTCCTTGTGCGCAGCCATTCCAAAATCGTTGATTCCGGGACCATACAAAACGTTTCTGCCCACGTTGCCGAAGGTTCCGTTGGCAGGCTGCTGGAAAGCCTGGGGGTTATACCAAGTGCCGGCGCGGGGGTTGTGGTTCGTCTTGGGGCTGACGTTTTTGTTCCAGTCCGGAAATGATCCGCCGCCGTTGGCGTTGGTGTAGTTTTCCGGGTTAGCGCCTTGAGTACTTAAGTTGAAAGGATTACCGGTGGAAAGGATGACCGTGCCGGAGATCTGCCAGCCGCCAGCGAATTCGTCGAGAATCACGCTATGGTTCAAGAACGGTTTGCCTTTGCCGAATGGCAACTGGTAGACCGCGTAGCCCTTGAAGCTATGCCGAATATCGAAGTTGGAACTGGCGTAGTTGGCGTTCGGATCGTAGGAGTTCTGGTACTCCAGCGGTCCTGCGTGACTGCCCCAGCCGGAGGAGTCGCCGGTGTCCAACATATGCGACCACACGTAGTTGAAGTTGAAGCTTACGCCGGAGCGATAGCGCTTCGTAATCTGCGCCTGGAATGAGTTGTAGTTGGACACCGCGTTATTGGTATAACCGGTGATGGACCCGTTTGCCGAAGGCGAGGAGTAATTGGGATACGGAACGGCTGCCCAGTTAGTGCCCGTAGACAACAGTTCGCTCTCGGGAATCTGGGTCAGCGCAACACCACCATTATCGCCGAATACCAGGTCGCTTCCGTGGCTGGCCACGTAAGAGACTTCGGCTACGATATCGGAAGTCAACTGCCGCTGCAGGGCCAGATTCCATTGCATGATCTTTGGAACCGGAGTCTGATAGGCCGTATAGCTGACAGCTTGACCGTTATATGCCGCCGAGGAGGTGTTGTCCGAGATATAGGGCAACGGCGCGTGTGTGAGAAAATTTGTTCCCGTGCCGTCAAACTTGGTGATCGGAGTAATACCGCCAGTGCCATCATTGGCGCTGCCTGAGCCGCCAAATGGGGCACCAAGACCTTGTCCATAGTTATCCGCGCTCCAGTTATAAGCGTAGATGCCAAAGCCGCCGCGCAGCGTGGTTTTGGCATCGGGTAACCAGGAGAAACCGACACGCGGAAGGGTAGTACTGAATACATTCGCTTCCATCGATTTGCGTCCATTGGCACGGGTTTGACCAAACCACATGCCGCCCAGGCTACCGTCGGCGGAATTGATCACCGTCGGATCGAATGTATCCAGATCTCCATAAATCTCGTTCCACCCATGATTGATCTGGTAGCGAAGTCCGATGTTCACTGTAAGGTTGGGACGAATCTTGTAGTCGTCCTGAATGAACATCTGCGGAGACTTCAGGCGCGCGCCGAACTCCGGCGTCGCGGAAGCGCTCCAGCCCGAGGCATAACCCAGCATGAAGTCGGCCATCGCCCAGCCGCCGCCATTGAGGGCGGCCGCGCCGCCGGAGTTAGTTGTCCAATTCGCGGTGTAGTCGTGGTTGCAGCCGCAGGTTCCGCCAAAATCCAATTGGCCTGACTGCTGGCTTGTGCCCCAGACCTGCGAATCGTTGCGATACATCAGCAGCTCGCCGCCGAAGTGCAGAATGTGCTTGCCCACGATCATTGTCACCACGTCGGATGGATCGAAGACATGCTCCTTGTAAAGATTGCTGCCGTTGCCCTGCTTATTGATCCAGGCAGGATCCCAATCGCCGTCTTCGAAGTCGACGTCCGGAAAATCGTCCGATTTCGCAAACTTCCAGCCCAACTGAGTGGGCAATCCTTCGCCCGCGCTTTCGTCGCCCTGCTTGCTGTACTGATAGGTATAGCCTATACGCGCTTCGTTGACGATGCGCGGGCTGATAGTCCATACTTCGGTGATCTGCGCGTTGTTGTTGTCATAGTCCGAGATACCACAGCCCACCGGGCAGGCTTCCACGCCGCTGCCATTCGCAATCGATGGATTGTCGGTCTGGACATCAGACATAGTTAGCTTGTGCTTGGCGGAGGGATCGTAATCCAGGCGCCCAAAGTATCGAACGGTCGGATTGGGAGACGACAAGTCGGAGCCGAAGTTCTGATAGGGTTCGCCGTGCGGACCAAACGAGGAGCAAATAGGAAGCGCTGGAGCCTGTGCCGCGGTTCCGCAAAGGAACTCGCCTCCGGCGATGTGATTGGTCGGCGTCGGATACCATTGAATGAATTTTGAGGCTACCGAATCCAACTCGGGAGTTGGGATTTTGTTGTCCGTATAGGCCTGGCGGATCGGGTAGGGGTTGCCGTTCGAGTCGTGAGCGATGGTCTGAGTGGTCGGATCGTAGAGGGTTGTCGTGCCGGCTATCTCGCTGAAGTCGCCGGTCATCATGAGCGGAGTGGGAACGGTGTACTTATTCAGGCCGCCGGGGAATCCGTCGTTGATGATGTGATCGTAGTTGAAGTAGAAGAACATCTTCTTCATCTTCACCACCGGGCCGCCCAGCGCGGCGCCGAAGTTGTTGTAGCGCAGCTTGGATGACACTCCCTTGCCGCCGACAGTGTAGGGCGCCGCATCGTATGCGCCATTCTGAATGAGGTCGTAACCGGTGCCATGGAAAGAGTTGGTTCCGCTCTTGGTGACCTGGTTAAAGACGACGCCACCAATGCCGTACTGCGCCGAAAACGAAGAGGTATTGATTTGCACTTCGGCCACGTCTTCGAAGGTGGTGGTGTTGGCGTTCATGCTCTGGCCCAGGGTGGTCGAAGCGCCATCGGAAAGAACGTTACTGTAAGGCAGATTGCCGTTGACGGCCGCTTGTGTACCGGGACTCGAGCTTGAAGTTCCTGCCGCGCCCGGCAACAGAATCACGAATCCCTGCCAGTCCGGAGTTACCTGCGGCAACTCGTCCATCGACTTGGCGTCCAGAACGGTAGACTGGCTGCCGCTTTCGGTAGTCAGTTGCGGCACGTCCGAGGTCACCGTGATCTGCACATTCGCCGCGCCGATCTTCAATTGCGCGTTGACCGTGGTGAAACCCACCTGCAGTGTGATGGGGCCGCGCACCAGTTGCTCGAAGCCGGCCACTGAAAACGTGATGGTGTAATTGCCCTGAATGATCGAATTGGTGTCGTACAGGCCTTCCCGGTTGGTGGTGTACTCTTTTGCCACTTTTGTATCGACATTCAGCACCGTTACCTTGACTCCTGGAATCAAAGCTCCCGTAGCGTCGGTCACTATACCTCGAATGTCTCCAGCATTGACGCTTTGTGCGAGACATGCCCCACTTCCAAACATCGCCAGAAGAATGGGAAAAATCCATCGCATCGTGTTTTTCATGAACTGCCTCCTGAAATTGGTTGGCATTGCAGATCTTTTCGAGTCAGAAAAGCATTGCGCAAGCTTTCGTGCGTGATTATTGAAAGGAATCAACCGAAAACTTTAGGGTGAAACCTTCACTCATCCATTTCTTCGATCACCTCGTTACTGAAATTGGAACCAATTCAAATTGGCGATGCCACTGGCCGATCCCGTGAAGACGATGTACAAGTTGTGCACTCCCGTCGCCCCAGAGACTGAGCCCGCAACGGTTTCCCAGTCCTCCCAGCCGCCTGTGACAGGAAGGGTGACTGAGGAAATTGGTGTGCCAGTTGGGCTATCGAGATAAAAAGTGAGCGTACCGCCGCCGGCGCCGCTCGCTTCGCGGACGCTCACCGATGTAGGAGAACTGTTGCCAAAGTCGACATTGTTGTAGACGGCAGTGGCGCCCACGGCAACGTAGCCCAGATCGTATTCGCCGGTGGAGTCACCGGTGTTCTCCGTTTCAAGTCCGCTTTCGCTGCTGAAGCTGGAGCCCTGGATCTGTGCGGTGGCCGCAACGGGGGGTACAGTGCCGCTCGGCGTCCCCGTCCAGGTAAACGTAGCAGCGGAAGTAGCAGGGAGGGTGTACGAGAACGACTGCATACCCCACTGAACCTGAAAGGTCTGGCTCAAAGCGGAGCTGTTATACGCGATCAATGCCATCGAACCATCCGGATTCTCGAAGGCTACGCTGGCAATCGCAGGCGTGTTGTTTGAGTACACGCGCACTGCACCCGGCAACACGTATTTGCTGTAGTGGCCGAGCGTGTAATACTCGATGTCCTTGGTCACCACGCCCGTCGAGCTATTCACTGTCACAATCGGCGTACACGTATCGCAACCACCCAGCCCGGCGTCCTGCGTCAGGTCAGGCCCAAGGTTTTCATTTAATGCAAGGCTCCACTTCACAAACGACTTGGCAGAGTTGCGCAGAACCTGCGTAATCTCCAGCATGTCGGTCGTGAACTGATCGCTCTGCCACGTACCGCCGGAGTGCTCCGTTTCCCAAGTGCCCAGCGTTGGAAATTTGTTCTGCACAAGTTGCTGCGCGCCCGGCGTACCTAAGTACCCGTGCCAAGCAGTACCCGCAACCTGCGTCAATTGCTGGGGCGTCAAGCCGCTCAACACATACTCCGGATATGACGGTGTATCCCAGTTGTGATCCCACACGAATACCTTGGTGGAAAGATTTGCCGTCGACAGCGCAGGAAGCACATAGCCCTGCAGCAAGGTCAGTTGCGTCGTATCCGGCATCAGCATGCTTGGATAAGCCGTGGTCACATTTTCCGGCTCATTCTGGATCGAGATGTAATCGATCGACACGCCCGCTGCCTGGTACGCCTGAAGGAATTTGACAAAGTAGTTCGCGAAGGCCGTCTCATTTGCAGGAGTCAGCAGCAAATCGCCACCAAGCATCGACACGAGGCTCATCGAAGCAGGATCCTTCATCCATCCCGGTGGGCTCCACGGATTCGCCATCAGCTTCATCTGCGGGTTCAGCGCCTTGGTCTGCACAATCAGCGGCAGAATGTAAGCCTGGTCGTGCGCAATCGAGAAGTTGGTCAGACTCATATCGGTCGTGCCTACCGGCTGATCGTCATACGAGTAAACAGACAGCGCGATATCCGTGGCGCCCATGGGAATACGCATGAAACTCAGCCCGATTCCGTTGCCGTTGCGCGTGAACAGATCGTTGAGCGTTCCCGGCAGATCCGCGGAAGGTTCGACTTTCATCAGCAAAAACGCGGCTGAATCGGTAAACGCCGCTCCGAACCCGTCGATAGACTGATATTGCTGTGTCGGATCGACCACAATGGTGTTTGTTCCCGCGTCGGCCGTGCTCGTGGTGAAGTTCACGCTTGGCTGCGCTGTTAGAAGTTCTGACTGGTTATTCGTGCTTATCACCACCGATACTGCCGAGGCCGACCCTGGAAATGTATACGTCCCGGTCGCAACTGCACTGTTTGAAAACCCAGCTGCGATTGCGATAGCGTTGATCGTCGTGGTAGTCGAAACGGTGATAGGTGTCCCTGCGGTGAACAACGTCGAATTCGCGCTCGGCGTCGTTCCATTCGTCGTGTAGTAGATCGCGGCATTTGGCGTAAGATCGCTCAGTGACACCGGCTGCGACGTTGTGTACGAACCTGGCAGCGGCGAGAAGGTCGGCGTAGCAGCGGACGGCAGGTTGATGGTGTAGGTGCCGGTTGCAACCGCGCTATTTGAGTATCCAGCAGCAACGGCAATCGCGTTGATCGTGGTCGTCGAGGTCACCGCAATGGGCGCACCTGGCGTAAACACTGTCGAATTCGCAGTTGGAGTCGATCCATTCAACGTGTAATGGATCACCGCTCCCGTTGTGGTATCCGCCGGGCTCACTGACTGCGCAGAAGTGAAGGTCCCTGGTAGCGGCGAGAAGGTCGGCGTAGCGGCAGCCGGCAAATTGATCGTGTAGGTTGCTGAACCGACTGGGCTATTCAAATACCCCGACGCGACGGCAATCGCTTCGATCGTTGTCGTGGAACTCACGGCGATCGGCGTCGCCGATGAAAACAGAGTCGAAGCGCTCGAGGGCGTGGTTCCGTTCGTCGTGTAATAGATCGAAGCTCCAGGCGTGGTATCACTAAGGGTTACGCTTTGGGCCACGGAGTAAGTTCCAGGAGTAGGGCTGAAAGTCGGAGAAGCGGCGGTGAGGGTAACTGGTTGTGTGCCTCCGCCGCCGCAGCCGCTGCAACCGGTGGCGCTAAGCATCGCCAGGAGAATCAAAGGAATTCCTCCGCGCATGACAATCCGTCCCCCTCTGCCCTCCCACATGTGCCCCAACAGCCATTGCCGAATGGGCTCTAACCAGAACGTGAATTCCCGCCTCGAACCGAGACCCGAACGCGCCTCAGAGTATCCGTTACTCTCCCGACGCCTGCCTTGGTGCACAATCAATAGCTTCAAGTGCTTTCACCGATCCGCTCTTCACTCAATAAGGGAGGTGGTCCCTCTTGCTCTGCACAGTTTCTTGACAACTTGAAAAGCTGTTGAGAAAGTAGGCTTGCGACAATTCGAAGGTCATGAGGTTGCTCTGATGGATTTCCGATGTTAATCTGATGGAAGTCAAACCGTAGGTTCTAAGAGATTTATCAGATAGACTATGAAGCAGATGAACAGCAAATCGCCGTTCGTGCTGGACGAGTGGACCATAGAACCCGAGTTCAATCAGCTCTCAAAGGGGAATACCAGCCACCGGATCGAACCTAAGGTGATGAGCGTTTTGCTCGAGTTGGCGGACCAGGCTCCGCGCGTCGTCTCAAAGGACGAAATTTTAAGTGCCGTTTGGCCCGACACATTCGTGGGCGAGGATGCCCTAACGCGCTGCATTTCAGTTTTGCGCCACATCTTAGAGGACGATCCCCACAATCCGCGGTACATCAAAACGGTTTCAAAGGTTGGATACTGCTTGATGGTGGTGGGACACCTCCCTGAACCGCTACCCGAAGAAATTCCTCGCAGAGATGCTCTGGGAATGCAAGAGGGGAAGGAACGCCCGGCACTAGAGGAGCTTCGTCAGGAGGCCATACTCACCGCCGCGCCTTCCAACCAGGTAGCCGACAAACGAAGGACCGGAATCCGCATCGGGGCCGTGGTGCTTTGTCTGGCGTTGGCCGGCGGAATCGTTATCTGGGCCATTCATGCGTCCTTGCCGAAGCCTATTCCAGCTTCAATTCGAACCTTTCAGTTGACCACGAATGCCGGGGAACAGAGCAGGCCGGCATTGTCTCCGGACGGGAAAAAACTTGCCTTTGTCTGGGCCAAGGAGGACGGTGGGCGCCAGCATATCTATATTAAGGAGTTGGGTAACGAGTCGCAGCTTCGTCTGACCGACCTCTCTGACGACGAGTACAGTCCCACTTGGTCGCCTGACGGGAGACAGATTGCCTTTCTTTCATCATCGGAGGCAGGCCTCGGGCTTTACATTGCTTCACTGGCAGCTCCGCATTCCGTGCGCAAAGTGTATATCCCCGAAGAAACCACGCGCTGGGACCAGGGCGCTCTCTCCTGGTCTCCCGATGGAAAGAGCTTTGTGCTCGTCGATCACATGGGCGCCCAGCCGAGCTCGTCAATCTACCTGATCGATATAGAGAGCATGCGTGTCCACGCACTCACCAACTCTCCGCCCGGCTGGGAAGGAGACCTGAGCCCTGTCTACTCTCCCGACGGAAAAAAGATTGCATTCTTGCGGGCCACCGAGAGCTGGGTCGCCGACCTGTATTGGATTCCGACGAGCGGCGGAGAGCCGCGCCAGATCACCCATGACGGCAAGACGATCAATGGAATCACGTGGTCCTCGGACAATCGATCCATTGTTTTCTCCTCCAATCGAGCCGGCCAATATGCTCTTTGGAAGGTCGCGCTGGACGGCGGCACGCCGCAGCGGATGCCCGTGGGAACCGAGAATGCTGCCCAACCCGCTATCTCGCTCAACGGAAACAATCTCGCATTTGTAGAGGGTTCCGCCATCTTTGGCATCATGCGCGTCACTGCGTCAAAGGACGAATCGCAAGTAGCGAAGGAGCCACTGATCGTCTCCTCGACCGCACAGGATTCCGCTCCAAGCATCTCTCCAGATGGCACTCAGTTTGCGTTTCAGTCTTGGCGCTCCGGCAGTCAACAAATCTGGGTGTCTTCCATCGACGGGCAATCGCTTCGTCAATTGACGCCTCTTGACGACAAACTATCCATCTCGGGCAGTCCGTCGTGGTCTCCCGAAGGTGATCGAATCCTTTTCGATTCGAGGATTGACGGTCATTCGCACATCTTTGCTATTGCCGCCGCCGGCGGCAGACCGCAACAAATCACGTTTGGCGAGGTCAACGATATCGTTCCGCGTTGGTCGGCTGACGGCCGCTCCATCTACTTCCGTTCCAACCGTGGCGGGCGCTGGCAACTGTGGAAGCTGCCGGCGACAGGCGGAACACCGCAGCCTGTCACCAGCGACGACGGGATTGTTGGCCAGGAATCGCCCGACGGCAAATGGCTCTACTTTGCGCGTGGAGGTGAGGATGGCATCTGGCGGATGCCCGCGTCTGGCGGTAATGCAGTCCGCATTCTCGATGAGCCTGCTGCAGGCTATTGGGCTTACTGGGCAGTGAGCCGCAATGGAATCTACTATCTCAGCTCCAAGCAACAGACGCCGTCGATCAATGTATTCAGCCTGGTCACGCAGAAGACTTCCGTATTCTCGAAGCTGAATCGGCTTCCGCCGATGTATTCGGGTTTGGGCCTACTCCATGACGGTCGAGAAGTGCTCATTAGTGACAAGCATGACGCGGGCAGCCACATCTCGATTGCGCAGAGCATGTTTTAAAGAAGAGGCTCGAGCGGCCGGCCCAAACCTACCCTTCGCGTTGGATTAGAGTTCGTTCAGAATGAACGACCCACTGGTGGGTCGGTTACACCTGCTGATCTCCAACTGAAGGCTATTGGTAACCTGCGAACGAAAGTAGCTGGTCTGCATGGAGGTGCAAACGAGGGCGGCCGTAAGGGCCGCGAAGAGCCTGACGGCGATAAAGACCAGCATCGCGCGACTCACTGTCTATATCATACTGCGATTTGCGTTCTCCTCACTCAGAACCATTATTTCGAGCACTAAATCCCGCATGAAAAAAGATTAGGTGCTGCCTGGAAGCCTTACGACCTCATGGAACAGAGTTGAGATAGATTCCGCCGTGCTTGTTTATCTTTGCAATTGAGCTGAGTTCGGTGGCGGCCTAAACGCCATAAAGTTCTGCCCTCTGCAGATGAGACTGCGCTGATTTCAGTCACCCGTAGAACTGGTCCAACAAGGTGAGCAATATTGACCTACGCTCCACGCTCATCTCTGCAATTCTATGTAATTGCCGCATAAGGGATGTTCTGCCGCTTGCTCAGATGCTTTTCTGGGACCAGTCGAGTCGTACTTGGCCGGGCCTTGATGGCCGTCGATTAGCTCGATCTTGTTGAGGAGATTCAACGGGCAATTCAGATGATCGCGTCCAGAAGCCTAGCTTTCGCTAAGCTGTCAGGTCATTTTCGAGGGGAAAAGCTTTAGATGATTAAACTTGAGAAGCCCGCATTCGATGCAGATGCGTTTTTGGCGAGCGCTGGACCCGGGCGCAAAATCGTCAAACTGAGCGAAAAGCGGCCCTTCTTTTCTCAAGGAGAAGCCGCCGACTCCATCTTCTATCTTCAAAGTGGCCGCGCAAAATTAGCGATTGTTTCAAGTAGTGGCAGGGAAGCCAGAATCACTCTCCTCAGCGCGGGGGATTTTATTGGAGAAGAGTCGCTGGCGAGTGTGGGCGCGCTACATATGGCCACTGCAACCTCCATTACCGTCTGTATAGCACTCAAGGTAGAGAGGGAGGAAATGCTTCGAGTGATGCACAAGGAACATCTCCTCTCTGGGTTATTCTTCAAGTTTCTTCTTGCCCGTGGTATGCGCATCCAGTCTGATCTTGTCGATCAACTCTTCAACTCCTGCGAAAAACGATTGGCGAAGATACTCCTCTTAATGGCGAATTTTGGGGAGCCAGGGGAGCCGGTCAGATTGATCCCTCTTATTACGGAGGAAAGCCTGGCGGAGAGAATCGGCGCCACACAGTCGAGCGTCAGCTTCTTCATGAACCGTTTCCACAAACTCGGTCTTATCGATTACGACGACCGCATTCGGGTGCACAATGCTCTGCTAAATGTGATTCTGCGCGATCAATTCCCGGATGACAATGCCGTAAAGCCCTCAATGAACGACATTCCGCGAACAGATGACTGTCGACCAAGCGAACGCATGCAGCAAACTCACTCACCGTCTGACAAGCACGGAGCTTTCACCAAATGTGACAACGTGCCCACTCGGCCCTAAACTTCAGTAGACCGCTCCAGGGAATTGCTCGGCTGGCGAACCCACAGGCAATTTGGTCCGTTCATTCCCCGGAAAAGTGTGATTGGTTACGATGGAATACTCGAAATTCAAATCTTTGCTCCGTCAGATGATTGTGGTGCCCTTGGTGATCATGGCTGCATTTGCCGGATTGCTTTTATGGGAAACCTACGACTTGAATAAGTCCTTGTTGTCGGTTGATCATACCGGTCAGGTTCTCGACCGATCCGGGAACCTGCTCAAGTTGATGGTCGACATGGAATCCGCAACACGTGGATACATTGCAACCGGTGACGAGAGCTTTCTTCAACCCTATCTGGAAGGTGCGAAGAGACTGGACCCCGAATACCAGGCTTTGTATGGAATGGTGGCTGATAATCTCCCGCAGCAGCATCAGCGGCTGAAGCAGATTCATGCCGGCTACGTGGAGTGGGAAGGCTACGCCAGCGCGATTATCTCTCTTCGCCGTGCAGGAAAAGCCGACCCCACGCTTTATGAGAACCAGCAAGGAAAACGCAGAATGGATGCCCTTCGGGAGCAGATCTCGGAGTTCCAAAATGTGGAAGCTGAACTGCGTGTGGAGCGTGCTCAAGCCGCGCACGTGCGTTGGATTGTGATAGTGACCAGCTTCCTTGGCCTGGGTTTCGGTGTTGCGGTATTCCTGGCCATGTTCACTCGATATCACGTTGAACAACTTGGCACCAAGCTATTGCAGAGCGAGGAGCGATGGACTGCTACTCTGGGTAGCATCGGTGAGGCTGTTATTGCTACAGACAGCGAGGGCCGCATCACCTTCCTCAACCCAATCGCCGCCGCTCTCACCGGATTCCCATCGGAAGAGGCCTTAAACCAACCGATCGGAAACGTGCTTCGTCTCATCAATGAAAAGTCTGGTATGACCGCGGACAATGAAGTGCTCCGTGTACTTAAAGAGAAGCAGGTTCTGTCTGTCGCCAACCACGTGGACTTAGTCACAAGAGATGGCCGTGAAATTGCGGTCGAGCACAGCGCCGCGCCAATCCTCGCTGGCAAAGGAAAAGTCATCGGTGTCGTGCTCGTCTTCCGCGACGTTTC
Organism: Occallatibacter sp.; assembly: GCA_049520075.1. Lineage (GTDB taxonomy): Bacteria > Acidobacteriota > Terriglobia > Terriglobales > Acidobacteriaceae > Telmatobacter. Next base: position 285 of record JBEKQD010000023.1, on the reverse strand, counting down.
GGAAAGGCGGCAGGAGCAGTTAGCCACCGCGGAGCAGGCTGCCCTGCTCGAACTCACGCAAGACTCGGTATTTGTGATCGACATGGAGGGAGTTGTTCTATTTTGGAGCCGCGGAGCCGAAGCGATGATGGGATACTCCAAAGCCGAGGCTACCGGACAAATCGCGCACGACCTGCTTCGCACTGAGTTCCCGAAGCCGTTCTCGGAGATCAGAGATCAATTGATGCAGGTGGGACACTGGGAGGGAGACCTTATCAAGACCACCCGGGACGGCAGGCGCGTTGT